>NZ_DATGWT010000032.1:0-2729 GCF_035299325.1 Lacibacter sp. | reverse complement strand
AAATCAATTGAATGGACAAAAGAATCACATGAATGAATATGAATCTTGTCTGAAAATAACTCACCAGCTGGATAATCAACAATTCCATTCTTGCAAATCGAAATTAAAATGAATAAATCTCGGATTCTTTTTTCAATAATGAATCCAGGATTTTCATTTTCACACATTAGGGAACCTTCAATAATTAAAATATTGTCACACCATGGAAAATTAAATTTCTCGAAATCTTTAACTTGGCTTATTTGTTTTTCATCATCAGCGATTTTGAATGTTAGAATTCCGCTTACATTCTGATGCTTAATCTCATATTCAAAGCCATCAAGCTCATCCAAAGTTTCATTGTAGATCGAAATATCTTCAATCACATCTGAACAGCGTAAAGTATAGTAACCTTTAATTTTCATTTTTAATATGGCCTAACGTATAGCGTTTTATTCATCGTTCCCACAAATGTATTAAAAATGGATTGATGTTAAAAATTATAATGAATGAAAATTGAAGTTGTGAAAGGAATGATGAATAAAACCGAGTTGGACTATGCCGCTATGGGAGTTCTTTTGGATTTTGCGGTTTTAAAGTAGTTGACATTTGTCTCTGCTTGTATTATTTACAACTATATCTTGTTTTGCTTCTCTCATTTTTCTATTTTGTTGGATTCATGTATACATACCATTCCCAACATGGCTTTTAACAAGCTCCTGAATATGAAATGTCAGTTCAAAGAACTAAATGTGTTTTATGATCCTTAATCTGATTTAAATTGTGTTGTAGCAATTGGCAGTTGATGTATCATTTTGCCAGTATTGCATTTGGGGCAATGTAATGGGTCACCACCTGTAATATTTCGCCATACTTCAAGTGCTGTGAGACCTTCAAATACAGGCAAAAATGCAACTTTTCCAATCAACTCAAAACATGACTGTAACTTGAGTTTCATGTTACAGATTGCCATAAAACCGTAGTATCTTATTTTGTAAAATCCGCAGGGCAAAACATGGTGCATAAACCTGCTGATAAATTCATCAGCATCCAGTGTTATGGTCTTTCTTAATCCGGCCATTTTGTAATTTTTATACGAAAAACTCACCTTGCCATCCTGGTAATTTAAAAGACGCTGGTTGGATATAGCTACCCGGTGTGTGTAGTTGCCAAGATACCGGATTAGGTTGTTGGCACAGGAAAAAGGTTTTTCGCAATAGACCACCCACTTCTTCTTATAGCATTGGGTTTTTATGAAGTTAAAATCACCTGCGTCATCTGGAAGTTTGATTGCTTTCTGAGCAACTGCTTGTTCAATTAACCTGCAAAGAATTCCCCTGTATACAGCGCTGAGTGCTTTAACCGGCAGAAAGAACTTCCTGCCAGCTGGCACCCATTCCATCTGGTCCTCAGAAAGGCCACCTGCCGGTACAATCATGTGAATGTGAGGATGATAAATCAGCGTTTGACCCCAGGTATGCAAAATACCTACAGCTCCAGCTTGTGCACCAACAAATTCGGGATTTGCAGCACATTGTATAAGGGCTTTACCGGCAGCTTTAAAAAGCAGGCTATAGGCACAGGCCTGATTGATGTAAAACAATTTGTGCAAACAAGAAGGTATGGTAAAAACTATATGAAAGTGCTTAACAGGAAGTAGGTTAACCATTAGTTTATCAACCCATACCTCTTTTTTTATAAACTGGCATTTCGGACAATGTCTATTACGGCATGAGTTGTATGATTGCCTTATGTAGCCACAGTTATCACAATGATCAACATGCCCACCCAGCACTGCAGTACGACATTGTATGATGGCATTGAATGCCTTTTGCTGCTCAGGGCACAAGTTGTGATTGTTTAGAAAATGAGTTGCCTGGTCGCTGAAAATATCAGCAAGCTCAATATCTTGTTTCGTGTTTTCCATGACTTCATAGTTTAAAAATTCATGGAGTCTAATGGTGAAATCACGCTTGCAGGATTAACATTTGCTAAATGAAGGTATCCTGATGTAGTTTTGATTGAAACATGTCCCAAAAGTTGCTGGATAAGCTTCAGATTAACCCCCTTCTCCAATAAATGGGTAGCAAAACAATGCCGGAGGGTATGAAACGAAATCCTCTTCTTTATCCCTGCTTTAGCAGCTAGTTTCTTTACAATACAGTTCAATGTCACGTCTGCTAATTGCTTCCCTTTCTTACCTTGTGGTTCAAACAAAAAACAGGAAGGCCTTTCATACTTATAATATAAACGGAGCACTTCCAGCGCTTTTGGGGAGAGGATAGTGTACCTGTCTTTCTTGCCTTTACCTTGAACCACATGTACTTGCATACGTGAAGAGTCAATTGCTGAAGGTTTTATTTGCTGGATTTCTTGTCGTCTCAAACCTGAAGAGTAGGCCAACATAATAATTGCTCTATGTTTAAGGTTCCTGGTTGCTGCAATCAGCTTCTCAACCTCATCAATTGATAAAACCACCGGGAGTCTTTTTACACGTCTGGGACGTTTAATCTGTATCTGTTCCCAGTTACGTTTAAGCACATCAACCTGCATTATTTTGAAGGCACTAATGTATTGATTGATCATGGAAGTGGAGATTCCTTCACTGCTAATCCTTTGCAGTACATAGTCTTTGAGTTGTTGAGTGGATATCTGATCAAATGGCAGATGATAAAAACTTTCTATCTTTGATAGAAGTGAACTGTATGAATTTACAGTTTTGGAACTGTAATTTCGTAATTGCATCTCAT
>NZ_DATGWT010000031.1:0-1640 GCF_035299325.1 Lacibacter sp. | reverse complement strand
AACAATGTAATGATCAAAACAGCTTTTATTATTTTCAGCCGTTTTTTTCTGTTCAAACCTTTTAAAAGAAACATCAATAAGCCATAGATCAAACCAAGATGCATACCACTTACTGCAATGATATGTACAACACCTGTGTTGCTGTATGCCTGCACCAGGTCCCTGTCGAGATCATCACGGTAGCCGATGAGTAATGCTTCTGCAATACTGCTTTCCATATCGCCTTTTACATGCTTGCGGATCGTTTGCAGAATATAAGTTCTGAACTCATACATCTTTTTATAGAAGAGAGTTGTTTGTTGCTGCGGTATTTTTTTATACTCATCTGCTTTTACAAACAGTTGATGTGTAATGCTGTTGAACAAAGCATATCGCTTGTAATCGAACCCGCCGGGATTGCCTGCATTTTTTATTTCCTGCAAATTGCTGCGAACAAGAATTACATCGCCATATTGCAATGAAGGTGCAATACTGTCTTTTCGAAAATAGATCATTGCCCTGCCTGTTACCTTTCTTGCTTTTTGCTGATGATAAACAACACTGATCTCACCGAGTGCTTTGTATGTTTTCTCCCGTTCGCTCAATGGTTCAAGTAAACGGAGTTGCACCACATCGCCTTCTTCATAAAAATGCCCGGCCCAGTTTGGTTGATGTGGTTTTTGTTGCAGCCAAACAAGTGCAATGCCGAGTGAAATGAAAATGATGTTGAAGGAAAGACCATCAAGCCAACTGTTATAAAAACGGCTTCGTTCGCCACTGAACTGCAGGTAAAGAAAGAATGGGAGAGCAACTACTGCTGCGATCAAAGCAATTTGCCAATGCAACGAAAAATACCAGCCTGCTAAAATGCCGGCACTTAACGGAATGATAATGCGTAGGAAGGGGATGTTTTTCCAGACAGGGATCATCAGCAACTATTTCCGGCAAAATAGCAACTGACATTTCGAAAGGACAGGGGGATTTAACCCTTTTTTGCAAGAGAGTTGCTCACGGATTTCACAGATAACAAGGATGAGATACAAAAATCTGTAAACATCCGTGCAATCTGTGAGCTATATTATTCGCCTAATAGATTTTTCAGGTAGGCGATCTGACCGAGGTGGTAAATGTTATGTTGTATCAACCCATTCAACATAAAACGGAAATTATATTCACGGTAATCGACCATCTCTTTTAAAAAAGCATCGTCTTTGGTTTGTAGTTCAGCAAAAATCTGTTTGTGAATTTGCTCAAACTCGTTCAATCCTTTTTCCCAGGTATGAATTTTTGGGTCGATCATGCGCCAATCCATTGCTTCGGCTGTTTTGAGATCGTAGTCCTGTTTGTTTTGCAAACGGCTTAAGGTAAACTCAGACCAAGTGATCATGTGATACAATATTTCAATGGCTGCATGCGAATTTTTTGGGTTGATGTACACCACTGCAGGATGAATTTTGCGCAGCATGGGCATTACTGCTTCGCCATACCAAGGCTGACCGGTTAACACTCGTTCGAGATTACTGATGATCGATTGCACTTCTTTGTTCATACTTCTAAGTTAAGAAGAATAGAAGCTTTCTGCAATGGAGAACAAGAGTGCGACGCAACAGGTGATGCTATGAAATGCGGGTGCCGGAAACAAAAAAATATTTAGCCGGAAA
>NZ_DATGWT010000030.1:0-126669 GCF_035299325.1 Lacibacter sp. | reverse complement strand
CATCAGCACTATCAGGTGGCATGCGCAAACGTATCAGTCTTGCAAGAACAATTGTGGTTGATCCTTTGATCATGTTGTATGATGAACCTACCACCGGACTTGATCCTGTTACATCAGATGAGATCAGTGCCCTTATTATGGATGTGCAGAAGAAATATAAAACATCTTCTATCATCATTACGCATGACATTAAGTGCGCTTTACATACTGCTAACCGTATGATCATGTTGAAAGATGGCACTGTTTTTAAAGAAGGGAAACCGGAGGAGTTCAAACAATCAACCGACGAATACATTCAATCATTTTCTTTTCAATAAAGAAAAACAATTTACTATGGATACAACATCACAATCATATAAAATAAAGCTGGGTCTGTTTATTATTGGAGGTATTTTACTATTCGCAGTGGTCCTGTTTATTATTGGTAAAAAGAATAATCTGTTCACGCCCGTGTTTACAATCTCCTCTACATTTAATAATGTAAGTGGGTTACAGGTAGGTAATAACATTCGTTTCTCCGGCATTACAATTGGCACGGTTGATGATATTACGATCATTAACGATTCCACGGTGAAGGTGGTAATGGTGATCAAGAACAGCGTTAAAAAATTTATTAAAAAAGACAGCAAGGCCATCATTGCTTCAGATGGAATTATCGGTGATAAGCTGGTGATCATTTCACAAGGGAGTACTGAATCACCAATTGTAAAAGAAGGACAACTACTCGAATCAGAAGAACCAATTGAAACAGCAGAAATAATCGCCAGCTTACAAATATCAGCTGCTAACGCAGAAGTTATAACAGAACAGCTTGCAGAAGTAATGATCAAAGTAAATAGTGGCAATGGCACATTGGGAAGATTGATACAAGATCCGACAATTGCCAATAACCTGAGCCAAACCATGCAGAATATGAAAACAAGCAGCCAGGGCTTAACGGAGAATATGGAAGCTGCAAAAGAAACTTTTCTGCTGAAAGGCTATTTCAACAGAAAGAAAAAAGCTGCAGCAAAAAAAGCAGCGGATAAAAAAGCTGCCGAACTGAAAGCCGCAGAAGAAAAAAAGAAAGGATAACCGGGGGTAGTAATAATGAATGTGTGAATCTTACAATACTATCATCAAATCCTGTAAGAGAAAGAAGTAAAATAAAATCACTTTTGCATACAGCGATTTACAGGAACAATCAGAAATTACCTGTAACAGTTGCAAGAGATTTAATCAGTTTATTCATCAAAAACAATCATAATGAAAAAGTTTATTTATTTATTTTCAGCTATAACCTTAATTACTGCTGTATCACTTGTAAGCTGTAATAACAGCACAGAAGATGGCACTACAGAAAATGAAACAAAGAAAGATACAATTGTTATCGAGGAAAAGAATGACGTTGTTACTGTAAAAATAGCAACTTCAGAAGAGTGGGCTGCCTTTAAAGCAGATGCTGAAGCAAAAATTGAAGCAAATGAAAAACGTATTGCGGAAATTAAGGTTAACATGAAAAAGCCCGGAAAGTTATTCGATAAAATGCGTGCTGATCGTATTGAAGCGCTTGAGCAACGTAACAGGGATCTTCGGTTAAAAATTACTGCTTACGAAACAAACAAAACCGATTGGGAGAAATTTAAAGAAGAGTTTAATCACGATCTGGATGAGCTTGGCAAAGCAATCGGCGATATTTTTACTGATAACAAATAATTTCAGATCGGGTCAATTGGAAGTGGATGAGCGGGATATTTATTTATCCCGCTTTTTTATGTCCATTAACAAATGAAACGTTTTATGTGTGAATGATATAATGTATGCGTCTTGTTGTGTAATGCTTTAGAAAAAATACAGGGCCACCTTTGCAGAATAATAATATTAAACAAACACATGAAAAAGCTAACATTGCTATGTTCTCTTATTGTACTTACAAACATAGCATTTGCACAAACCATTGATAAAAAATGGTCGATTGGTTTGCACGGAGGTGCCACCCAATACAAAGGTGATCTGGGAAATGATTTCTATAAATTCGATATGGCATTTTATGGTTTTGGAGGCTTAACAGTATCCCGCTATATCGGTTCCAATCTCGATATTAACCTTACAGGTACAAGAGGAAAGATCGGGTTTAACCGTCCTTCGGGTCATTTTATAAGCGATGTAACTACTGCCAGCGTTAACTTACGCCTGCACTTACTTAATGAAAGACTACCGGTTCGTCCATACGTATTTGGTGGTTTTGGCGCAATGTTGTTCGACAAGAAACTGCAGATCACAAAAAAGAATCTTGACTTTGCAACACCAACAGCTGGTGCAGGTGTGAACTTTAAATTAGGTCCATCCGTAAACTTAAACATACAGGAAACTTTTATGTTTTCAAACAGAGATGTCAGAGATGGTGTTAGTGCAGGAAAGAATGATGAATACCTGTTTCACTCTGCCGGATTAACGTTCAACTTCGGTAAGAAAAAAGATGCAGACAATGATGGTATAGCCGACAGGTTAGATAAATGTCCCAACACGCCTGCAATGGTAGCTGTTGATAAAAATGGTTGCCCTGTTGATACAGATGCTGATGGTATTGCCAACTATCTTGACAACTGTCCTGATATTGCAGGCACTGTTGCATTAAATGGTTGCCCCGATAAAGATGCAGATGGTATAACTGATGCAGATGATCGTTGCCCTGATGTAGCAGGAACTTCAGCTTTAAAAGGTTGCCCTGATACAGATGCCGATGGTGTACCGGATATTGATGATAAATGCGCTGACACAAAAGCAGGTTATAAAGTAAATGAAACAGGTTGCACAATTGACAACGATATGGATGGAGTTGTGAATGAAGAAGATCGTTGCCCTGATGCAGCAGGCCCTGCAAGTTTGAAAGGCTGTCCTGATACAGATGCTGATGGTGTACCGGATATTGATGATCGTTGTCCTGCATCAAAAGGAACAATTGCAAACAAAGGTTGTCCTGAGCTTACGCCGGAAGTTGTACAAAAAATTACCAACATTGCAAGCAAACTGTTTTTTGAAACAAACAGTGATGTTTTAAAAGTTGCTTCTACTACAGAGCTTGATGAACTGGTAACCATTCTTAAGACTTACGAAAACTCAATCCTCACTATTGAAGGCCATACTGATAGTAAAGGCAGTGATGAATTTAATATGACCCTTTCGCAAAAAAGAGCCAGTGCAGTAAGAGTTTACCTGATTGAAAAAGGTATTGCAGAAAACAGATTAAAGAGTACAGGTTTTGGTGAAACTAATCCAATCGCAGATAATAATACCAATGCCGGTCGTGCAAAAAACCGCAGGGTTGAATTAAAAACATCGTATTAATTTTCAGAAGTATAGCATTTGGTATGATAGGTTTAAGGTATGGGGCTGTTTATACAGCCCCTTTTTTTTACGTATGTGTGAATCATATAATGATTTGCTGCAAGCATATAACTACCTGTTGTAGTCTGTTCTTCAACTTTACATGAAGGAGAATTTGGTTGGCCCGCTTAACCCCGATCAATATTGTACAACTATGCTGGCAGTAAAAAAAAAAGGTATCTTATTGCAAAAAACACAACTTGGTTTTGAGTGTGACGGTGTATTAAACCCCGCTGTTATCAGTTACAACAATTCCATTCATATTTTTTACAGAGCAGTAGCGAAAGGAAATTATTCAAGTATTGGCTATTGCAGGCTCAGCAGCCCCTTAGAAATAGAAGAACGTTACGACACACCGGTACTTTTCCCGCAATTTGATTATGAGGTACATGGCGTGGAAGATCCACGGATTGTTAAGATCGATCATTTGTTTTATCTCACCTACACAGCCTATGATGGATCTAATGCTTTAGGTGCCCTTGCGGTTTCAACCGATCTGCAGAATTGGCAAAAGAGAGGTATCATCACACCACAAATTACATACGATGTATTCCATCACCTGGCTGAATCAAAAGAAAAAATCAATAAAAAATATCTACGCTTTAATGAAGACTTTCGTTTACGATCCCAACAAAATAATAAAATGCTGATGTGGGATAAGAATGTGATCTTCTTTCCACGGCGCATTAACGGCATGCTGCATTTCCTGCACCGCATACGGCCCGATATACAACTAGTGGCTTTTAACGAGCTGACAGATCTTACACCGGAATTCTGGCAAAACTATTTTCTGCATCTCGACGATAATATTATACTGGCGCCCAAACACAAACATGAAGTAAGCTATATTGGTGGAGGTTGCCCGCCAATTGAAACAGCTGAAGGCTGGTTATTGATCTATCATGGTGTGCATGACACAGTGAAAGGTTATGTGTATTGCGCCTGTGCTGCATTGCTTGATCTCCACAACCCTTTTATTGAAATTGCACGACTCCCCTATGCATTGTTCAAACCCGACCTGGAATGGGAACTGAAAGGTGAAGTGAACAATGTTTGTTTCCCAACCGGTACCATTGTAGAAAATGATACGCTCTACATTTATTACGGAGCAGCTGATGAGCATGTTGCCTGTGCCAGCGTAAGTATGTCTGACTTGCTCACTGAGTTATTACTTAACCGAAAGAAAGATGAAACAACAAATGAAGGACCTCATACACATCCCCTCCCCAACCTTGTTTAGCCAATTAACAGCATGGGGAAATGATCTGCAGTTAATGAGTGGCACGAAGCAGCTGCCTGAAATTTTATTGATCACATCGTATCCGCCCCGTGAATGTGGTATTGCCACTTATTCGCAGGATCTTATTAAAGCACTGGTCAATAAATTTGATGACTCATTCAACTTCAGTATTTGTGCGCTTGAATCAAATACTGAAACACATACCTATACTGAACCCATCAAATATCTATTGAATACAGATGATGCAGATGCTTTTCTACGATTGGGTGAAAGCATTGAAGCAGATACGGCTGTAAAAATGATACTGATTCAGCATGAATTTGGGTTTTTCCGACAGCATGAAGCTGCATTCCTTCGTTTCTTACAATCGCTGCACAAACCATTTGCAATCGTTTTTCATACCGTATTGCCATTGCCAGGCAAAGAACTGCTGGAGCAGGTGCAGCAGATCAGTGAGCTTGCAGCATCAGTGATTGTGATGACCAAATCATCCAAAAAAATCCTGTTGAGTGATTATCATCTTTCATTGAAAAAAATTACGGTGATACCACACGGCACTCACCTCGTTCCACATGAACATAAAGCAACACTGAAACAAAAATATCATTTAACCGGCCGCACCATTCTTTCAACATTCGGCTTATTGGGCTCAGGAAAAAACATTGAAACTACTTTGCGTGCGTTGCCGGCTATTATACAACAGCACCCAACTGTGTTGTTTCTCATTATTGGAAAAACCCATCCATCTATTGCAAAAAGGGATGGTGAGGCTTACAGACTGATGCTGCAAACAATGGTGCAGGAATTAAAGCTGGATAATCATGTACAGTTTATCAACTCCTTTCTTCCTTTGCCGTTATTACTTGAATACCTGCAGCTAACTGATATTTATCTTTTCACATCAAAAGATCGTAACCAGGCTGTGAGCGGAACATTTTCGTATGCCATCAGTTGCGGTTGCCCTGTTATTTCCACTCCTATTCCGCATGCAAGGGAAGTATTAAAACATGATGCAGGTATCATTATTGATTTTGAACGACCGGACCAACTGGCCAAAGAAGTAAACAGCTTGCTGGATAATGAAACATTACGAACTACCATCAGCTCAAACGGATTGCACCGCATGGCTTCCACTGCATGGGAAAATGCAGCCATTGCACATGCATTGTTATTTAAAAAACTGGTTGATGACCATGTGCCGCTTCGCTATGTTGTACCACCTGTTCATCTTGATCATCTGAAAAAGATGACAACTGATTTTGGTATGATCCAGTTTTCAAAGATCAATCATCCTGACCTCGAATCAGGTTATACAGTTGATGATAACGCAAGAGCAATGATTGCCATGTGTCAGCACTTTGATTTAACAAGAGACAAAGCCGACATCAGCTACATAACCATCTACCTGCGCTTTATTGGATTTTGTCAGCAAGCCGATGGAAGTTTTCTCAACTATGTAAACACAGAAAAAAAGTTTACCGCACAGAATTATGAAACAAATCTAGATGATGCCAACGGCAGATCCATCTGGGCATTGGGCTATTTAATTTCATTGCGTCCTTTGCTTCCGGTGCAACTTACCAGTATGGCCAATCATATGTTCCAGAAAGCTATTCCCTATCTGCGCACATTGCATTCAAGCCGTGCAATGGGCTTTATCATTAAAGGATTGTATTACCGTCATCTGAAAATAAAACTCACCGAAAACAGTTTGCTCATTACCGAAATGGCCAACAGGTTGTTGCAAATGTACCGGCATGAGCAGGAAGAAGAATGGTGCTGGTATGAAAGCTATCTTACGTATGCCAACAGTGTGCTGCCTGAAGCAATGCTTTGTGCATGGATCACCACCGGCTACGATGCTTACAAAGAAACAGCCGTTCGCTCCTTTGATTTTTTATTGGGCAAATTATTCGGCAAAGAAAAGATCAGAGTAATATCAAACCAAACATGGATGCACAAAGGAAAAGAAGTGTTGCTGCAAAAAAACGGTGGTGAACAACCAATTGATGTGGCTTATACCATTCTTGCATTGAGTAAATTTTATGAAGTATTCAAGAAGCAAAGCTACCGGGATAAAATTGACATCGCTTTCAACTGGTTTCTTGGAGCCAATCATCTGCAGCAGGTTATTTATAATCCGTGCACAGGTGGTTGTTATGATGGCGTGGAAGAACATTCAGTAAACCTGAACCAAGGGGCTGAATCAACTGTGAGTTACCTCATGGCCCGTTTAACGATCGAAAAATTACAACGAAACATGCTACGCACGCAATTACAGAAAAAACATTTAACGCATTACAACCTGTGAATGATACAACAAAACGGATGAATGCTGTAAGGAACTTCACTGTAAACTGCACGATCTTTATTCACACTAATAAAACAATAATTATATGAATGCAGGAAAAATTGTATCAGCCGTTTTGGCTGGTGTAGCAGTAGGTGCAGCGTTAGGAATTTTATTTGCTCCCGATAAAGGATCTGTCACAAGGAGAACTATTGCCCGCAGAAGCAAAGATTTCACCGATGACCTTGGAGATAAAGCCAACGACTTTATTGACAGTATTACAGAAAAGTTTGAATCAGCCAAGGATGAAGCGATTCGCTTAGCTGAAAATGGCAAGCATAAAGCTGAACAGCTGCATGCAACCCTTCAGCCAAAGCAAAACACGTAATTACAAACGCATAAACAGGAAAGTGTTCATGATTGTGCATAACAGCATTACCTGAAACATGAAATTTCATACAATGGAACAAACAGATGGCATCGTAAAAGTATTGCTCTCGCAAGTGGAGGAATATGGTAAAACAAGTTTTGAACTCACCAAGCTCAAGGCTGTACAAAAACTTATTCCTGTAGCAACTGTTTTTACCGGCAACCTGTTTGTATTATTAACGCTTTCCCTGTTTATATTTCTATTCAACATCGGCATTGCCATGTGGTTGGGTGAACTGCTGGGCAAACCATATTTTGGTTTTATGTCTGTTGCCGGATTTTATTTAATTGTTGGTATCATACTGTATTTCACAGCAGCCAAATGGTTACGTAACCCGGTAAGCCGTTTTATTATTAAGCAAACACTTAACCAGGACAAATCATGAGTTCTATCGTAACAGAAGCAGATCTTGCAGAAGCTATTGAGCTGGCAGAACAAAAGCATCAGAAAGATGGAGTGCTGCTGGTTGAAGAATTTAACCAGGCATTACTTAGTCTGAAACCGGTAAATGTGTTGAAAAATATTTTTACTGACATCACTTCATCAGGTGAGTTAAAAGATAATCTTGTAAACACATCAGCAGGTATGGCTGCAGGTTATGCTGCTAAACTACTTGTTGCAGGAAAATCTCCCGGATTTGTACGAAAAATTGCAGGCAATGCTGTACTGTTTGGTATCAGTAATGTTATGTCAAGAAACCCCGAAACAATCAAACTTATTGGCAACACCTTACTGTTGTTTGGCAAACAGCTCTTCAGAAAAAAACAAGCACCGGACTTAGCTGGCCGGCAACTTAATCATGAATCAGCTTCTTAAGCTACCGTTCTATGTAAAAGCATTTGTTTTACTTACGGGAGTATATGTGCTGGTAAGTATACTTTCCATTGCAGGCAATCTTATCGTTCCCATTCTCTTTGCAGGTATCATTGCTGTATTGCTTAGCCCCGCCGTTCATTTTCTTGTGAAGCGACGTATTAACCGTGCAATTGCTATTACGATCATTCTGTTTATTGTATTACTTCTTTTTGCAGCACTCATGTTGCTGCTTTCTACACAGGCAACAAATTTAAAAGACGCATTTCCCCAACTGCTGGATAAGTTCAACGAATTTTCAGGCAGTGCTATTAATTGGGTATCAACTGCATTCAACATTGAGAAAGAAAAGATCACGAACTGGATCGCACAATCAAAAGCAGAGCTGCTTAACGGCAGCAATGCGGTGATAGGTTTTACCCTTACCAATATGGGTAACGGATTAACAATGCTCTTTCTGATACCTGTGTACACATTTATGATCCTGTATTATCAACCACACCTGTTACAATTTATACGCAAAGCTACCGGCCGCGCCAATCATGAACAAACAACCGAACTGCTGGGGGAAACAAAAACGATCATTCAACATTATCTCGTTGGTCTTTTCTTTGAATTTCTCATTGTTGCATCGCTAAACATCATCGGTTTGTTTGCATTGGGCATCAACTACGCCTTGCTGCTGGGTATTGCAGGAGCTTTACTTAACATCATCCCTTATATTGGCGGCTTAATTGCATTGATCTTATTCATGATCATTGCATTGGTAACAAAAGAACCGGTGTATGTAATTTATGTGGCTGTGTTGTACAGCATCATTCAGTTTATCGATAACAACTTTATTGTTCCGAGAATAATCGGTGCCAAAGTAAAGCTGAATGCACTTGTATCCTTAATAGCTGTTATTGCAGGCGCTGCATTGTGGGGCATCTCCGGCATGTTTCTCTCTATTCCTGTAATTGCCATACTGAAACTTGTGTTTGACCGCATAGAGCCATTAAGACCATTTGGTTTTCTGCTGGGCGACAGCAACAACCTGAAAATAATTCACCCGAAAGGAAAGAAATAAGACTGTTGTATTAACAAAGCAACATGTGTGAATATTATAATTTTTGCTGCTCAGTCTGTAACAAAAAAGCAGGTTCAAACAGTAACCTTTGTACTGTAAATTCAATACTCCCAAACTATACTTCAAATCGTTAGATGTATTAGCTGAAGACCTCAATTCCCTTGAGAAATAAACTATTCTTCATCTTAATCATTTAACACATGAAAACTTCTTTACTTTCATTCTTTTTAGTTATTGCTTTGATCTTCAGCAGTAAGAGTGCATCAGCTCAATGTACAGTTTCCGACATTTTTGTACAGAATATTACTGTTGTTGGCGGAACAGCCACAAGTTGCACTGTTAAGTTTGATGTTACATTTAACATTGAAGACAATCACGGTAACAAATTTATTTTCATTCATGCCTGGCTGCAGGATGATTATCCTAATTATTTCAAATGTGAAAACGGGAAAAGTACAATCAACGGATCTATTGCCGCACCTCAATTTGCCGACCTTGTAAAATCATTTATCAATATTGGGCTTGATAATACAGGCGCAACTCCGGTAGTTCTAACTTCTTATCCGCCTGATGCTACAGTACCACTTGCAGGAATGGACAGCGCAAGCAAAGTGGTATTGCCTGATGGATCAGCAATCGTAACACTGCATGGTATTATTGCCACCTCACCTGTAAGTTGTACCACTCCGGTTGTAATTGTAGCAGATCTTTGGTCGAGCCAGTCGGCCACAGCACAAAGAGCACATTGTGTTAATTGCGGCATCCGTTCTTCTGCAGGATATTTATCCGTATTTGGCTTTGTGAATTGCTTTGCTAATTCTTATACAGGAGCCATCACCAATAACACCTCAACAACTATCAGTGGATATTACAGAGTTTATGCAGACGTGAACAATGATGGTCATTTTGCCATTACTACCGATACCCTGATACAAAGCAGTACGATGTTTACTGTTGAAGGTTCAGGAAGTCTTCCCATTAGTGGATCTATTCCGTTGGCAAACAGTGCACAGAGTCTTTTTGTGGTTATTACACAAACAACCGGTGCAGCTGTTAATGCTTCAAGAGTTTTCTTCTTTCCTGCAACAGCATGCGGCCCGCTACCGGTTAGTTTCCTTTCGTTTGATGTTAACCGCATCAACAATACAGATGTGCTGGTGAAATGGGAAACTGCAACAGAAGAAAATAACAGGGGTTTTGTTGTGCAACGCAAAACAGGAAACGGTGCATGGCAACAGGCTGCATTTATTCCATCAAGAGCCATTGGAGGCAACAGCAGTTCAACCCTCAGTTATTCCTTTACAGATCTGAACAACAGTAAAGCGCTTACACAATACCGTATTCAACAAATAGATTTTGATGGAAAAACCAATATAAGCGGTATCAGAGTAGTGCGTGGTGAAGGACAGGAAGAAAAAATGATCATCTATCCTAACCCAAGTACAAATGGCCGTGTAATGATTGTATTCAATGAAAACAAATTGGTACGTGATGTTATATTGGTTGATATGTATGGCAAGCGTGTGAAGCAATGGAGAGGGCTTACAGACAATAACCTTGAAATTGACAAGCTCACAAGTGGTATGTATTTACTCAAGGTCATCAGCAGAGAAAGCGGTGAACAAACCAGTACGAAAATTATAGTTTCAAATTATTGAGAGCAGGTATTGATGATTACTGCATCCCAATCAAAAAGGCTCCTGATCAGGAGCTTTTTTTTATTCATTAAAGTAGTTGCAGGAAGGAAGGAACAAGCAAAAGCCCCGGAATTCTCAAGGGCTTTTTGCTTATGTTAATTTTCAAATGATATATTTACTCGTATCCGCTTTTAATAATTGTCAGGATCATTTTAAAACGTCCATTGGGTCGTATAAAATTGGGCAAATGTGCAGGTATAATAATGCCTTGCCCCGACTGCAATAAGTTAGAAACACCATTAATTACAATTTCGGCATTGCCTTCAATAATCTGGGCAAACGTATCAAAGGGTGAGGTTTTTTCTGTTAATCCTTCCCCACTGTCAAACGACATCACGCTGATATTACCAGATGACTTCCTTAAAATTGTTTTGATCACAACTGAATTAGGAATGTATTCAATGATCTCCACAATAATATGCGCCAATGATTTTTCAAGTTCTCCCGTATCTACCTGCCTGTTTTGCTCATTCTTGTCCATGTGTTTTTCTTTTGATTGGTTATACTTTAATACGGTTTAGTTAAACAAATCTTTATTGCAAAGTTCCATCTACAAATCTGTACAATTGTTATAAACAGAAGAACTATTCTTATATCATTCATACCAGCAAAAAATAATGACCGATTAAGAAAGAAGCCCCTGCTGGAGGGCAACAGGGACTTAGTCCAAAACTCTACCGGATGTTGAGTATAGATTATCTGTATATAAGGAAATAAAGCTACCTGATAAGCCCCCTTTATTCTTATAAACTCATATTATGTCATTATATAATTCACACATTCATAAATTGAACTTTATAACTTTATAGCTTTGTTCCTGGTGTTATCTTATACACCCTTGGGTGTATATACATTTCCTTTTCATACTCTGTAATGGTATGCAGCACTTTCAGTTTTTCACTGATCAACAATCTTAATGATTTATCGAAACCTTTTTTTTCGGCCTCCTGCAAAGCAAGTTCATATTGTAGGATAGCGGCTTCAAAGCGACCGGTATTTTCCTCTTTTAAAGCAGCTTTAAACAACGAAACTGCATTGTCCTTCTTTTTTCCAACAAAATGCTTTACAACTAAAAACAGAATTGCAGAAGGTATGATCAATAAAAGGCTGTAGTAACTACCCATAATGAAATGTTTACATTTTGAAACGGAAAAGGCTGATAGCAACAGGAGCACAAATGGTATGCTTACAACACATACTAATGCAATCCCGCAAACCAAAATACGGTTGTTACAAAGTTTACTGATAATACAGAGAGAAATTTTACAGCTAACCGGGAAATAGTTACAACATTCACATGTCTTCCAACATATTCCTTCTCTTATCTTTCATTTGCTTAAAGTAAGAAGGAGTTAGCCCGGTTACTTTTTTAAACTGGGCTGAGAGATGAGCAACACTGCTGTAATGCATAAGATAAGCGATCTCTGTAAGGTTTAGCTCATTATACACCAGCAATTCCTTTACCCTTTCTATTTTGTGTGAAATGATGAATTTTTCGATGGTAGTTCCCTGCACTTCAGAGAACAGGTTGGCCATGTACGTATAATCGTGGTTTAGTTTCTCGCTCAGGTAAACAGAAAAATTAACAACAAGCGGTTCATCTGAATAATGAACCATTTCAATAATTACATTTTTGATCCGTTGGATAAGTACACTTTTTTTATCATCCATCAACTCAAGCCCAAACTTCGTGAGGTTTGTCTTTAATTGATCATGTAGTTCAGCTGTAAAAGGTGCGGTTAAGTCCACTTCTCCCAGTTCAACAGTTTTATGTTCAATTCCAAGTTTAGCCAATTCTTCTTTTACAACCATTTTGCAACGGATGCAAACCATATTTTTTATGTAGATCTTCATATGCCCACTCTTAATTATTTGTTGCCGCTTCACCAATAATCTTACCGGGCTGTTTGTAAAGGATACAACACTATTTTCTTAAAGGTAGTCCTAAATTATGCCAATCTGCAGAATGGTTTTGCTGATTTCGGTCACCAGCCGTACTGATACTGAAAATGTGTGAATGATATAAGTTTTAAATACAGAATTATAATGCTGCTGAACTTGAAATGAACCACCTTTAATCCAATCATTTAAACTTTATATTATGCCGTTGTTAACCATTGTTATTGTACTGATAGTTGTAGGAGTTCTCTTATGGCTGATCAATGCCTATATTCCGATGGATCGTAAGATCAAAAACATCCTGAATATTGTGGTAGTGATTGCTGTTGTCATCTGGCTGCTGAAAACCTTTGGCGTGTTAGGTGGAAGCATCAGGGTTTAATAACAGGAGCAACCGTGCTTCTGTTTTATTTTCCCTCTTCATTACCGCTTAAATCTCTCCTGTAAACATGAAAAACACCTTGAAGCTTTCGCATATACTTGTCATCACTTTTATAACTGCCCTGCTAATTGCCGGGTTTCTTTTTTTATACAGTGAAAAAACTCCTGTACATAAAAAAGAAACAGGTTCAGAATACAATCTGAGAACAAAATAGCATGCAGCTTATTGCTGCAGCAACCACATATCAGTTATTAAAAAAAAGAAACCATGTCGATCGATCTTTTAGAAACACTACAAACACAACTTGGTTACCCGGCACTTCAAAAAATTGATCCGAATACGCAGGTAGTGAAAGAAAATAACAGCACACCCGATGAACATCGTTTCAGCCAGGCAGCCATCACTGCTGTGTTAACAGCTTTGTATAATTACAGCCATACAGATATTGGTGCAGAAAAAATAAGAACATCATCTACAGCCACAACATGGGCCGATCTCATCTTTACTGATAACCGTCAATCGGTTGTAAAACGAATTGGCGATTATGCTAATTACACAAGTGAAAATGTAATATCCAAACTGAACAGTATTGCCACAGCTGCTGTAACTATTATACAGGAACAATTACCTGCTGATGCAACAATGCATCATGTAAAAAAATTCATGAATACACAACGGAATAATATACTTCCCTTCCTGCCGGCTGAGCTGCAGATGGGAGAACTACTTCATGACAATACGCTAGACGACAGAACAAATAAAATGGAAGGTCCTGTATCAAGTATTATGCGTGCAATTGGAGGAGGTTTCTCGAATGGAGAAACAGAACAAAAAGGCAATGTGCTGTAAAACATATTCCATGGCATAAAAAAGCACCGTCAAAAAATTGACGGTGCTTTTATTTTGCAATTAACTCTTAGTTATGTTTAAACTGGTAAAATACACCCACCTGGAATCCCCGGTTGTTGGCTTTTACATTGCTGTTATCTTCATCATTAATATTACTGAGACCAAGATTATACCTGGCATCAACACCAAAACCTGATGGCACATGAATGTAACCAAGTCCAAGACCTAAACCAAGGTCAATAGGTTTGAGATCAGATTTGATATCCGTTTTTGTTGTACCGTCATCTACTTTTGCTGTTAACAGCAATCCGAGTTGCGGGCCGGCTTCAAGTCTGAAACCATTGTCAAACATATACTGCAACAGAATGGGAACATTCAGGTAATTAAGATTGAGTTTTGTATCTACTCCACCCGTAGTATATTTTGCTCCCTGGGCTGAGAAAAGTAATTCAGGTTGTACTGCAAAGTTCTTCGTTACATGAATATGACCGAATAACCCGGCATGTAATCCCGGTTTCATATCATATTTCACATCATTATTATATTTGATGTTGTAAAGATTTAATCCTGCCTTAATACCAATGTTTACATGTTGCGCCTGTACTGCTGTTGCAAATACAATTGCAATGAATGCTGCACTTAACTGAAATTTCATATACTGTTTTATTATTTACAAAGTGAAAAGATCAGCTTCGATAGAAATGTAATTATTGATTACACATAAATGAGATATCATACACTTTTGCAGGAAGCTGATTGATCTGCGAAGATGAACTTATCTCCTGCAACAAGTATTACACAATTATTACTAATCCTTACACAATTCACAGTTATGTGAATGATAACAGTACCAGTTTAGAGAAGATGTAAATAACGTATTATCAGGAGCGGAACAATTTCCAAAGCCTGTCCTTTACTTTTTCAGCGTTTGGCAACATGGCAGCCTCCAGTCCCATATTCATTGGTACTGCAGGAAGGTTTAATGCGCCTATTACTTCCACAGGTGCATCCAGCCATTGAAAACAATTGTAAGTAATACGATAAGCCAGTGCTTCAGCAAATGAATTGTTCTGTTGTTCTTCTGTAAGCACTAAACATTTGCCATGCTTTTTAACGGTAGAGAAGATCAATTCTTCATCAAGCGGATATAATGTACGCAGATCAATAATTTCTACAGCGCCATCAAATTGTTTGGCAGCAGCCATTGCCCAATACACACCCATACCATAGGTGATGATGCAACAACTTTCTCCTTCATCAATCAATTCATCATCGGCTTCTGCAACTATTCTTCCTTTTCCCAATGGTATAATATAATCACTTGATGGTTCTACAGTTTTTGCTTCTTCTGTACCCTGCACTTTACTCCAGTACAAACCTTTGTGTTCTAACATCACCACCGGATTCGGATCAAGAAATGCTGCTTTCATTAATCCTTTCATATCAGCAGCAGTTGATGGATACACTATTTTAATTCCTTTAATACTCAGCAAGGTTGATTCCACACTTCCACTATGATAGGGACCGCCGCCACCATATGCACCAATGGGCACACGTATCAAGGTTTGCACAGGAAATTTTCCGCAGCTTAAATAAGATGACTTTGATATTTCTGTTACGAGTTGATTTAATCCCGGATAGATATAATCTGCAAACTGCACTTCAACAATTGGCTTTGCTCCCACTGCACTCATGCCAACAGTTGAACCAATGATATATGCTTCCTGTATTGCTGTGTTGAATACACGATGATCACCAAACTGTTCAGCAAGTGTTGCTGCTTCACGAAACACACCTCCTAATCTTCTTCCTACATCCTGTCCGTACAATACTGCTTCAGGATATTCATCCATCAATTCACGAATGGCAAACAACGCTGCATCCACCATCATGATCTTTTCTTTGCCAAGAGGCGAACGATCCCCTTTTTCTTCTATAACTGCAGTTGGCACAAATACATGATCAGTTACAGTTGATGGATCTGGTTCTGCAGCAGCTACCGCTTTTTCAAAATCAGCAGCAACGGTTTGCTTTGCCTCATCAAATAGTTGTTGCAGTTCGTCTTCAGTTATACCCGATTGCAGACAAAGTTGTTTCAACTTTGGAAACGGATCATCTTTATGATGTTGATCAAGATCATCTTTGCTTCTGTAGAATTCTTTGCGCACACCACTTGTGTGATGATTGAGTAATGGCACATAAGCCTGTACCAGGTAGGGCTGCTGATGAGTGCGCACATGATCAACTACATGTTGCATGGTTTCAAATGCTTCGTTGAAATCACTGCCATCGCAACGGATACGATGCATACCCGGAAACCCGCCTGCATATTCATAAGCATCCATCGCTCTTGCTTCTTCCGCACTTACACTGATACCCCAGTTATTATCCTGCACCAAATAAATGACCGGTAATTGTTTCAGCACAGCGAACTGAAATGCCTCACTCACTTCTCCTTCCGTTATACTTGCATCGCCTAAGGAGCAAACAACAACAGGTAATTGCCCGTCACTTGTTTTTTTAAATTGATCTGATTTGATCTGTTGTAAATATTTCAGCCCCTGTGCCACACCGGTAGTAGGAATTACCTGCATACCTGTTGCACTGCTTTGATGGATGATGTTTGGTTTACCTGTTCCCCTGTAATTGGGATGCGAATAATATTCTCTTCCTCCCGTAAACGGATCATCTGCTTTTGCCAGTAACTGCAACATTAATTCATACGGTTCAAAACCAAGACCAAGCAAGATGCTTTCGTCACGATAATATGGGCTCAACCAATCTGCCTCAGTTAATTGAAAAGCGGTAGCCAGTTGAATAGCTTCATGCCCACGTGATGTAGAGTGAACATATTTACAAATGGAACGATTGTTCTCATAGGTTTCTGCCATGTGTTGAGCATAACACATGAGTTTATAAGCCTTCCGTAAAGTTTCCAGATTTATCATGCCAAGCAATTGAGCTGCAAAATAAAGTAACTGTAACAAAAAAGCCATTCCGTGTAAGGAATGGCTCAATTATAATTCAAACGTTGATTATTTAATTTCAACTTCAAGCAGGCTGTCATCTTCAATAAAACCTTCAAGTATATCGCCCACCACACATTCACCCACACCAACCGGTGTTCCGGTGAAGATCAAATCTCCAATATTGAGTGAAAAGAATTGTGATACATAGGCAACGATCTGATCGAATGTAAAGATCATCTGGCTGCTGTTTGCCTGCTGCACCATTTCCTTGTTTTTGTATAAACAGAAATTGATGTTGCCGAGGTTCATGCCGGGCTTAATGTCGATAAACTTCCCAACAGCTGCAGAATTATCCCATGCTTTCGAGATTTCCCAAGGCAAGCCTTTTTCTTTCAGTTGTTGTTGCAGATCACGGGCTGTAAAATCAATACCAACAGTAAACGCATTGTAATATTTGGAAGCGTGACGTTCCTGTATATATTTCCCGTTTTTTGAAACACGTAACACCAGCTCGGCCTCGTAATGAAGTTCGTTGGTGAACTCGGGGTAATAGAAAGGCATGTGCGGTTGAAGGAATGCACTTTTGGGCTTGAGAAAGATCACAGGCTCATCCGGCACATCATTGCCCAGTTCTTTGGCATGTTCAACGTAGTTACGCCCTACGCAAAAGATTTTCATCGGTTCGATGGTTTTGGTTCAGAATCAGGTTTATGAAAGGTCTTTAAAAGGACAGGGGATTTTAACGATACCGCAACGGTATCAATAGAAATGTTAACGAAGATAGTATTTGAAACTTGAAAATTAAAGTGTTACCTCAATTTTGTTTGCGTGGTTCATGGTGCGTTCAATGCCGGTGAGCACAAAGCTTTCAATCACTTCAATGGTTGCTTCGATCTTCTTTTTCACAACGGGCAGTTCAGCATCGCTCCATTTACCTAACACAAAATCAACCTGCTTCCCTTTGGGGTAGTCGTTTCCAATACCAAACCGAAGCCGTGGGTAAGCAGTTGTCTGCAATGATTCGTGGATGCTCTTGAGCCCGTTATGGCCCGCATCGCTGCCGCCGGGTCTTAACCTGATCTTACTTAAGGGCAGTGCCAGTTCATCAACAATCACCAGCACATGCTCAACAGCAATTTTTTCCTTATCCATCCAATACTTAACTGCCTTGCCGCTTAAGTTCATGTAAGTTGATGGCTCAATACATACCAGCGTTTTTCCTTTCAGTTTTATTTCTGCAACTGCAGCCAATCTGTCAACTCTAAATGTGGCATTATGTTTTGCAGCCAATGCTTCCACCACATCAAAACCTATGTTATGACGGGTGTGCGCATACTCGGCACCGATATTTCCTAAACCAACGATCAAAAATTTCATGTGATTATTCTTTAATGCCCGTAATTTTTTTCGGTGGGTTTACTTAGCTTATGGGCATTTCCCCTGCGCAAATATCAATAAGTTTCACTTTACTAAAACAAAAATCCCCCTCGTAAAAGGGGGATTCTATTTTGAACAGCATTACTCTTATTTCTTAGGAGTTGCTGCTTCTTCCTGTTTCAACTGACGTGTTAACACGATAGATGCAATAGGAATACGTGGAGAGTTCAATACTTCCATGTTATCTGCCTTTACATCTTCAACACGGATGTTGCCATTCAATTCAAGCGGAGTAAGATCCACTTCAATTGCTTCCTTCAAATACTTAGGATAAGCTTTGATCTTAAGTGATTTGATTTTGGTAATTAATTTACCGCCATCTTTCACACCTTTCGCTGCACCTGTAAATTTCAAAGGAATAGTAGCAATCACTTTTTTGTCTTCTACCAGTTCCAACAGATCAACGTGCGCTAATTTGTCGCTCACTTTATCGAACTGCAGATCTTTCAGAATTGTTCTGTAGCTCTTGCCATCAATGTTTACTTCAGCAACCTGGAAATCGGGAGTGTAAACCAAAGTTTTAAATGCTTTGGCAGGAGCGTAGAAATTAATTTCTTCAGAGCCTCCATAAATTACACCAGGCACCATTTCCTGAGAGCGAAGTTGACGGGCGGCTTTCTTCCCGTTTTCGGTCCTCAAGTGACCCTCGATAGTAATTGTCTTCATTGTTTATCTAATTTAAAAAATTACGTTTTTGTGGTTTATTTATCCCTGCGTTGTGCATGCATAAATAAACTGGTGATACTCTTGTTTTCAAAAGCGTTGCGAAGTGCTACTCCAAATAATTCGGCCACACTCAACACTTTGATCTTTTTACTCTCTTTTTGGAGTGGGATCGTATCACAAACCACCAACTCTTCCAATACACTGTTCTCAATGTTTTCGTAAGCTTTGCCACTCAACACCGGATGTGTAATGAGTGCCCTTACACTTCTTGCACCTTTTTCTTTTAAAAGAGCTGCTGCTTTTGCCAGCGTTCCTCCCGTGTCACAGATATCATCGATCAATACCACATCTCTGTCTGTAACATCACCAATTACCACCATGCTTGCTATCTCATTTGCACGTTTGCGATGCTTGTCGCAAATCACCATTTCGGCTTCAAAATAGCTGGCCACTTCCCTTATCCTGTTGGCACTTCCTACGTCGGGGGCCGCAAAGGTAAGGTTTTCGAGCTTCAAACTCTCAATGTAAGGGATAAAAATAGACGATGATTCCAGGTGATCCACCGGTATGTCGAAGTAGCCCTGGATCTGGGCTGCGTGCAGGTCCATTGTAATGACCCTGTCGGCGCCGGCCGCTTCTAACATGTTGGCAATAAGCTTGGAGCCGATCGCTACACGAGGTTTGTCTTTTCTGTCCTGGCGGGCATAACCGTAATAAGGAATAACCGGAATTACTTTGTAGGCCGATGCACGTTTAGCCGCATCGATCATGAGCAATAATTCCAAAATGTTCTCAGCGGGTGAAAACGTGCTCTGCACCAGGAAAACAATATCGCCTCGTATGCTTTCCTGAAACATTGGCTGAAGTTCGCCGTCGCTGAATTTTTGTGTAAGACTTTGACCTAACGGAATGCCGAATTTGGCTGCAATTTTCTCGGCCAGGTACTTAGATGCTGTGCCGGAAAATATCTTGGCAGAAGGGTTCATTGAACTATAGTTTGTAAAGGGGTGAAATGTGCGGCGAAGATAAGTGCTTCAATGCAACTTTGAGGGAAACAGTTAACAGGGCTTTATCCACATAAAAAAGTCCCGCTTGTGACGGGACTCGTGGGCGGTTGTCCAACTTTTGAAAAATTTTAAAAGCTCCGCCCGGTTTCTTTAACTACAATTATTAACTGTAGCCTTAATTAATTTGTGCCAATGTAACCAGCTTCTGTTCCTTTTCAGTTGCAGGTTTTGTTTCTGCCTGTTGTTGCAGATTGTTACCTGATTTTACTACCTGCGCCCCCATCGACATGACGAAAATGGCAGAAAATAAAAGGTTGCCCACAATGATAAACAGGATTAGAGATGACCGCAATTGGGTTCCGGATGATTTAGGGTCGAGATTCATACGTTGATGGTTTATTCGGATGATTGGATAAGTGAATTTAAGGTGTTAAATTGGAACATGCAAGACACCAAAACCACCATTAAGCAGTGGGCAACCGACGACAGACCCCGGGAAAAGCTCTTAATGAAGGGCGCAGATGCCCTTAGTAACTCCGAATTAATTGCCATTTTAATTGGCTCCGGGACCTCTAAAAAATCAGCAGTAGATGTGGCTAAGGAGCTGTTAACCAGATCGAAAGATGATATTAATGAACTGGCTAAATTAACCTTGAAGGATTTGATGAAGACAAATGGCATTGGCGAAGCCAGGGCCGTTACGATAGCTGCAGCATTGGAGCTTGGTCGGAGGCGGCAGGCCGTAGAATCACTGAAAAAAAGCGTAAAAACAAGTGGCGATATTGCACAGTTTTTCCAAGCACAATTGAAGGATAAATTGCACGAAGTGTTTGCAGTGGCCTACCTCAACCGGGCAAATAAGATCAATCACATGGAAGTGATCAGCGAAGGTGGCATTACCGGAACTGTTGCCGATCCTCGCATTATTTTAAAAAAGGCATTAGAGCATAATGCAGTGAATATTGTGCTCTGCCACAACCATCCAAGCGGCAGTTTAAAACCCAGCCGTGCCGATGAAATGTTGACAAAGAAAATTAAAGATGCAGCGGTGCTGCTGGATATGAATGTGATCGATCACATCATCGTTAGTGAAGACGGGTATTACAGTTTTGCAGATGAAGGAATATTATAACATCTTTAAAAAACGAAAGCCTGTCTTATAACAGACAGGCTTTTCTATAAATAAACCTCTGAGATTAAAACGGAAGATCATCTGAATCGCCACCAATTGGCGCTTCGTTCATTGGTTGTGATGGTGCACTGTATCCACCACCCTGTGGTTGATACCCGCCACCGCCGCCATTTCCTTCACTTGCACGGCTTCCCAATAATTGAATGCTGAGTACACGCAATGATAATGAAGCACCGCTTTTTCCATCCTGTGTTTGGTAAGTACGCACTTCGGGTGCACCTTCAACATATACCTGTGTTCCTTTTTTCAAATAAGGGGCAATACCTGTGCGGTCGCTCCAGTAAGCACAATCAACCCAAATGGTTTTTTCACGCTGTGCGCCGGTACTGTCTTTGTATTTTTCGGTGTGAGCAACGGTGAAGTTCATCACGTTCTTTCCATTCACTGTGTTTGAAACACAATCCTTTCCCAGATTTCCGATTACCTGTAACTTGATCATAATGTAATTTTTAGTACTGAATAAATTATTGTAGAGCGGGCAAAGTAGGAATTTTTTTATGATAAGTGAAAACATGTGTTGAGATTTTCCCAACACATCTGCACACACCCATTTCACTCAAAACATAGCGCCACTTTCAGTATCCGTTTAAACCGGGCTTTTCCCGTAATTTTGCATCTTGCTTTTTTTTGAAGCAGTAACAGAAATTAATTTGATCATGAGCCGTAAAGGAAAAGTTTTAGTAGCAATGAGTGGCGGTATCGACAGTACCGTTACGGCTCTCATGTTACATCATGAGGGATATGAAGTGGTGGGCATTACCATGAAAACATGGGATTATGCCAGTAGCGGAACAGGCACCAAAGGAAAGAAGGAAACCGGCTGTTGCAACCTCGATAGTTTTAATGATGCACGTGCAGCTGCTGTGCAGCATGGCTTTCCGCACTATATTTTAGATATACGTGAAGAGTTTGGTGATTTTGTGATCGAGAATTTTGTAGATGAATACCTGAATGGCCGCACACCCAACCCATGTGTGTTGTGCAACACACATATTAAATGGCGGGCACTCCTGAAAAGAGCCGATGCGATGAACTGTGATTTTATTGCAACAGGTCACTATGCAAAAGTGCATCAGCATGATAATGGCCGTTACTTTATCAGCAAGGGGGTTGACGAAACAAAAGATCAGAGTTATGTATTGTGGGGTTTGCAACAGGATCTGCTGCAACGCACTCTGCTTCCGTTAGGTGGTTATCGCAAAACAGAGATCAGGCAAATGGCTCTTGACTATGGTTATCCTGAACTGGCGAAAAAAGCGGAGAGTTATGAAATTTGTTTTGTGCCCGATAACGATTACCGTGGTTTCTTAAAGCGCCGTGTAGATGGACTGGAAGAAAGAGTGAACGGCGGAAATTTTGTTGATAAAAGCGGTAAGGTTCTGGGGCAGCACAAAGGCTATCCATTCTATACCATTGGTCAACGTAAAGGATTGGATATTACGTTTGGCAAGCCTGTGTTTGTAACGGAAATTCTGCCTGAAACTAACACCGTTGTGCTGGGCGATGAAGAAGATCTCAACAAGCAGGAAATGCAGGTGGGCAAGATCAACATGTTGAAATATGATATGATTACACCCGGCATGGAAGCCATTACCAAGATCCGTTACAAGGATAAAGGCACACTATCAAACCTTTACCCAAATGCTGATGGCACTGTTAACGTTCAGTTTTATGAGGAGGCCAAAGGCATTGCACCCGGTCAAAGTGCTGTGTTTTACGAAGGCGACGAGGTGATAGGTGGTGGTATTATTATGCGGAAACCCATTGTTTAAAACAATGATTTCAAAACATATACGTTATAAGGTACGTTCTGCGTACCTTTTTTTTGTGCAGCGTTCAACCGCTGTTTAGACTCTTAACAGTATGCAAAACCCAAAATCATTGACTAACTTAGCTGCATGAGATGAGCTATCTAAATTGTTTTAAATCAACTCATCCAGCCAATAACTAACGAAAAATATTGAGATGAAATTCACAGGAATTCCTACCGCCCTAATACGTAAAACAGCCCTTCTTTCCTGCTGCCTTTTGCTCCTGTTGAGCAGTTGTAAACGCACCGAAACACTTGAATCACTTACACTTGATGAACTTGTTCCATTGCAAGTTGGCAAATACATTACCTACCG
The DNA here is from genome assembly GCF_035299325.1 of Lacibacter sp. Classification (GTDB taxonomy): domain Bacteria; phylum Bacteroidota; class Bacteroidia; order Chitinophagales; family Chitinophagaceae; genus Lacibacter. The sequence continues at coordinate 103,237 of NZ_DATGWT010000030.1, read as the reverse complement.
TTTAGATTCAACCGTGTTTACCAATACAGGTAAAACAACAGAAATACATCGTTATCGGGTACGTCATACCATCGAAAGACAATCCGTAGACAACCAGAACCGTCCTGCATGGGTAGTAGTCACTCATATCACCGATTCTTTAGGTGTTGGTCCTTGGGTTCAAAATGGCACTTATACCATTACACCGGTTAATAAAAAATTAGAAGTGACTGAAAACAATCTGCGTGTTATTAAACTCAATCTGCCAACACAGCCGGGTTTTACATGGAAAGGAAATTCGTATTTACCGAACCGTCCTTATAATCCTGAGTTCCCTATCAGTATTGATGCAAATATGAGTTTGTGGGAATTCAAGTATGAAACAGTAAACGGAAGCGAAACAATTGGCGGCAATCAATTGACTGATGTAACCACTGTTTTCCACATTGATGAATCAGAGAATGTACCCATCGTTTCAGATACTTCTTTTGCTTCACGTGAATTATCAGTTGAGAAGTATGCAAAAAATGTTGGTCTTGTATTTCGTGAATTTCAACTTTGGGAAAATCAGCCACGCCCAAGGACAACCGGCACTCCACCGAATGTGATCACCACGTATGATCCCGTGCGTATTGGCTTTGGTGTAAAGATGTGGATGATCGATAAAAACTAAATTTCAGTTTTAAAAATTCATGAAAAGTACATGTTCTTTGTTGTTCGTTTTCTTCTTACTGTTTACAGCAGTTGAAAGTAACGGTCAGCGAACCAAGCATGTTATTTTTCTTACCGATAAAAACGAAACAACTTTCTCCCTCTCCCAGCCTTCTGCTTATTTATCTGCAAGAGCTATTGCAAGAAGAACAAAATATATTATAGCTGTTGACAGCACCGATCTGCCTGTTGTAGAAAAATATGTTGACAGTATTCGTTTAGCAGGTAGTGTTAAGATCCTTGGCCGGTTACGCTGGATGAATGCAGTGATCATTCAAACAAATGATGCAGCCGCATTAACTAAGATCAACACATTCCCCTTTGTAAAGAAAAGAGATAGTGTTGCTTACCGAAAAGAGAATCCACAACCGATCAGCAACAAATCATACAACATCACTCCTTACTCTTCCACAAATCAACGACAGCAACAACCGTTTGCTGATTCATTGAATTATGGAAATACAGCTACACAAATAAAAATTCATAATGGAGAATTTCTGCATAACATCGGGGCACGTGGACAAAACATGCAGATCGCATTTTTAGATGGAGGATATTTCGGTTATATCAGCAATCCATTCTTCGATAGTGTACGCATTCAAAACCGAATACTCGCCACACGAGATTTTGTATTGAATGAAACCAGTGTGAATGAAGATGATGCACATGGCATGGCCTGTTTTTCAATTGTAGCAGGGAATATACCCGGCATTTATGTTGGCTCGGCTCCCAATGCATCATTCTATTTACTCCGAACTGAAGATGTGGGCAGTGAACAACTGATTGAAGAATACAACTGGGGATCTGGTGCTGAATATGCAGACAGTGCAGGTGTTGATGTCATTTCTTCTTCTGTTGGTTACAGTACGTTTGATGATCCTGCTTATAATCACAGCAATGCTGATATGAATGGTAATACAACTATTGTAAGCCGGTATGCAGATCTTGCTGCAAAAAAAGGAATGCTGGTTGTAAACAGTGCGGGCAATGAAGGTAACAAGGCATGGAAATATATTGTGGCACCTGCTGATGCGGATAGTGTATTAAGTGTTGGTGCCGTAAACAGTACAGGAATGATTGGTGGTTTCTCAAGTTTTGGACCAACAAGCGACGGACAAATAAAACCTGATGTTGTTTCTGTTGGACAGGGAACATTTCTTTCAACTTCAGGCGGAACAGTTGGGACCAGTAGTGGCACTTCTTTTTCAGGACCAAACATGGCCGGGCTTGCAACTTGTTTGTGGCAACTGTTTCCTGAATTCAACAGTTATAAGATCATTGAAACTTTAAGAAAAAGCGCTGACCGATATACAGCACCGCATGAACAATATGGCTACGGTTTACCTGATATGAAAAAAGCAACAGGAATAATTTTAGCTGAACTTTCAAACATGAGTACATCCATTACAAATTGCACGGTAAATGTGCAATGGAACAGCAAGGATATTTCAACCATGCAATACATTGTACAAAGAAAGTTGCCGGGTGAAACAGTTTATTCCAACATTCAAACTATAGCTGCAAAAGGTTCAACATTCTCTGCACAGAATTACCAATACAATGATGTGGCAACTATAGCAGGAACTATTGACTACAGAATAGTAGAAGTGATTGATACAAGTGCTGCCGGTTACCGTGCCTACGCCATTGACTCAGCTTCTGTAACTGCAGCAGGTGGATGTAATACCACCGCCATCAACAATCCTTCTATCATTATTAAAAAAGTACAGTTATTTCCGAATCCTGTTACCGGTAATTCACTTCAACTGAAATTTACAGAACGAAGCAGCGGACGATTTATACTGACTGTTTATAATTCTGCAGGGCAATTAGTTCTTACCGAGCAATACAACAAACCAAACGGGACAGTTACACACTCACTCTCACTTAATCGCCCTGCAAAGGGTAGCTATTTATTAGTTGTAATGAAAGATGGGCAGCGATATGCCACAGAGGAATTTATTAAGCAATAACCTCGTCATAAGGCTATCAATTCTTCTTTAATAAGGCAGCAAACATTGTATCAGCTTTAACCGTATAACCTTTGATCAGTTCTTGCTTTACTAATTGCAACTTCAGTTCTTCCTGCATCCATTCAACATTGTTTTCATTTTCCTTTTTAAAAATAGAGCATGTGATGTACAGAAAATAGCCGTCTGACTTTAATTGTTTCACTGTATTAGAAACAATTTTTTTCTGCAAGTCACTGTATGTTCCAATAGCTGTTGGCTGAAAGAACGATAACTGTTCAGGTGTACGTCCCCATGTGCCGGAACCACTGCAGGGAACATCGGCGATGATTAAATCAAAGGCTGAGTGGTGAGTAGTGAGTGGTAAGTGAAGTGACAAGTCTCCTACAAAACTTTTGTAGTGTTTTATTCCGGCCTCTTGAAAACGTTTTTTCAAATTGATGAGAATACTTTCACGTATATCGCTTACTGTTAAATCAATATCGCCAAGTATATCTTTTGCCATGATGGATTTACCGCCGCTGGCTGCACAACAATCCCAAACGTTCCATTTTTGATTTTCGATTTCAGATTTCAGATTTCCAAGAAACTCTCCTACCCTTTGCGAACTGTAATCCTGCACCACTGCATCTTTATTCAGCATGATAACTTCTTCGATCTTTGTTGCATTTGGCAATGCAACTGTATTCTCCCCGATCAACTGAAACGAAACATCTGCTGCTTTCAATTGATGAAGTACCGTATCTTTTCGCCCTGGTCTGATTCTCAAAAACAGATCCGGTTGTTGGAGATGACTAAATGCAAATTCATCCACATCAATTCCTTCACTCAACTCATTAGTAAACGGAAAAACAGAAGAAGCATGAACAACACTATTCAACAGTTCTGTTTTCTTTTCTCTACTTGTTTCAACTACATCATTCCACTCCGGTTTTAAATGCTGCAGCAGTTCGTTTGAATTTCTGCTGCTGAGAAATAATCCAGCTAACAATTTCTCTTCAATGGAAATATCCGGTAACGATTTACCTAACCGGAAATATGAATAACAGAGTTGTGTGATCTGTTTCCTGTCTTTACTGCCAAATTTTTTGTTGGCTGCAAATTGTTTTTTCAGGTACGATGCAAATGGTTCTGCACCGGTATAAGCCTCGATGATCTTTTGTGCTGAATTGATATGCGAATAATAACGGCTCATGGTTGCAAAGAAAAGAAAACAGCGGATGAATACCGAAGCTATCTTTTTTAAGGAGTTGTGATGAAACAGTCTGCCATTTGCGATATCATTACAGTTTTCACCCGCCCTTGCCCCTCAAAGGAGGGGAATAAAAAAGTCCCGCTGCAAAGCGGGACCCATTGTGCAAGTAACCGTTAGAAGTTACGAGGTGTTTTATACTTCTAACAAAGTCTTCACGGGATCTTTTCCGAACAATAACAGTTCAGGATTTTCCAGTAATTCCTTTACACGAACTAAAAAGCTCACACTCTCTCTTCCATCTATAATTCTGTGATCATAACTTAATGCCAGGTACATCATTGGGCGAACCACCACTTGTCCGTTCACCGCCATTGGTCGCTCCTGAATTTTATGCATTCCTAAGATAGCACTTTGTGGTAAATTAATAATGGGTGTACTCATCAAACTTCCAAACACACCACCATTGGTGATGGTGAATGTACCGCCGGTGAGTTCTTCCATCGTTAATTTATTATCTCTTGCTTTACCAGCTAATTCAACTACTTTCTTTTCTACATCAGCCATACTCATGCTTTCAACATTGCGCATTACCGGCACCGTTAAACCACGTGGGGTAGAAACTGCAATGGAAATATCTGCATAATCATGATAAATAATTTCTTCTGCATCAATGGATGCATTCACCGCAGGCCATTCGCTTAATGCAATGGCACAAGCTTTTCCAAAGAAACTCATAAAGCCAAGATTCACACCATGTAATTCTTTGAATTTGTCTTTGTACTTGCTGCGAATCTCCATGATACGTGTCATGTCCACTTCGTTGAACGTGGTGAGCATGGCAGTGGTATTCTTACTTTCCACCAAACGACGACTGATCGTTTTACGCAGGTTGCTCATTTTTTCTTTCCGCACATTACGGCTAAACAACTCTGCACCTTTGAATGCCTGCTTGCCAGGATTGGAGATCGCCTGCAACACATCATCCTTTAATATCTTTCCACCGGTACCAGATGCTTTGATGGTTTGCGGATCAACTTTCTTATCAGCAATAATTGCTGCTGCAACGGGTGTTGCTTTAATATCATTTGCTACTGCCGTTACCGGAGCAGTTGATTTCGTTTCTTCTTTCTTTGGTGCTTCTGCTTTTGCCGCTGCAGGCGCTTCAGCAACTGCTGCTCCTTCAGGCTTAGTTGCTGTTTCATCGATCTGACAAACAACATCACCAATATTGAGCGTATCACCTTCCTGTGCACCATGTTTCAGGATACCTGCTTTTTCAGCGTTGATCTCAAACGTTGCTTTTTCACTTTCAAGTTCAGCGATCACTTCATCACGCTCTACCCATGCTCCATCGGGCTTGGTCCATTTTAATAATGAAACTTCACTTATCGATTCACCTACAGTGGGAACTTTTATATCAATCATATCAATTCGTTGGTTGAGAGTGTTGCAAATTTCGGGGAAAAACAGATAGAAACATAAGAAAATACCTGCTTAAAAACCGTTTACTCAATAAACCCATCCCTTTGCTAAACCGGACTGGTGAGACAGACTGCACCGTATTACTTTCGTTTCAACAATTAACCTACAAACGTTTTATGAAATACATCTTAACCGGATTATTGGCAGTGGCTCTTGCTAACGGGGCTTCTGCTCAAAACGGACTGATCATTACACCCGGCGCACAGCTAACTATGAGTGGCAATGCCACACTCACCTTGCAAAACGCTAACCTTGTAAACAACGGCACCTTTGAGCCGGGTAATGGTTCAGTAAGAATGACGGGCACAGCAGCAGGCAATATAAGTGGTAACAACCCTGCTGCTTTTTTTAATCTTCTCATTGCCAACAGCGCAGGCATTCAATTGCAGAATAATATCAGCATCATCAATCAACTCGATCTTGCCGGAATGTTTCATGCCAATAATTTTGGCATCAGCCTTGGCACAAATGCATCAATCATAAATGAAACGGAACTGCATCGGATAACTGATATTACAGGCAATACCGGTCATGCAACAACAAGAAGGAATTTTGCATCACCGTTAGTTAGTATCAATCCGGGAAATCTTGGTGTTGAATTTGTAAATGCTCCTGCATTGGGAAACACTACCATCACCCGTTACGCAAGTGTATTTGTACAGAACGGAAGTTCAAGCGGCCGCATCAAACGTTATTACAATATTGAACCGGCGAACAATAGTTCGTTAAATGCATCGGTTCGTTTTTATTATTTCGATGCGGAATTAAATGGTGTTGATGAAGCCACTGCTATTTTATGGAAGAGTACCAATAACGGGCAGAGCTGGACAACCATGCAACCCGATGCACGCAACACAACGTTGAATTATTTGCAAAAGGATGGAGTGGATGATTTTTCACTTTGGACAATTGGTGGTGCAAATCTTAACAGTCCGCTTCCTGTTGTGCTTACTTCATTTAATGCTGAATGTAAACAGGAAGGTGCACATCTTGTATGGTCAACTGCAATGGAGCAAAACAGTCATGTATTTATCGTAGAAAAAAGTAAGGATGGTTTTAGCTGGAATGAAGTGGGTGTGATAGATGCAAAAGGAACAGCAGCTGATTACAAATTCAATGATAAGGAAGCAGGCACTGCTTACTACCGGTTGAAGCAGGTTGATGTGGATGGCACGTTTACTTATTCAAAGATCATCCGCAGCGATTGTGAAATTAAAAAGATCACTGTGATGTTATACCCTAATCCTGCAAGTGAGTATACAGAACTTGTTTTTAATTCGGATAAAGCATTCAACACAACCATCCATGTGATTACTAATAATGGACAAGTTGTAAAGCAACTCCAAACGCCGGTACAGCAGGGAAACAATAAAATAAGAATCAACCTGCCGGGATTAAGCAGTGGCACTTACATCATCCGCATTAACCATGAAGAACTGAACATCAGTAAAACATTCATCAAACAATAAATGAATTTAACTTTTACGGGTCTGTTGGTTTTAGGTTAAAACAGAAAACCCCTCAATTGAGGGGTTTGTTATTTAGATTCTTTGATAGTTTCTACTCGTTATTCTTAAATTCCAAATGCTGTATCAATAATCTCTGCTTGCTCCTGTTGGTGCACTTTATTATAACCTGTAGCTGTTGATGCAGAAGCCGAACGACTGATGACACCATAGTTGATTTCTTTCAGGTTCATTTGCAGGAATGAAGCTGCACCCATGTTCAGTGGTTCTTCCTGTATCCAGAACCAGGTAGCTTTGCTGTATTTATTATATAAAGCTGTTAACTGTTGTACAGGTAATGGATAAATCTGTTCCAAACGAACAATGGCAACATCAGTACGATTATCTTTTGCTTTGCGTTCAGCCAGATCAAAATACATTTTACCACTGCAGAAAAATACTTTCTTCACTTGTGCTGCATCCGGACTGGTTGGATCATCAATCACTTCTTTAAAACCACCACTTAAAAATTCTTCTTTCAGTGAATAGCTTCCTGCATGACGCAGATTTGCTTTGGGTGAAAAGTTGATCAATGGTTTACGGAAACTCCATGCCAACTGGCGACGCAATGCATGGAATAAGTTAGATGCAGTGGTAATATTTGTTACCACCATATTCAACTCAGCACACATTTGCAGGAAGCGTTCCATTCTTGCACTGCTGTGTTCAGGGCCTTGTCCTTCGTAGCCATGTGGCAACAACATGGTAACACCATTCATACGATTCCACTTTTGTTCTCCGGCAGCAATAAACTGATCGATCATTGTTTGCGCACCATTACAGAAATCACCAAACTGTGCTTCCCATAATACCAAAGCATTGGGGTTAGCCATTGCATAACCATATTCAAAACCAAGCACACCATATTCACTCAACAAAGAATTGTAAATACGGAAATGACCGGCTGCACCTTCAATATGTGCAAGTCGGTTATACGCTTTATCAGTTACTTCATCACGCAATATTGCATGGCGATGTGAGAATGTACCACGACGAACATCCTGTCCGCTCATACGCACATCATTACCATCGATCATCAAACTTCCATAAGCCATCAGTTCACCGGTTGCCCAATCAACTTTCTGCTCGTCGTTGTATAATTTTATTTTATCCTGGATGATCTTTTCAACTTTCTTCAATGGCTTAAAATCATCGGGCCATTTCATGATCGATGAAAATATTTTATCAAAGTTGGCTTTGCTGATGGCTGTTACAGGTGATTGTAAAAAATCTTCAGCTGTTGCACGACGCAAACTCTTCCATGCAAGTTCAGGTGCCTGGTAATGATAAGGAAGTGGATTTTGTTTCACTTCATCCAGTCGTTCCTGAAGATCGCTCCAGAATTTCTTTTCCATTTCCTTCGCCAGCTCTTTTGCATCGGGCTCACCATTCTCCAATAAATAATTGGTATACACTTCACGTGGGTTCGGATGTTTATCAATCAACGCATATAAATGCGGTTGTGTAAACTTCGGATCGTCGCCTTCGTTATGTCCGTGTTTACGATAGCAAACCATATCAATAAAGACATCACTATTAAATTCCTGGCGGTAACGTGTGGCAATCTCCACAACTTTCACTACAGCTTCTGCATCATCACCATTAACATGAAAAACAGGAGCCTGCACCATTGATGCCAATGATGTACAATAATCGGCACTGCGTGCATCATTAAAATCAGTTGTAAAACCGATCTGGTTATTGATCACAAAATGAATGGTACCTCCTGTATAATAACCTTTCAGGTAACTCATCTGCAATACTTCATACACCACACCCTGACCTGCAACTGATGCATCACCATGTATAAGAATCGGAAGAATTTTATCAAAGTTGCTGTTGTACATGATATCAGCCTTTGCACGGCTGAAACCTACCACAACAGGATCAACTGCCTCAAGATGCGAAGGGTTTGGCATCAATTTAAGATGTACCGTTTTACCATCTAATGTTTCCACTTCACTGCCATAGCCCATATGATATTTCACATCACCACTACCCATGGTTTGATCCATCTTGGCAGTACCTTCAAACTCACTGAATATTTGCTCATAGGTTTTGCCCATGATATTTGCCAACACATTCAAACGGCCACGATGCGCCATACCGATCACTACTTCATGCACATCATTATTTGCAGCGGTATTAATGATTGCATCTAACGCTGCAATGGTTGTTTCACCACCTTCAAGTGAAAAGCGTTTTTGACCAATATATTTTGTATGAAGAAATTTTTCAAACATGACCCCCTGGTTCAGTTTTTCCAACACACGCTTGCGTTTGTTTAACGGAAGGGGCTGATGAAATTCCTTTTCGAATGCATTGGTAAGGAAATCAACTTTTGTTTGATCACTGATATATTTAAACTCAACGCCTACATGAGATGCATAGCATTTTTCCATGTACTGCTGAATATTGCGCAATGTTGTTTTCCCAAGCCCGATCAATTGACCTGCATGAAATTCTTTATCAAGATCAGCTTCGTTGAAACCATAAAATGCCAGTTCAATATTTGCACCACGATCTTTCCGCTTGCGGATGGGATTTGTTTTTGCCAACAGGTGACCTTTGTTGCGATAACCAAGAATCATGCGGTAAGCCATGATCTCACGCATCCAATCGATACCGGCCGGAGCGGTTGTACCCGAGCCATTTAATGCAGGAGCAGCTCCGTTTGCAGCCCCGCTGCTTACAGCAAAATCAAACCCTTCAAAGAACCGCTTCATATCGGGATCAACACTGCCGGGGTCTTTTACAAAATCGGAATACAAGCTTTCGATATACTGAGGATGAGAGGCAGTGATGTATTGAAAATCTTTCATGTGTTTCTTTTCTAATTGATTTTAGCCACATAGTATTCGCCATAAAAGTCAACTTCGCCGGCTGACATAAATTGCTCGTTGATTTTTATGGCTCGTTTCATATTGGAGGTTGATAATCGTAACTTCTTAAAAAGGAGCACAAATATCGGTTGTTTTCATCAAAGCCGCATAAGAGAGTCCACTTGATTTTGTCATTTTTCCTCTAATTCACAGGCATTTAGAACGAACAGCTGTTAATCAAAGCCCCTCATTTCAGGTTTGATCATTTGTTATGATTGGCTTGCTATTACACGGGAACGATTGCATAAATGGTGAGGCTGAATGTTTCATGAGCCGATGCTTTATCCACAATCCGGGTTTACAGCGGTTGAAACTGGCATTTTCGGTCAAAAAATCTATTACCCTTGGCTGAAATTTGAATTTTTCCCCTACCTTTGCCGTCCGAAAAAATAAGATATGGCAAATCATAAGGCTACCAAAAAAGATGTTCGTCAGAGTGCAACCCGCAGAGATCGCAACCGTTATTACGGCAAAACTACCCGTAATGCCATCCGTGATCTGCAGGCGATCGCTACCGGAAAAGAAGCAGGTGAGCAATTACCGGCTGTTGCTTCCATGATCGACAAATTGGCGAAGCGTGGCGTTATTCACAAGAACAAAGCTGCTAACTTAAAGAGCAAGCTTACGAAGAAAGTGAATGCGTTAGCAAAGTAAACTTCCTCTACCGAAAGATATTTTAAACCCGTCTGTACAAGACGGGTTTTTTTATTGAGTTCATACCTGCATTTACCCGATTACATAAAAAACAACCCTTTTCTGTGCCAGCTTAGTTTACTTGCCGTTGCAGGTAAATCCTGTTCCTTAATTTTATAGCCCCCAACTATTACAACATGAGAAAACTGTTTGTTGCATTGTCCGTATTCAGCCTGTTCAACAGCTTTGCCCAACTTCCCGTTACACGTTATGAGACATCGAAAGGAAAAGAAAGTGTAACTTATTATGAAGCGATCGATGCCTGGAAAAAGATCGATAAAGCATCTCCCTTTGTTTCAATGATAACGATGGGGCCAACTGATGCCAACGAACCTTTGCATTTGGTGCTGGTGAGCAGTGATGGAACTTTTAAACCTGAACAATGGCAGCAAAAGAACAAAGTAGTGATACTGATCAACAATGGCATCCATCCCGGTGAACCCGATGGTATTGATGCAAGTATTTCGTTGGTGAAAGATATTGTTACAAAGAAACGTTCATTACCGGCGAACGTGGTGCTGGCAGTTATTCCTGTATATAATATTGGCGGAAGTTTGAACCGCAGTGCATTTTATCGTGTGAGCCAGGATGGGCCCACTGAAAAAGGGTTTCGGGGTAACTCACAGAACTTTGATCTTAACCGTGATTTTATCAAGAACGATTCAAAAGAGGCAAAAAGTTTTGCGCAGATCTTCCATTTGGTTCAGCCGGATATTTTTATTGACAACCATGTAAGCAATGGCGCCGATTATCAACATGTGATGACCTTACTTACATCGCAACACAACAAACTTGGTGGGAAGCTTGGCGAATATCTTAACCAGACATTTGAACCGGCCATTTATAAAAGCATGAAGGCAAAAGGTTACGACCTTCTCCCCTACGTCAATAATTTTGGCGACAGTCCTGAAACCGGATGGAGTGCTTACTGGGATGGGCCACGTTACAGCAGTGGTTATGCATCGCTCTGGAACACATTTGCCTTTGTGCCTGAAACACATATGCTGAAACCTTATCCGCAACGAGTGGAAGCGACCTATCAACTGATGGTGAGTATGATGGAGTTTGCAACAGCCAATCAAACAACCATTAAACAACTACGTACTCAACAGCAGAAGGAACAATTAACACAGCAACAATTCCCGGTTGGCTTTACACTCGACCGTAGCCGTTTTTCTGAAATATTGTATAAAGGATATGAGGCGGGACGCAAGCCAAGCAATGTTTCGGGTTTACCACGTTTGTATTACGACCGTACTAAACCATTTGAAAAACAAATTAAGTTCTATAATTTTTTCAATCCGAAAACCATGATTGAAAAACCAACGGCGTATATTATTCCGCAGGGTTGGTGGAAAGTCATCGACTTGCTTACGATCAACAAGGTGCAGATGCGCCAGTTGAAAAAAGATACAAGCATTGAAGTGGAAGTGTATCGTATTGATGAGTATAAAGCTGCTCCACGACCTTATGAAGGTCATCATCTCAATTCAGACGTAAAGACCAGTAAAACGGTTCAACAAGTGAAATTCCGTAAAGGTGATTGGTATATACCAATGAATCAAAAAGCCAATCGTTTCATTATGGAGGTGCTGGAACCAACCGGTGATGACAGCTATTTTGCCTGGAATTATTTTGATGGCATTCTTGGGCAGAAAGAAGGTTACAGCAGTTATGTGTTTGAAGAAACGGCAGAAGAGTTTTTGAAGCAAAACCCTGCTGTAAAGCAAAAGCTGGAAGAACGCAGAGTAACTGATACGGCCTTTGCAAAAAGCGGAAGTGCGCAACTTAACTTTGTGTTTCAGCATTCACCGTACTACGAACCAATGCATTTACGTTATCCTGTGTACAGAATAAAGTAACTTCACCCACATAAAACAATCAGCTCATGCGTTTGCTCCATTTTTTATTATTGATCAGTATGTCATTCTTTATTTCATCAGCGGCTGTTAAGAAAACAAAAAAGATATTAGTGTTTTCAAAAACAGCTGGTTTCCGTCATGCATCAATTCCAAAAGGAAAAGAGGCGTTATTGCTGATGGGAAAGCAAAAGAATTTTCTTGTTGATACAACAGAAGATGCTTCTTTCTTTACCACAGAAAAACTAAAGCAGTATGATGCAGTTGTATTTCTCAGTACAACCGGCGACATATTAAACAATGAACAGCAAGCTGCATTCGAAAACTTTATCCGTTCAGGAAAGGGGTTTGTGGGTATACATGCTGCTGCTGATACGGAATACCAATGGCCGTGGTATAACAAACTTGTAGGTGCCTATTTTTTGAGCCATCCCAAACAACAGAAAGCAAAGCTCACCATAACAGATCATAAACATGCTTCCACCAAACACCTGCCACATGTGTGGGAGCGTTTCGATGAATGGTATAATTACAAGAGCAGAAATAACGATGTAAAAGTACTAATGACCATTGACGAAAGCAGTTACGAAGGTGGCAAGGAAGGTGCATATCATCCGATGGCATGGTATCATTCATATGATGGCGGTCGTGCTTTTTATACTGCATTGGGCCATACTGATGAATCGTTTAAAGAAGAAAACTTTTTGAAGCATTTGCAAGGTGGAATAAAGTACGCAATGGGTCGCAAATAATATTCTCCCATTCTTCAATAATAATTGAGGCCGCTTTACAGCGGCCTCAATTATTATACAGTTATATTGCTGCTACGATTACCCCTTCGGCTTTATCGTAATCACCGGCCCGTATTTTATTTTTGAAAACAATGCATAACTGAGCATCAGAAAGGCCATACCGTTACGGGCTTTATTACTTTCAGATACATCAATATCCACCAATCCAAACTGATAACCTGTTTGTAGCATCAATCGTTTACCAAGCCATGCACCTGCAGATGCAGTAGCGCCTGCGTCATAAGTTTTAATATCACCATAAATCGGTCGACCGGTTTGTTTTGATGAAAGCAGGAAAGATGCGTAGCCACCACCTCCAACAAAAAATCGTTTGCGTGCACCAAGATAAAACTGGTATTGAACAGGAATGGTGAGGTATTGCAGATCAACATTGCTGATATCATCTTTTCCATCGCCGTTTATATCGCCGGCTGCAACATTCACACCTCCCTTAAAATAAGAGGCATTGATCTGCAACCTGCTTTGGGGCAACTCCCGTGCATACCCAATGCTGAAAGCGTAGCCGGGTCTTGCCTGAGCAGTGTAACGATCAGCCAGATTTGTATTAGTTGTTTGCGACATGGATCCGCCAACACTGAGCGTTAAAAGATTGGGAGCAGGTGGAAGTGTATCCGGGCTTTCGCCATTGATATCATCAAACTTCATAAAATAATCACCGCTTGCCCGCAGCGTATCCTTTTTCTGCGTTATCTTTTTTTGGGATGTGCTTTGTGCAATGGCAGCACCTGAAATTAGCAAGAGAATAACTGTGATTAGTTGTTTCATGGCAGAACTGTTTTTGGTTTTAGTTTGATTAGTAGCTTTTTTGACAAATAGATTTGCCTCATTCCATCGTGAAACAAAGAAAACAATGATGATGAATACTTACTGCATACGGATTAGTTTACGGTGCAGCGTATTGAGTTAAAGGGAAGAAAACGTATGAATTATACAACTCTAATTGTCTTGTGCATAACACCTGCCTGTCGAAAATGTGTGATCTTACAGCAAAAACAACATGCCTCCATATACAATCCAATCAACCGAAGAACCCCGTAAAAATGAATTGCCGAAATTAACATCGCACATCATTGTAGAAATTGTTGAATACATACCTGATTCGATTGTAAGCAAGACAGTGATTAAAAAATCAGGTGGAGATGTAACGGCTACTTCAGTAGATGAAGGTGAAGAGTTCTGTGAAACAATCATGGAGTTTGACATCTATGTGCAGGTGATTGACGGGAAAGCTGAAGTAACGATCGATAAAGAACGATTCAAATTAAATCTTGGTGAAGGCATTATTCTGCCTGCAAATGTTGTGCATTGTTTCTATGCAAATGAACAGTTTAAAATGATCACAACAATGATCAATAACAATCAGAAAGAAGTAAGTGCTGCGGCATAGAACTCTATTTGAAAAGCGAAGCGATGATTGCTTTGCCTGATTTACTCATCTTACGTGGGCTTCAGATGAAAATATATTCACTACTCATTATTCCTTCATCCACATCACTGAATTCTCTTCACCAAACTCATTCGGCTCTCTTAATTCATTTGCAGGATCAACAATCCATTTACCATCAACAACAAATTTGTACACATGTTTGCCGGGCAACAGGTGTTGTTCAATGATCCACTCATTACCTTCTTTGCGCATTGCAAATGAACCGGGCGACCATTCGTTAAAACTGCCTGCAAGACAAATACGTTTTGCATTGGCATAGCCTTTTAAACGGAATGTATGATTCGGCGACAGGATCAATGTTTCATTCGGTTTCTCTTTACCTGTTAGTGCATCAACAGGCTTTCTTCCATCTACTTCAAACGTATATTCATAATTACCATGACCTAACACATATGGGAATACCCAGCCGCTATCCGTCTTGCGCATTTCCAATTCATAATTGCGCCATTGGTTAAACGAACCCATGAGCATCACTTTCTTTGCATTGAGATTTCCTTTCAACAGGAAAATATATGGCTTACCGATTGTTATTACTGAGTTGGTTTCACCAAACTCATTGGGATATTGTTGGGTATTAGCCGGATCGGCGAACCAATTTCCATCAGCCACAAAACGATAGGTATGTGTTCCTTCAGCCAGGTAAACATGTTTCAGCCAACCCTCTCCCCAACGTTCCATTTTCATCTCATCACGATTCCAGTTGTTAAAACTACCTGCAACAATTACTTTCTTTGCATCAGCGTAACCAGCCAATGTAAATACATAGTTTGTTTTGTAGTACACCGAATTATCATTCCCTTCCCCATCGTTTTCAACCAAGGCATTATCCTTATCGATCGTCCATTTATCATCTACAATAAATTTATAGTAATGCTTGCCGTGGCCGAGTTTCACTATTGCGATCCAGCCACTGTCAACCTTCTGCATGGCTAATGCATCAGGATTCCAGTTATTGAATGTTCCTGCCAGCATTACTTTTCCTGCATTGGAATTGCCTTTACAGAAAAACGTAACCAACGAATCTTTTACAGCAAACGGATATTTTTTTACAAAACGGTTTATGCCGTACAGCGGTTCTTTATTGGCATAGCCATAACCGTTATTGAAATGTTTTTGCGCCAGCAGAATTTTTTCAACAGGGTCAGTTAGCTTGTCGGCGGCTAACATATTCTTGCTCAACACCAGCATTTCACCATTATTTAAATTGATATCCCATCCCAGCTTCAACAATGAATCGGGGCGGTTATTTTTAAAAAATGTTTTGAGATCGAGTTCCTGTAAACTGTACTGTGTTACAAATGCATCAAGTTCTTCCGCAGGTATATTTTTGCTGAGTGTAATATAGATGTGCCCCTTCTTTACCACAAATGCCTTGATGGGCGGTTGTGCATTGGCGTTACTGCCTATCAATACCAGCAGCAACACGGTCAGCAACAGCTTCCGCAAACCTGTGAATAAAGGTATGTTCCGCATCATTTCCATATGTACATCTTACGCTTTACAAAGTTAAACCCAATTTTGTGCATGGAAAGAAAATCGAACCCAAGCATGCCATCTAAACACCTGTCGTATGCAAAACACATTTTCTCCAGGTTTGTTACCAGCACCGGCATACTTGTAATGGAACGGTCACCCATTTTCAGATTGCTCATATCGCCATACAACGCATCTATTTTTTTATTACCTGCTCCATTTAATACCATGCGCCGGGTTATTATCACATTATCCAATACGTTCTCAGATAAACGGCTGTCGATAACATTCGATTCTGCCCCTGTATCAACAAGAAAGGTGAGTTTTTTGTTACCCATTTTACCATAGGTCAGTATTTTATTCTGCATGATATCGATGGGGAATACAGAATAAGTGGATGTATCTGCAAGCAGATGATGCTGATAATTTTTTCCATCTTTTTTTGTAACGTGGTGCAAATGAATTTCGCTGTTCTCATAATCAATGATCATTTCAAACTGTTTGAACAACTGCACACCCAGTAACCCGAATATTTTTATACCCTTGCTGTTCTCAATATGTCCAAGATTGATACGATCAGCCTCCACTTTAAAATAATTCACTGATCCGAAAGAGAGTTTTTTCACCATCGTGTGTCCATAACCTGCCACAGATCCTGTAATACCTCCGCCATCTTCGCCGGCATAATGTTCTGTTAGTGGATAATCTCTGAAATAAGTCATGTTCAGAATTAAACCCGGTGCACCGGTATCAAGTATAAAACTTCCTTCAATAGCATCGGCCTTTGCTTTAATAAGTATAAGATTTCCTGCACGGCTGAAGGGAAGAATAAAATCAGTACTGTCTGTTGTAACGACGGGATCACGTTCGAATGGGTTGGCAGCAGCGGTTTTTTGTTGCGCATTTCCATAACCCAACACTGCTTTCGACGAGTCTTTACCGGCAACTTGCTGTGCCTTGCTGTTAGCTGCAGTTAAAAACATAACTGCGGCAACCAATAGCTTTACCGGTAATAATGATGACATAAGGTTTATACAAAACAAAAATAGCAATGTGGACTTTTATTTAACTACCAGCAAACAATTGCTGTAACCACTCGCCTATTTTAACATTATACGTTCACTAACAGAAAAAGGTTACGGGAAACGTCTTTTGCATTTTCGTTTGAATGATTATCTTAATGCATGATCTCACCTGAAACCTTTCGTGAAATTGCAGGTTCGTTTGCTGAAGTTGTGGAGCAACCGCATTTTGAAAAAACATCGTTCCGTGTAAAGAAGAAAATCTTTGTTACGCTTGATGAAGCTAAGAGCATTGCCTGCGTAAAATTTTCTGCAACTGATCAATCGGTTTATTGTCTCATTGATGATACACTCATCTGGCCAGTACCAAATAAATGGGGCAAACAGGGCTGGACACTCATCAATCTCAAAAAAATAAAAAAGGACTTGCTGAAAGATGCACTTACATCAGCTTATTGCTGTGTGGCACCAAAGGCATTAGCTGCGTTGTACCAAAAATGAAAAATCCCCCGCAATACGGAGGACTTCCATTAACCCAAAAACATCTTAAATCGTTCACGTTCTCAAATGGGTATATAAATAGATTTCCTAAAAGGGGTTTTCAAACAATCGCTTTCAATGGTCGGAGTGCGTTTTTTCGGAATGGATCTAAAAACGGAGCCGACGCAAAGGTAAAGCGTCGGCTCATGTGGCAGGAATTGAATGAGTCGCTTCCATGCCTTAAAAAGTTCAGTTTTATTATTTATAACATTTTCTGTGAAATCTTATTCCTTGATGAGGTTTCCGGAACCTGCCAGCTTCGATTTAATGTCGGGCGGGTTGCCATAATAATGGATATCACCTCCTCCGGCTACACGCACATCCAGTTTCATACTGGCAAATAACCACACATTGCCCGAACCTGCAATACTGATCTTTGCATTCTCAGCTTTCAGGTCTTTCATCATCACATCACCACTGCCCGCCACATCAATATCAAGGTCACGGGTGTTGCCAAAACCTTCGGCCTTACCGCTACCTGAAATATTTACGTCAACCTGCGGAGCATCCACTTCCTGCAGTTTAATATCGCCGCTGCCTGCAATGCTTACTTTGATCTTTTCAGTGGAAGTAATTTTTGTTTCAGCCACCATATTGCCACTACCTGCAAGACTTACACTTTTGTATTTGGGTGATTTCACATACACTTTAATGTCTTGGGATGGACGGATATTCATACCGCTTTTTGTGCGGATGCGGAGTACCCCGTTCTCAATCGTGGTTTGAATATATTTCATCAGGTTTTCATCGGCTTCGATCCTGATCTCGTTTTCATCGGCCTGGCTAAAGAATACATCGAATGCCCCTGAAGCTTTTACAGCATCAAAGCGTCCCTCACTACGGGTACTTGTAATGATGTTGCCGTTACCTTTCACCCGCCTGGTGGTGCAGGAACTGAGCAGGAAGCCCGAAATAAAGAGAAGAACGGCTCCGTAGAAAAATTTTGTACGCATGTTGTTTTTTTGGTTTAATGGTATGATAAGAATGCATAATGAGACGCATGCGGCCGCTACAGGTTACAATTGTTGCTCACTCTACAGTTAAAAAGGGTTAAAGCCGGAGCGTAACAAATGTAAAACAAAAGATATGGATGAAAAAAAATGAAACGAACAGATGTTTTCCCCATGAAGATGTTCATCTCTTTCGGGGCATGAGGGCTTTTTTATTACCTTCGCGGCACAATGACAGAAAAGATTCTCATCCTCGATTTTGGCTCACAATATACCCAACTGATAGCCCGTGCAGTGCGTGAAGCAAATGTGTACTGCGAAATTGTTCCTTATCATAAACCGGTTGTAAAAGACGAATTCCTGAAAGGGATCATTCTTTCCGGCAGTCCTTTCTCTGTAAACGACGCCAATGCACCGATGGTGGATGTGGAATTGTTGACCAAATCGCTCCCGGTTTTAGGCATTTGTTACGGGGCACAGTTAACAGCCAAACAACTTGGCGGACGTGTAGAGAAAAGTGAAAAACGTGAATATGGCCGTGCCATTCTCAGCAAAAAAGAATCAGATGTGCTGTTCAACGGCATCAGTGATACTTCGCAGGTATGGATGAGCCATGCAGATACGATCCTTGAATTACCGAAGGGTTTCGAGATCATGGCAGTAACCGAATCTATTCCTGTAGCAGCATTTCGGGCAAACGGAACTTACGATCATCCATTATACGGCTTGCAGTTTCACCCCGAAGTATACCATTCAACCGAAGGGAAAAAGATCCTCAAAAACTTTTTGATGGATATCTGCGGTTGCAAGGGCGAATGGACACCTGCTTCTTTTGTTAATGAAACAGTGGATGCATTAAAGAAACAGATCGGCAACCGTAAAGTGATCATGGCATTGAGTGGCGGTGTTGATTCAACCGTTGCAGCTACGCTTATTCATAAAGCAATCGGCAAAAACCTCTTCGGAATTTTTGTAGATAACGGCGTGTTACGTAAAGATGAATTTCAACAGGTACTCGACACATACGGCACTATTGGTTTAAATGTAAAAGGTGTTGATGCACGTGAGCATTTTTATACCAAGCTTGCAGGTAAAAGTAATCCTGAAGAAAAAAGAAAGATCATTGGCGGCACCTTCATTGAAGTGTTCGACCGTGAAGCGCATACCATTGAAGGTGTTGAGTTACTCGGGCAAGGAACGATCTATCCTGATGTAATTGAAAGTGTGAGTGTGCATGGTCCATCGGTAACAATCAAATCACATCACAACGTTGGCGGATTACCTGATACCATGAAACTTGAGCTGGTAGAACCACTTCGTTATTTATTTAAAGATGAGGTAAGACGAGTTGGTGCAGAGTTGGGTATTCCTGCTGATCTGCTGAACCGTCACCCCTTCCCCGGCCCCGGTTTAGCCATCCGTATTTTGGGAGAGATAACAGAAGATAAAGTTGATCTGTTACAACGTGCTGATGCCATCTTTATTAATGGATTGAAAGAACACAACCTCTACGATAAAGTGTGGCAGGCAGGTGCTATCCTGTTACCTGTGCAAAGTGTGGGTGTAATGGGTGATGAACGTACTTATGAATTTACATTGGCGTTAAGAGCAGTTACTTCTGTTGATGGTATGACGGCCGACTGGGCACACTTGCCATATGAATTTCTGGCACATATTTCGAATGAGATCATCAACAAAGTAAGAGGCATTAACAGGGTGGTGTATGATATCAGCAGCAAGCCACCTGCAACCATTGAATGGGAATAATCATCTCTCTTGCAACCAACAATATGAAAAAACTTTTTTTTGCAATTGTTTTGATTGCCACAGCTGTTGCGGTAAACGCACAGGATGCAGTAAAGAAATACCGTGTAGGTATTTTCGCCAGCCTTTTTTTAGATTCATCGTTTGCAGGCAGCACCTATAAATTCACCAACCAGATGCCGAGGCATATATTGCCCGGGCTTGATTTTGTGCAAGGTGCATTGCTGGCCGTTGATTCACTTGGCAACAGCAATAAGAATCTTGAAGTAACAGTGTATGATCTGCGTTCTGCTGATCAAAGTATTACTGCACTTCGTTCAAAAAATATTTTTGATTCATTAGACCTGATGATCGGTTCTGTAACAGGAGCAGATTATCGTTCATTGGCTGATCTTGCATTGATGAAAAACATTCCGTTTGTGTCAGCTACTTTTCCAAATGATGGCGGTGTAACAAATAATCCTTTCACTCTTATTGTTAACTCAACACTGCCTGTGCATTGCGAAGCGATTTATAATTTTATCATGCGCAATAGTCCCACAGCAAACCTGGTTTATGTACGCCGAAAAGGACAACAGGAAGATCGTCTTGCTTCTTATTTCAATGCATTTAATAAAAGTGCAACCGGTGGACAGTTATTAAAATGGAAGACCGTTGTGTTAAGTGATGATTTCAGCCCGGCTGTTCTCACTGCTAATCTCGACAGTACTAAAAACAATTTCATCATCTGCGGATCATTAGATGAAGTGTTTGGGATGAAACTTGTGAACGCAGCCAACAGTGTTCGTAAAACCTATGACATGGAATTGATGGGTATGCCCACCTGGGATGGCATGAAAGATCTTACAAAACCTGAGTATAAAGATTTGCCGATTTATCACACGTCAACTTTTTTTAATACCGGCACAACTGCTTATTCAAGCTTCACTAAAAAATTTACTGATCTTACCTATGGCCGTCCGTCGGATGTGGCTTATAAAGGATATGAACTCAGCTGGCATTTCATTAATCTTTTATTGAAGTATGATCATGAATTGATGCAGCACATCAATGAACGTACATTCCGTTTGTTTACTGAATATGATTTTAAACCGATATTGAATAATACAAGTGGCCGTCCTGATTATTTCGAGAACAAACGCATTTATATTCTGAAACGGAGTAATAATTTAGTTTCAAGAATGAATTAAGGAAGTCTGAAAAAAGATTTTCCACACCACCTCACTTGACAATTTCAATTTTTTAATCGGAAACATTTCCTTGCGTTGTTTGTTGTAGTTGCATGTCGCATAAGAAACAGCATTTGCCACAAAAGATCTGCGTTGTTTGCAACCGGCCATTCAGCTGGCGAAAGAAATGGGTGAAGGTTTGGGATGAAGTGAAGTATTGCAGCGATCGTTGTCGTGCTGCGAGATCAAAAAAAGAAACGAACTAAATAAAAGGCCGGTTGCTTTCGCAACCGGCCTTCGTATTACTGAGGGTTTCTCTTACCCTTTTTATCTTTATTCTGGAATCTTATTTTCTCCCCTTTCGTCTGATGTCCGTAAGTTTTAAGCAATTCCATACATTTTGACAACTCAACCTTTCTCACAACAAGATTTCTTGGAACCTTCTTATACATTATTGGAAAAGTTCAGAGGATTAGGATTTTTTGCCGATACGCATTTAAAAACTATCGGTGACTTCGGTGTGACTGTGAAACTACACTAAAATTATAATATAGTGAGCTGTGCAGACTTTTTTTTATGCCAAAACTATAAAACCAACCAATTTGCTGAAATTACCTGTTATTTGAAAGCTTAGTTTTGTCTTCCACTTTTATGCAGCTTCTCCTCAGTCCCGGTTATCAACGCATCGCTTCCTGGCTTTCGGCCAAAGGCCTGCACCCCTTTGCATTCCAGGAAGAAGCATGGCAACAGATTGCTGCCGGTAAAAGCGGTTTGGTGAATGCGCCCACGGGTTGCGGTAAAACCTTTTCTGTTTTTCTTGGTTCACTTATCCGTTTCATCAATCAACATCCTGAACAGTATCAGACAAAAGCAAAGAACGGTTTACAATTAATCTGGATCACACCACTCCGTGCATTGGCTAAAGACATCGGACGGGCAATGGAAGAAGTGATCAGTGAACTGGGTATGAACTGGACCGTTGGCATCCGTAACGGCGATACCACAACAGCTGAGCGTGCAAGGCAAAAAAAACAACTGCCCGAAGTACTCATCATCACACCCGAAAGCCTTCATTTATTTCTTGCTTCAAAGGGTTATGCTGAGGCATTTAAAACAGTACAGGTAATTGCCATTGATGAATGGCACGAATTGATGGGCAGTAAACGTGGTGTGCAGGTGGAATTAGCTTTGAGCAGAATTGTGAATAGTCAATGGTCAATGGTGAATGAGAAACCAATGATCTGGGGAATAAGTGCAACCATTGGCAATTTAGAAGAAGCAAAAGAAGTTTTGCTGTCGCCTTTGAACGAAGAAGGTGTAATTGTGAAAGCACACATGAAAAAACAGATCGCTATAGAATCTGTGTTGCCCGATGAAATAGAAAATTATCCATGGGCAGGTCATCTTGGAATTAAACTTATACATAAGGTCATACCTATTATAGAACAGAGTACCACTACCCTCATCTTTATTAACACAAGAGGTATGAGTGAGCGCTGGTACCAGGAGTTGCTTAATCATGCACCTGAACTTGCCGGAGCCATTGCATTGCATCATGGAAGTATTGAACAGGAATTACGTTTGTGGGTGGAAGAAGCCTTGCATACCGCCAAATTGAAAGCAGTGGTGTGCACTGCATCGCTTGATCTTGGTGTTGATTTTCGTCCGGTCGAGACCGTTATACAGGTTGGTTCACCAAAAGGTGTATCAAGGTTTTTACAAAGAGCGGGGCGTAGTGGTCATAGACCTGATGCAGTGAGTAAAATTTATTTTCTTCCTACTCATTCACTTGAGCTGGTGGAAGCAGCTGCATTAAAAAATGCCATCGATGAAAACTTAATTGAAAGTAAAGAACCGATGTTGCTTTGTTTTGATGTGTTGATCCAGTATTTAAATACGCTTGCAATTTCCGACGGGTTTAAACCGGAAGAAATTTTCAAAGAGATCAAAAGCACGTATTGCTTTCGTGATCTGAATGAAAATGAATGGCATGAAGTATTACAATTTTTAGTGGAAGGCGGCAAAGCATTGCATCAATATGATGACTATAAAAAGATCGAGATCATTAATGGTATTTACAGAATTCAAAGCAGGCGTTTAGCTATGCGCCACCGTATGAATATTGGTACAATTGTAAGTGATGCGATGATGAAAGTAAAGATGATGAGTGGTGGCTATGTGGGTGTAATTGAAGAATATTTTATCACAAGACTGGAACCCGGGGATTCATTTACTCTCGCCGGAAGAAATTTGGAATTGGTGCAGATCAAAGACATGACGGCTTTTGTAAAAAAATCAACATCAAAAAAAACAATTGTGCCGAGCTGGAATGGTGGTCGCATGAGTTTAACCGCCAACCTTGGAAAGAAATTAAGAGAAACGTTTAATGAGGTTTCTGATTTGGGCTCATCAAATCATCACAATAAAACTACTTCACTTGAACTCATTCATCTTTCATCACTGTTTCAATTGCAACAGGAGTTATCGCATATCCCCAAAGCTGATGAACTGTTGATCGAGCAACATGAAAGTAAAGATGGTTTTCATTTATTGGTGTACCCTTTCGAAGGCAGACAGGTACACGAAGCAATGAGTGCCATTCTTGCTTACCGTATTGGCAAAATTGCTCCGCTTACTTTCTCCATCGCTATGAATGATTATGGATTTGAATTGTTATGCGATCAACCCATACCTGTTGATGATACCAATGCAAGCGATCTGTTCACACTCGATCATCTTACGCAGGATATTCAACGAAGTGTTAACTCAACCGAAATGGCAAGACGAAAGTTTCGGGATATCGCCGTGATCGGTGGACTGATCATTCAATCATCACCGGGTGAACAAAAGAAAGCAAGACATCTGCAGGCCTCTGCAAGTTTGCTGTTCAATGTTTTCAGCGAATACGATTCGAAAAACGTATTGCTTCGCCAGGCATACCAGGAAGTGTTTGATCAGCAGATGGAAGAAGTGCGGTTGCGAAATGCATTCAACCGTATCCGGCAGAGTAAGATCATTCTTACATTTCCAAAAAGGTTTACTCCGCTCTCCTTCCCCATTATTGCAGATGGCTTGAACCGCAATAATCTTTCGAGTGAAAAACTGGAAGACAGGATCAGGCGTATGCAGGCGCAGCTGAACAATGCCTGGTCGTCTTAATATACCTAACTGAAAAAAATGACCACAATTTTCCACTCTGTGTAAATCTGTCATTGAAACCAAATCATTTTCTTATTACATTTATCAAAACTATCAGTAATGATCAAAAAGATCCTTTATGTTCTTATCGCCGCACTGGTGATCATCCAGTTCATCCGCCCAAAACAAAACGTATCAGCAGGGCCATTTACCAATGACGTAAGTACCAAATTTGCTGTGAATGATAATGTGGCTTCCATCTTAAAACAATCCTGTTACGATTGCCACAGTAACAATACTGTTTATCCCTGGTATGCCAATGTGCAACCGGTTACCTGGTGGTTGCAGGATCATGTAAATGAAGGAAAAAAAGAATTGAACTTTTCTGAGTTTGCAACTTATACAGCCAAACGTCAGCGGAAAAAATTCAATGAGATCATGGATGAAGTGAAAGAAGGGAAAATGCCACTCCCGAGTTATACTTGGATCCACAAAAAAGCGATACTTACTGCCGAACAAAAAGCAGCATTGTATAAATGGTGCGAAGAAAGTCTTGCTATACTTCCGCCTGCAGAGCCTTCACAACAATCGGATAACAATAAAACATCAGCAAAATAAACAAAGCCCCTTGTGGGGCTTTGTTGTTTTCTTCTTTTAATTATTTCCGTTGCATTGAAAATAAACCCGTGAATGATGCAAATAGTCACGTTGATCTATCTGCATCTTTAAAATAAATTATCTCAGCCTACTGTTTGCACAAAATCCACGGCATACATTTGCAGGTCATGACGCAGCAACCTCATCGTTTCCATCTCAAACAACAAACACTCTGGCTCTCGCCGGAACGCTGTTTGTTTTGGGAAGAGGATAAGTCGCTGATCGTGTCTGATATTCATTTAGGCAAGAGTGGTCATTTCCGCAAGGCAGGCATTGGCATTCCCCAAACTGTATTTAAAGAAGATCTGCAACGACTGATAGCGCAGGTGCAATTTTTTAAACCGGAACGGCTAATTGTGGTGGGTGATTTTTCACATAGTAATATGAACAACGAACTAAAGTTGTTTGAGAAGTGGCGAAAGGATCTGTCGCAATTGCCTATACATTTGGTAAAGGGCAATCATGATATTCTTGGTAATGATTGGTACACTTCACATGATATTACCATTCATCATGAGCAACTTCATACTGCTCCTTTTACCTTCATGCATGAGTTGCCTGCTGATGCGGCTAATTTCACCGAAGATGATTATGTATTCACAGGACATGTTCACCCCGGTATACGTATCGGCGGATTAGGCAGACAGTCGTTACATTTCCCCTGTTTTTATTTTGCAGGGAAACATGCAGTGCTGCCTGCCTTTGGACGTTTCACCGGTTTACACCCTGTTCGTCCAAAGAAAAAAGACAAAGTATTTGCCATTGCTGATAAACAAGTATTGGAACTGCAATAAAAACTCAACAGTATCACAAATAAATTATTACATATTGCCCACGCACCTATCTATGCGCATCCATTGCCGGAAGGGCATCGCTTTCCGATGTTGAAATATGAATTGATCCCTGAGCAATTACTACATGAAGGAAGTATTTCAACTGCTAATTTGTTTGCGCCTGAAATATGTTCCGATGAAATTGTATTGCTGACGCATACACAAGAATACCTGACCAAACTCAAACAACAAACACTATCTGCAAAAGAGCAGCGACATATCGGCTTTCCTCAATCACCTGAATTAACAGAACGTGAATTGATCATCACACAAGGAACAATTGATTGTTGCACTTATGCAATTGAGAACGGAGTTGCTATGAATGTTGCAGGTGGCACTCATCATGCGTTCGCCGACCGTGGTGAAGGTTTTTGTTTACTGAACGATTTTGCAACTGCAGCCAATTACTTATTGCATCAACAAAAAGCAAAACAAATTCTTATTGTTGATCTGGATGTACACCAGGGAAATGGCACAGCTAAATTATTTGAACAGAATAAAAATGTGTTTACGTTCAGCATGCATGGCGCACACAATTATCCTTTTCATAAAGAAACGAGTGATCTTGATATTGGTTTGAAAGATGGCACGGATGACAGCATCTATCTTCCATTGCTGGAGAACACACTTGATATGCTCATCAACAAAGTGAAACCCGATTTTGTGTTTTACTTATCTGGTGTTGATATACTTGATACTGATAAATTCGGGAAACTGAAAGTGAGTATGCAGGGTTGCAAGCAACGGGATGAAATCGTATTCAGTAAACTGCAAACGCACAACATCCCCTGCACAGTTGCAATGGGCGGCGGTTATTCAGCCGATGTAAAAATTATTGTAGAAGCACATTGTAATACGTTTCGTGTGGCGAAAGATATTTATGGATTGAATTAAAAGAGAAGGCACAAGAGACAAGGTTCAAGGAACAAGTATTAAAACCCAAAAGACAAAATACAAAAACCAATGAACGTCAATCTCGACTGGCGCTCGATTGACTGGCCCCGTCCTTCGACTTCGCTCAGGACTCGACTCCGCTCACCATTCACGACTCACCACTAACAACTACCGGCTCACGACTGATTTCTCTTCCTTCTCAACTTCTGCGAATCAATAAAGAAGATCATACGTGCAGTAAATTCATTTCCTTGTGGTGATAACAATACACGACCTGCATTACCCCAATAATTTTTGTAACGGTCTCCGTCAACCTGGAAATCATTTGCCAGCCAGTTTTTCCAACCTACAATAAATCTACTTCCATAATTGAAATCCCAGGTGTAGAATACATCCATATTCCATACGTTGAAGTTTTGATCCTGCCCCGGAATAAATGCACGATCAATATACCAGCCATCTTCACTTACATTGTAAAAGCTTGCATACTTCACACGGCTCCAGTAGTGGCGGGCACGCAACGTAACATTCATACGGCTGGTGAAATTATAAATACCACTCACAAGTGTGGTTACATCTGTTTTTCTTCTTCTTCCAATAATGGGTTCTCCATTTGCTTCACGTTGAAATGCATAACCAAATTGTCCACGATCATCCGTATAACTCCAGTCAATATCTAAACTTAATCGATCGCTGAAACGGTAACGCATACCCGGATGAATAACAATGTAAGGATCGTTCTTAATATCAACCGATTCAGCCATACCAAGCGTTAACCTTGCAAACAAACGCTTACGGCTATCTGTACTTCCATTTAAGCGAAAGAATCCCCAAGGCACCTGTCTTAAATAACGACCGGGTGTACGCAATTCAAAATAACTTTTCTGCCATAGTGGTTGATACGTAGCGCCAAGACTCACATCCCAGAAATTTTTAAAGAACCAAAAAGCATTAGCATTGTATTGAATGTTGGTGAACACAAAAGGTTTGTACAACATTTCATGACGCACCGTTAACCTGAAGTTGTAGGAATTAAACTTATCAGTAGGTGTTAGCTGATTATAACTGGCAGTGAATTGCGTATGCACTTTATTGGCAACACCAAGAAACCCAAGATCATTTGGATCATACCTGTCGCTCTCTACATTACTTAATAAATTGAACTGGATCTTACCGCTGACTTTTCCAAGACTTACTACACTTTTAAATCCACTGTATGGATTTGGCCCCATGATCTTACTGTAATCAAATTTTCCCTGGAAACCATATTGATTTGTTTTATCAAACAGGTACAGATCAATGCCTGTTACGTTCGCATCTCTACTTGCACCATTACGTGTAACATTTGCATTGGTAAGTGTAATGGAGGAACGACCTTTTAATGCCTGATCAAGAACGATCAGATTATAATTGGTGAATGGCTCTGTTTGAATTCGCTCAACTTGTTTTGTATTCGTGTTTTCAATTTCAGCAAACATTGCTGCACCAATTGCATTGAACACTCCAATGCCCAATTTCTGTTTTGTTCTGCCGGAGAATTTTGTTGCATTCAGCAATTGCACTACACCGGGATTTGAGACGACTCTTGTACTATCAGTTGATCCAATACTTCGTGCATTATAATAACCCGATGGAGTTGCTCCTACTCTTCTTGAATAAAACAACCCGGCTTTGTTGAAAATTTCTGTACCCTCGGTAAAGAATGGACGGTTCTCCTGGAACTGCACTTCAAATGGTGAAAGATTATTGATCACATTATCACTGATCACCTGACCAAAGTCGGGAATCAATGTCATATCTAATGTGAAGCTTTCGTTCACACCATATTTTACATCCATACCACCATTGCGGAGAAATTCATTTACTCTTCCTTTAGATGTTGGTGTGGTTCGAAAGCCAGCCGTAACATAGGGAAGAAATGATAAGCGAAGTGGTGGTTCAAGATTTTCCAATCCGCTGAGTCTGCCGAATTGGTTTACAAATCCATTTTGATTTGGGTTGATATTATTCCAATAAGAACTTTCATTACTTCGACGAACGTATCGTTGAAAATTCAAACCCCAATCCTGTTTTTCTTTTTTGGCAAAACGAAGAGAGAAGTATGGGATCTTCATTTCAACCACCCAGCCATCTTCATGCATGGTTACTTTACTTTCCCAAACCGCATCCCAACTGTAATCACTGGGTGGACCAAATTGAGATGAACGATTCGGACTCAAACGTCCATCGCTCTGCACATTTCGACTGGTCACTAAAAACTGGAAACCATTCTGATCATCATTGTATGTGTCAAAGAAAACAGAAAAATAATCAATGTCCTGCTGACTCTCTTTGTCACGAGCCGTTAGCTGTGTGCGCACTTTTGAAGGATCATCATATAAATATGCACCGATGTAAATAGAATTGTTGTCGTAAACAACATACACTTTGGTTTTGTAAGCCGATGCTTCCCCATAGTTGGGGCTATTCACTACAAAGTTTTCAGCAACAGGAGCGGTTTGCCAAATGGCTTCATCGAGCACACCATCTAATTTGGGTGCCTGCGCAACTTTACTGGCCTGGAGGGAACGTTCCGGTTCGTTACCGGCAAGTGATGATAAAGCAGCAATCGTTAATACAAAGGACAGGATCGATTTTCTCATTACGGCCGCAAACTATTATAAAAAAACCGCCCATACTTTTGATTTTGTATGAGCGGCGACATGACTTGGTTTACAGTTAAGGTAATGGTTAATTCATTTTCTTTTTAAGGTTGTTCACCTGGTCTTGAAGATTACTTACCAATGATGCAAGATTGGTTACATCCCAACGCTGGCCCTGATTTACACGGCTCAATACCATTTGAGCACTCCAGAATTCGAGTACATCTTCGGCATTCACCTGGTAGGGTTGATAAACCGGATTATCGCTTACCAAAGTGAGCTTATTCTTGGTGCGGTTACTTTTCAGCACACGCTTATAAACAACCCCTTCTGATTTACTGAGGATGATGTAAGCATTGTTGTTTTTTACATCGTCGAGATTATGCACTTTCTCTCCCACGATTACGCTACCACTTGGGGTCGGCAACATACTATCACCCACAATTTCAAAGGCACGATAGGTTCCTCCTGCCAGCATCGGCAACGTAAAAGTGTTGAGTTCATCCAGGAATTCCGGATCGGCATAGCCATTGAGGTAACCGGCCGCAGCTTTTACCGGAACAAAATGAATGACATTGGTTTCAGCGATCATTTTTAACTGGCGACGTTTGGCCAGGTAACTGCCCTTTGTTTCGCTGAGATCCTTGCGGAGCAGATCATCAATGCTCACTTTAAACAGATCGCTTACAGTTTCGAGCACTTCGTAATTGGGCTCGGCACGCTCTTCTTCATAAGCTCCCACAAGTGAGCGCTTGATACCGATCTTTTGTGCAAATTCTTCCTGTGTCCATCCACGCAATTTGCGCAGGTATTTGAGGTTTTGATTGGCAACGGCCATAATCTGCTAATTTTATTGGAACGAATATACTAATTATTTTAGTTTGACAAAATATTTAATAATTCTTTCTCGCAGATTGCACAGACTTACACGGATAATTTCAAGACAATGTATGAAGGCGATGTTCAGACACATTTTGCCAACTCCCCAATAAATCAGACTTTTACGTTCTATAAGAAAGGAACCTATCCATGGCCAAAGCAAAGAAACCGAAAGAACAACCCATCATCCTTATCACAAACGACGATGGTGTTACAGCACCGGGCATCCGCAGCCTTGTGGAAGCCGTAAAAGATCTTGGAAAAATAGTAGTGGTGGCTCCAGATAAACCGCAAAGCGGTATGGGCCACGCCATTACCATTGGATTTCCCCTGCGTTTACAAAAAGTGCATTTGATGGATGATGTGGAAACCTGGCAATGCAGCGGCACGCCTGTTGATTGTGTAAAACTGGCGGTTGATAAAATACTGCACCGCAAACCGGATCTCTGCCTCAGCGGTATCAATCATGGCGCCAACCACAGTATTAATGTGATCTATAGCGGAACGATGAGTGCGGCCATTGAAGCAAGCATTGAAAGTATTCCTTCGGTTGGTTTTTCGTTACTCAATTACAGCATGGAAGCCGATTTCAGCGGTGCAAAAAAATATGCAAGGTTAATTGTTGAGCAGCTGCTGAAACGCAAACAGGATAAACATCTTTGTCTGAATGTAAACTTCCCGAGTGTAGATGCCAGTTTGATCAAAGGTGTAAAAGTTTGCCGTCAGGCTTATGCCAAGTATGTAGAAGATTTTGATGAGCGAAAAGACCCAACAGGTAAGAGCTATTACTGGCTCACAGGAGAGTTTAAAAACTTCGATAAAGGAAAAGATACCGATGTTTGGGCCCTCGAACACAATTTTGTGAGTGTAGTTCCCGTTCAATTCGACCTGACAAATTATAAACTCAAAAAAGAATTAGAAACCAAACTGACATTCTGATGCTGAAACTCGATAAACTACCCTTTGGAATTGCTTTGGGTGCCCTCGCCCCTATTTTCGGTCTTGTTATTTACTACTTTATTAAAACTCCCTCCATTACGTTTGGAGAGTTTGTAGAATACTTCTTCAAAACAAAAGCGATGCTTACGGCTGTAGGAAGTTTATGCCTTATTGCAAACATCGTTCTCTTTACCATTTTCATTAACGGACGCCGTGATAAAACGGCCATCGGCATTTTTGCAATGACGGTAATGTATGGCTTGATCATCCTTTATGCAAAGTTCTTCATGTAAGACGGCTGAGGAAAGTTGATTCGTATGATGCGAATGATTAATTCTCGTCATCACATCCATCTAATAATT
Source organism: Lacibacter sp. (assembly GCF_035299325.1). GTDB lineage: Bacteria > Bacteroidota > Bacteroidia > Chitinophagales > Chitinophagaceae > Lacibacter. Next base: position 71,440 of record NZ_DATGWT010000030.1, on the reverse strand, counting down.
TGTTTTTCACCATCGCTTGCTTTGATGGTTGAATAAAACTTCTCTGTATTTACTATAGGTTAAGTTCAGCAACGGCCTTAAAAAAAACGGGTTGCCTCAAGAGGCAACCCGTAAACCCTGTGTCTATTGATTATGATTATTATAGTTTAACGATAGCTGTTTCGTTTATAACACGTGTGTTATTTTTGATACTGAAAACAGTTGACTGTGTTGATTTAGTACCAATCACTTCAAATGTTACATCTACACCTTCCAGTTCTTCTGTGTTTAACTGGTATTTACGTGTGATGTTTACACCGCTGATTGTTTCCTGGTGAAGGATCAAACCAAACTCATCCTTTACAACGATCACGAATTTTTCTGCTTCTTTGTTATTGAGACTGAGCTGGAAGATTGGCTGATTTTGTGAACGGCCGATCATTTTTAACTCAGCTGCAGGAGTTAATTCGTTTACGTTTGTTGCGAATGCTGTAAATCCTGTCGTTACTGCTAATAAGGTAAATAAACCGATAGCTGCATTTTTCATTGTCTTTTTCATGTTTCTTATGTTTTAAATTTTTACGAAATGTTATTTGCTTTTTCTACAGGCAAGTATCGCAGCAAAAATCGTGGGGCAAGTATCGTGGAGCAAGCAGGTTAAGTTAAAGTCCACTCCGGAGATTCAGTACGGAAGAAGCTTGTGATTTGCTTCGTTGACAAGACAAAAGTACAGCCCCGCAAACTCCTGCACAAGTCAAGAAAAGGTTCATTTTATGGCCGTTACTTTCTTAATTATTTTCTAAAATCCTTACTGGCTAAGGGTTTCAGAAAATATTTTGCATGACGCCCAACCTCTTTTTCAGCTATATTATCTGAATGTTATCAGCCTGAAATACGCACAAATACGCATGCGGATTGATTGGTATCTTTACGGCAAAATATCACATTCACGATCTTTGATCGATTATTTACAACATGAATTATTACATCATAGCCGGAGAAGCAAGCGGCGATTTACACGGCAGTAATTTGATTAAAGAATTGCATAAGCATGATACTACAGCTAATATCCGTTGCTGGGGTGGTGAAAAAATGCAGGCTGCAGGTGCAACACTTGTAAAACATTACCGTGATCTTGCTTTCATGGGTTTTGTGGAAGTGATCAAAAACCTGCGCACTATTTTCAACAACCTTTCTTTTTGCAAAGCAGATATACTGGAACATCGTCCTGATGTATTGGTGTTGATCGATTATCCCGGTTTTAATTTACGCATTGCAAAATGGGCAAAAGAAGAAAACATAAAAGTTGTTTACTACATCTCACCACAGGTATGGGCATGGAAAGAAAACAGGGTGAAGATGATGAAACAATGCATTGATCGTATGTTAGTGATCCTTCCGTTTGAAAAAGATTATTATAAACAGAAATGGAATTGGGAAGTGGAATATGTTGGTCATCCACTGATTGAAGAAGTGGAACGATCAAAAAAAGAATCAATCGCATTGCAACCGGGTATACCAATTGATGCAAATAAACAGATCATTGCACTATTACCCGGCAGCCGCAAGCAAGAGATATTAAAAAAATTACCGGTGATGCTTGAAGTGAGCAGGCAATTCAGTAATTATCAATTTATTGTTGCCAAAGCACCGGGGCTTGATGCATCATTTTACAATAAATTATTAAAGCCGTATGAAAATGTATCGTACGTCAACAATCAAACCTATGCTTTGTTGCAACAATCAACAGCTGCATTGGTAACATCGGGCACAGCAACTTTAGAAACGGCTTTGTTTGAAGTGCCGGAGGTGGTTTGTTACAAAGGCAACGAGATCAGTTACCAAATCGCTAAACGATTGGTGAACATCAAATACATTTCACTGGTAAACCTTATCATGGATAAAGAGGTGGTGAAAGAGTTGATACAGCATGAAATGAATGCAATAAATCTCAGCAATGAATTACAACTCATCTTACCCGGTTCTGCAAAACGGGAACAACTGCAACTCGATTACAAACAGCTGAAAGAAAAATTACAAGCCGGTGGTCATGCTTCGTTGAAAGCAGCCAAATCGATCGTTGATTTTGTTCAGCAGTAATACTTATTTAAACAGAGGAAGAATTACCCAACGTACCAGCAAAACCATCATTGCAAACAGAAATACAAAAATGGAAATGCGGTTAATACCGTGCATGTATTTCATCCACTGCGTTTTTTCCTGATTAGGATCAGGCTTCTTAATGTATAAATATTCTGCTACCTGGCGAAGGATACCCATATCGTTTTTCTTTTCTAACAATGCAAGTTACCGAAATGTTCTGCAGTTATGATTCAGGTCATAAAAAAACAGACACATCAGTTTTACTTTAGACAGAATTTCTACATTATTTGTTCAACAAAAAAACCAAACGATATGAAGTATTTTTCCTTCATGGCCGCCGCCCTCCTTTCTCTTACTGTAGCTTGCAATTCCGGTACCGAACAAGCAAGTACCACAACCGAACCGGATGCTGCTAATACAGCCGGTCAATCGGCCGTGCAAGACAATGACTCACAAAAAGATGTAGTGAAAGTTGCCATTGGCAGTAAAGACCATACAACTTTAGTTGCCGCATTAAAAGCCGCTGAATATGTTGATGTGCTGAGCAATGCCGGACCATTCACCGTGTTCGCTCCTACCAATGCCGCATTTGATCTTTTACCAAAAGGTACTCTTGATGACTTAGTAAAACCGGAAAACAAAAACACACTGCGTGATATTCTGGAATACCATGTTTATGTTGGTGTATTGAAGGATGCATTGTTGGGCGATGGTATGACCTATGGCATGGCAAACGGCCAATCAGTAACCATTGGCAATAAAGATGGAAAGATGACGGTGAATGGTGCAAACATTGTTGCTACAGTGCCTGCATCGAACGGAATTATTTATGTTGTTGATGCGGTATTGTTACCTCCAAAAAAATAATCTTACCAGTCCTTAAAAAATAAAGGCATCCAATTGGATGCCTTTTCCGTTCCCATAAGACTTAATTACTTAATAAATATTTTCCTGCTTGGGCAATTGTGCTATATTGATCTGCATAACAGTTGCAATAGATAAGGCACGTTGTTTTGCCTGCTCTGCTTTCTCCCCTTCAAACAGCTCATCAATTGTTTCGTTGAACAACTGTATCCAGCGATCAAAATGTTCTTTCTTCATCGTTGATTTCTGGTGAAGATCCATGTGTATTCGCATGGGATTACCTGTGTAACCGCCGGTATGAAAAATGATATTCTCCCAGAACGTGTACATCACCGGTAAATGTTTCTCCCAATGCACATCCACAACTTTATTAAAGAAAAAACCAATCACAGGGTCGGGTTTTACTTTATCATAAAAGGTATTCACCAGCAAGATCACATCGTCACGATTTTCCATTTGTTTTTTCATGTGTGAATTATTTTTTGCCTGCTATTTTATAATAAGCATACTGAAATCTGTGAGCGCTTTCAATGCATGTACCTGGTTTGCTTTAAATGAAAACAGATCGCCACGTTTTAAATGATGCAACTGTCCTTCAAGTGTAAATTCACATTCTCCCTTCTGCACTACAAGGAATGCATCTGTTTTTGAAACATGTGGTTTTAATACTTCACCTTCGGGCAGGTTGAGCAACATCACATTCATGCGCTCATCTTTATAAACAGATGTTTTTGTTGTCTTACCAAATCGGATCTGGTCTGCTAGATTTCCTAAATGCATGTTTTTAGTTTAAAGATCCTTACGTTGAAATTTTTTCATGGATAACCACACCGGAACAATTGCCCAGACGAACAATACCAGCCCTGATAATAACATACCACTTGCACTGCCAAAAAAATCACTGAACACAGCGCCGGTATAACCCATGAGTGCAGAAATATCAAGCTTTAATAAGATCAATATTCTTGACAGGTCAACCGGGTTGAGCATGCTTAATGCGATCATTGGCTTCTCTAATGGATAGTCGCTGAAACGGAAGAGCAGCGTTAACACAATTGCATCATAGATGAGCGTAAAGAAGAACCACAGCAATACTGATACTCCGATTCCTTTAGCTTTATCTCTTGTAACCACTGATGCAAGTAGCGCAATTCCTGTAAAGATCAATGTTTGAAAAACGCCTGAGAGCAACAATATGTAACCGGTACTCGTGCCATCGTAGATCAATACAGGAATACCCACGCCAACCAAAAATGCAAGTACAAGTGATGAGGACAAGCCGGCATAAATACTTAACCACAAACTTTTACGCTTTAACGGTTGTGCTACCAGTAACTCAATAAATTCAGAAGAATTATACACATAAATAGTAGAGAAAATAATACTCACCAACGGAATAAAAATAAGCACCAGGTTCATTAAACTCATAATGCCTTTGGTTGCATTTTCATCCATATTAAAAATACCGAACGACATGGCCAGCAGAAAAAAAGTATAGGCCATGATGATCCTGTTACGGATAAGATCGAGCAGTACATGTTTAATAATCGTTCTCATAATCTTTATTTCATGATTTGTGCAAAGGCTTTTGCTAATTTCATTTCACCTGTATCTTCCTGCAATTGCTGCAGCGATTTATGAAACTGTAATTTGCCATCCTGCATATAAATAATTTCACTCACCACATCATCAAGCTCGCTTAAGATGTGCGATGTAATGAGAATAAGTTTTCCTTTTTGTTTTTCTCTGACGATCTTTTGCTTGAGTACTTCTGACGCCACAGGATCAAGTCCTGCAGTAGGTTCATCAAGGATCAACACATCGGGATTAAATAAAAATGCGAGTGCAGCACTTACTTTCTGTCTTGTTCCGCCACTAAGTGTCCGCATTTTTTTCTGCGTCATCTCGTTTAATCCAAATTCGCTGATGAGTTCTTCATCTGTTGCTGTTGGATTTTTGCGGATATCACGCATCATGGTAAATACCTGGGCAATCGTCATGTTATCAGGATAACGACCTATCTGCGGCATATAACCAATACGTTCACGATACATCCAGTTGTGCAGAATATTATGTTGATCGAACGTGATAAAGCCACTATCAGGCACTACCATTCCGAGTATTGATTTGATCAATGTTGTTTTGCCACTGCCGTTTGGACCGATCAATGCAATGGTTTGTCCACGATTGCAATTCACACTCACATTATCGAGTGCCTTTAATTTGCCGAATGTTTTTGTAACGTTACTGGCGATGATCATGGCTTAGAATTTAATTGGTTTCATAAGGGGTTCATCATCTTTTAACTCAACAGGTGTAATTACGGGTAACATTTTCTCCGCCTTATCCAATAGTCCCACAATAAAACTGCGGTAAAGCATCATGCTGGAGTTGTTTCGTTCGCTGATCATTGAAAACATACTTACCGGACGATAAGGCACATCTCCAATACCGTTGCGATTAAGATCATAGCCTTCATACTTATCCCAATAGTTCCTTTGAAATTTATTGAGCATCAATTCGCCGTTAGTAGCTACATCAAAAGAATTGGTGCGGAAATTATTCTGTTTGATGTTGTTTTCCATACAGCTGGCCTGTATTTTCAATGCCCAGCCATTATTTTCAAATGAATTTTTGATGAGGTCGATGCGGTTGCTTCCTTCCATCATTACACCTACTGTATTGCGTTTGAAAATATTTCCCTCCACATGGCTATCGGTAATATCTTTCATTAAAATACCATAGGCAGCCGTTCCCCAGTTGTCTGCAAATGTGTTGTGATACATTTTGATTCCCTTTGAATACATCACTGCCACACCGGCACCATTGTCCGTAAACCTGTTTGATATATACGAATTGGTATTGGAAAACATAAAATGCAAACCATACCTCACATTTTTTGTACTGTTGTTTTGTTTGATGGCAGAGTTGGTTACAAACTCGAAGTAGATACCATCACGATGACCGGTAACATAATTGTTGCTGATCTGCATACTATCGCTCTTCCAGCAATGGATACCGTTACCGGAAGAAATTTCATCTTTCGCATCGGAGCTCAACTTATTACCTGTAATGATACAAGCTGTTGCATGCTGCGAGTAAATACCAAAATAACTGTTTTGAAACTGGTTGTTGCGGATTATGACATTTCGACTTTCAGCAATACGCAAAGCAGCAATATCATTATAACTGCTTCGGCCTGAATTACGAAATAGAAAACCTTCCACCACAACGCCGTTTGCATTGATGGTGATGATCTCATGCTTTCGCTCTCCATCAAGCACAGGAAAGTTTATACCAAGCAGCACTAATTTTTTATTAATAGTGATCTGTCCTTCTTTGTACACACCTGCAAATACCATAACCGTATCGCCATCGGCAGCCTGTTGCACCGCTTGCTTAACAGTACGGAATTGCTGTGTTAAACCAACACGCAACGTACGTGCAGAAACAGATGACAGCAAACAAAAAAATAATATGCCGGTGAGTAATTTCATTACTGAATAAGTTCTTTCCAACTAACAGCAGCGCCACTGATCTGTTGTTGAAATTTTTTCATACTGTCGGCAACTGTAAATGCAGCTACATTACCACCCATCGGGCTACGTAACTGTTCAGCTTGAAGCAGAAAGCTTTCTTCTGCTTTTACCAGTTTTCCCTTCTCAGAAAAATCAACCAGGTAAACAGAGGCAATTTCACTTGTAGGCACAGTACCTGATTTCATAAACGATACCACGCAATGCACATCATCAAACTTGTAAATTTTATTTTTATCTGTGATCACCTCTGCTCCAAAACGCTGATCGCTGATCACCATCTTACAAAAATGACAGGCATCTTTTCCAAAGCTGATCGGTTGTGGACCACTTGAACAACTCTGTAAACTAAACATCAATAATAATGTTGATGCCGCTACTGCAAGCTTTGGCTTTAGTCTCCATTCCCTGATAAATAAAAACACCAGGATCAATCCTACGCCTATAAAAATATAACCACCCACATCAGGAAAAGAATAGGCACCAAAGTTGAGTAGTTGTTTAAACCCAATCAACGGCGGTTGATAGGCCATGCCCGGAACAACAATTGCTGCTGTTGGATCAAGGTTATGACCATAATCGTATTCCCATCTGTAAAAATCATACATGGCAATTATGCCAAAGAGGATATACAGAATACCAAACGTATAAAACAACCAACGACGGTTCACCAAAAAAGTGATGATACCCATCAACGCAAAAAAACCAATAAGAAAAGGAAGAATCGTGAACTCTACAAAATCAGACTCCACCAGTTTGCGCATACCAATGTAATGGTTTAATCCATTGATCACATCCACATCACCGGAGAGTTTATTAGCGTGAATCTTCAACACCAATCCCTCCGGATATTGCGGAGCTGTAAGATCAATTCGCCACATCGGTACAAAAATGACAACAATTAAAATGATACCGCAGACTAACGATAACATCCGTGCAATTGGTGATAATGGCTTGTTCATTGGTTTCTTCTTTTGATCTGAAAATACAGGCCTGTCTTACCTGAATGTAAGTACAGGCCTGTTTTTGATAATTATCCTCAACTTTTATTTGGCTGCAGGTTTTTCTGCTGCAGCAGCACCTTGTTTACCTAAACTGAATGATAGTGGCACGCTGCTTCCTGCAGGCGATACACGCAGGTAACCCTGCATTTCCTGGTGCAATGCACTACAGAAATCAGTACAATAGAATGGATAGATGCCTGTTTTTTCAGGAACCCATTTTAATGTTTGTGTTTCACCCGGCATAATCAGCAACTCTGCATTGAGCGCACCTTTAATAGCAAAACCATGTGGTACATCCCAATCCTGTTCCAGATTTGTAACGTGGAAATATACTTCATCGCCTAACTTAACACCTTCAATATTATCTGGTGCAAAGTGTGAACGTATAGATGTCATGTACACATGAATTTTATTTCCTTCACGTACCACTTTTGATTCTTTCTCACCCTTCGCAGCATATGGATGCTTGTTCTCATCGATCTTATAAATTTTCAAACTCTTGTCTTTGATGAGCGATGCCGGCATTGAACCTGCATAGTGTGGTTCACCGATAGTTGGGAAATCAAGGATCAGTTGCATTTTATCACCACTGATATCAAAGATCTGTGCACTTTGTGTTAACTCAGGTCCTGTTGGCAGGTAACGGTCTTTTGTGATCTTGTTATAAGCTACAACATATTTACCCCAAGGTTTTCTTGTATCGCCACCTGGAATTGAAAGGTGACCAATAGAGTAATAAGTTGGTACACGATCAAGCACTTCCAGACTTTTTACATTCCACTTTACAATTTCACTGCTCACAAAGAATGAAGTATAAGCATTACCCTTGTCATCAAACTCTGTATGCAATGGTCCGAGGCCTGGTTTCTTTACTTCACCATGTAAAGCAGCTTCGTATTTAATTACAGGAATGCCGCCATATTCACCATCATATGTCTTATCAGCAATTGCTTTTTGAATTTTTGTGAAAGAGAAAACCGGAATGATAGCTGCCAGTTTACCACTGCCCACAATGTATTCACCTGTTGGATCAGTATCGCAACCATGTGGTGATTTAGGACAAGGAATGAAATAACAGATATCTTTCAATATTGCAGGATCAAGCACTGTTACTTCTGTTCTGATCTCATGTTTAGCTGAGTGAGTAGCTTCATCCCATGTGTTATGTGCATAACGCACTTGTTTCTTTACACCTTTTCCGGCTTTAAGATATTCCTCTGCTTTTTTCCAGTTTACAGCAAGAATAAAATCTTTATCACGTTGTGATGCGTTTACTTCCAACAATGTATTTGCCTGCTCACTGTTGTAACAGCTAAAGAAGAACCAACCATGGCTGGGTCCTTTACCTGCACGACTAAGATCGAAGTTTACACCGGGTAACAGTAACTGGAAAGCAATATCCATTTCACCATGTTCTTTACCGATACTGATAAAACTGATTACACCTTTAAAATTTTCTTTGTAAGATTCGATAGGTACATCTGTATTATCACCAATAGGAACACTGAAACGTGTACCTGCTACGAGATACTCAGAATTTTCAGTGATGAATGGAGAGGAGTGATTACCGGCACTGTTCGGTATTTCAATGATCTCGGCAGTGCGGAAGGTTTTGTTATCGATCCTTGCTACACGAGGAGTGTTGTTACCGTTACCAAATGTCCAGCGTCCATCAATTTCACCATTTGTTTGTGAAAAAGAAATGTGATGAAGATCATCCCATGGAACAAAACCATTGGAGGTCATTAACATCGGTTTTGATTCTTCACTGTAACCATATCCTTTTTCAGGATCAACAGAGAATACAGGAATTACACGAAACAAACGACCGCTGGGCAAACCATATACGCTCATTTGTCCGCTGAAACCACCGGAAACAAAATTGTAAAATTCATCGTACTTGCCCGGGGCAACATACGCTTTTTCAGCATTGCCACCAGCCGCTGCATTGGAAGCACCTTTGGGTTTACAGGACATCCATTGCAAAGCAACTACAGCAAGCAGGATCGTCAACATTCTTTTAGAGCTGTTCATATTAATTGTATTAAGAGTTATTAGTAAGTCTTGGAATCAGCAGGTTTATTTTACACCATCATTCTTACGCATGAATTCATATACATGTCTTGCTTCGTCATCAGATAAATTCTGGTTAGGCATACGAACAAGGCAGAGCTCCAATTGTGCCATTGCTTTAGGATCTTTATCCAACATTTCATCAACATTGGTAACGAAATTCATGATCCACTCGGGCTTGTGGCGTGTTGTTACGCCTTTCCAACCGGGGCCAACCAGTTTCTCATCAGTAAGTTTATGGCAGCTTCCGCATTTCACATCATACACCTTCAATCCGGCTTCCGCCATCACTTTATCAAGTTCAGGTTTCACATCTACATTGGTAAACTTGCCTGCACCTCTTTCAGGATCATATGATGGGTTACCGTTATCAGTAGTAGTTTGAGTAGTTGATTCACTGTTTGTTGTTTTGTCGGAAGAACCTTGGTTACCGCAAGCATATACAAAACCTAGAAAACTGAAGACGATGAGCATTTTTTTCATGAGCTTATTTTTTAAGTTGGCAGATAAAATAACATGGCAAGATTACTATCACTTAAAACAGAACAATATGATTACAGTCATAAAAGAAACTGACTGATTACAATCAGGTAAAAGCAAGCGATAAGCTCGAAGGATGTTGAAAAAACTGATCAATATCAGTTAATCGTTTGCATTTTGTCAGAAACTGTGCGTCAGCAGCATAGTAATTTGCATCTATTATGCAGGCAACTACCAATAATATTATTGATCTGGATCTGCTCCTTGCATGGGGGGCAACCTTTCACAACCTTGAAAAAGGACAGGTGCTTTTTTGCGAAGACGATCCTGCTCATTTCTATTACCAGGTAGTGGAAGGAAGAATTAAAATGTGCAATTGCAACGAAGAAGGAAAAGAATTTATACAGGGTATGTTTGAAGCCGGCGAAAGTTTTGGCGAACCTCCTTTGTTTGATGGCGGAATTTATCCGGCAAGTGCAGAAGCCGATGAAGCTTCAGTGGTTATTCGCCTGCGAAAAGAAAATTTCCTCCAACTGTTGAAAGAAAACTTCGACATCCATTTTGGTTTTACTCAAACACTTGCACGCAGGCTTCGTTTTAAATCACTGATCTCAAAAGAAATTTCATCGTATGGTCCAATGCATCGTGTAAGCACGTTGCTGCAGGAGTATAAAAAAAGCAGGGGCATTGCAGAAAATGAATTATTAAAAATAGAACTCACACGTCAGCAGATTGCCGATATGACGGGTTTGCGGGTTGAAACCGTTATCCGTTCTATTCGTGAACTGGAACGTAATGGTCATTTAAAAATTGAACGTGGCAAAGTGTATTGCTGATATGAGCGTACGCATATTCCTGTATCAAATAAACATTTCACTTTGAGAAAATTTTTGCCTTAATATGACTTTCACACAACTATGGGCCAAGCGGGCTTTCTTCAATTTTACATTACTGGCGTTGGCGGGTGTATTACTTCGGTACAAAATTCTTTTCCCTTTGCCTGTTGTTGATCAGAAGCATTTACTGCATGCTCATTCACATTTCGCATTTGCGGGTTGGGTATCGCTGGCACTATTCATTGCTATTATTCACCTGTTAAAACCAAACGAACAACAGCAAAAACAATTCAATCGTTTATTGTGGGCACAGCAGATCAGCAGCTATGGTATGTTATGCACGTTTCCATTTATGGGTTATGCAGCGCCTTCGATTTTCTTCTCTACCCTATCCATTCTTGTTTCGTTCTGGTTTGCACTTGTTGCGTGGAAAATGATCAAAACAAACGATCAGTTAAGTTTCGAAAAGAAATGGTTGTACACAGCGTTGATCAGTAATATAATTTCAGCAGCCGGCACATTTACGCTTGCTTATTTAATGGCGAATAAGATCATAAACCAGGATCTCTATTTTGGCTCTGTTTACTTTTATCTCCACTTTCAATACAATGGCTGGTTCCTGTTTACCATTCTTGCATTGTTTTTTTCACAAATGAAACATCGAATGCAGATACAACATATACGCCTGGCTGATCTTTTCTTTTATCTCCTGTTGGCAACACTTATACCTGCGTGGTTCTTATCCATGTTATGGATGCGCTTGCCCGGCTGGATGGTTACATCGGGTGCCGTTGCATCAATAGTTCAGGTTGTTGCACTCTTACTTTTTATCAGGCTGTTAATACTAATGAGACAGCAGTTCAGACTTGTTTTTCACCCACCTGTTCATTTGATATGGCTCATTGCAGTTTTGGCTTTTGCACTTAAAATAATCATGCAGGGATTTTCTGCAATACCGGCACTTAACCAATATGCGTTTGGTATTCGTCCTATTGTTATTGGATTTCTGCATCTTGTTTTGCTTGGCTTTGTGAGTATGTTCATTATTGGCTACCTGTTGCAAAACCGCTTGGTTTATCTGCCAACAAAACTTGCGTTCAGTGGTTTTTGGCTCTTTGTATCTGCCATGTTTCTGAATGAACTTGTGCTGATGAGCCAGGGTATTGCAGCGATTTTCAGCAGCCCTTTTCCATATAGCAATGAACTGCTGCTTGTAGCAGCCTGTGGCATGTTCAGCGGTCTGCTGCTCTTCTACCGTGAACAAACAAGTAAGTATGCAGCTCTCCACCCTGCCACACAGCAGGTTAATGGATAAACTGTTTCCCTCATCTTTTACAAGGTCATTCACAAGCAGAATTTTATCTTATTTTCGGTTTCCAAACTACTTTGATGAAACAACTGCTTGTTTTTACTGCGTGGCTGCTATTATTGACAGCATGCGCTAAAAAGGAATCCACTCTTTTTCACGAAATAAAAAGCGCCGAAAGCGGCCTCACTTTCAACAACGCAATTATTGAAAACCAGCAACTCAACATGATCAACTACCAATATCTCTATAATGGTGGCGGTGTTGGTATTGGTGATTTCAATAATGACAACTTACCCGATATCTATTTTACAGCATCTGTTCAGCCAAACAAATTATTCATTAACCGTGGCAACATGAAGTTTGAAGATGTTACAGAGAAAGCAGGTGTTGGTGGTAATAAAAAATGGAGCCGTGGTGCAACAGTGGTTGATATTAATAATGATGGTTTGCTCGATTTGTATGTATCAGCCGCAGCCTGGCAAAATGCAGAACTGAAAAAAGACCTGCTATACATTAACACTGGTGTTGACATGGCGACCAATACTCCCCGTTTTACGGAAAGTGCTGCTTATTATGGCTTGGTTGACACAGTGAGTACCCATATGGCTTCGTTCTTTGATTATGATAATGATGGTGATCTTGATCTTTATTTGTTAGTGAATGATCTTAACAACGAGTTCCCCAACACATTCCGTAAAATAAAAAATGATGGCAGCGGTTTTACAAACGATGTACTTTACCGCAACGACTGGGATGCACAAAAACAACATCCTGTTTTTACCAATGTAACAAAAGAAGCTGGCATAACCTGGGAAGGAAACGGACTGGGTATCAATATTCTTGATATTAATCGTGATGGCTGGAAAGATATTTATATCAGCAACGATTATCTCAGTGGAAATGTTTTATACATCAATAATAAGAATGGCACTTTCACCAACCGCAATAACGAATACTTTAAACACGGAAGTTTAAATGCAATGGGTAATGATGCAGGCGACATTAACAACGATGGCCTGATTGATCTTGTTGAAATGGATATGATGCCTGAAGATAATTACCGCCAGAAGATGATGTTTAACCCCGTTGATTATAACTGGTACCTGTATTCTGCACAATACAATTTCCCCTATCAAACTGTACGTAATACACTACAGCTGAACCAAGGCCCACGCCTGTTAGAGAACGATTCAATTGGTGCGCCAGTGTTTAGTGAAATTGCCTACTACAGTGGCATTGCCAATACCGACTGGAGTTGGGCAGCATTATTGATCGATGCTGATAACGATGGTTATAAAGACCTGATGACAACAAACGGGTTGCCGAAAGATGTAACTGATCTCGATTTTATGGCTTATCGTGAAGGAAACACTGCTGGTTCTGCAAACGACCTGCTGCAAAAGCTTCCACCCGTACAGATCAGCAATTATATTTTCCGTAACAATCATGATCTGACATTTTCCAATAAAACAATTGACTGGGGCTGGAACATCCCTACCTACTCTGCAGGTATTGCTTATGCCGATTTTGATAACGATGGCGATCTTGATGTGGTGATCAACAATACCAACATGGAAGCCACCTTACTGGAAAACAAACTCAACGAATCAAAACAAAAGAAAAATTATCTGCGTATCCGCTTCCGTGGAGACACAAGTAACATCAATGGCATTGGCACAATTGCACATCTTTATTACAAAGGCGGTGAGCAGGTTGCAGAGCACACGCCCTATCGTGGCTATATGAGTTCAGTCGAAAATATCATGCACTTTGGTTTGGATAGTATTTCCACTGTTGATTCAATTGTTGTTTACTGGAATGATGGTAAGAAAGAAGTATTGAAAGATGTACTTGCCAATCAAACTATGACCATCAGCCAATCAATTTCTGCACAGCCAAATAATGAACAACAGCCAATCATTGCAACCGGTAATTGGTTTACAACTATCACTTCGCAAACAGGACTTAACTTTTTTCATAAAGAAACTGATTATGTTGATTTTAATATTCAACGTCAGTTGCCGCACAAATTATCACAGTATGGCCCTGCAATTGCAGTTGGTGATTTAAACAAGGATAGTCTCGTTGATATTGTGATTGGCGGAAGCAACCCAAATGCAGCGATCATTTACATGCAACAACCCAATCACCAATTCAGTATGAAACCATTGCATACCGGATTTCAACAAATAGCTGATGATGCCGGGGTTTACTTGTTTGATGCTGATGGCGATGCTGATCTTGATCTCTACATTGCAAGCGGAAGTAATGAACTGCCAAAAGGAAATGCAGGTTATGCTGACAGATTTTACTTAAACGATGGAAACGGCAATTTCAGCTATGATAGTCTTGCATTGCCGTTACTTATTGGCAGCAAGTCATGTGTAAAAGGAGCAGATCTTGATGCTGATGGCGATATTGATCTGTTTGTTGGCGGACGGAGTGTACCTGTTGAATATCCCAAACCAGAACAGAGTTATTTGTTGCGTAACAATTCAACAAAAGGCAAAATAAGTTTTGAACTGATCACAGACAATGCTGCACCTGCATTAAAAACTATTGGCATGGTGAGTGATGCAATCTGGAGCGATGCAGACAACGATAAAGATATTGACCTAATTGTTACCGGTGAATGGATGGGTATTCATTTTTTTAAAAATGAAAAAGGAAAGCTGCAACTTCAACCAACCATCACTGATAAACAAACCGGCTGGTGGAACTGCATTGCTGCTGCTGATCTTGATAATGATGGCGACATGGATTATATAGCCGGCAATTTCGGCAGCAATGGTTATTATCATGCAACAGAAAAACAACCGTTAACTATTTATGCAAACGACTATGATAATAACGGACGCTGGGATGCATTGCTTAGTATCTGGAAACCGAACAAGCTTCATGGCAATATGCAGGAGTTCCCCGTTGCATACCGAGATCAATTGGCTGAAGAAATTCCTTCAATTAAGAAAATATTCCCTGTATTCAACGCTTATGCTTCAGCAGATATGAAAAGCCTGTTGGGTAATTTCAAAAGGGAGAATGAGTTACAACGAACTGCTGTTACACTTACTTCTGTATGGATCGAAAATAAAGGCAAGTTTGAATTTGAAGTTCACCCTCTTCCTTTCAGTGCGCAATTCAGTTCTGTATTTGGTATAGCAGTAAGTGATTACAATGCCGATGGCAATCCCGACATCATTCTGACAGGAAACATGTTTGATATGCATCCCTTCCAGGGAAGAATGGACGCTTCGAATGCTGTTGTACTGCAAGGCAATGGTAAAGGCAACTTTACGCCATTATCAATTTTGCAAAGTGGACTATACGTACCGGGTAATGCAAAATCGCTTATTCAATTTCCATACAAAGGATCTATTGCAGTTGTTGCTGCACAAAACAGGGACAGGGCAGAATTCTTTTATTTAAAAAAGCTGCAATAAAATAAAGAACCCGGGTATGAATACCCGGGTGAAACCAACTGCATGTATGCTGAGAAAATTATTGATTTTCCAATTAGAAATAAGTAAAATTGATTGTTGAGTTCACAGGTTGCTGCCCAACAACTGTTGATTGCATAACTGCCGACTTAGGTACTCCGTTTGAATGATACTGGTAAGTATAATTTACCGTTTCTTCCAGGATATTATTATCGTCTTTATGAATTTCCGTGAGTATATTATTTGGAGAAGCCGGCACCCAAAGTAAATGCAACAAATCTTTTGCAGCATACAGCGGGTTTGTCTTATTGTCGAACGTATTTGTTACACTACCGCCAAAGATAAACAGATCAGGTTGCAAAGGATTTTGAACGAAGAACTCTGTTTTTTCTACGTTACCTGATGCGCTGTTTGTGAAAACAAATTTTAACCAGGGTTCACCGGCTGCTGAATAAATTTCTACTGACTTTAAAAAATTGTTTTGATAAGTGTAGGTTGTAACAAAAAGCTCTATTCCATCCTTTGTTTCAAATGAAGCCTCTGCCAATACACCGTTCTGGTAAATGGGAACAATTCGGATATCTTCATCAGACGTAATTTCGCTGATCTTACCCTGTGCATCGTAACTCACTTCATAATTCACCAGATCGCCCGATGTAACAAAATCATTTTTTAAAGCTGCAGTTTTTATAGTACCGTTTGCATTATATGTAAACGACACCTGATTGTCTGGCGACACAACAGTTTTGATCTTTGTGCTTGTGAAAGCATCTGATTTGTCTTTTTTGCACGAGGTGAGAATAAGTGCGGTGCTAACAAAGAGAGCAAACAGCTTAGCTGTTGATTTAAACGTAAATTTCATAATAATGATAAAGTTTAATGATTAATGACTTGACAAAGATCATTCAACTAACGTTGCACCACAACCGCATAAATATGTGAAATAAAAAAAGACCTGTAATACAGGTCTTTGGTGTTTGATTAGCATTTGTAAATCTTCTATTAATTATGATCCGTTGCAAAGATGCGGGTTGAATAACTACACTCCTATCGCATGAACATGTGGTTTGTAATTTTTTAACATTCACAGTTTTTTTACAAATCAACCATTACCAATTTATTGCTCACCGATGCAGGAATATCTTCACCTGACGCATTCATGGATATCTGATTCAGTCCATCTTTGTAACGAACCACTTTACTAAAACGAATACTTTCTTTGCTTTCAAAAATTCCGTTGAATTGCCTGCTGATCAACAACGGTGTTGCAGAGGCAGGATATACACGTAAACTTTGATAAGGAATGATGGTATCCCATAAAATTACGGGTACTGATGCTCCAGCTACCTGTTTACTAACCGAGAGACGAACTTCAGCCTGGATGCCGTCATAAACAGAACCTGAATAATCAGCTGCTTGCGCCAGACGAAATTCAACGGTCTTTGAAACAGGAATTTCTTTCTCGCTCACATCTGGTTTACTGCAGGAAGCAAACAAAAGCAAAAGAAGAGATGATGAAAAGGTTAATTTCTGCATTGTATAATTTTTTACTAAATCAAAGTAAAGAATTGCGCAGGCTTATTATGTCACATGAATATGTGATTAACAATTTTTTTTGAAATGGGAAGGAACCCGCTATTTTAATTTCGCTTCGGTTTTTACACCGCCTTCAATATAGAACAGGCGAACAATTTTGTCCATTGAAAACATATTCAAGCTGAATATCTACATCAGGCTCTGCAACATAAAACTTTGTTTTGGACTCAGCAACCAATTCAATATCCCTTCCAATATTCATAAACAACTTGCCTTGTTTTTCGATTACCTCAAAAGGGAAAACTGTCTCAAATTTACCTGCATACAGCTGAAGATTTTCAGAGGCCAATTGAAATGGCTTATGCGGATAAGGAATTACCACATCCTTATCAAACATGATTGCCGCAATTCCCCTTGGAAAAAAATCAAGATTTGTTTCTTTGTTTGCCAGAATAATGATCGTCACATCGTCCTCAACATAATTCAACATGACTGAACTGTAACCGGGAATATTTCCTGTATGAAATCTTACTTTCCGGTCGAACATATTATCGATAAAAATTCCATATCCGGCACCGCCTTCCTCACGGTTTGGCTGATTCATTTTAGAGAGATACTCTTTACCAATAATATTGCACGAATGGAGTGCCCTGTTCCAGTTCAATAAATCTTCGACCGTTGAAAATAAACCACCATCACTAAACCCCAATTTAAAGGGAACGACCATTTGCGTAATAATGCCTGCTGGCGTTTGTGTATACCCGAAAGCCCTTTTTGAAGTAACAGTATCTTGATGAAACAATCCACTGTTGTTCATCTCCGCTTTTTGAAATATATTCTTCTTAATGTAATCACCATAAGTCTCACCGGTTATTTGTTCAATGATATAGCCTAAAAGAATATAACCAGTATTACTATATCCCCAGAAAGAGCCCGGCGAAAAACTGAAAGGGAGCTTTTGGAAAAGTTTGATGATTGTGTCTTTCGAAAGTTCATTTGTATAATTCAATTGAAACAGCCCGGGTACTTGAGAATATTCCTTTATGCCCGATGTATGATTCAGCAGCATGTGTATAGTTACACTATCGCCTTTGGGATAGCCTGGAAAGAATTTACTTAATCTGTCATCAACAGAAAGCTTTCCCTGCTCTGCTAGTTGCAGAATAGCGGCTGCTGTAAATTGCTTTGTTAGCGATGCGATGGGAAAGCGGGTATCGGTAGTGTTTTTCACAGACCATTCTCTGTTTGCATAACCAAAAGCCTTTTGAAAGATAATTTCATTCTTTTTTGCCATAAGTACGGCCCCATGAAAATCATATACCGCAGCATAAGCTGTTGTATATTGATCAAGTTTTCTGTTATACTGAATTTGTGTCGAACCAAGTAAAGGCAATAAATAAAATACTGAGAACGCAAGAATGGATTTCAACATATACGTAAACTTGTTAGAAATTATGTTATTCTGCAAATCCATTTTTTAATCGAATTAAAAAAGGAAATCACAGATTGAAACAGGAATGATGTGTTTTGTTACTTTATCACTATCACTGAATTCGTATGTCCGTTTTCATTTCCTGTTACGTTGTTGGCAGGATCCAGTATCCAGTTACCATCTACTACATATTTGTACATATGTTTACCTGGCTCTGCAACAGTTTGTACAACCCACTCATCGCCTACCCGTTTCATTTTTACTGATGAAGGCGACCAATCATTAAAACTTCCTGCAACCGATACGGCTTTTGCATTGGGAAATCCTTTTAATCTGAACTCAACATTTACAACAACAGGTATTTCCTTTTGCACCTCTGCTACTAACCGTTTTAATTCCTCTTTCCACAACCCATTTGTAGTTGTTGCAATACTATGATTCATGGCAGCAAGATGCGCCTTGTGCAACGCTAACCTTGATGTTGTAAGACTATCCGGCTGCACACCCACTCCTTCCCAGTTTGTTTTGGTGATGGGATTGATGGCACGGCCAACAGGCAAAAACATGCGGAAGTGTTTGGTAAGTACTACACTCCCACCGGGGTTCGCACCTCCACCTGTTACTTCTCCAATTATTGTTGCACGTTTTAGATTTTTGAGATCATAGGTCATTTCTTCTGCACCGGAGAAAGTGGCGCCACTCGTGAGTATATAAATAGGTTTATTCAGATATTTCTTACCGGGTACTACTACCTGCGTCCATGTTTGCTGGGTAAAATTCCGTTCTCTCCAATACAGATCATTCAGATGTATCTTATCTGCAAAGAAATAGCTGCAGAGAAAGGGTATAACATTATCGCTCATAGCACCGTTTGAACGTCGAAAATCAATAATCAGAGCATCGGTATGCTGCACATAATTCATCATCGCAGCATAAAAATCACCGGCATATTCTGTTCCGCATAAAAATTTAAAATCAATGTACCCGATGTTACCTTTTAATATGTCAAGCTTTCTAACACCGTAATTCTCCAGTCGAAGAAACTCTGCATAGCCACTTTTTTCGTCTTCCGGCATCTGCATCAAATTAACACTGCGGTCTATGACCAAGGGCTCCGGTGAGAAACGAATTCCAACATGCTTATCATTACAAATGCTTCTCACGTCAGCTGTTAATTTAGCAGCAAATGCGTCAGCACTTGTAATTGTATCGTATGCCCTTTTTGTTTGCTGCTTTCGCAGATGAAGTTCGATTTGTTTTGCAGTTTCAGGAAAGATGTAACGTTCATTCATCAACTTAATCACACTATCAATCGCTTCTGATTTTTGCTCTTTTGTTATTTGCGCAGTAGTTGTATGAAAAATAAGAAGAAAAAAGATGACAAGGTTTATGACAGGCTTCATAAAAAGGTTTTGCCAAATGTAGCCAGTTGGCTATTACAGCAGCACCACATGAACATGTGAAAAAGAGGATCGCAGATCAGTCTTTTATAAAACGATAATGAAGTTGTACCAAACCCGTATCAAATGTTTTTACAGTTTGAAGTTCCAGGTTCTGTAAAGGGTTGCCCTGTTTAAATAAGGAGATGCCATCGCCAAGTAATACAGGTATGTACGAAAGATGAAGCTCATCCACCAGGCCATTCTGTAACAACCTGTTCACTACAAAAGCACCACCGTCAATAAAGATTGTTTTGCCATTTTTTTCTTTCAGTTCAGCTACCAGGTCAACTACATCCCCTGTGTAAAAATTTATTGTTCCTTCGGTGGCCCGTTCGGTTCTTGTAATGATATAAGCTTCCTTATCAGCATGAGGAAAAGCATAACCCATAGATAATACTTTATCGTATGTGTTCTTACCTAGAACAACTGTATCTACAGTAGAAATAAACGCTCCGTAACCGTAATCTTCGCCTTCCTTTTCAACCTTTGAAAGAAACGCAAGATCTCCATCGGGTGCAGCTATAAAACCATCAACACTGGCAGCGATATACACAACAACTTTCCTGCTCATAAAAATAACTTTATAGTTTACTGCTGATATTCTTCAGCATCATTTTTGCAAAACCATCTTCGGGATTAACTGCAAGTGCTTTGTTAAACCACTCAACAGCTTCCTTATATTTTTTTTGATTAACATACAGCTGTCCGGTTACATTATACATCGATGCCTCTTTCGGAAATTCCTCCCGACCCATATCAATCACCGCAAATGCTTTATCAAAATCCTTTAAGGTTTCAAACATATCTGAGTACATAATATACACCCAGGGGTTTGGAGTTTTATCATGTCCTTTTTCTTTGATGATCGCTTTGTAATTGGCACGAACATAATCAAAACCTTTCTGCTCTGTTACTTCCATTAATACATTCTCAAGATATTTTTCAGGCTTGCGGGTTTCTTTGTTGTAAAGAATACGCAAAATATTATTCGTTACTTCACGAGGATTCACCCTGTTATTGATCAATACAATCACAATGTATCCATCTTCCTTTACGATCTTGAGATCAGATGAAAAACCCTTACCACCTCCGCTATGACTATAAGTCCTTTTTCCAAAATCTGTTTGTTCATCAACCCAGCCAAAACTGTACTTATCTGCTCTGCCTGTTGCAACTTTTCCATTCCACATACTATCCCTCATAACAGGCGAAAGAAGTTTACCATTCAGTAAAGCCTTTGCAAAGCGATAAAGATCGATCACATTCGACTGCATACCACCATCCGAAAAAGCAGGGAATTCTTCTGCTGCGGCATTAATAAACGTTTTACCTGTATAGGCTAAGTATGGTGTTGCTTCATTGGGGGCTATGAAAGTGGCCGGGTAATGAATATATGAACTCTTGATGCCGGCTGGCTTAAAAATACGTTCCTCCAGGTTCTGCATATACGATTTGCCGGTAATTTTCTCAATGATCTTTCCCAATACAATAAATCCAGAGTTAGAATAATCATGTCGCTGCCCGACATAATCCAATGTTGGATCCATTGCAACCACATAGGGCATTACATCATCCAACGATTTTAATTGATGGCGCTCTGCTTCAAAATTTACATGCATCATGTAATTTCCAACACCGGAGGTATGAGTAAGAAGGTGGTGTACAGTAATACTATCAGCCTTTTTTATTTTATACTCAGGCAAAATAGATGCAAGCGTTTGATCAATGGCTATTTTTCCTTCCTGTACCAACTGCATAATAAGCGTTGCAGTAAAGGTTTTGCCCATTGATGCAATATTAAAATTAGTAGCAATGCGGTTTGGCACCTGCTCTTCTTTGTTAGCGTAACCAAATGCCTGTTGATACAACACTTCGTTGTTCTTTGCAACGAGTACACAGCCCGAGAATTGCTTGGTTTCGATATACTGCTGAATAAGACTGTCAACCTTTAATTTTTTATCTGCTGAAAGCTGTGCGAATGAATATTGAAGACCGAATGCGAATAAGAAGATGATAAGTTTCATATGTTAAATGTACTCGTGAATATATACAGAGGCAACCACATGAATATGTGAAAAGGGATCTTTTACAAGATCCCCTTCTTAAACCAACCGCTACTGAAAATGGTAATTGAATTATTGGTACTGATAGGTAAATACTATGGGAATGGTACTTCTGTCGTCTCTGTAAAGTTTTGTTGAAGGATAACCATCTGCATCATAGGTATATTCAAACGTGCTTGTTTGATACAGCTCACCGTTAGCTGCATAATGTCTCATACGACCGAAATTGTTCTTTTGAAATACAATGGATGGCAGATAAACTGTTCCAGGAAAAGGTATCTCAGGATTTTTAAACTGGTCGTATTGATCATATACTGTACTTCCGTTTAATACAAAAGGTCCGTCGTTGGTCATTTTTAAATAATACATCATCCGCTTTACATTTCCATCAGCATAATATTCAAAAATCTGCTTCGATTCCTTTGGCTGATCGATATCCGGCTGATTAAACTTTTCTCTCCACTCGATCAATTGTCCCTTGCTGTTATAACTATAGTTTATAACCGAAATTTCGCTCCCCATTGGTCTGAAACTCCGTACAACTTTCACCTGATTGCCTTCCGCTTCGTAAAAAACAGAACCTCCCTGGCTTCCTGCAGTATTGATCATGCCGTTAACATAAGAATAATTAACTGACATAACGGATGTGCCATTGCCATTTATGAACTGTATCGTATGGTTCGTCAAAAGTTTATTTGCATCATAGGTATACGAACGAAAATCAGTAGGTGATGAGGAAATTTTTGTTAACAGTTTTGATATTCGCTGCGGCTGATTTGCCGGTTTATTACAGGAAACAAGTAACAATAAAATAATCCCAAAGCTGATGAAGGTGTAACGCATAAGATTTCGTTTACAGGTTAAGAATAAATTTCGTTAACGATAGGTTGCTACATAACGGCACAGATCTATTTTAAGATCGCTGGTGCGAAATAGATATTCACCAAACAACTGTCGGCCGGCATTGATCGTAATGAAAATATAGGTATCATTTGCCGGGACATATAAAACCTGTGTTGTACCTCCTATTCCATCGCCTTCGTGTCCGTAAGTTATTGTTGGTACAGTTTTATTGTAACTTCCAAAATACTCAAGACCTAAGCCATAGTCAGGTTCTGTACTTTCTTTTCCCTGCACCCATGTACGCATTTCCTGTAAGGAAGCTGCACTAATGATATTGCCGTTTATGAGTGCGTCCATAAAACGGATCACATCCGTTCCATTAGCTGCAATACCTCCATAACCTTCCAACCCTTTTGCAATGGTGTTATTCCATTGGGTTGCATTTTCGAGCTGACCATTATTGTAACGCTCAAAATAGTAGTTAGGAAAACCAAGCTCTAGCATTTTTGTATCAGTGATATGATAGTAGGTCTTAGTAAGATTTAAAGGTTGCAGAATTTCTTCCTGCAAAACCTGTGCATAGGATTTGTTGCTTGCTTTTTCTACAACCCATTGTAACAGTGTATAACCACTGTTACTATAGAAAAAATCTGTTCCCGGTTCAAACAAGGCGGGTTTATCATAAATGAACTTTATTTTTTCTTCAAGACTCAATACTGTAAATGGATTGTTTAGTTGAAACAACTGAAAAGATGGTTCTACTGTATGATTCCGTAACCCACTGCTATGATTCATCAACTGACGAACAGTGATCTTATCACCGTTTGCAATATGCTTTAGTATATCCGGTGAAATAAAATCAGCTATAGGTGCATCAAGATTCAATATGCCTTTCTCTTTTAACCGCAATGCAACAGTTGCCAGGTAGGTTTTTGAAATACTGTAAACCCATGCAGCCATATTATCCGACATAGCGGTTTTTGTTTCAACTTTTGCATAACCACCGTTTGTAATATACCAGCCATCGGCATTCTTCACCATTACCTGGGCACCAGGTACACCTTTGGCAATATGTTTATTCAAAATAAAATCGAGACTGTCTTTCATTGGGTGATTCTCATTCTCCGGCAATGAGCCTGCAATGGGAGTAACAGCGGTGCTATATACATCCTGCCTGCAGGAAGCTAAAAGAAATAAACAGGCTACGGCCACAACGATCGAAATATGTTTCATGATCATTCAATTAATAAGTTGAGTAGGTGAATTATTTTTTTACTGAATATTTTACGCCCAGCAGAAAGAAAGAAGAAGGCAATGGTGTAAGATCAGGTGTGTAGTTGAATAATGCATTCAGCTGATAAGAAACATAAGGAGTAAATCTGCCTTTGGCTGTTTCAATTCCACGATAGCCAATACTTAACAGTGCCGGTACCTGTATAACTGCTTTTGAAGCTTTTCCTTCAACCCATTCTGTACCGTTCCACTTCAAAGGTTTTGATGGATAAAATGAAAATTGGTAGCCTGCACCGGCTCCAATTCCCAATTCAATTTTTTTTGCAATAAGAGGTGTGTAGTTAAATAACAGTTGTGTAAACAATGCATCACCTTGCTGCATGTGCCGGTTATAGCCCAACCTTAATGTTAGTCCAATACTGTTCTTTACGTTTAATGGCTGATGCACGCCAGCCATAACAACCGGCTGCATACCTTTTAATTCTGCTTTCAGAAAGGGGGCATAATAAGTTTGCACTCCTGCTGCTATCTCGTACCCAAGCGGCTTTGCCCGTTGCTGGGCAGAAAGTTTATATGCCCCGATCGTGAAAAGAAAAGAAAGAATGATGATAAGGTTAAGTTTCATGATAAGGTTTATTTGCTGCAAAGCTTCCAAATAAAAAACACTCACACAACCACATATCAATGTGATAATAAGAGATGCGATCTTTCAATCACATCTCTTTGATGAAAAGGTTTAACTCAGGCAGCTGTTAAAACAGATGAACGGTTTTGCTCAACCTGCTTCAAGCTGTTTTCGATTTGCAGGAAATGTCGTTGCTCATGTGCAATAAAAAAACGGAAAGTGTCGCCCAGTTTTAATTTAATGAGCTTGGTAAGTGAAATAGGAATACGGTTGTAGTCAAGGTTAGCCGTACGTGCAATCTGCAAGAGGTTGAGCAAATGATGTTGATGATTGATGAACTCATTCAACATTGCCACGGCATCAGGCTGAGCAGAAGGAACAGCGTTGGCAGGTGCTTTCATTTTACTTTTAAGTGTCTTTCCCTCTGTTGGCTTCATCAGGTTGGTAAAATAATTACCAAGCCAGCCGGGTGTAAAGTTTTGATTAGGCCCTGATTGATTGAGATGAAGTTTTGCTTCTATTGCTGTGATATAGTAACGGGCATAGATGTTTAAATGTTCCAGCACCTGGGCCACACTCCACTTACCTGGTTGAGGTTGTTGCGTCAGCAATGCTGCATTTGTATTTTGCAAAGCAGTGCATTGCAATAGTATTTCACGAACATCGCTTTGTAAAAGTTCAAGTAAGGTATTGCTGTTGATCTGTTTCATTGTTCTGAATTTTATACAAATTTCAACTGAGGTAACAACATCATTGTTGGTAAAAACCAAGATTTCTGAAACAGAAAAAATTCAGAGTTTAACGGAGCCCAGCAGCTTGCTGAAATTAGTAGCATCCATGCCGAGGTAAGAAGCAATGTATTTGTGTGGTACAAGGTTGAGGATATGCGGACTACGTTGCAACAGTGTCCTGAATTTTTCTTCATTGGTAAAACACTGCAATTCGATATGCCGTTGCAATGCACCTTTTAATGCATAGGCAGTAGCCTTGAATAATAATTGCTGAATATGCGGAGAAGACTTTGCCATCTGGTCAACTGCATCATACGAAATACGCAGGAAGCGACTGGCTGTTAATGTTTCAAGAAAATATAAAGACGGTGTTTGCGTAAGAAAGCTATCAGCCACTCCGCTGAAAGAAGGAGGATAAGTAAATACGATGGTGGCTTCTTTGTTACCATCACCTATGTAGAAGGCACGTTGCAATCCCTCCAGTACAAAATAAAGATGACGTTCTGTTTCGCCGGCGGCAGTAAGAATCGTTTTCCGCTTAACCGTTAACGGTTGCCAGCCTGATGTAAAACGTTCCAGCTCCGCTACAGGAAGTGGATAGATCTGTTGAACAAATTGTTTCAGCAATTCAATTTCCATCCAGCTAAAGATAAAGCAATGGCTGCTATTACAAAAAACTCATCAGTTATTTTCGGGATTACCTGTGCAGTTGATCAGCAGGTAACCATAACCTGTACCTGTTGGAACAACATAGATATGAGCCCACATTAAGTCGTTCATAAAAAATGATTTTAATAATGATATAAACGAAACTAATGTGAAGATAGATTGCAGTACCCCGTGAATCAATCGCATAACTGTGTGAATTGTGGAATTTACAGCGTGAAATGATGTGAGGAAACATCACATATATCGGCATTTAATGCGCCGGATTGAGCAAAGCAAAATAATGGAGATCAATATAGCGCCCGTTTTTCAGTTCGCATTCTTTGCGAGCACCTTCATGCGCAAAGCCAAGCTTTGTAAGCAATTGCATACTTGCATTGTTTTCGCCTTCAACAATGGCTTCGATCCGGTGCACATCCATTGTAGTAAATGCATACGCACAAATGGAGCGGATGGCTTCTGACGCATAGCCATGGCCTTGTTCTTCCGGCAATATCCAATAACCAAGCTCAACACATTTATGCTCCTGTTTGTACTGATGCAATCCGCCATTTCCAATTACCACAGCCGGGTTTTCTTTTTTGCAAAATGCCCACCAGATTCCCTCTCCCGTGTTATAAATTTCATTGTACCAATCGAGTTGAACCTGCACTTCTTCCAATGAATTATAGACAACCGACATGTGCTGATTCACCAACGGATCGCCGTAGCCTTTTAATACAGCGGCTGCATCCGTTTGTTCAACCTTTCTTAATACTAAACGTTCTGTGGTAAGAACAGGAAACATGTGAATTTCTTTCAGGCAAAATAAAAAATCCTGTTCTATAATAGAACAGAACATGTGTGATTATTTGTTGAGATCAACCATTAAACCCATCCGCACCGTTACATTCGGATCGAGATAAGGATTTGCAGCCACCCATCCATTTGTTTTTGCTTCTGCTTCGGCATATAGCTTCAGTGACTTTCCGGTTGGATAATAAGCACGCAGTTGCAAGAGACCTCCGGGCTCGGCTTTAGTGGATGTAAACAATTGGTCTTTAGGTTGCAGCCATAGCATTCCTCTTGCCTGCAATGGTATTTGCTTGCTGCCAGCACGTAGTTTGATCGAAGAATTTTCTACTTCAATACCCGGCCAAAGTTTTTCTTTGTTTCTGTAGCCATGCAATCCTACCAGCCACTGCGTTCCCTTTGTTTCGAGAAACACATCAAGACCAAGGTCATACCCAAACGAATTCAATATGTGACGAACTGAAAAGTTAAACGCCGTTTGCTCATTCAATTTGATGCGATGAATACCTACCATAGAAGGTGAAATGAAATTCAGATACTGCATCCGCCCCATCTTACTTAAATACTGATCTTCTTCGGCTGTAAGCTGACTTCGTTTGATGGCTCTGTTGATCCCCGTTCCGTTTGGATGTGTGCCACGGTTGCTGTACGGTTCATTGATGCGATGCAAATCGTATACCCATGCTGTAAAATCCCATCCCACAAAATCACGATCCATAACTGTTACTCCATATTTATTCATCGAGTCGATACTGGCATCGTAATCTTTTTGCTTGAACTGATTTACATAACCAATTGCCTGGTTGGTGACAAGAATATTCATGGCAACATTGGGCTGATTGGTGCGATGGAAAAAATTATCTTTCTGCAAAGCTCTTACCAATTGATATTGCGCCTCAATACCTGCAGCAAAACTCCGCACCATATTTTGTGGTGAAGTGTTTTTAAACCGCACCATGTCTTCATCCAGCACATGCGATACTGAACCACTTGGAATACCACCGCCAAAACGATAATAGGTTTCATCAAAGCTGGCGGCACATTGATGGGTAACACCATTCCTGTGAAACTCTTCGTGCAGCCAAACCGGACCAAACACCATGAGGTGATACGCCAACACATAATCAATTACACCGGCTGTTGCATTGGCAGCAAGCCGGTTCAGAAATTTCTTTTTCGGATTGACAGGTTTAATCCATTTGTTCCATAACCGGTTATTGAAATAATAATTTGTGGCATGCAGATTTTTTGTAACAGCAAGCGCCTGCTGCATGGAAGGACTTTCATACCCACGTATAAAATCGCCGAAGGTTGGACGTACAGTACCACCCGAAGGCAACTGCAGGCGTTTGTTGAACGACATCCCTGCTGCATAATTCATGTGCGGAAATTCAAGCACAGGAAAATCGAGCAGGAGGCGGTTTCTTATTTGTGATGAACTATCCTGTGCGGTTATTGTGCAGCAACATACAAGTGCTGCTGAAACAAGAAATGATCTGACCAATTGCATGACAAAGGTTTGATTGATGATAAAGTGGATGCAAAAATAGCCTGCTGTGCAGGCTATTGATGAAAGAGATGGATGAACTGTATATTTCAGCCCGGCCTCCATTCAAACAAATAAAAAAAATGGGATGAACTGTAAAACAGATCACATACAATTGATGATAAATACTGAAAGAAAAACAATTACAGCAGCTTGTCTTTAAACGCTTTTGCTACGGCCTCGCTTTTAGAATTGACGTGGAGCTTCTCGTAGATCTTTTTGATATGACTTCGAACAGTATCAATGGAAATAAACATTTCGGAAGCGATCATTTTGTAGCTATATCCATCAACCAGTAATTGCAGTACCTGTTTTTCCCGATCACTTAAATTGTAATCATCGTTTTGCGAAGTGTTCACCTGCGAAAACATTTTCAAAACCTGCGTTGCAATGGATGCCGTCATTGGTGCACCACCGCTTGCTGCTTCCTCAATATATTCAAGTAATTTGGCGGGAGGTGTTTTTTTCAGCACATAACCATTGGCACCGTTTCGTATAGCTTCAAACACATTCTTGTTATCATCAAAAACAGTGAGCATTAATATTTTCACATCGGCATTACGGGCTCTTATCTTTTTCAATCCTTCAATGCCATTGGTGCCGGGCATATCAATATCCATCAGGATCACATCAGGTTTCCAGGCATCCACTTCATCGGTTACGTTATCGCAATTTTTATAGGAAGCCAATACTGTAAATCCATCACTCCCGTCAATCAACATTGTAAGACCTTCACGCAGCTGCGGATTATCTTCATACAGCATTACTTTTATCATGTTGTTATTGTTTATACAAATTTAATATTAACGCCGGCACTACCAATCACATAAACATGTGCTTGTTCATCAGAACCCTCGTCCGCCTGTCATCACTGCATATACTTTCGGTACAAACCTGCGTAACACACTCCCTGCCCAAATACAAAAACAAAGTGTAATGAATGGCACCAGCAGGTAACAAAGCAACCGGTAATAAGTAATCATTGAAGTATTCATTAAAGCCCATTTCATTACATAAGGCAGCAACGGTACATGCATACCAAATATAAAAAACGAAAAACCGCTGGCATAGTTAAACCACTCTTTCTGCGTAAACCATTTGATCACTTTATCAGCTCCAAACCACATGGCCATGATACCTGCAAGTACCGATGCCTGGTAAATGATAATGAGCGGAATCCATGACGACCACACATTGGGTTCCAGCTCAAACGCCATGAATGTTTTTACAACAGATAACCCAATAAAAAGTATCAGCGCCAAACCAAGACTGAACCACTTCGGTTCTGCTTCAATGGAGAAATTCCGTTTCTGGATCCAGACACCTACTGAAAAGAAAAACAATCCCCTGAAATCAATAAATGGAAGATTGACGACGGTAATAAAAAACAGAATGAATGTAAATGGCAACCAGATATAAGGCAGTTTTATCACCAGCCAACGAATGGCAGGATAAAACAGGTTGAAGAAAAACAATGTTAGAATAAACCACAACTGGTAAGCGATGGGCCTGAAGATTAAACGCTCAAGCATTCCGGCCCAGCCAATGGAAGTATATGGACGGTTATCGCCCAGCTGATCAAGTGCAGATGCTGCCACCACATTTGCTGTATATGGAAACTGCTGCAACAGAAATGTGAACAGTAATCCAAATACACTCCAGATAAAATATGGAATGATCAGTGTGCGAAACCTGTTCTTTACCTGTTGTTTATACGGCCGATGATCGTACGTGGCATATAAATAACCGGAGATCATAAACAGCATGGGAATGCGAAAACGCAGTAACCCATTTGCAACAAAGTATTCGAAAAATGTAGTGAAGGTGAGCGGCTCTTCAACTGTACTGTACGGGGCGAGATACGTCTCATTTAAGTTATACCCATGCACATACGCCAGCAATGCTATACATACAAATGTAAAGAATCTGAATTTCTGACTGAGTGAACGGGTCATTGCAGTTAATTAAGTGGTACTGTTAATCGCACTTCAGTTCCCTCTCCTTCTGTTGACGTAAGTTGAAGCTTTCCATGCAGCGCATCGGTACGCTTTTGCATATTGCCCAGGCCATTTCCTCCATCAGCAACTTTTACATCAAAGCCAACACCATTATCTTTTACCAGTAAAATAAGTTTCCTGTTCTCAACAAACACATGCACAATTGCTTTGCTGCACTTTGAATATTTGGCTGCATTATTCACAGCTTCTTTAAAGATGAGGAAAAAATCCCTCCGTCCCTCCATATCGATCTTTGCCTCATTTACTTCCTCGCTTGCTTTAAACTCAAGATCAATTTCCTTTGCTTCAAATACATTAGTTGCAAACTCACGCATGCGTGCCACTACTTTCTGCATGGTATCATTTGCAGGTTTAATAGCCCACACAATATCATCCATTGCTTCCATCATACGCTGACTGTTATCGCTGATCTTATTGATGTACTCACCCGTCTTCCTTGCATCCGAATTCAACTTTGCTTTGGCCATTGAGCTAAGGATGTTGATGGTACTGAGTGTGCTGCCCATATCATCGTGCAAGTCACGTGCTACACGATTACGGATCTTCTCAACTGCAATCAAACGGTTAAGACGAAGCCTGTGCATACTGTAAGCCACCAATGCCACAACTAACAACAGTGTTGAAATAAACCAATATGTTCGCCAGAAAGGAGGTTTAATATAAACGTGCAGGCTGCTGATGTTTTTCGATTCCATTCCATCAAGACTCTCAGCTTTTACTTTAAAAATGTAATGGCCCGGTGCCAATGCTGTAAACGGAACAGATAAACGATCGGCCCTTATCCAGTCATCGTGCAGGCCTTCCATTTTATAATAGTAAATAAACTTTTCCCTGTTCTTAAAATCAAGACAGGCAAAGCTGATGGTGAAATTATTCTGATCAGGCATCAGCCTTACCTCAGGTAAACGTTGTAATGAATCGAGTAACTGGTATTGATTGCCCAATAAAAAATCAGTTAACGTTACATCAGGCGGCGGGCTACTCCTGCGAAACACTTCCGGTTTAAAAAACAATAAACTGTTTACTCCGGTAAACATCACATAACCTTCGCTGCAGATATAATCAGCTTTATCAGTGATCTCTCCCATTAAAATACCATCCTTGCTGCCATAACTTGTAAAGCGTTTTCGTTTATGATCGTAGCGTGACAGGCCTTTATGTGTGATGATCCAGAGATACCCATTTCTATCGAGCCTTAAACGTTTAATGGAGTTTGAAGGCAATCCTTCACGCCATGTAACCTGCTGTACTTCACCTGTTTTTTTATTGATGATATTGAGCGCTTCGGTTGATGCATAAATGATACTATCGTTCAACTGTTCAAGATCAGTGCAGGTGTTAGCGAATAACTGCCCATCGCCTTCGTCTGAAGTATAATGTTGTTCAACTTTATCTGTAATAGTATTGATGGCATATACTCCTTTATCATGTGTTGCTACCCATGCCCAGCCTTGCTTGTCAATTAAAATTTTATAAATGATGGCACCTTGCCCAAGATCAAGCACAAGTTTATAATCCGTTCCATCATATTTAATAATGCGGCCGGCCTGTGTACCAAACCACAATCTATTTTGATTGTCTTCCACAATATAACGTACCGTACGATTATCAAAAATTTCCGGGCGCTGATACTCCGTTTTACCTGTTGCAGGATCGTAGATCATTAGCTGGCCGCTCTGGCAACCAATAAATATTTTTCCTGTTGCCTTTTGCTGACACATGCTCCAGGTTAAACGATAACCATTGGCAGTACCAGCATCCATTGAAGGCATAGCTTTATAAAGCGGCGAGGGATATGGTTTGAAATTTTTAGTGAGTGTAATGATGCCTTTACCCCAGGTGCTCAACCAATAATCACCATTCTTCAATTCCATCAGATCAGTTACGCTGTAATAACCGGGCAAATTGGATAAATAAACATTGGCGATATCTGTGGAGAATGCTGAGGTATAATACAACCCCTGATCTGTAGCAATCCATATCACTCCATCCATATCTTCATAGAGCTGGTTCACTACACCATAACGGATGCCGTAATTATCGAGGTACTGTGTGCGGTGAAGTTCAAAGCTTTTATTGATCGCATCGCTTCTGTTATCAAGACTATAGAGATTGCCCAAACCATAGATCCATAAAATACCGCTCTTTGTCTGGTAAAAATTTCTTAGTTCGGCGTAAGAGGTATTAACTCCTGCAAGTCCTGCAGTATCATTCAAAGGGTACTTACCCGAAGCATCAAAACAATGAAACTGTTGCGAACCGCCCCAGTTAAACACCCAGTGCCTTCGTTGCTGATCAATATAAATTTCAGAAACATTTGATTGCACATTCTCATTGTTCAGTAAAGCAATGTTTGCCGTATTAAAATTCCTGTTCCACATTTGCTTGCTTGCTTCATCGTACACCGCCAACCCGCTGTCACAAACGATCCAATATTGTTTTTTCAGTTTATCATGAAATGTATTGAAGGTAGATTTCCATTTCTTTGGTAAATTATTGAGTGGCGTATTCTCCGTAAAAGCATTCACCGTTTTATCGTACCGTAATATTTTTCCGTAATGATGAATACTAATATACGTTTCGCCATAAGCATCCTGCCACATTCTGAACTCGGAACGTGGCGGCATTGTTGAGGATGTTTTGATGGGCACTTTACGATAACTGTAAGTAGAGGGATTGAAAATACCGAACTCCTTAACTGAATAAGCTGCCAGCCACATGCTGTTACTATCGGCCGGTAATATCTGGTTTACTGTAACTGTGGGTAAGGGATCGCCTTTTGTACCATCGGGACTGAATGTAACAAACTTAGCACCATCAAACCGCTGCACACCATTACTGCCGCCCACCCAGATATATCCTTTTTTATCCTGGTAAATACTGAAGATGACATTTGATTGCAGACCAATACCATCATCGGTACTTATCCGGTTGAATGCATAAGAAAAACGTTGTGCCGAAAGCGGAAGCACAGCTAACAGGAAAAAAACAAAGGATACAATTACTCTCATGCGGTTGTTACTTCTTCAAATGTAAACAACCGTTTCAATATTCTGCAACCCCGGTAATAAAACCACATGATTATGTGATGGCATGGCTGTAACCGTTTTAAAATACAGTTACAGTAATGCTTTCAGCCGACACACTACAATCCCACTTCGCCTCCACAACATGTTTATGCGATTGTTTTCGCCTTTCCGGAGATGCATCTTTGTATCGTTAAACTAATCATCAAAATGGCTGTAAAGCCAAAAACCTTATTATCATGAAACAATTATTTATCCTGTTCATCAGTGTACTTACAATGGCCACTGTTGCAAAAGCAGAAAACATTACAAGAGAAATGGATTTGACCGCTTCTGTTTACAGTATTGAAGTGAACGACGACATTAACGTTGTTCTTACACAAAGTACCGATAAAAAACTCCGCATCACAGGTGAAGAGAAAGACAGCAAAGCAGTATTGCTTGATCAGAAAAATGGTCGTGTGCGCCTTGTCAGCAAAAAAGGTTCACTCAAAAACAAGGTTACTGTTTATGTACCAGTACAGAACCTGCTCAAGCTCGTTATCAACGGAAAATCTTATGTACGCAGCAACGGCGTTATTGCATCAAAAAATTTGCAGGTAACAGTTGCAGGCGAAGCAAAAGTAGAGATTAACAATCTAGGCGATATTGCTTTTGAAGCAGATCAGGATATTGATCTGCAGATCAAAAAATGGCACACTTCATACAACAGACAATAATCTCCTGTATCATCAAATGAAAACCATCTGCCCATGCAGATGGTTTTTTGTTATTAGCATAAACCGGTTTATTCATGGTTTACTACAGTTCACTCAACAATAAATGCTGTTCACATATTTATGCTATTGTGCAGGCTTATACGCTATATATATTTGTTCTGTGATTGATTGATCACAAACAACATGAGATGAGACATAAAAATTAACGAGCAATTTATAGCAACCTGCGAGTTTAATTTTTATGGCGAATAACATGTGGCCAAAGTCAAATAAAAAAGAATCACATGAAAAAAGGTATATTGATGGTAACAGTACTGGCGGCCTGGTTCCTGGTAAAAAACCCGGAGTATATGCAACTGGTAAAAAGGGACAACACAACCCTTCATGCAAAAGCAATGGTGTTTGCAAAAACAGTAAAGCAAGACCTGTTTCAGTTTACTACCGTTCATTTGCCTGGAGTAAAAATAAAAACAAACAATAGCAAGCATAAAACACAATCCTGCTTATTGCAGGTAACCAATGACAAACATTTGTTTAACCATGAACCCTTATTAATCGTAAACGGCCTTTAAAAAACACTTCTTCGTTATTAGTCACACCTATAATTCTTCAGTCTGATCTTGAAAGACACAGCCGCCCCGTAAGGCGGCTTTATCGTTTGCGTAAACAAATTTTTTCAACCCTTCAATTCTTTTTATCTTTCGCTCCACGATTGCCTGCCTTAAAACAGGATTACTATGTCATTTTCACATGCAGCACGGCTGCAACAGTTTAAGAACCTCGTAGGGATCAGATTTCAACTCTACAACAGTTTGTTTACATCGCTTCCGTTTCATCGTATTGAGCGGACGGGTATTTTATTGTCTTTACTACTCAACAACAGTGAAGATGGGTATAAGAAAAAACTCAGCCCGGTTGAAATACTTGAAGATTTCTTTACCCGACACACCGTGTATCAAAAAGAACAGGAACAGATCGATCTGCTCTTTCGCTTTGTGCAATATGCCGAGCGCCAGATCGTGTTGTTTGATGCATTGGAAGATGCTTCGTTTCGTGAAGTGAACGATATGCAGGGTTCAGGTTCATTGAAACAGCTTTTTAATGAAGTGCAGATAAAGCACAAAGAAAAAGAACTGGAACAAAAGCTGAACGATTATTGCATCCGTTTGGTACTAACGGCACACCCTACCCAATTTTATCCGGGCTCTGTGTTGGGTATTATTCATGATCTGTCGAAAGCGTTGGCTGATAATAATGCAGGACTCATCAATACATATTTACAACAGCTGGGTAAAACGCCTTTCTTAAAAAAACAACGCCCTACCCCCTACGATGAAGCGGTAAGTTTGATCTGGTATTTAGAGAATGTATTTTATGTAGCTGCCGGAAAAATTTATACATCTATCAAAAATCAATTACAGTTAGGGATTGATTTTAACCAGCCATTGATCCGTATGGGTTTCTGGCCCGGTGGCGACAGAGATGGCAACCCGTTTGTAGTAACAGATATTACCTTGAAAGTAGCAGCGTTGTTACGTGGCTCCATCATTAAATGTTATTATCTGGAAGTACGTCGTTTAAAACGCAGGCTTACGTTTACAGGAGTTGATGTGTTGCTTGCCGGGCTTGAAAAGAAATTGTATGATAACATTTTTATCCCCGGTCATACAACCAGCTTAAGCAAAGATGAAATACTGGCAACGCTGTTTGAGATCAGAAGTATTCTCATTCACCAGCACAATGGTTTGTTTCAACAATCAGTTGAGCAACTCATTAACCGTGTGCAGTTATTCGGTTTGCACTTTGCTTCATTGGATATTCGCCAGGATAGTTCCGTACACAAACAGGTATTGGCAAACATTGCAGCAAAAGACAGCAGTGTTACTTTTCCTTATTTGCCGGCTTACAAAACCAACCAGGAAAATAAAGCCACCGATGAATTGGTGAAAGAAACATTGGATGTAATGAAAAACATCCGCACCATTCAGCAGGCAAATGGCGAAGATGGTTGTAACCGTTACATCATCAGCCAATGTACCAGTGCTGAAAATGTAATGGAAGTATTTCAACTGTTACTGTTGAGTGGATGGAGCAAAGAAGTATTGCCGATTGATATTGTGCCTCTGTTTGAAACCGTGGAAGATCTGCAACAGGCTCCCAAAGTAATGAAAGAGTTGTATGAGAACGAAGTGTATAAAGATCACTTACAGCAACGCAGGAAACAGCAAACCATCATGCTTGGTTTTAGTGATGGCACAAAAGATGGCGGTTATCTCATGGCCAACTGGGGCATCTTCAAAGCGAAAGAAGAACTCACCCGTATTTCAAGCGAGTATGGATACAATGTTGTGTTCTTTGACGGACGTGGTGGCCCTCCTGCACGTGGTGGTGGTAAAACCCATCGCTTCTACGCATCAATGGGTAAACAAATTTCAAACAAAGAAATCCAGTTGACTGTACAGGGACAAACTGTAAGTTCAAACTTTGGTACACACGATTCGGCACAGTTCAATATTGAGCAACTGCTCAATGCAGGCATCAGTAATGATCTGTTCTCTTCAACAAAAGCATTGCAGAAAGAAGAAGAAGCTTTGATAGTTGAAGTGGCAAAGAAAAGTTTTGATGCTTATGTTGAATTGAAACAGCATCCTTACTTTATGCAATACCTGG
This sequence comes from Lacibacter sp., assembly GCF_035299325.1. GTDB lineage: Bacteria > Bacteroidota > Bacteroidia > Chitinophagales > Chitinophagaceae > Lacibacter. The sequence goes on along the minus strand of NZ_DATGWT010000030.1, from coordinate 34,477 downwards.
TTGATGTGAGTCCGTTGAAATATTACAGCGAAACCAATATTGCCAGTCGACCTGCAAAACGTGGCGGCTCTTCACGTCTTGAATTGAAAGACCTCCGTGCCATTCCATATGTTGGTGCGTGGAGCCAGATCAAACAAAACGTAACGGGTTACTATGGTGTGGGTACTGCATTAAAAGCATTAGACGATCAGGGACGTTTTGCAGAGTTCAAACAGCTGTATCAAAATTCGCTCTTCATTAAAACACTCATGGACAACTGTGAAATGGCAATGAAGAAATGTTTCTTCCCGTTAACAGAATACCTGCGTGATCATCCGGTGTATGGAGAGATATGGCAGAAGATCTATAACGAATATGAACTCACGAAAAAATATGTATTACTGCTGAGCGGCAATACTGAGCTGATGGAAGATTACCCGGTTGAACAATTGTCCATTCAAATGCGTGAACGTATTGTAATGCCACTCATCACCATTCAGCAATATGCAATTGCCAAATGCAGGGAGATGAATGAACGTGGACAACAATCGCCACATAAAGCAGCCTACGAAAAACTCATCATCCGCAGTTCATTTGGAATTATTAATGCGGCGAGGAATTCGGCATAAGGGATTTAAGTTTTGAGATATTGAAAATCCGTGTACAGGTTGTACACGGATTTTTTTGCTTTGAGCATTGTGAAACACCGAACTAAAAAGCATAATGTAAGTGAGGAAAATCAGAGAGTAGAAAACTAACATTTCAATATGAGTTGTGTATATTAGCTTATTAGTGCTAAGGCGTGAATAGCTAACAAGCATACAATTAGTCAAAGAAATTTAACATTGTTAAGACAGACAAATGCCAGACAAAACTTTCGTAGAAGAAATTAAGCAGACAAAAAAAACAAAACGAACATTTGATGACTATCTGAACTACTTCATTTTCATATTTCCTTTCGGGTTTATTTATATTGGTTTTTCTATTGCATTTGGATATTTCAAACATAATCTAGAAATTCAACAATTATTAATTTCTATTATTCCAATTTCATTTGGACTTTTATTTGCCTACTTTACTTTAAAACGGCTGAATGAGAATATCACATTTGAAATAATTGAAAATAAAAAAAACCTTGAAATAGACAATTTGAAAACAGCTCTAGAGAATAATTTTCGAATAAACGACATTTACATTGATGAAAAATTAGGTTTCATTGAAGTATTGACTAAACTGACTGGATTTTCTTGGGGAGAACGAATTACAATCATAAAAGACGGAAACTTATATTTAGTTAACAGCAGACCAAGTGGCACAAGTCAACCTGTAACAATTATTAAAGACAGAAAAAACATTAAAAAAATCAGAAGTATACTAACTGAATAATATCTCGCACAGGCGCAAGTGTATGCTTGTGCCATTAAACTCTCTTCATTTATTAGCATCAATACTTAATCAATCGTACCTACGGCACGAAAAAACACTTCCTGATTTTATCTACCGACCTGTTGTACCTGACGGCACAAAGACAAAACTGCAAATCAAAAAAGGATTACCTGTTCTTGTTTTCTTGAAGTAACTTGTTTTCCACTCAAGAACATAAAGCCTTTATGCCTTCAACAGACACGCAAGTTCCACAAATCACCCTCGATCTCATTCAAACATTGGCTATCGCCGGTCTTATTTTCTTAACAGGCATGCTGCTCAAAAAGAAAATACCTGTTTTTGAACGACTCAATATTCCATCCGCCGTTTTAGGCGGATTGGTTTTTGCTGCTTTCAATCTCATTGCACACGACAGGTTCCTGAATATACAGGTGAATACATCCATGCAATCATTGTGTATGATGCTGTTCTTTACTTCCATCGGAACAAATGCAAGTTTTGGATTATTGAAAAAAGGAGGAAAACAGGTGATGCTGTTTCTGTTAATTGCATCTGCCTTCTGCGTGATTCAGAATCTGGTGGGCATAGGCGTTGCAACGTTATTTGGTGTACCGAAATTGTTTGGCGTAATGGCCGGCTCTGTAACATTGGTTGGCGGACCTGCAACCGGTTTGGCATTCTCTCCTTTGTTTGAAGAAATGGGATTAAAAGGTGCTGAAACAATTGCCATTACTTCTGCCACATTCGGCATTGTTTTCGGAGGATTACTTGGTGGGCCAGCAGCCACATTCCTGATCAATAAATTCAACTTAGAGAAAGATGCGAAGAAGAATCATATGAAAAGGAAAAGCTTAACTACTGAAAAAGATGAGCTGCTTGGTGTTGATATTACACATGAAAATTCAGGTTTCACCATCAGCCTGGTAAATATCGGTATCATCATGGGCCTGGGAAGTGCAGTAAGTTTTCTTATTGCAAAAACCGGCATCACACTTCCTGCATATATCGGTGCCATGATCGTGGGTGCAGTATTCAGAAACATCAACGATCAAAAAGAATGGACAGTACTGGATCAGAAAACCATTGACTTTGCCGGTGGCATTGCATTGAATATTTTTCTCACCGTTGCGTTAATGGATCTGCGGTTATGGGAATTGTTTCATTTGGCATTACCACTTTCAGGAATACTCATTGCACAGGTGATCGTTGTTATTTTATTTGCACTCACTATCACCTTTGTAGTGATGGGAAAGAACTATGAATCGGCTGTAATGTCAAGTGGATTTATTGGATTTATGTTGGGAACTGTTGCCAATGCAATGGCGGTGATGAAAACAATTGTAGATAAACATGGTGTTGCGCCAAAAGCATTTCTTGTGGTTCCTTTGGTGGGTGCTTTTTTTATTGATTATATCAATGCACTTGTTATAACTGTGTTTGCCAATTTTTTGAAATAAAGGAATTGAGCTCTGGCAATAATAAAACTATCTGTACGATCCGGATGAAAGTTACGCTTCAGAAGATTTATTAACTACCATTCGAAAAGCAAGAATATAAGTTTCAGCGTTTCCCCTAATTCCAATCACCTGATTCCTAATTCCCTTCCCTCCCTCCCAACTATTTCTGTATTTTTGCCCGTCTTAAAAAAGCACTATGAGTAAAGTACAAGTAGGGTTGGTGCAAATGAGCTGCACAGCCAATAAAGAAGAGAACCTGCAAAAGGCAATTGCCAAAACAAGAGAGGCGGCGGCTAAAGGCGCACAGATCGTTTGTTTGCAGGAGCTGTTTACATCGCTTTATTTCTGCGATGAGGAGAACTATGATAATTTCCTGCTGGCCGAAGCCATTCCCGGTCCGTCGACAGAAGCATTGTGTGCTGTGGCGAAAGAACTCGGTGTGGTGATCATTGCTTCACTATTCGAAAAACGTACGCAAGGATTGTATCACAACACCACAGCGGTGTTGGATGCTGATGGCACTTACCTCGGCAAGTATCGCAAAATGCATATCCCTGATGATCCTGCGTATTATGAGAAATTCTATTTCACACCAGGTGATCTCGGCTATAAAATCTTCAAAACAAAATTCGCCAACATTGGTGTACTCATCTGTTGGGATCAATGGTATCCTGAAGCAGCACGTATCACTGCATTGATGGGAGCAGAAATATTATTTTATCCAACAGCAATTGGCTGGGCAACTTCACAAGATGAAGCAACGAACACAGAACAATACAATGCATGGCAAACGATGCAACGAAGTCATGCAGTTGCAAACGGCATTCATGTGGTGAGTGTGAATCGTGTTGGCTTAGAACAAAATGGTGCGATGCAATTCTGGGGAGGCTCGTTTGTAAGTAATCCGTTTGGTACGCTGTTGTACAAAGCAACACATACCGAAGAAGAGGTGTATGTGCAGGAACTGGATCTGAAAAAAACAGATCAGTACAGAACGCATTGGCCGTTTTTACGTGACAGAAGAATTGATTCGTATCAGCCTATTACGAAACGGTATATTGATGAAGATTAAACTGTTCATAGTTGATGGTTCATAGTGCATAGAATCAACCATCAACCATGAACTATTAACAATGAACCATGACCTCAAAACTTACTCCCAAAGAACTCGGATATTCTTTCCCGGCAGAATTTGCAAAACATGAAGCCACATGGTTAAGCTGGCCGCATAAAGAAGCAAGCTGGCCCGGAAAAATTCATACCATCTTCCCCTATTACGCACAGTTCATCAAAACACTGGCGTTAAGTGAGCAGGTGCGTATAAACGTTGCTGATGAAGCGATGAAAAATTTTGCATTGGGTCATTTGCAAACAGCAGAAGTTGATCTGAGTAAAGTTGAATTCTTTTTTCACCCCACCAACGATGCATGGTGCAGAGATCACGGACCGGCATTTCTCATCAATCCAAATGCAGAGCAGAAAAAAGTAATTGTTGATTGGGGCTATAATGCATGGGGTGGAAAATATCCTCCGTTCGATCTGGATGATGTGGTACCAACATTAATTGGTAAGCATTATAATATCCCTGTGTTCAATCCAGGCATCGTCATGGAAGGTGGTTCTGTTGAGTTTAATGGCAAAGGCACGTTGATGACATCAACAGCTTGTTTGTTAAACCCGAATCGTAATCCGAATTTGAACCAACAACAGATCGAGGAATATCTTATCAACTATTATGGTGTTGAACAAATACTGTGGATCGATGAAGGAATTGTAGGCGATGATACCGATGGACATATTGATGACACGGTTCGTTTTGTAAATGCAGACACCGTGCTAACAGTGATCGAAGAAAACAAAGCCGATGAGAACTATGATCTTCTTCAGCACAATTTAAAACAGTTGCAGCAAATGCGTTTGCTTAATGGCAAACAATTGAATATTGTTGAGCTGCCCATGCCCGATGAGTTGGTATATGACGATCAACGCCTTCCCTGCTCTTATGCAAATTTTTATATTTCGAACAAGCACGTGATTGTTCCAACCTTCCGTTCCGCAAAAGATGAGAAAGCGTTACAGATCATTCAGCAATGTTTTCCTGAACGTGAAGTGGTTGGTATTGATTCAACAGAGATCATCTGGGGGTTGGGAAGTTTCCATTGTTTAAGCCAACAGGAGCCGGCTGTATAATCATTCATTTAAAATACATTAGAAGGAAACAATGTTCAGGCGTTGTTTCCTTTTCTATTTATATAAAATTGGCTCACAGATTACACTGATTTGCACAGAAAAAAATCTGTGAACATCTGAGAAATCAGTGAGAAAGAAATCTCTCAAAAACGAAAAACCTCCCGTAAATACGAGAGGTTAATCGATTGCCCACTATAGAAAGAGCGGGCCTGCCATATATAAAAAAGGAAACTAAATAACTTTAGATCCTCCCTTAAAAACTTACTACGGCAGCTAAAATAAATGAGCCCGTACTTTTTTGTGATGGTAATACGTCGCTGTTCTTGAAATAGATAGGATCTTTTGCAGCATCTAATCTGAATTCAGGAACGATCATGAGACCCGGCACTGGTTTGATATTGAATGAAACTGTACCTGCAGTTACCGGAGAACCACTGAGGTATCCGGTAACATCATCCTTGTCAGAAAAATGTTCTCCTCTGAGTGTAATACCAAATTTATCTGTAGGGTCGATATTAACATACAATGCAGTGCCCCACCATGATACATTAGGGCCAGCTGCTGAAGGGTCAACTGTTTTGTAAGCAGCATCAAGGCCAAGCCCAAACTTACTGGTAACAGGTGCCAATACAGTTAAACCAATCTGGTTAACGTTGTTATCTCCCAGATCTTTTCCACCAACATAATTGAGGTATGCACTTACAATGTCAGATGTTTTGCTCACTTGTGCAATTACATTCTTTTTTGCAAATGGAGCAGAGATATAATCAGTTGGGTTTGCAACACCCACCATTAAACCAAAGCCGCCACCTAAGGAGAAATCAACTTTCAAACCAGTATGAGAGAATGGACCATAAGAGAACAAATGACTCATGCTGTAGTTACGGTTGAGCTGTGGATCGAGTAACTCGTAACCCATGTGAGTAGCCCATTTACCCATTGTGAATTTCACTTTATCAGAAGGAGCATATGTTACATAAGCTTGTTTAACTGCAGCCAGAACGCCTGTTTCGTTGTAAGAAAATTCAGCAGCACGTGTACCAAAACCAAGATCGGCAACTGCCCCGATTTTTCCTTTTGTATAATCAAACTTTACTGAAGCCATACCCAGCTCAAATGAATTGTGTGAGTTGGTGAAGCTGGTGAAATTATTGATTGAGGGTACATCTTTTGCGTTATTAAAATTGTAACGGTAGTAACCATCTACTGAACCGGTAATCTTAAGCGTGCCTGTTGTTGAATCCTGGGCCTTTGCAGTTAGAAATAATGACGAACATACGATAGCTAATGCAGAAATTTTTCTTAACATTGTAGTATTGCTTTTAAGTGTTAATAAGGGTACAGCAGATGTATTGCGTCAACAATGCATCATTATGCTGTACCTTTTTTAGTTTGTGATTGTTATACTTTTCGGGCAGAGAATATAGCTTACTCAGCAGTATTTGCTACTTCTTCTTCTTTCATTGCACCATTCTTGGATACCAACAAAGTTCCTTGTAAGTACTTCTCGTTATGCTGTGTTGCATCGAGACCAAGTTCTTCTTCTTCTTCAGTTACACGCATTGGAAGAATGAAGTTGATGAATTTGAAGATGAGGAATGAAGCGGTAAAGCTGAATGCCACAACAATACCTAACGCCTTCAACTGTGTGAAGAAGAATTCAGGATTGCCATAGAATAAACCGTCGTTACCGGCAGCATTCACTGTTTTTGTTGCAAACAAACCTGTCATGATCATACCCACCATACCACCAATACCATGGCAAGGGAATACGTCGAGTGTATCATCAAGACTTGATTTTTGTTTGTAATAAACAGCAATATTAGAAATGATGGCTGCTACTGCGCCAATGAAGATACTTTGAGGAACTGCAACAAAACCAGCTGCCGGTGTAATAGCTACAAGACCGACTACGGCGCCAATACAGAAACCGAGAACAGAAGGCTTTTTACCACGCACAACATCAAAGAACATCCAGCTTAAACCTGCTGCTGCTGCTGCTGTGTTAGTTGTAGCGAATGCTGAAACTGCAAGACCGTTTGCACCTAATGCAGAACCTGCATTAAAGCCAAACCATCCAAACCATAAAAGCCCTGTACCGATCAAAACGTAAGGAACGTTTGCCGGTGGGATCTCTTTATTTTCAATGTGTACTTTTCTACGCTTTAATACCAATGCACCTGCAAGGGCAGCACAACCTGCTGAAATGTGTACTACTGTACCACCCGCAAAATCAAGAACACCCCATTTGAATAAGAATCCATCAGGATGCCAGCTCCAATGCGCCAATGGTGCATACACGAGCAAACAGAACAATACTGTGAACAGGATGTAAGAAGTGAAACGGATACGTTCAGCAACCGCACCCACTACCAGACCCGGGGTGATGATCGCAAACATCATTTGGAATAAAGCAAACAATGCAAGCGGAATGCTTGGAGCCAAACTCCAGGGAGCACCTGATACTACGTCTTTAAAGAAAAGGAATGTGGTTGGGTCGCCGATAAAGCCGCCTTGTGACTGGCCAAATGCAAGACTGAACCCAACTACTACCCAAAGAACACCTACAACGCCTGCTGCTACCACACTTTTGATCATGGTAGAGATCACGTTCTTACGGTGTACCATCCCGCCGTAAAAGAAGGCAAGACCTGGGGTCATTAAGAATACTAAAGCAGTTGCTACAATGATCCAGGCAATATCTGCCCCATTGTAAACACCTTCTTTGTCTTCAAATGCTGAAGCAGCCGGAATAAAGAGCGCTGCGATGGCTACTGCCGCCAGAATAAGGAAGGGGGCAATTTGCCGGGGGGTTACTTTTTTAATCATGGTCGATCGATTTTTGGTTTAGATATTAATTAATTATTTAATTAATTATTATAAAACTAAACTACATATAAAAAACAATAGCAACGGTTAGTTTTTTTCACATTTTATATTTTATAATATCTACTGAATGGCAATAAAAAAACAGGTGCAAGTTTTTGTTTTTCAACAATTTGCACCTGTTTATACCAGTTGGGCATCATTAAATACCCACTTTAAAATCTCTAATTAAATAGCATAAAATGTAGCTGTTTGATCTTTTGTTTCCAATAAAGACGTTCCGGATAGAAATTCGTCCACTTTTCTGGCACATTCTCTTCCTTCACTGATTGCCCAAACAACCAGTGATTGACCTCTGCGCATATCACCTGCTGTAAACACTTTATTGATGTTGGTCTTATATTCCTTCTCTGTTGCTTTTACATTTTTACGCTCATCTAACTCAACTCCCAATTGTTCAAGCAAACCAACATATTGTGGGTTTACAAAACCCATAGCCAGCAAAGCAAGTTCACAAGGGATGATTCGTTCACTGCCTTCTCTTTCTACAAATGATGAAGGACGACCATCTTCACTGCTCTTCCATTCCAGGTCAACGATCTTTAATGCTTTTAGATTTCCATTTTCATCACCAATAAATTCCTTTGTGGCGATGGCCCATTTACGATCAGCACCTTCTTCATGTGAAGAGGATGTTTTCAATGTCATTGGATAGGTAGGCCAAGGCATAAATGCTGTTCTGTCTTTTGGTGGCGTTGGCATCAATTCAAACTGTGTAACAGATGCTGCTTTGTGACGGTTGCTTGTACCAACACAATCGCTACCTGTATCGCCACCACCAATTACCACTACATTTTTACCTGTTGCAAAAACATCTTCCGGAAGAATATTGCTCTCTATAGCAGCATTTGCTAAAGGATCAAGTTTTGCATTACGTTTATTCTGTTGCTTTAAGAATTGCATGGCGAAATATACTCCCTTCAAGTCACGACCTGGAACATTCAGATCTCTTGGTACAGTAGAACCTCCTGCTAAAACAATTGCATGGTATTCACGCAACAGATCGTTTACACTAACATTTACACCCACATTGGCATTACACTTAAATGTTACACCTTCATCTTCCAGCACTTTCAACCGACGATCGATCACCCACTTTTCTAATTTGAAATCAGGAATACCATAACGCAACAAACCACCAGCCTGATCATCACGTTCAAATACAGTAACTGTATGACCGGCATAATTTAATTGTGCTGCCGCAGCAAGTCCGGCAGGACCACTGCCAACAACTGCTACTTTTTTACCAGTACGTTTGTTGACCTTTTTCGGTTGTACAAATCCTTTATCGAAAGCAATTTCAATGATATGCTTTTCAATTTCTTCAATTGCAATGGCAGGTTGATTGATACCTAACACACATGCAGTTTCGCATGGCGCAGGACAGATCCTTCCTGTAAACTCAGGAAAATTATTGGTAGATGAAAGAATATCATATGCTTCTTTCCATTCCTTACGATACACTGCATCATTGAATTCAGGAATAACATTACCTAAAGGACAACCATTATGACAGAAAGGAACACCGCAATCCATGCAACGTGCACTCTGCTGGTTGAGCTTTTCATCAGGATAACGATTTACAAATTCATTGTAATCATTTACCCTTTCTTCCACACTCCTTTTAGTTGGAAGTTCTCTTGTAAATTCTAAAAACCCGGTTGGCTTACCCATGAGAACGATTTATTTTTTCCGTTTCTTAGTTACTGATAATTATTTTCCGACTGTGATTGTTTGTTTGCTTTTCAGCACCACTTTCTTATAATCAGAAGGAAATACTTTTACAAAATGATGGAGTTGATTTTCAAAATCATCCAACACAAATTTTGCAACAGTGCTTCCTGTGTATTCATAATGCTTACTGATCATTTGCTTTAACTCAACTGCATCTTCATCACTCACCGGATCAAGATCAACCATTTCTTTATTGCAGTTCGTTGCAAATTTTCCTTTTACATCATATACATAAGCAATACCACCACTCATACCTGCAGCAAAGTTGCGGCCCGTATCTCCTAGAATCACAACTCTTCCACCGGTCATGTATTCGCAACCATGATCACCAACACTTTCAACAACTACACTAGCACCTGAGTTACGAACAGCAAAACGTTCACCGGCTTTACCACGAATAAATGCTTCACCATCTGTTGCACCATAGAATGCAACGTTACCGATGATGATATTTTCTTCAGGTGTAAACGTTGATTGCTTTGGCGGATAAATAACCAATCTTGCACCGCTTAATCCTTTACCGAAATAATCATTTGCATCGCCTTCCAGTTCAAGTGTAACACCTTTGGTATTGAATGCACCAAAGCTTTGTCCGGCTGTGCCAGTGAATTTGAAATGAATGGTATCAGCAGGCAAACCTTCAGCACGGAATTTTTTCGTGATCTCGTTTGATAAAATTGTACCGGCTGTACGATCTGTATTTTTTATTTCGAATGACGCAGTTACTTTTTCTTTATTCTCTAATGCAGGTTTTGCAGCAGCCAATAATTTCCAATCGAGCACATCTGCTAAACCATGATCCTGTTCTTCGGTGCAATACAAACCTGTGAATTCAGAAGCAGGTTCTTTGTATAAAATTGGCGACAGATCAAGCTTGCTGAATTTCCAGTGATTGATATTCTCTCTCATCTGTAAACAATCAACCTGGCCAATCATTTCATTTACAGTTTTGAAACCAAGTTCTGCCATGATCTCTCTTAACTCCTGCACCATGAAGCGGAAGAAATTCACCACATGATCTGCATTACCTGTAAAACGTTTACGTAATTCAGGATCTTGTGTTGCCACACCAACAGGACATGTATTGAGATGACACTTACGCATCATGATACAACCTTCAACAACAAGAGCTGCAGTTGCAACACCCCACTCTTCTGCACCAAGTAATGCAGCGATAGCAATATCACGACCGGTTTTCATCTGACCATCGGCCTGCACAACAACACGACTACGTAATTTATTTTTCACCAATGTTTGATGTGCTTCAGCCAAACCAAGTTCCCAAGGAAGACCGGCATGTTTGATCGATGAAATTGGTGATGCACCTGTACCGCCATCATGTCCGCTGATCAATACCACATCAGCTTTCGCTTTTGTAACACCGGCAGCAATGGTACCAACACCTGCTTTACTAACCAGCTTCACGTTGATACGTGCAGCACGGTTTGCATTCTTGAGATCAAATATTAATTGAGCAAGATCTTCAATTGAATAAATATCGTGATGCGGAGGCGGAGAGATCAAACCAACACCAGGTGTTGAGTGACGTGTTTTACCGATCCATTCATCAACTTTATGACCGGGCAACTGTCCACCTTCACCAGGCTTGGCACCCTGCGCCATTTTAATTTGCAATTCATCAGCTTCTGTGAGATACAAACTTGTTACACCAAAACGTGCAGATGCAACCTGCTTAATTGCAGAACGCATGCTATCACCGTTTGGCAAACGATCATAACGTCTTTCATCTTCACCACCTTCACCGGTATTGCTCTTTCCACCTAAGCGGTTCATCGCAATAGCCAATGTTGTATGCGCTTCCCAGGAGATAGAACCAAAGCTCATAGCACCTGTAGCAAAACGTTTGTAAATAGCTTCAGCAGATTCAACTTCATCAATACTGATGGCAGGACGATTGCGCTTAAACTCAAACATACTTCTGAGTGTTGCCGCTTTTTCGCTCTGATCATTTACATGCTTTGTATATTTTTTGAACGTTGCATAGTCATTCATCTTGGTTGCATATTGCAGCAAGTGAATAGTAGTTGGGTTAAACAAATGGAATTCACCTTTGCGTTTCCATTGATATACACCACCAACTGGCAAACGATCAACAGGTACATCTTTTTTGCTGAAAGCAAAGTAATGTTTCACCAATGCTTCTTTTGCAATTTCTTCAAGCCCGATACCTTGTATGCGGCTTGTTGCGCCGGTGAAATATTTATCAACCACTTCCTGGTTCAAACCAAGAATTTCTAATATCTGTGCACCTTGATATGATTGCAAAGTAGAGATACCCATTTTAGAGAATACCTTCAACAAACCATCACACACTGCTTTCACATAATTCTTACGTAACGCTTCCCACTCAAGATTTGTTTCAAGTGAACCGTTCACTTTCATATTACGTATTGAAGCCAACGCTAAGTATGGATTAATAGCTGTTGCACCAAACGCAAGCAAACATGCAAAGTGGTGAACTTCCCACACATCACCGGCTTCTACAACAATACCAACCTGTCCACGTAACCCTTTACGGATAAGATGATGATGTACTGCAGCAGTTGCTAACAAAGAAGGAATAGCAGCATGATCACTATCAACAGCACGATCGCAAAGGATCAATACTTCAAAGCCATCATTCACTGAATCTTCTGCGTAACGGCAGATACGATCAAGACCGGCTTTCAATGAACCTGGTTTGCCATCTGCACGGAAATAGATCTGTATCGTTTTTGCCTGGAACTTACCAGTATCAATACTTCTGATCTTTTCAAGATCACTGCTGGTAAGAACAGGTTGTTTTAACGCAACTGTATGACAATGCATCGGATCTTCTTCCAGCAAATTTCCGTTGTTACCAACGAAAGCAGCAAGACTCATCACCATGCGTTCACGAATAGGATCGATCGGCGGATTAGTTACCTGTGCAAATAATTGTTTGAAGTAAGAAGTTAAATGCTGCGGTTGATCACTGAGTACGGCCAACGGCGTATCAGTTCCCATTGAACCAATTGGTTCTTTACCATCAATGGCCATTGGCTTAATGATGGTATCAATATCTTCAGTAGAGTAACCGAATGCTTTTTGATACTTATGAATATTTTCATCACTGAGATGTGTAAACGCAACACGTGGCTCAGGCAATTCTTCAAGACGGATCTTATTTTGATTCAGCCAATCTGCATATGGTTTTTGTGAGCAGATGGTTTGCTTCAGTTCTTCATCACTGATGATGCGTCCCTGTTCCATATCCACCACAAACATTTTACCCGGATGCAAGCGACCTTTCTTCACAATTGTTTTCGGATCAACCCATACAGTTCCTGTTTCACTTGCCATGATCACACGATCATCGGAAGTAATGCAGTAACGTGAAGGGCGAAGACCATTACGATCTAATGTGGCGCCGATAATTTTTCCATCAGTAAATGAAATGGAAGCAGGACCATCCCATGGTTCCATGATCGATGCATGGTATTCATAGAACGCTTTCTTCAAAGGATCCATCTGATCGTTATCATCCCATGCTTCAGGGATCAACATCATCATTACATGTGGTAATGAACGGCCGGTCATTGCCAGCAATTCGATCATATTATCCAGACATGCAGAATCTGACTGACCACCTGTTACAATTGGCAACAACATCTCCATTTCATCTTTCGTGAAGTTGGGAGAAGTGAAACCATGCTCACTTGATTTTAACCAGTTGAGGTTACCTTGCAATGTATTGATCTCGCCATTATGTGCAATGAAGCGGAATGGCTGAGCCAATTTCCATGAAGGAAATGTATTGGTAGCAAAGCGGCTGTGCACCAAACCAAAAGCACTCACCACTCTTTTATTATTGAGATCAGGAAAATAACCACGCACCTGTCCGCTGGTCAATTGTCCTTTATACACAACTGTTTTATAAGAAAGTGATGCAATGTAAAAACCAATAGCATCTTTCTTAACAGTGCTGTTAATTAAATGCGATACGTGATTACGTAACACAAACAACTTGCGTTCAAACTCATCAGGGTTTGTGATATGGTCAGGACATGCAACAAATACATGTTCCATCTCAGGTTCAACACTCAATGCTGTTGGACCAATACCATCAGGATTCACCGGCACTTTCCTGTACGTCAAAATTTCCAATCCCAGCTTTTCAGCTGTGCGATTGAAAATATCTCTGCACTCTTCACGGAGTTTTATTTCCTTGGGGAAAAACAAAACGCCCACGCCATACTTTCCAAATGAGGGAAGATGAATACCCAGCTTTAAACATTCTTCAAAGAAGAACTCATGTGGAGTCTGGATCATAATACCTGCACCATCGCCTGTATTATTTTCACAGCCACACGCACCACGATGCTCCATGTTTTCCAACACAGTTAACGCATCACTGATATGCTGATGTGATTTGTAGCCTTTAATACTCGCTACGAAGCCGATACCACAAGCATCGTGTTCAAATGCCGGGTTGTATAAACCTTGGTTGCCTGCCATTCTACATGCAAGTTTTGATGAAAAATATTATTCAAGTCAGGTTTTGAAACCTGTAATAGCAAGCAATCGCTTAAAATTACCAAATAAAACAACTAACACCTGTTGTAGCATATGTCATATTTCTAACAGAAATATCACACCAGGTAACCAAACAGGTTGTCGTTCTTATTCAGTTCCGTAAAGTTAATCTGGTACTTTTTCATATTGGCTATAAGGGCATCATAGTCCGTCCTGCTCCGCAGCTCCACTCCCACCAATGCCGGACCTGTTTCTTTATTATGCTTCTGCATGTACTCAAAACGTGTAATGTCATCATTTTCACCGAGTACATAATTTACAAATTCTTTTAATGCACCGGGACGTTGTGCAAAACGGATAAGGAAATAATGTTTCAGCCCTTCATACTGCAGACTTCGTTCTTTGATCTCCTGCATGCGGTCGATATCATTATTACTTCCGCTTACAATGCATACAATCACTTTTCCCTTGATCTCATCTGCATAATCATCCAAAGAAGCTATACTTAATGCCCCGGCTGGCTCAACTACAATGGCATCTTCGTTATAAAGCTTCAGAATCGTTGAACATATTTTTCCTTCGTTAACAAGGTGCATATCGTCCAACACATCCTTGCAAATGCTGAAGGTCACATCGCCCACACGTTTTACCGCTGCGCCGTCTACAAAGCGATCAATGTTTTCTACTGTTACCGGATGACCCGCTGCCAACGCTTCCTTCATTGAAGGAGCACCTTCGGGCTCGAGACCAATAATTTTTGTCTTGGGTGAATAAGTTTTAAAGTAAGAGCCAATGCCTGCACTTAAACCACCACCGCCAACAGGAATGAACACATAATCAATCTCACTTTGTTCTTCCAATACTTCAACGCCAACAGTACCCTGCCCTTCAATGATCCGCAGATCATCAAAGGGCGGGATAAATGTTAAGCCATTTTCTTCTGTATAAATTTTAGCTGCTGCTGCACAATCATCAAACGTGTCACCCACCAAACGCACTTCAATAAAATCCTCGCCAAACATTTTTGTTTGTGTGATCTTTTGATTAGGCGTTATCACCGGCATAAACACCACACCTTTTGCATTAAGCTTTTTACAACTGTATGCAAAACCTTGCGCATGATTACCGGCACTTGCACAAACAACGCCTTTTGCTAATGTGTCAGCAGGCAAACTGCTCATCATATTATATGCACCACGAATTTTATAGCTACGTACCACCTGCAGGTCTTCCCGCTTGAGATAAACCTTGCATTCATATTTCTTCGACAGACTTCGGCTTAACTGCAACGGCGTTTTGTGCACTACTTTTTTAATACGCAGTGCAGCGCTGGTGAAATCAAGCTTTGTATCGTTCGAAGTTGTATGCATACTATGCGGGTGTATTGATCACTTTCATATCCGTCATTGCTTTACGCAATACAGCACCTACTTTTTCAACAGGGTGTGAACGGAGAATATGATTAACAGCGATCAGTTCTTTATTATCAACCCCGGCATCTTTGCCTTCGTTGAAATTTTTACCGATCACATCTGTATCAATTGTTTTCATGAATTCTTTCAGCATTGGTTTTGCTGCATGATCGAACAGGTAGCAACCATATTCTGCTGTATCAGAAATTACACGGTTCATTTCAAACAACTTCTTACGTGCAATTGTATTTGCGATCAACGGAGTTTCATGTAATGATTCGTAGTAAGCAGATTCTGCTTTAATACCTGAAGCCACCATTGTTTCAAATGCAAGTTCAACACCAGCACGAACGAACGCAACGAGTAACAATCCATTATCGAAATATTCCTGTTCAGAAATTTTTGCTGATGTTGGTGCAGTTTTTTCAAATGCAGTTTCACCGGTTGCCTTGCGCCATGTCAACAGGTTCTTATCATCATTCGCCCAGTCTTTCATCATGGTTGATGAGAATTCACCACTCATGATATCGTCCTGGTGCTTTTGAAATAACGGACGCCAGATATTTTTAATCTCCGTTGACAATTCAAATGCTTTGATCTTCGCCGGATTCGATAAGCGATCCATCATAGCAGTAACACCACCGTGCTTTAATGCTTCTGTTACTACTTCCCAACCGTATTGAATAAGTTTTGATGCATAAGAAGGTTCAATACCCTTCTCTACCATTTTATCGAATGCAAGAATAGAACCTGTTTGCAATACACCGCACAAAATGGTTTGCTCACCCATGAGATCCGATTTTACTTCGGCAACAAACGATGAACGCAACACACCTGCACGATGACCACCGGTTGCAGCAGCATATGCTTTTGCCTGGATCAATCCTTTTCCTTCAGGATCATTCTCAGGATGTACAGCGATTAACGTTGGTACACCAAAGCCACGCTTGTATTCTTCACGTACTTCAGTACCCGGGCATTTAGGCGCCACCATGATCACTGTAATATCTTTACGGATCTGTGTGCCTTCTTCAACAATATTAAAACCGTGTGAGTAAGACAAAGTAGATCCTTGTTTCATCAACGGCATAATCGCTTTAATTACTGACGTATGCTGTTTATCGGGAGTTAAGTTCAATACGAGATCAGCAGAAGGAATCAGTTCTTCATAAGTACCAACAGTAAAACCATTCTCTGTTGCATTTTTCCATGAAGCACGTTTTTCAGCAATTGCTTCTTTACGTAACGTGTACGAAATATCCAATCCTGAATCACGCATATTTAAACCCTGGTTCAAACCTTGTGCACCGCAACCAACGATCACAATCTTTTTTCCCAATAACGCATTCACACCATCCGCAAACTCACTACGATCCATGAATTCACATACACCAAGCTGGTTCAACTGTTCCCTGAGCGGAAGTGTGTTAAAGTAATTTGCCATTTTCTGTTCTTATTTTTTGTTTGATTTTAAATGTTTATTTTTTTGATAGATTTCTTCTGATTGCCATTGCGTAACCGAGGTGTAATGCATCATGTACCATAACAAACCGAACGGCGTCTTCAATGTTATTTAATGTATAGCCATAGGATGTTGTATAGGTCTTGTATTGAACAAAAACATTTTCACTCAATCCTTTTTCAAGTTCATCAATGCAAGACATTGCATACTCTTTCAACTCATCAATTTCTTCCTGGCTGATAAAACTTTCGGGCTTTGTTCCTTTTTTAAATCCAGCCGTCAATTCGTCCGGCACATCCGGTTCAACTCCTGAAAGTCCATTGCACAACCCTTGCTGAGCTGTTATGATATGGCCAAAATTCCAGGCAATATTATTGTTCATGCCTGCAGGAATTTCATTCAGTTCTTCAATGGATAATCCATCTACAAGATCAATGAAACGTGTCCTGGTTTGTCTTATTAAATCAAATTGCTCTTTCATCCTGTTTTACATTGTAAACACTTCTTCACCTTTATCCAGGTATTCGTTTTCGATCACTTCTTCACTTGGCTCACGGTATTCAAACTCTTTCAGTTTTTTGTGGAAACCATCACTTGCTTTAATAATCGCCACCCTTGCCGAGCGAACAAATTCAATTAACCCATATGGTTCAAGTACTTTAATGAATGCATCAGTTTCATCACGCTGACCGCTCACTTCAAACACCGTATAATCTTTACGGATCACTACTGCTTTTGCACCATACTGGCTCAACAGGCGTTCTACCTTTACCTCTTCTGCGATAATTTCTGTTGGCACTTTATATAAAGCCAGCTCCTGCCAAATGATCTCTTCATTTGTATTGTAATAGGCTTTCAATACTTCCACCTGTTTTTCGATCTGGCGGCAGAGTTTGCGTACCACTTCTTCTGTTTCGTTGATCACAATCGTGAAACGATGCACACTATCCACCTCACTTGGTGATGTATTTAAACTTTCAATATTGATCTTCCGTTTGGAAAAGAGAATAGCGATACGGTTCAATAAACCGATCTGGTTCTCTGTGTATACCGTTATGGTGTATTCCTGTTTTTGCATATGCTTTGTTTTTACTAAACCGCCTGCAGGGTTTGCAACCGCTGCCGGGGTTCTTTAGATTTCTTCTTTGCTTAATACGATTTCTGATACGCCTCTTCCCTGTGGCACCATCGGGAATACATTGTTTTCTTTGCCAACCATTACTTCCAGCAAATAGCTGCCGTCATGATCGATCATTGTTTTCAATGCAGCTTTTAATTCTGAACGTTCGCTGATGCGTTGTCCATCGATATAATATCCTTTTGCTACTGCAACAAAATCCGGACTCGTAATATCAACAAACGAATAACGTTTTTCATGGAACAGTTGCTGCCACTGGCGTACCATACCTAAGAACTGGTTATTTAAGATCAGGATCTTAACATTTGGTTTGAACTGCATGATGGTTCCTAATTCCTGTATCGTCATTTGGAAACCACCATCACCAATAATGGCAACCGTTGTTCTTGACGGATCACCATACGCTGCACCAATTGCTGCAGGTAATGCATAACCCATTGTACCCAAACCACCACTGGTGATATTACTTTTCGTTTGATTCATTTGTGCATAACGGCAAGCCACCATCTGGTGCTGACCAACATCCGTTACAATAATTGCATTGCCATCTGTTAACTCATTCAATGCTTTGATCACTTCACCCATCGTAAGAATATCCGTTGCAGGATTCATTTCAGGGTCAATGCACAAGGATTGTTCTTTCGCCATGCAGTCATGGAACTTTTGTAACCATTGCGGATATACTTTGCTTTCAACCAAAGCAGTTAACATCGGCAATGTTTCTTTACAATCGCCCCAAACAGGAACAGTTGTTTTTACATTCTTATCTATCTCTGCCGGATCAATATCGAGATGAACAATTTTTGCCTGCTTAGCATATTTATCTAAACGACCGGTTACACGATCATCGAAACGCATACCAACAGCGATCAACACATCACATTCATTCGTCAGTAAATTCGGTCCGTAGTTCCCATGCATACCCAACATACCAACACCCAATGGATGATCAGTTGGAATTGCACTCATACCCATAATGGTCCATGCTGCAGGAATACCGGCTTTTTCAATAAATGCTTTGAATTCTTTTTCTGCTTTACCAAGTATCACACCTTGCCCGAAGATCACGAATGGACGTTCTGCTTCATTAATAAGCTTTGCTGCTTGTTCAATATATTCTTTCCGTACAATCGGTTTTGGACGATAGCTGCGGATATGCTCACACTTTTTATATCCTTCATACTCGAATAATTGCAGCTGTGCATTTTTTGTAATATCGATCAATACAGGACCCGGACGACCACTGCCAGCTATGTAAAATGCTTTTGCTAATGCAGCTGGAATTTCACTTGCATCTGTTACCTGGTGATTCCATTTGGTAACAGGTGTAGTAATATTGATCACATCTGTTTCCTGGAATGCATCAGTACCCAACAAATGTGCAAACACTTGTCCGGTGATACACACCAATGGTGTTGAATCGATCATCGCATCAGCCAAACCTGTTACAAGATTTGTTGCACCGGGACCACTTGTTGCAAACACAACACCCGTTTTACCACTAGCTCTTGCAAAACCCTGTGCTGCATGAATAGCACCTTGTTCATGACGAACAAGAATATGTTCTAAACGATCATTGTAATCGTACAATGCATCATAGATCGGCATTATTGCGCCACCCGGATAACCGAAGATGGTCTTTACGTTTTCATTGAGCAAAGCATCTAATACAGCTACACTTCCACTTACGGACTTTGTTGCTTCTGTTTGCTTTTTCTCTTCTTTTATTGTGAGTGTTTCCATTTCACTTTTATTTATTGTTGCTTTTTTACAGCTGAATGTTGTTCTTGTTTTTGAAAGGGTTTACGCCTCATCTGTTACACAACCTTGTGAAGCATCCTTCACGCACATTGCATATTTATACAATACACCTTTCTTTTCTTTTAATGCAGGCTGCTTCCAGTTTTTACGTCTTTCTGCTATCACTTCGTCAGCTACTTTCAGGTTGATCTTGTTGCTGGTTGCATCCAGTTCAATGATATCATCATCCTGCACCAATGCGATCAAACCACCTTCAAATGCTTCCGGAGTGATGTGACC
This sequence comes from Lacibacter sp., assembly GCF_035299325.1. GTDB lineage: Bacteria > Bacteroidota > Bacteroidia > Chitinophagales > Chitinophagaceae > Lacibacter. Next base: position 14,278 of record NZ_DATGWT010000030.1, on the reverse strand, counting down.
GACGACGAAACCATGTGAACCACCACTAAATCTTCCATCAGTGATCAATGCAACATCTTTACCCAAACCGGCACCTGTAATGGCTGATGTTGGTTTCAACATCTCCGGCATACCCGGTGCACCTTTCGGTCCTTCATATCTGATAACTACTACATCACCTTTTTTCACTCTTCCGTTTGCAATACCCGCCACCAGATCTTTTTCACCATCAAATACTCTTGCAGGTCCTTCAAAACGTTCACCTTCTTTACCACTGATCTTTGCTACACTACCTTTCTCTGCAAGATTGCCATACAAGATTTGTAAGTGACCGGTTACTTTCAACGGTGCTTCTAATGGGAAAATAATTTTTTGCGTTTCGAAATTTATCGGTGCAATGTTTTCTAAATTTTCGGCAACTGTTTTACCGGTTACTGTTAAACAATCTCCATGCAGCAATCCTTTTTGTAATAAATATTTCATTACAGCAGGTACACCACCATGTGCATGCAATTCCTGCATCAGATATTTTCCGCTTGGTTTAAAATCAGCAAGAACAGGTGTTTTATCACTGATGCGTTGGAAATCATCCTGTGTTAAATCAACATCAACACTTTTCGCCATGGCGATCAAATGCAATACGGCGTTGGTGCTTCCACCAAAGATCATGATGGTAACAATGGCATTTTCAAATGCCTTCTTCGTCATGATATCTTTTGGCTTAATATCTTTCTCCAGTAAAACTTTGATTGCTCTTCCTGCATCTAAACACTCATTCTTTTTATCATCGCTTATTGCAGGATTTGATGAGGAGTAAGGTAAACTCATACCCAATGCTTCAATTGCTGATGCCATCGTATTCGCTGTGTACATACCCCCGCAAGCACCTGCACCCGGGCAACTATGTTTCACTACTTCTTTAAAATCTTCAGGCGTAATAGTGCCTGCTAATTTTTTACCCAATGCTTCAAATGCAGAAATGATGTTGAGCTCTTCTCCTTTATGATGACCCGGCGCAATCGTTCCACCGTACACCATAATAGAAGGACGGTTCAAACGGCCCATCGCCATAATAGCACCCGGCATGTTTTTATCACAGCCCGGTAATGCAATTAATCCATCATAATAAAATCCACCACAGACACTTTCAATACTGTCAGCAATGAGATCACGACTCACCAACGAATAACGCATACCATCCGTACCATTGCTGATACCATCACTAATACCGATCGTATTAAATATTAAACCAACGAGATCATTCTTCCACACACCTTCCTTCACCACTTTTGCAAGATCATTCAGGTGCATATTACAAGTGTTACCATCGTAACCCATACTTGCAATACCTACCTGCGCTTTTTTCAGATCATCTTCTGTTAAGCCAATGCCATACAACATGGCTTGTGCAGCCGGTTGTGTTTCGTCTTGCGTTAATACTTTCGAATACTTGTTTAATTCAGCCATTTTATATTGTTGTTATTCTACCGATCAATTGTCCCCAAGGGACATAATATTATTAAGCAACTGCTTCTTCTTTCTTTGCTTCTTCCTGTCTTTGTGGTTCAAAATTTTCTACCACTAAATTTTTATACGCTGTTTGAATCTTCCTGCTTACACTATCATTCCATTTCAATGCAAACTTTTGATCATCCAAACTATCAAACCCAATTACTTCTGCTGCAGTACCACAATAAAAAACAGCATCTGCATTTTTTAACTCATCAATTGTAAACACCTTTTCTTCAACTTCTATTCCCAACCCGGCACACAATTCAAACACCGTTGCTCTTGTAATACCGGGAAGGATATTTCCTTTTGCCGGTGTAAAGAGCTTGCCATCTTTTTCATAAAACAAATTAGCACCTGGCGCTTCTGCAACATTGCCATTCATATCGAGCAACAATGCTTCATCAAAACCTTTTGCTTTCGCTTCATGACTGGCGAGTAATGAGTTTACATAGTGACCTGCTGCTTTTGCTTCGATCTTGAACGCTTTTGGATTCGGACGTTCAAACGAACTGGTCATGATACGTAACAACTTATCGCCAAGAAACGGCTGCATGGCCCACACTTCAATCACCAAAAACGATTGTTCATTCTGTACAAAACTCATATTCGCCGGAGCATAAACTACGGGACGGATGTAAGCATCCTGCAGATCATTGCGCTTCAACACTTCGTATGTAACAGCAGTTAACTCTTCTGTTGTCCAGTGATAAGGAAGGTTCACCAACTCAGCCGAACGTTGCAAACGATCATAATGTTCTTTGGCTTTGAAAATTTTCGTTTCTCCATTCACTGTTCTGTACGAACGGATACCTTCAAACACGCTGTAACCATAATGAAAACTCTGACTGTAGAGATCCATTTTTGCTTCTGCCGCTTTTACATACTCACCGTTGAGATACAAAATCGTTTCACTGTTGTAATAAGTTGCCATACATTTTTTTCTTTTTTAGCGGTAATAAAAAAACCCGCCTCTTTTGGAGGCGGGTCGTTATGTTTAATTTAAACGTTCGTTTTACATACAACTGGCACCTCCGTTGATAGCAGGAATAATAATGACTACCACAATGACAATTGTGTTTACAAGTAGTAGATTATTTAATTTGCTTTTCAACATAGTGCGTTGTTCGAAAAACGAATATACCGCCTTATTGAAAATAAACAAAGAACTTTTTTAGACTGAAGGGGAAAGAATGTTGACATCTCCCAATCCTGTCTTCTTTATATAATGGTTGACTTACGCAACTCAATATTTTCTTTTTTGATCGTACCCGGTATTTTACCGGCAACATATTCACCAATGAGATCACCAATGGTACTGGTGAAATAAAAATTCATCGGGTCAATATCTTTTGTTACGAAGTTGTGTTGTAAAGTCCAGTCAATTGCTTCACGGATCACTTGTGCCTCATCGGGTAAACCAAAGTAATCAAGCATCATTGCTGCTGAGAGAATAGAGCCGATGGGGTTGGCAATATCTTTTCCTGCTGCTTTTGGGAAAGAACCATGGATCGGTTCGAATAATGCTGTGCCGTTACCAACCGATGCCGATGGCAGCATGCCCATTGATGCATTCAATACACTTGCCTCATCACTGATAATGTCGCCAAACATATTCTCTGTTAAGATCACGTCAAACTGCTTGGGATTTAAGATCACCTGCACAGCTGCATTATCAACATACATGTATTCAGCAGTTACATCAGGGTACTGCGTTGCAATTTCCTGCACCACTTTACGCCAGAGGCGTGATGTTTCCAACACATTCGATTTATCAAGCAGTGTTAACTTTTTCTTTCTGCCCAGTGCATGTTTAAATGCAAGATGAGCAATGCGTTCAATTTCCGGCCGGCTGTACACACATTCATCACTTGCATTATTTCCATCTTCACTTGTATGCTTGTTGCCAAAATAAATACCACCTGTCAGTTCACGAAAGATCACGAGGTCAACACCTTCAAGGTGCGATGCCTTAAATGGAGATAAATGCTGCAAACCGCTATAAGTAATAACCGGGCGGATATTTGCAAACAAACCTAACGCCTGCCTTATACCAAATAACCCCTGCTCCGGACGAACCTTTGCAGAAGGATCGTTATCATATTTCGGATCGCCCACTGCACCAAACAAAACAGCATCACTATCCAAACAAATATCAATTGTTTCAGACGGCAATGCAGTTCCTGTTTTATCAATTGCAACAGCTCCAACCAACGCTTCTTTGTAATGAAAGACATGCCCGTATTCCTGTGCAATTGCATCCAATACTTTAATGGACTGGGCTGTTACCTCCGGTCCTATTCCATCTCCGTTTAATATTGCGATCTTCTTTTCCATGATGAGGTTGGTGTGTTTTCTTAGTTTATGTTTAAGCGCTTACAGTAACCTGTTCAGCCAATACTTTCAAATCAGCATCTTCCACTTCTTTCTTTGAATCTGCCAATGCAAGAAAGCGTTCATATAATTCATCAACCTGGTTACGATCGAAACTGTAACCAAGATTTTTAAAACGATAAGCCAGTGCGCTTCTTCCGCTGCGTGCAGTCAATACAATTTTTGATGTATCTGCTCCCACTTCTTCAGGTGCAATGATCTCGTATGTTGTTGCTTCTTTTAAAAATCCATCCTGGTGAATACCTGAGGAATGAGAGAATGCATTGTCACCCACTACAGCTTTGTTTGGTTGCACCACCATGCGCATGGTTTCGCTTACCAAACGGCTCATTGGTAACAGTTGCTTGGGATCAACGTTTGTATAAAGTCCGAGTTCAGGATGCTTGCGAATGGTCATCACCACTTCTTCAAGCGATGTGTTACCTGCACGTTCGCCAATACCATTGATCGTACACTCGATCTGGCGTGCACCAGCAATAGCACCTGCAATAGAGTTAGCAGTTGCTAAACCAAGATCGTTATGACAATGACAGGAAAGAATTGCTTTATCGATATTGCTTACATTGTTCATTAAGTAAGCCATCTTTTCTGCATACTGATGAGGTAAACAAAATCCTGTTGTATCGGGAACGTTTACAACCGTTGCGCCCGCAGCAATAACTGCTTCTGTCAACTGAGCCAAAAACTGCAGGTCTGCACGACCTGCATCTTCGGCATAAAATTCTACATCGGGCACATAATTACGGGCAAGCTTAACCGCTTTAACGGCACGTTCAAGTATTTCTTCCCTCGTGGAATTGAATTTGTATTTGATGTGGTTATCGGATGATCCGATACCGGTGTGGATACGTGGGCGGCGTGCGGGCTTTAATGCCTCTGCTGCCACTTCAATATCCTTTTGTACGGCACGGGTTAAACCGCATACCGTTGCATTCTTAATTACTTTGGAAATCTGGTTAACACTTTCAAAGTCGCCCGGACTTGAGATCGGGAAACCTGCTTCAATAATATCAACACCTAACACCTCCAGTTTCAACGCAAGCTCAACTTTCTCCGTAGTATTTAACTTGCAACCCGGTACCTGCTCTCCGTCTCTGAGAGTGGTATCAAAAATGAACACTTGTTTGTCGGCCATAATAATCTTTAATGCTGTGAAAAAAGCAGGTTTATTACTTCATTCGCATATAATTAATTGAAGTAACAACCTGCAGCATAAAATTATTTAATATTGAAGGGGTTCGCAAACCTTATTTCATGTATTTTACGACAGATAAGCGATGCCCTTTTACCGAAAACCCTTGACAGCAAAGGATTATAGAAGAAACGAATTACGATGCCCAACAGATCGACCGATACGACCTTTCAACTGGTGAAGTCGCTGGAAAAGAGCGAAAAGCGCAATTTTAAGCTTTATGTTCAGCGAAACTCAGCCGATCCGAATCTTAAGATTATCCAGCTTTTTGATGCCATGGATAAAATGGATGAGTACGATGAGGCCACCCTTTTGCGCAAAAACCAGAGCCTTGCCAAGCCACAACTCTCCAACCTCAAGGCTCATTTATACAAATCTATCCTCAGCAGCCTCCGGCTGATTAAGCAGGAAGACAATATCACGATTCAGCTGAACGAACAGATGGATTTTGCCCGCATCCTCTACAATAAAGGTCTTTACCTGCAAAGCCTGAAGACCTTAGATAAGATGAAGGAACAGGCCCGGCAGTTTGAACAGGTGACCTACCTGCAACAGATCCTTTTCTTTGAAAAGAAGATCGAAGCATTGTACATCACCCGAAGTATGCAGGACAGGGCCGATAAACTTTCGAAAGAATCAACTGCTGTTGAAGAACAGCTCACCAATATTTCGCAGCTTTCAAACCTTTCGCTTCAACTCTACAGCTGGTATATTAAAAATGGTGTGGCAAGAAATGAAAAGGAAGGTGATGAAGCCAAGGCATATTTTGAAAATCATTTACCGAAGAACGCTGAAAAGCTAACCGGATTTTATGAGCAGTTGTATTTATACCAATCGCATTGCTGGGTAGCATTTATCCGCCAGGATTATTTGCTCTATTATCGTTACACACAAAAATGGGTGGATCTGTTTGAAAAATACCCGGCGATGATGGAGGCTGAAACAGCTCACTACATCAAAGGCATGCACAATTTAATGAGTGCACACTTTGATCTGAGCAACGAATCCAAACTCAACGAAAGTATTGAGCAGCTTGAAAAATTTTCGCACAGGAAAGTTGCACAGCAAAACGAAAACTACCGCATCCTTTGTTTTGTGTATCTCTCCATTGCCAAAATCAACAAACATTTTTTAGAAGGAACGTTCTCTCAAGGGTTGCGGCTTGTACCGGGTATTGAAGAAAAGCTGGATGAATATGGACTCTTCCTCGACCGGCATCGTGTACTTACCTTCTACTATAAAATTGCCTGTTTGTATTTCGGCAGTGGCAATAACGAAAAAGCAATTGAATACCTCAACAAGATCATTAACTGGAAAGTTGACCTGCGTACCGATCTGCAATGTTACGCACGCCTCCTGCATTTGATCGCTCATTTTGAATTGGGGAATTACGATCTGCTGGAATACCTGATCAAATCGGTTTACCGTTTTATGGGCCGCATGGAGAACCTGAGTGGTGTGGAAGAAGAAATGTTCAGCTTTTTACGTAATGCATTGCAATTATCACCTGCACAAGTAAGACCTGCTTTTCAAACCCTGCTCGAACGTATCAGCAGATACGAAGGCAACAGGTTTGAAACAAGAGCGTTTGTATACTTAGACGTAGTAAGCTGGCTCGAAAGTAAAATTGAAAATGTACCCGTGCAGGATATTATTCATAGTAAATATAAGCGACAGAAGAAAACAATTAGCTGATCATTGTTGTTACCATAAAGCATGAAAAAATCACTCCATCTTTTAACGTTCTTTATCCTTCTTGTTTTAAGCAGTACTGCACAAAACATCAACCCAAAAAATATTGAAATTGTTCGTGACAGTTTTGGCGTGCCGCACATCTTTGCCAAAACCGATGCTGAAGTTGCCTATGGATTAGCATGGGCGCATGCAGAAGATGATTTTAAAAGTTTACAGGATGTGGTGTTACCTGCCAAAGGTTTGATGGGACGTGTGCAGGGCAAAGCCGGTGCTGCCGGTGATTATGCATTTGCCTTATTCCGCTGTATGGAAATTACCGAAGAAAAATGGAATACACTTACGCCTGCTTTTCTGAAACTGATCGATGGATATGTGCAAGGTATCAACGCTTATGCAAAAGCACATCCCAATGAAGTGTTGCACAAAAAAATATTCCCCATCACTTCTAAAGAATATATTGCTTCATCGGTGCTGGCATTAACCGCTTTCAATGGAGCTGATAAGGCATTGATGGGAATTTTCAATAATGTAATTGAAACAGATCCTGAGTTGAATAAGAAAGGCAGTAATGCCATGGCTGTGCATCCACGCAAAACAACTACTGGTGAAGCGTTTCTGTTGATCAATGCACACCAACCCAACACAGGATCGCAGGCTTTTTACGAAGCACATATTACTAGCGAAGAAGGATTGAATGTACATGGTGGTTTACTGGCAGGTGGTCCATGTATTTTACATGGAGTAAATGAGAATTTAGGTTGGGCACATACGGTGAATTATGTTGATCGTGTTGATGTGTTTCAACTAGAAATGAATCCTGCCAATGAAAAGCAATACAAGTTTGATAATGAATGGATCGATCTCGAAGAGAAAACAATTACACTCCGCATTAAAGGAATTCCGGTTGGCGTAAAACGAAAAGTTTATTGGAGTAAGTATGGAGCCACCATGAAGAACAAACAAGGTTATTTTTCTATTCGCCTTGGTGCCAATATGGATATCCGTGTGCTTGAACAATGGTATGAAATGGATAAGGCGAAAAACTTCACCGAGTTTTATGCAGCTATTAAAGATCAGCGTCTATCAATGTTCAACATTACCTATGCTGATAAACACGATACGATCTTTTATGTGAACAATGGATTAGTACCGGTACGTAATCCTGCTCCGCAGTACAATTGGAAATCAACTTTACCCGGTAACACTTCACAAACCTTGTGGACTGCCTTTCGAAAATTTAGCGAACTGCCGCAATATATAAATCCGAAGAGCGGTTATTTGTTCAACACCAATCACTCATCTTTTTTCGCAACAGCAACTACTGATAACTTAAGCGCCGATAAATTTCCTGCTGCTGATGGTTGGGAAACCTGGCATAACAACCGCAGCATACGTGTGGTAGAACAAATGCCTGCTGCACAATTGGATTACATAACGTTTAAGCAAATCAAATTTGATAAACAACTGCCTGCCACACTTCGTTATCCGCATAATATCGATTCGTTGTTTCTGTTAAATGAAACAGAGTATCCATTGTATGCACCACTCATTAAAAATTTAAAAGCATGGAATAAACAAGGAACTGCCGACAGTAAAGGTGCAGCGGTATTCCTGTTAAGCTATCTGCACCTCGCAAAAAAATTAGGTGCTGGGCCTGCACGCATGCTTACCAGAGCAGAAGCAGTTGAAACCTATGCCAATGTGTATGACTATATGACGAAACATTTTAATCGAACCGATCTTGCATTGGGCGACATTCAAAAACTGGTGCGTGGTGATAAGGAATGGCCGCTCTGGGGTTTTCCTGATCTGCTTTCTCCACAATGGACTTCCAACTATAAAGACGGTAAATTAAAATCGGTTGGTGGTGATGGTTTGATCATGTTCATACGCTTTACAAAGGATGCACTGCCGCAAATTGAAACAGTAAACATGTATGGAGCTTCTGCCAAAAAAGGCAACAAACATTTTGATGACCAGGTGGAAATGTACATCAACCAACAAACAAAACGCATGACGTTGAATAAGGAAGAAGTGTATAAAATGGCGGAGAGGGTTTATCATCCGGGGGAATGATGAGCTGTTACATTATCTCATAAATCAGATTGTCAGGGTTAATGATATAGGCCACTACTAACTAATCAGTAATTTTTAAATGAGACGACTTTTACTTTCTCCTTTTTTTATTCTTCTTCTTAATAGTTGCACAGACAGCTCGCCAAATTCAGGTTCTAAAGCTTCTGTGTCTACCCCGTCAACCCCTGTTATCAACTATGCTGTGACAAATTATTTTGCCCACGACACATCTTTATTTACTGAAGGCTTTTTATTTCACAATGGACAACTGTTTGAAAGCACAGGTTCGCCTAAACAACTACCCCAAACCAGATCAGTTATTGGTATAACAGACCTTGCCACCGGAAAATTTGATGTAAAAATTGAAATTGATAAAAGCAAATACTTTGGTGAAGGCATAGTGTTCTTCAAAAACAAATTGTATCAATTAACTTATGTAAATCGAATCGGATTTATCTATGACGCAAAAACTTTTAAAGAAATAGGGCAATTTAACTATTCAAACATTGAAGGTTGGGGATTGACAACAGACGGCACAAGCTTAATAATGAGCGACGGCACAAGTAATCTTACTTACTTAGACCCTGTAAAATTAACGCCATTAAAAACATTGCAAGTAACAGAACAAGGATATCCCATTGAGAAATTAAATGAACTTGAATTCATAAAGGGATTTCTCTACGCAAATATCTGGACGAGTGACATTATCGTAAAAATTGATCCTTTAAGTGGAAATGTAGTTGGCAAAATGGATCTGAGTTCATTAACAAACGAAGCAAAGAGAATTAATCCGAATGCTGATGTATTAAATGGTATCGCATATGACTCAACAACAGACAAAATATATGTTACGGGAAAACTATGGCCTAATATTTATCAAATTCAGTTTTCACACTAGAGAAAATAATTGTTGCTAACATGAACAATGCAAAAAACCAAAGAAAACTGCTCTTCATCAATTCTTCGTACTATCCTTCTTCGGTACAATTTTGTAATCAGCATCCGTAATACCTTTTACACCTCTGCCTTTCTTTGTGCTATCAGGCACATTATTTTTTGGTGCTGTAACAACCGGCGGTGTAAATACCGGTGCGGCATTTGTTTTAACAGCAGCAGTATCTGGTTGTAATGGCTGTGGCCCCGTTACAGGAGCAATGCTATTACTGTCAACAGGCAAACCATTAGATGATGTTGCTGGAGCAGATGTATTATTCTGCGGCGTTTGTGTATTGTTTGTACCCGGCGAATTATTTCTTACTTGGCTTTTATTGTTGTTCGGTGTCGTTACAGGTGCAGTAATCGTTGGCTGATCGCTAGAAGTAATTGCTTGTTTACGGTTATTGAAAAAATAAATGAATACAATGGCAACGGCAGCAATGATGAATCCACGGTTGAGCCATGTACGTGGACCACTTGTTGGTGCAGCAGGCGGATTGGCCGGACCCTCGTCTGTCGGCAGATCAGTATCGAGCTGTGTTTCGATACGTGCCCAGATAGCATCCACCATATCCGGTGCCGTTAGCTGTTCCAGCTTTTCGGTAATGGTTAATTCGTATGTTGCTTTTTGATTCATCCGCTATGTTGTGCGACTGAGTTGTTGTTGTAATGTTTTTCGGGCTTCGCTGAGGTGCCATTTCGATGTACCCTCACTGATGTTTAGTTTTTCGGCTACTTCCCGGTGATTATAGCCTTCCACTGCATACAATACAAACACGGCATGGGTAGCGGGTGGCAACTGGTGTATGAGTTTCATAATTTCATCAGCACCCATCCGTTCCAACACGTTATTACTGATCTGTGGTTCTTCCACTGTTTCAAGCTCCATGTCTTTACTGAAACGTTCTCTTGCTTTCAGATGATCGAGCCCTTCGTTCATCACAATCCGTTTGATCCATGTCTGCAAAGCTCCTTTTGTTTTATCAAACGTATGGATGCTTTTAAAGATCTTCACAAAGGCATGACTCATGATATCAGCAGCATCGGCTTCATCACGGGAGTAACGCAGGGCAATGGTCATAGCATAGTTATAAAACTGCCGGTAAAACTGTTCCTGTGCCCTGCGGTTATTGCGTTTGCAATCTTCCACCAACTGATCAATATCGAGTGCTTCTGCAATCACTTCTTTTCGTAATGCTGCTTTTTTTCGACTGTTGCTAAATTGCTTATTTCAGATTTTAGATTTGCGATTTCAGATTATCCTCTCAGCAACCTTCACTTATCTTCTTTTGCATTTTTACTATCCACTAATTACTACCGGCTATCGGCTTTCTTCAAACACTACATCTCTTTGTCTTTCTCCACATCCTGCATCCGCTTCAGCAAAATAGCCGATGAAATTGATGATAAAATAATTTTATCTCTTGCATCTAAATTATTAGCAAACCAGATGCTGTTATCCAATATATCAATGATGGCTACTACGCCATCATCCCAACGCAATTCGTATCCGGTGAGGATGGCTCCGCCCAATACTTTTGTTTCTTTTCCGCTTTTAGTGGTGAGTTTCTCCAGTCGCAACGGCCTGATGGTAATATTTTCTTTTCCATTGGTCGCATACCCTTCTTCTTCTACATACGGACGATCAAAGATTCTCCGTGCTGTATCTTTTCGTGCATCATATTTATTCATCAACACTACCGACCAGGGATCGTTTTCTTTCGCCATCAACGGAAGTATCGCAGCAGTGAATGCATATTCATATCGTTGCGTTGCATTCACCTGTCCGAGAAAAGGATTGTTGCTTTTGTACACGAGTTGATTTTCGCTGAACTTTTCAGTTGCAAAAACTTCCGCCATTAAATTTCCATCCTGGATCGTGTATTGAAATTTGTTGCGTTGTTTCAGGTTGCGTACATCGGTATCAATATTGAGCACACGCAGCAACATGGTTTGCGGATCGAGACTGAATTTTGTGTACTGAAATGAACTGCTGAAATCCCAACCACGCTTAACTGCTGAAGTAGAAAATTCGCCGAAGCTTAATTTCTGGTTGATCATCCATCCATTCAATCCCTTCACCTGCATTTTGGTCGCCTGCGAGCTGAAGCTCGCAGGAACCGATACCTTGGCTGCTGTGCAGGATACTAAAAACAGCAGGGCTATGAGTGATACTTTCTGTGTCATATAAATTCGTTTATGAATGTACTTAAAAAACGCTTTTATTAATAATTGAAAATGGTCTTGATTGTAAACAAATGTTCTCCGGTCATAGACGATTTGTAACGGCGGATCAACTCGATGGGATAACCTTGGTTATCGTATTTATATTCGAAACTGTAAGCAACATTAGCAGGATAAATACCGTAGTGCGTGCGTGCCTGCCAGTTGAGATTGTTCTTGGAGCTGCGGCTCAAAAACAGATCGGGCCAGTTCATGTGTATATAAGGGTTGATGCCATTGTCGTGATCATATCTGCCTGTTTCATAAAAAGTGTTGCTGTAATTACTGTTATCGGAAAACAGGTTGCCATGTCTCCAGCGTTGATAATAGTTCATAGTAATTGAAGTGTTTGAATAACTGAAATCAAAAGTTACTTCATCAAATCCATCTCCGTTTGCACCATGATGTGCAATGTCTACTTCTGTTTTGCATACATTAAGGATATCTTCTGTAATGTGATTGATCTTTCCTGCTGCATTGTAACGGATGCTTCTTGTACCCGCAAACACATCGCCTTCGTTATAGATGCTTATTTTTTCTACACGTCCGTCTGTGTATTCCAGGTTTTCTGTTCTTGCAACAAACGGTGTACCATCGGCCGGACGCTTCTGCATAAACTCAACTTTTGTAAGACGACCTTTCCCATCGTAGATATAGTTGTTCTTCGACTCAGCTTTATACATATTGCCATCCCAACGTGCAGTGATCTCGGATTTCAGTTTTTTAGCTTCCTTCTCTTCCCCAAATTCGTACACAATATCTTTTTTCAATTCTTCTTTTGCATAACGCTTTGTATAGGTGCCACCCCATTTTTGTACAATAAACTCATGATAAGCTGCCTCCTTTTTTAAGGTAACCGTGTTGATACCGGGTAACAAGCTGATGAATTGTGTACTCTTCAACTCATTGGCCGCATCGAACGTACGGTACACCAACGAAGACTGAATACTGTCGTACAGAATATCGCCCACCTTTATGCGTGTACGCATTTTGATGCTGAGTTCTGTTTCTTCAGGTGTGTTGCTGTTACCAAACTCGCCCGCTGCATAACCAAAATCAATGGCTTTATCGGTAGCTTCTACTTTCAGAAATTCAGCTGCAACAACCAACGAAGTAGCGGCCGGCAATACCATCGGATAAGCCAATGGTCTATTAACCTGTGTTGCTTTAGGCGAATTGGTTACAGGCACTGCAAATAATACATTACCGGTGCCTGATACGATCATGAGTTTGCTGATGCGGTACGTGCCTGCAGGCAATTCCATTTCTTCGGTTGTAAATTTTCCGTTGAAGCTGATGGCTGCGAGTTTATTGTTTAACACCAGTTCGTCCTGTGCGTTCACCACATCGAACTTTGCAAACAGGTTAGCCATTGGCTGGTTGGGCAAATCAGGCAATGCATCGGCCGTGATACGATACTTGTGCGAAAGACCGGGCTGTGGACCCGGACCTCCGCCTGGTTTGTTAGGTTCTACCGGTTTCTTACAGGAAACAAGGATGATAAGGCTTGCGAAGAAAAGCGTGAATACGCTGCGAAATGTCTGTTTCATATTCTTTGATTATAAGGTTTATAAATGCCATTTTTGTGGCGTTTGATAGAGATACCCCACACGGGCACAAAAGGGTTGGGTAGAAAATGGGGCGTTAACGGAATTTTAACAAATGAGGCCAAATCGGATGGTTCCGCTGCTATTAAAAAGCCCAACAGATTCCTCCTTCGTCGGAAAGACAGCATTTTTTGATCTTTATTACAATAGCTCATCTTCAGCACTAAGCCCAGCCTACCTGTCATACTGTGGAACGAAGGATCTGCCTGACAATAAATAGTTTGCTATCAGCTTATTGTCCCCGCAATCGTTCCCATACTTCCCCTTCCACAACTAACACCCGCAAGTTTCAAACAACGTAAATTTGGGCCGCCCAACTGCAGCAGCAAACATGAACGAACGATTACAACAACTGGCACAGCAACTCGAAGGAGAATTTTATTTTGACACCACCATGCGTACCCTTTATGCCACCGATGCGTCGGCATACCGTGAGTTACCATTGGCCGTGGCCATTCCTAAAACCAAAGACGATCTTAAAAAGCTCATCGCTTTTGCACATACCAACAAGACATCACTCATTCCACGTACAGCAGGTACATCACTTGCAGGACAGGTAGTAGGCAGCGGTATTATCGTTGATGTGTCGAAATACTTCACCAAAATTCTTGAACTGAACAAAGAAGAAAAATGGGTGCGTGTGCAGCCGGGTGTGATCCGTGATGAG
>NZ_DATGWT010000029.1:0-157712 GCF_035299325.1 Lacibacter sp. | reverse complement strand
TTATTTTGTGTGCCGCTTGAATCCTGGAACTCATCAACCAATATATATTGAAACTGTTCCTGGTAGTTGGCCAACATGTTTTTATTTTCTTCAAATGCTTTGATGACCCATGTAATCATATCATCAAAATCATAACGGTTGCGTTTACGCATGAGCTGTTGAAAACGATCGAACTCTTTTACAGCTGCACGGAGTTTTTCCATGCGTTCGGTTTCTTCATCCAGCTTTTCTTTCTTCAGATCGCCTGCGTTGAATTGTTTGTACTTGCGTTTGTAAACATATTCATCACGTGTTGGGAGGTCGGTCAGGTACTCATCGATCTTTTGTTCAATGAAAGTTGCTGTCCAGCCTTCTTTTTTCATGGTGCTGAACAAGCGATCAAGATTCGTTATCTCAAAATACACATCACCTCTGTATCGTTTCAGTGGATGATTTTTCGGAAATGAATCAATGAGTTCTTTAAACAATTCGATCTTCTCCAGTTCAGATAAAGGATCGAGTGCTGTTTTCTCAAACTGCGAAAGATTTTCCTGTATTACATCATTACAAAAAGCATGATAGGTGTAGATGTTTACTTTGTATGCATCGGGCCCGATAAATTTTAATAAACGTTTACGCATGGCAACAACACCTGCATCGGTATAGGTAAGGCATAAAATGTTTTGTGGCAGTGCATCGGTTTCCAGTAAAATTTTTCCAATGCGGCTGGCAAGGATTTGCGTTTTACCGGTGCCGGGTCCGGCAATCACCATTACCGGTCCTTCGATATGATCAACCGCCAGCTTCTGTTTTTCATTCAGGCGTTCGTATTCTTCAAGGAACCGTTGTTCCAGGCGTTCTTTGTTAATGGACATGCTTCAAAGTTAATTCTCTGGTCTTGTGCCCGTAAAGATTTTTGAATAGTCGGGAAATGGCTTTTCACCCGTTTGTGGATAAAGCTTGCAAAAGATAAAGTGGCAAAAAGTTAAACAGAAATGGTTTTAGCCTAATTTCCATGTACTAACTACGAAGCCCGTTTTTAAAATCCAGCCAGCCGTACAGTATTGACCGTCTTTTTTAGTAAAAAAGACGGTTTTTTAATTAAGTGAGGTATAGAATATACCCTAAAAGTGGTATTTTTTGAATGAGGTGGTAGGGGTACTTTTACAAAGTTGAAGGTTTTAGCCGTTGTTTATCCTACACACCCGCTGATTATTCATCAGCTTACCTGTAAAGAGATTTTAAGAGGCAGAACGAATAGCTATCCATTCACAAAATACCCTTCTGCCTCTTACTTTACTTTCTTAGCCCGGCATCCGGGAAATATATTTCTCCATTTGTTTGATCTGGTCGGCCAATTGTTGTGTTGAAGGTTTTAGCGCTTTTGCTTTACGGAAAAACTCTTTTGCAGCCCTGAACTCCCTCTTGTTCATCATAATACTGCACATCTGCAGGTTGGCAGCAGCCTGGTTTTCTTTGTCGGGCAAACCTTTACGCAATGCCTGGCGGATATAGCTTTCAGCTTGTTTGAAATTGTTCTTCTGCATGGCCAGCATACCCATCTGTAATAAGCTTGCACCTTCCGTACCCTGCATGAGTGAAGAACCTGAGCCGAGATCCATTCCTTTCTTCATCATTTTTTCGGCACCATCAAAATCCTGCTTCATCATAGCGATATTACCCTTCAGGGTGTAAAATACTGAGCGGATTGGCTTGAAGAGTAAACCGGGAAACGTAACTGAATTGAGGATCTTTTCTGCACCATCCATATCACCGGCTTCCATATACTCCTGAATGAGACGGAGAGGACCAAAGAAGAAATGGCCGAAAATGCTTACTACGGCGATAAGGTAAATAATAAAGGATGGCCAAAAGCTTGTATAATAATGAACAACACCGGCAACTACCAGTAATACTATTCCGATAATGAGTCTGTAGCGTATATAAACGTTTAAGAGTTTCATATGTAAAACAAATTGGGCTGCAAAGGTAGGGTTTGAGGGTAGATTTTAGGTTGGAGATTGCTGAATTCTGTTATTTTTGCCGCCCGAGGTAAGCAGAATCACTGTATTTTCTTGCGGTCCCGTAGTTCAATGGATAGAATAGAAGTTTCCTAAACTTTAGATACAGGTTCGATTCCTGTCGGGAC
Source organism: Lacibacter sp. (assembly GCF_035299325.1). GTDB lineage: Bacteria > Bacteroidota > Bacteroidia > Chitinophagales > Chitinophagaceae > Lacibacter. Next base: position 155,584 of record NZ_DATGWT010000029.1, on the reverse strand, counting down.
TACCAAATAAACAAAAGCTCCTTACCATTAAGAAGTAAGGAGCTTTTGTTTTTAACAGGAGCATTGCGTTTTACCCCTTTATCTTTTCAGATTGATGCTGTATTCAGAGTAACTGCCTGGAGAGTAATCATAGCGATAATATAGCACTACAGAACCAGCAGTTAAATTCTTTATTTCATAGATCTCACCATCAAGATCCAGTTTACTGTTGTTCAGAATCTTGTATTGAAACATTTCACTGCCATATTCGTCTGTAATAACCAGGTAGCCATTGTTTTGAAAATCATAGGTTGTTTTTTCGGGTGTTTCGGTGTAGCTGTACTGCAATGTAGAATTGTCAAAATCTTGGTAAACAATGCTCTGAGGTGTCCATTTGCCTTTTAAAGAAATTACAACTTCTTCATTTTTTTTCTTGCAAGCCGATAGTATAAATAATACTACCAAACTGAGGAGTAATGTACGTTTCATGATGTTTTGTTTTGATTGTGAAAGTTGATTTGTTTACTACTAATCCCACAACAAAGATGATTCGCCCAAGTCCCGATTACTAATCGATTGCTGTCATGAAAGAGGAATTGTTTTGCAGCTTTTCCCGAAAAAATCAATCGCTTATAATGCATTAGTAAGAATTAATAACAAACGAAACCGGACTTGCAGTTATATCAAATTTTTGAAGAAAGACATTCCCGGGTGAATGATGAAACAGGTGGTTTTGTTGTTGTCAGCCTTAGTCAAGATGAACTTGAACCTTTTCAACGGGCAGTTTTTTAACTGCGCATACGTTTGTGCAAAAGCACCCAATGATAATTCTTTACATTTATAGGCCGGGCACACATCAACAAAACCATTTGTAACCGACAGTGATTTAATTAATAGCATGCGTTCTCTTACCATTCCATATCTATCTGCAGGCTCCGATTTGTCATCAGCTGATTATTTATCTGCATTATTACAGCCATTGTCAATGCAGGAAGTTGGTGAACAACCCTGGCCATCATATGCCTATAAACCTGATGTAAAGTTTTCTATTGCTCATACGGATGAGCATATTTTACTGGCCTTTAAAGTGCGTGAAGCAGAAGTGCGTTATGTAAATACTATGCCTAACTCGGCTGTGTGGGAAGATAGTTGTGTTGAATTTTTTATCAGCTTCGATGACAGCGGATATTACAATTTTGAATTTAACTGTATAGGTACTGTGTTAGTTGGTTTTGGGAAAGACAGAAACGATCGGAAATTGCTTCCCGAAACATTGGTAAAACGTGTTGAATGTTTTTCCTTTATGAACGAAGCAAAGGGCGATAATAAGTGGCAACTATTGGTGAAGATCCCCGTAACTGTGTTTATGTATCATCCTGTTTTTAAGCTCGATGGGAAAAAATGTAAGGCTAATTTTTATAAGTGTGGAGATAAGCTGCAGCAACCACATTTTCTTGCCTGGAATAATATTGAAACAGCCGAACCGGATTTTCATCAACCGGCATTTTTTGGTGATATTGAATTTGAAGCGAAAGTTTCATAAACTTCTAGAGATATGGAGAAACTGCCAACAATAAAAGAAATTGCCAAACAACTGAAGGTATCAGTATCAACAGTATCAAGAGCGTTGAGCGATCATCCACGTATTGGTCTTGGTACAAAACTGAAAGTACAACAGTTGGCAAAAGAGATGGGTTACGAACCCAATGCACAAGCCATCTTTTTCAAGCAAAAGAAAACTTATGTTATTGGTGTGGTGATCCCGTATATACGGGAAGAATTTTTTTCGCAGGCTATCAGTGGTATTGAAGCTGCTGCTATGGAACATCAATACACCATTTTGTTTGGTCAGAGTTACGACGATCCGGAAAGAGAGAAAGCTGTTGTGGATGCGATGAAAAAGCAACGGGTTGATGGGTTGATCATTTCTTTATCGAAACAAACAAATAAATACGATCACCTTGAAGCGTTGAATAAGTTTGAAATACCGGTTGTGTATTTTGATCGGGTACCTCCGTTCAAAGAAGCACATAAAGTATTTTGTAACCTTTACAAAGGAACGGTTGATATGGTAGGATGGCTGTTCAACAAAGGCTACAGACGTATTGCATTTATTAACGGACCTGATAAGCTGAATGCAAGCAAAGAACGCATGAATGGATACATTGAAGGCATCTCCAAGCAAAAACTGAAAGTGGATATGCAGATGGTGGAGAAAACAGACCTTTCAAAAGAAAGCACACATCATGCAATGAAGAAATTGCTTGCATTAAAACACCCGCCAACAGCAATTATTACATTTAATGACTATGTGCATATGGATGCTGTGCAGTATGCACAGAAACATAATATACTGGTGAATAAAGATATTGTGTTTGTGAGTTATGCCAACCTGCCCATTACAAGTTACACGGCGTTCCCTCCGCTTGTATCAGTTGAACAATATCCTTACGGTCAAGGTGAGCGTGCCATGGAGCTGATGATAAAAATCCTCAGCGAAAAAACTGATAACAAGATCACCTCTTCCTCTTATTATGTGGAAGAATTACCGGCAACTTTAGTTGCATATCAACAGGCAACAACCGGTGCCTGATGAATTTCTGTTATACCGGTAATTTTCTTTTCCTTTAACTCCTTTCTGAATAGATAGTATTAAGACGGCTGCTTTTCCAGCTTGTGGACGATTTTGCGCACCCGATTGCATTTAAAAAAGTCTTCCCGGCATAATAACTTGCTTCCTGTTTACTGAAAAGGCATATAAGCAGTTTTCTCATAATCAATAGTTATAGTTTACAACCGAACCGGCTTTTCAGTCGGTTTTTTTTATAAGTGTTGCCCAATGGCCGCTTCAATTTTGCGCACCCGTTTGCATGCTAAAACTGAAAATTTATGTATTATTTTCATTCTTCCAAGGAAGAGTACAAACTTTCGGATACTCCGGTTTACTGCAAGGGCCGGCACTAACGGTGTTTTACAACTGCTTGTTATAACCAATTCATCTCTAATTTTTCAATCGCTTATATGAATAGAAAAGATTTTATAAAGAATACCGGCCTTACGGCTGCTTCACTGGCGGTATTACCCACCGGCAGTTTGTTTGCTTCAAATGCAGATGCAAAAGTGAAAATGGTAATGATAGGTGTTGGCCTTCGTGGACAAAATCATCTTGATCTTGTGTTGCGTCGCAATGATGTAGATCTCATTGCGATCTGCGATATTGATGACCGTATGCTTAGTCGTTCAAAGGAAATGATCACCAAGAGCGGAAAGAAAATGCCACAGATCTTTACCGGCGATCCTTATGCATGGAAGAAGATGCTGGAACTGAAAGGCATTGATGGTATCATCATTTCTACACCGTGGGAATGGCACAAAGAAATGATCATTGGTTCTTTGCAGGCCGGTATTAAATATGTGGGTAGTGAAGTAATGATCGGTATTACATTGCAGGATCATTGGGATGTGGTGAAAGCTGCAGAGCAATACAATGCGCATGTAATGATGCTGGAAAATGTTTGCTACCGCAGAGATGTGATGGCAGCGTTGAACATGGTGCGCCAGGGATTGTTTGGCGAGCTGGTACATTTACAAGGCGGTTACCAACACGACCTGCGTGAGGTGAAATTCAACAACGGTGTTGATGCATATGGTAAAGGTTGTGAATTTGGTGATAAAGGATGGAGTGAAGCAAGATGGCGTACACATCACTCAGTACATCGCAATGGCGATTTATATCCAACACACGGCATCGGCCCCGTAGCGCATTATATCAACATCAACCGTGGCAACAGGTTTGTCAATATCTCTTCCTTCTCATCAAAGGCGAGAGGCCTTCATGAACATATTGTAAAGAAATGCGGACCTGAACATCCCAATGCAAAAATTAATTTCAAATTAGGTGATGTTGTTACTACTTCTATAGGTTGTGCAAATGGAGAAACCATCTTGTTGCAACATGATACCAATCTGCCACGACCTTATTCATTAGGTTTCCGTGTGCAAGGCACCAACGGTATCTGGATGGATGTAAATAAAGGTGTACACATCGAAGGCAAATCAAAACCACATCAATGGGATGCTTCAAAAGATTGGTTCGATAAGTATGATCACCCATTATGGGCACGGTGGAGTAAAGAAACGGAAGGCGCTGGTCATGGTGGTATGGACTTTTTCGTGATCCATTCCTTTGTTGAAAGCATTAAACGCAAAACAGCTACCCCAATGGATGTTTATGATGCTGCTGCATGGAGTGCCATTACACCCCTGAGCGAACTCTCCATTGAAAAAGGAAATGAAACAATTGAGTTCCCTGATTTTACCGGAGGTAAATGGATGTACCGCAAACCTGTGTTTGCATTGAATGATGATTATTAATAAAGATGTGGCTGTTACTGAACGAATGATCGATGATGATTGTATAACAGGAATGGAACTGCCATAAGCGAGAATATGACATATAATATATTGGAATATCAGCAAATAATGTCGCAATCCGTATTGCCTGTTTTTGGCCTCACGGAAAAGAAAGTGAAACTGGAAGCTTTTGGAAGCGGCCTGATCAACAGCACCTGGAAAGTAACCACCACGTCGGATGAATATATTCTGCAACGATTAAATCATTTAGTTTTTAATGAGCCGGAAGATATTGCATACAACATCAGTTTAATTGCATCTTATCTCAAACAACACTATCCTGCTTATTCATTTGCTGCACCAATAACTGCAGAAGATGGAGCTTCACTTGTTTACTTAGAGAACGAAGGTTTTTTTCGGATGTTTCCCTTTGTAAAAGGTTCATATGCAAAAGAAGTGGTAGAAACTGCAACGGAAGCGTATGAAGCAGCTGTACAGTTTGGACGGTTCACGCATCTGTTAAGTGGGCTTGATGCAACGAAACTGAAAATTACCATTCCTTCGTTTCATGATCTTTCGTTGCGTTACCGTCAGTTCATGCTGGCGTTGGAAACCGGGAACGCAGAACGCATTATTGAAGCTGATGCGCTGATAAAGAAAGTAATGGATAACAGATCCATTGCAGAACAGTATCAGCTGATCAAAACAAACCCTGAATGTAAGCTGCGTGTTACACATCATGATACAAAGATCAGCAATGTGTTATTCAATAAAGATGGCAATGGATTATGTGTGATCGATCTTGATACGGTGATGCCCGGCCATTTCATCAGTGATGTTGGCGATATGATGCGCACTTACTTATCACCAGTTAGTGAAGAAGAAAGTGATTTCAGTAAAATTGAAATACGTGCATCAATTTTTGAAGCGATCGTTCAAGGCTACTACAGTGAAATGAAAACCGATCTTACAGAAACAGAAAAGCAACTCTTCTTTTATGCCGGTAAGTTCATGATCTATATGCAGGCCATCCGTTTCTTAACTGATTACCTGAATGATGATGTGTATTACGGTGCACGTTATGAAAAACATAATTTCATCAGGGCATCAAACCAATTGGCGCTGCTTGAACAACTTATTGCAAAAGAAAACGAACTAGTTCCTTTGATCAACCGAATTCTTTCAACCAATGAATAAGAAAATCCCCCGCAACTACGGGGGATTTTTTATTGCTTATCTTTTTGCTTCCTGCAGTTTAACCCGAATGATCAATAAAGTAACAGCTGCAATACAAAGTATACTCTCGATCATTAACCATTGCTGACCGAAAGCACCCAGTGGTCCTTCAAGCGAAATGGTCATCAGTCTTGATAATGCATAGCTACCCCAGAGAATAGATGCAAATGCCAGTCCTCTGGTATGATCTCTAAAGGCGAGGTACACTAAGCTGATGAAGATGGTAAGCCCAACGCCACCGTATACTCCACGAATAGAACTGAAGGCATCGTTGTTGGTGAGCTTTACCTGCACCAGGTCCATCACGGCTTGCGGGTTTTGAAAAGCCATGAGGCTTACCATTAAAATAGAAAAAGCTGAAAAGCCGATGAGTGTGGCAGAAGAGATGCGTAAAAGTTTGTGCTGTTTCATATATGTGTTTTTTGTTAACACAAAAATCGAAACAGCACAGAACTTGGTTCTTGGTGTTTGCCAAGATTTTCAGATGATCCTGTGGTCAGGCTGCAAAAGATTGTTTGTTGCTGTTGAAAATCCTTGCTTTTAATTCTTCACTTGGCTGCAATTGAAACGCAGCTGCATCGCACAATGCCTGCCAGAATGAATAAGGCTGATGCATACATCCACGATAGGTGTAGCAATTACTGCAGGTATTTGTACTGCACTGATCTCCCGCAACGGGTTCCCCGTTTTTTAAAGGTTGTTTTTCGGTCATGATAAATAAGGTTAGATGATAAGGTTTAATAACAATACAAACATAAGTTCACTCAGCTCCCATACAAATAACTGCTAACATGAACTGGAAAAACAAGTGCATGAATTGTTTTATTCCGGCCGGTTAACAGCACAGGGGAGTGGGTAATTAACACTTTTGCAGTTCATCAACCAAAAAATACAATTCATGCAAAGCCTGTTATGGAATGCAGTTGCATCCAGACATCTTTGCCATCCAAAACCTTATTATCATGAAGCGATTTAAAAAAATTGCGAAGTGGACAGGCTTTATTCTGCTGTTCATTATCGTTGCACTTACGGCTTTAACCGCCACACGTCAGGATCTTCGTTTTGAAGCACCTTATCCAAACATAAAAGCATCAACCGACAGTACAACCATTGCACAGGGAAAACATCTTGTTTACAGTATGGCGCATTGTGCCGATTGTCACAGTAATCAAAACACCGATTCATTATCACAGCTTGGTATTGAACCCACATTGAGTGGCGGGCGTAAATTCGAATTCGAACTTGGAACATTTTACAGCAGAAATATTACAGCCGATGAAGAAACAGGCATTGGTAAATTAACTGATGCTGAGATTGCACGTACGTTATATTATGGTGTAAATTCAAAAGGGCAGACTATGATCGACTTTATGCCTTTTCATAATGTAAGTGAAGAACACATGACGGCGATCATTTCTTACCTGCGCACACTAAAGCCCGTAAAAAACATTGTGCCTGAAAATGAATACAGCGCCTTGGGTAAAGTGTTGAAAGCATTTTTAATAAAACCTGTTGGCCCCAAAGGCACCATTCCAAAAAAAGTAACACCTGATACAACGGCTGCTTATGGTAATTACATCGTAAACAATGTGGCCAATTGTGCCGGATGTCATACACTACGTGGCCCAACCGGTGATTACATTGGTGAACCTCTTGCAGGTGGTAATGCATTTGTTGAACCGGGATTGGATACATTAACACCTCCTAATCTTACGCCACATCCTGAAAGCCGCATCTACGACTGGAGTAAAAAGAATTTCATTGATCGTGTACGTATGGGTAAGCTTATTAAGCATAGTCATATGCCATGGAACTCTTATAAGAAAATGACCGATGATGAATTGACAGCGATCTATAATTACCTGCAATCGGTTAAACCAGCTAAAACATCAGTTGAAGAAAAATAAACTAATTAACCATGAACAAACATCTTCTTATTGCAGCTTTGTTTTTATTGCCGATAATGACACAGGCGCAGATCGGCAATGTATTGAACCGGGCAAAAGCAAAAGTAAACCAGCGTGTCAATAATAAAATTGACAAAGGAATTGATGAAGCCTTGGATGAAGTGGAAGGAAAAGGCAAATCAAAGCCTGCTGCAAACAACTCAACAGATGCAGCTGCTCCTTCAACCAAAAAGAATGTGGGATATGCCAGCACATTCGATTTTATTCCGGGTGAAAAGTTATTGTACACTGAAGATTTTTCGCAGGATGCTATTGGTGAGTTACCACTTAACTGGAACACAACCGGCAAAGGCGAAGTAGTAACTGTAGATGGCCTGAGTGGTAAGTGGACAAAGATGTACCAGAATTCTTTTTACTTAACTGGTAACAAAACAGAGTTCCCTAAAAACTTTACTGTTGAGTTTGATCTGTTGTTAGCATTCAACTACAAAAGTTATACGCTTCCATTGGTTACGTTTGGTATGCTTGCAAGCAGTGAGCTTGCAACAACCGAAAATGAGTTGATGACCAACCACAGCAAGTACCAGTCAACAGAAATAATGCTTCGACCCGGTTATAAGAGTACACCCAGTTATGCAACTGTGAAAAGTTTTATTGAACGAAGAGATTATTACAAAAGTGCCGACCAGGAACTGGACAGGTTCGATGACAATTATAATAAAGTAATTCACATCGCTATGCAGATGCAGGAAAGTCGCTTACGTATCTGGATCAACAGTGATAAAGTTTTTGATATACCAAAGGCATTGGCCACCCAATACATGTTTAATCAACTGTTCTTTAAGATCCATAACTCCGGATACAAAGAAAATGAAATTGGTTTTTATCTCGGCAACATCAAAGTGGCAACAGGCATCCCTGATACAAGGCATAAACTGATGGAAGAAGGAAAGTTCTCTACCACAGGAATTCTTTTCAATGTAAACGAAGCAACATTACAACCTGCATCGTATGGTGTGATCCGTGAAATAGCTGCTGTGTTAAAAGCAAATCCATCTGTTCGCATCAGCATTACCGGACATACAGATAGTGATGGTGCCGATGCTGCCAATCTCAGTCTTTCACAAGAAAGAGCAGCTACTGTAAAAGATGTGTTGGTCAATGAATTTGCAATTGATGCAGCAAGAATGGAAACTGATGGTAAAGGCGAAAGTAAACCGGTGGCTGATAATAAAACCAAAGAAGGGAAAGCAGCAAACCGCAGGGTTGAATTTGTAAAACTATAAATACAGTGTTTATGGAACTGAAAATTTTGATTTTACTAAATCTTCTTATTTACAGTGTGATTGTAAGTCAATCGTTCATGTACATGATTGCATTGCGTAATGTGCAGGAAAGTATGGGAGCAGCTTCATATATTGAATTGAGAAAACTTTTAGACAGGAATTTCCTGAAAAAATTTAAGCCCGTTGTTTATTCTGCATTAGTGCTTGGGTTTGCATTGGTAGTGGCAGCTTTATTTCAGTCATCAGCGCTTTTACTTGCAGGCAGCAGTATTGCTTTTGCAGGTTTGCTGACAGATGTTGTTCTGATCTTAAAAGGCGATATGCCTATTAACCGCATCATCAATAGCTGGTCGTTGGAAACATTCCCAGCTAATTGGGTTGAGTACCGGAGTAAATGGTTGTACTGGTTTTCATGGCGACAGCTTGCAAACATCAGCGGGTTTATTGCTTTACTGATTGCAGCGGTATTCAGTTAATCAATTCATCCTTTATTTTACGCAATTCAGTCACACATCACTTGAGTTCGCTTTAGTTGTATTCTACCTTGCAATTGAATTAAACCTTATCAGAAATGAAGAAGACATTTATTCTTGTTACGCTTGTAGCAGCTGGCATCGTAACATTTGTAACAGCTTGTACCAGCACATCAGCAAACGATGAGTCAACTAAAAAGCCTCTCACCAATGCACAGCTTATCAAACGGGGTGAATACCTGGTGAGCGCCGTTGGTTGTGATGATTGTCATTCACCAAAAATTATGGGACCCGGTGAACCGCAAATTATTCCTGAGCTGCGTTTCTCAGGTTATCCATCAGCAAGACCTCTGCAAAAGGCCGATAGTAATGTAGTGAAAAGCGGGTGGGGTTTGGTTGGCAGCGATCTTACTGCATGGGTTGGCCCTTGGGGTATGTCGTTTGCAGCAAACATCAGCAGCGATGCAACCGGTATTGGTAACTGGACCGAAGCGCAATTCTTTAAAGCAATTCGTGAGGGTAAATACAAAGGACTTGACAACAGCCGGCCAATGCTTCCACCTATGCCTTGGTTTGTATATAAGAATTTCAGTGATGAAGATATTAAGGCAATCTTCGCTTTCCTGAAATCAACAAAACCGGTTGAAAATGTTGTACCGGCGCCCGTTCCCTTTACAGCCTTGAAAAATTAATACGCATTAGGATTGTTTAGTGTTTAGGTATAATTACCTGCCCGGCGGGTTCTCCCGTCGGGCTTTATTAGTTACAACTATGAAAAAGAAATTGTTTTACTTATTACAGGTAGTGCTTCTGTTTGGATTTATGTTTAACCCGTGGACGACATTTCCATTTACTTTTTTACTATTGAGTTTGTTTGTATTACTGATCTGCTATGTTGAAGATGGCAATCTTTCTGCAGTTGGGTTAACTGCAAAGGGAAGTTTTTTAAAATTACTTCTACAGGCTGCAGGATTATTTTTGCTTGTAGAACCGGTGATGGATTTTATTATACAGCCAACTATCAACAGGCTTGCGCAGGATGTGCCGGACTTCAGTGCTTTTCAATCTATTGAAAGCAACACAGGAAAGTATCTGAAATACCTTGCTTATATCTGGATCAGTGCTGCGTTTGGCGAAGAATTATTTTTTCGGGGTTTTCTCAACAGCCGGCTTTCGGAATTATTCTCCGGGTTACGTGGCAAGCTGTTAATCGTAGCAATCGGATCTTCACTCTTGTTTGCAGCTCCGCATTTATACCAGGGCACGGCAGGCTTGATCATGACCTTTTTGTTCGGCTTGGTTTTCTTTTTTATCTACAGAAAATTCGGCTATAATTTATGGGTAACTATTCTGTTGCATGGGCTCGTTGATACATTTTTTATTACACTGGCTTATACGGGCGACCTGTCGTATTATAAACTTGCAGATTCTCTTTTGAATAGTATCTATCTCTGACCTATGCCTTCACCTATAAATTTTAAGAATTACAGATCGTGGAGAACTCACCCATTTATGTGGTTGCTCCGCTATGCCGTACAATTATCTTTACCATCGTTTATGAAAAAAGTAATACCTGTTTTTATCTTCTTATTTTCTTTTGGAAGTGTTTACGCCCAATCAGCCAACACGATATTTAGTGCGGAACAATTGCGTGCGGATCTTGATACACTTCATAGCTGGGTTCTGTCTTCTCACCCCAAACTGTACAGCAATGCCGACAGCGTGGAAACAGAAAAAAAGTGGCGGCAGGTAAGGAGTGAATTAAAAGGAAGCATGTCCCGTTCGGCATTCATGAAAGTGCTGGCTCCTTTGCTGGCCCAGTATAATGATGGACATACGTTTGTGGAAACTGATTTTGAAAGCCCCGAGCTGGATGTGTTTAAAACAAATGGTGGTCGTTTTCTTTCTTATGAAGTAACAATTCAAGAGAATGAAGTTTGGGTGAAAAAAGATCATGATACTGTTGCACAGGTAAAACCCGGCAGCCGTATTTTATCCATCAACAGTAAACCAATCAATGAAATTATAACGGAGTTGTATAATGCAATGTCTGGTGATTACAAAGCCAACCGCCTTGCAAGTGTTTCACGTTTATTTGGGTTTTTATTGTGGAATCAATACGGTTGGTCTGCACCATACTCCATTCAATTGAAAGAGCCGGATGGAACGGTACGAAGCATAAAATCCGCTGCAGTTTCTGTTGATGATTACCTGAAGAATTTATTTCCTTCACCATTATGGAAGATGGATATTTTTCCCGAAGAAAATTTAGCTGTAATTGAATGCAGAAGCTATTCCGGAAATATGGAGCGCATCCGTGAAAAGCTCGATTCTTTTTTCACGATCATCAAGCAAAGAAATATTCAGCATGTGGCGCTTGATCTGCGCAGGAATGGCGGCGGAAACTCAATGATCGGCACGTTGTTTTTATCTTATCTCACGCAAAAACCATTACTATCGGTCAATTCAAAATCATTTCGTGAATCAAAACGCTTGCATGCGTTGCCTGCAGACTTTTGGTTGAAGAAGCAGTTTGATAATGCGTTAAAAACCTGGAAAAGAGACGGCGAATTTCTTACCACTTATTTTGAGTCAGATAATCCATTGCAACTAACAAAGCCGGAGTTGTTTTTTAACGGTGATTTTTATTTGCTTACCAGTGCCCGCACTTATTCATCGGCACACATGACGGCCATGCAGGTGAAATGTTCAAAACTGGGAGTCATCATCGGTCAACCAACCGGAGAACAAATTGATCTTACAGGCGAGATATTGAACAGTAAATTACCTCATACAAATATTTTGGTGTACATACCTACAGCCATGTTTACTGCATCCTGTAGATGGAAAGAAAAGATGGGTGTGCAGCCCGATCATGTTGTTGCATTTGATTCAAAGCATTTAACAAATGCTGTCGATACAGAAATAGCTTATCTCAGGCAACTCATCAAAACAAAAAACTGATTTAGCCAAACAGATCATGCAATGAAATAAACAGTTCATGCATGTATAATAAGTGAAGGTCTTTCTTGTAAGTTAAGTTTGTTCATCATTCTAAACCTTATCAATTTATTCTACCATGAACAAACAACTTACCGCAGGTAACGGAAAAAAAATTCTGTTTGCCTCAGTTCCTGCCGATGGACATTTCAATCCGCTGACAGGCCTGGCCAAGCACCTGCAATCACTAGGCTATGAAGTGCGTTGGTACACATCATCTTACTATGCACCTAAATTAAAAAGGCTCGATATTCCTCACTATCCGTTTGTGAAAGCAAAAGATGTTTCGGGTGACGAGATCGATAACATATTTCCGGAACGTACAAAGATCAAAAGCAAAATCAAAAAACTCAACTATGATCTAAAGAACTATTTCATTCTTCGTGCGCCGGAGTATTACAATGATATCAAAGATATTTACAGGGATTACAAGTTTGATCTGTTTGTTGCTGATGTATTATTCACGGCCATTCCCTTTGTTGCTGAGCTGATGGAGATACCTGTTTTCTCCATGGGTATTGTACCGTTGATGCAAACATCAAAAGATCTGCCACCTGCAGGTTTGGGATTAACACCAGGCACTACATGGCTTAGTAAAGTAAGAGACAGCATCCTTCGTTTTATGGCTGAGAATGTTTTATTCAGCAAAGCAGATAAGTTGATGAAAAAAATAATGGAAGGATACTATATTGAACATGATAATAAATTCCTGTTTGATCTTGGTATCAGCAAGGCAACTTATTACCTGCAAAGCGGCACACCTGGCTTTGAATATAAACGCAGCGATATGATGGAGAATGTTCGTTTTATCGGGTCGTTATTGCCTCACAGTAATAATCAAAACAGTGAGCAGTGGTTCGATGAACGACTGAATCAGTACAAGCGTGTGGTGTTGGTAACGCAGGGAACCGTAGAAAAAAACATCAACAAATTATTAGTCCCAACAATAGAAGCATTTAAACACACAGATACGTTGGTAGTAGTAACAACCGGTGGTTCACAAACAAATGAGTTGCGTGCCAGCTATCCGCAGAATAATATCATCATTGAAGATTTTATTGCCTTTGATGATATTATGCCTTACGCCGATGTGTATGTAACCAATGGCGGTTATGGCGGTGTTATGCTGGCAATTGAAAACAGGGTGCCAATGGTAACTGCCGGTGTGCATGAAGGCAAGAATGAAATCTGTGCAAGAGTTGGGTATTTTAAACTTGGTGTTGATCTGAAAACAGAATTACCAAAAGCCGAACAGATCAGAAAGGCTGTGGATGAAGTAACGGGCACAGATCAATACAGGATCAATATTCAAAACCTGGCTAATGAATTTCAGCAATACGATGCTAACAGGCTGTTTGCAAACCTTGTTGCTGAAGTGTTGCAACCGGTAAATGATCTTGCGTTTTCAAACAAATACAGCGAAAAAATATTTTAGGATTGACTGGCCTGGCCGGATGGTTTTTTAACCGTCCAGCCAGGCCTACAATTCATCCCCGTTTTTACTCAATTCATACAGGATGATCCGTTTTTCCTTTCCGTCATATCAACAAAACCGGCAAAAGATGGTAATTTGTAAAATAGATATGCAGATTAAATTACCATCTTATACCACAAGGGATTATGCGGTTCTTGCGATCATTCTGTTACCCATCAGCATCGTTATAAATTCTATTTTGCTGGGGGCTGGCTATTACTCAAGCCTTGGGGTTTTTTTGCTTGCTACCGGTATCGGTTGTGCAGCTTTTGCTGTCAACTTTACACTTTGTGGCGGATGGGCTGTACTCATGAAAAAGCGTTTTCCCGACGAAAGGCAAATCAGCCTCCGTCTAACGTTTATGATCCTTACATTCATTGTTATTACCGGATTGTTTTTGTTAGCAATGTTTAAAGGCTACGAACAAATTGAATTGTTCAATTACAGGTTTAATGAAAACATGTTTTTGTTAGCTTACATTGGCATGGGTATCGTAAATGTATTTATTACGTTAATGATGGAAGGGGTGGACCGATATGAAAAGTGGAAAGACAGTTTAAAAGAAACAGAAGAGTTACAGAAAGTATTCAGACAAAGTCAGCTGCAGGGGTTAAAGAGCCAACTGAACCCGCATTTTCTGTTTAACAGCTTAAACTCTTTATCAAGTCTTATCAGTGAGGATGAAGAACAGGCAGAAAAATTTCTGAATGAAATGAGTAAGGTATATCGTTATATGCTGCGTAATGACGAAGACCAGATGGTGACCTTAGAAACTGAACTACAGTTTGTAGATTCTTATCTCTACCTTTTAAAGGCAAGGTATGGTGATGGGTTGCAGTTGTCAGTAAAAGTTTCTGAAGCAGCGATGCAGACAATGTTACCACCTCTATCGTTGCAGGTGTTGATCGAAAATGCGTTTACACAAAACAGCATGAGTAAATCAACTCCATTAAAAATATATATTGAATCGGAAGACGATAAGTGGATCGTTGTAAGAAACAACCTGCAGCCAAAAGTAGTTGCCGAAACAGTTGATGTGGAAGCAGGACTTGATAACCTCATCAACCGTTACCAGTTGATCAATCGCTCAGAAGTTATCATCACAGATCAGCCGGGTGAACGTATCATTCGTTTGCCGTTGATCTGCAAAACAGCGGAGGTGCAGTATGAGTAAGTGGAGTAAACCAACAAAGCTGCAGTTATTTTCCTTTGTGGCATCTATGCCTATTATAGACATACTGCTCAATTTTATTTTGTATGATGAGAAGTTGTTTCACGACGTCAATATCTGGCTCGTTTCTTTTCCATTGATCTTTTTGTTTGGTATAGGCTCATGGCGTGGGCATGTCTATATTGGCAACTACATTAAATATCGCTTTCACGGATTAGAACAAACAAAAAAGAGAATATTGTTGCAGGCATTCTGTCTTATTCCTTTCATGTCGTTCTCGGTTACGCTGATCTTCCTTGTTTACGATGCATTTCATATTCTTGGTTATAATTTTTCAATGGAGGATTTCAAACAGGGCCTGATCGTGGGCTTTTGTGTAAACCTTGTTTTTGAAACCTTGTATGAGGCAGATTATGTGCTGGAGCAATACAAAGAAAGTGTTGAGGAGAAACAGCACATGCAGCAGCTTTCCACGTTTCATGAGTTTGATAGTTTAAAGAACCAGGTAAATCCTCATTTCCTTTTCAATTGTTTCAACACACTCTCATCACTCATCAGCGAAGACAAAAAGAAAGCGGAGAAGTTTTTGAATGAGTTAAGTAAAGTGTACAGGTATCTTTTGCGTAATAACGAAGATGGGTTGAGTACCGTAGACAATGAAATAAGATTTATCCGTTCGTATTATCAATTACTGCAAACAAGACATGGGGAGGCGGTTCAATTAAATATTGAAATTGACAAACGTTACGATTCGTACATGCTTCCATCGCTTACTTTACAATTATTGGTAGAGAATGTGGTGAAGCATAATGTACTATCAAAGAACAAACCATTGGTGATCGATATTTTTACCACGGCAGGAAACAAACTTGTGGTGAATAACAACCTGCAACGCCGCACAGTGAAAGCACCCAGCAACAGAGTGGGATTAGAGAACATCCGTGCAAAGTATGATCTGCTGAAACAACCGGGTTTCCAGGTAATGGAGGATGAAAAGAATTATACTGTGGTGCTTCCGCTTATGTGGAATAATAATGGAGAAATAAAACGGGCGATATTAACTGAAACGAAAAACATCTTAACGTGAAGAGAATAAAATTTCGAGATGAGTTAAAATTGGGCCGATTAAAATTTTAAAAAAGATAACTCCGATGCGTATCGGGAAGGCAATAATCAACAAAAAACAGGCACATGAGAATACTTATTGTAGAAGATGAAGAACTGGCAGTAAAGAAACTGCAAAAAACATTGGCAGCAGTAGATGCCACTGCATCGGTAATAGGTGTAACCGACAGTATCAAGGCAACTGTAGACTGGTTGCAAACCAATCAGCAACCTGATCTTATCCTAATGGATATTGAACTTGCCGATGGCCAGAGCTTTGAAGTGTTTAATTTAACAGAAGTAAAGAGCCCCGTGATCTTTACTACTTCTTACGATGAATATGCATTAAAGGCATTTAAAGTAAACAGTGTTGATTATTTGCTGAAGCCCGTGCAGAAAGAAGAGTTACAGGCAGCTTTGCAGAAATACCGTCATCTGCATGCAACAGCCAAAGCCCCCGATGGAAAATCGGATATGAATCTTGAAAGTCTTGTACGTGAGCTGCAACAGAAACTGCAACCGAAAGAATTCAGAAAGCGCTTCCTGGTGAAGCATGCGCAGAAATTGGTGTCAGTTGAAATTGACGAGATCGCATATTTCTACAGCGATGGCCGGCTCAACTTTTTCAAAACAAATGATAACAAAAAATACGTAGTGGATTATACCATGGATGAACTGGAAGATATGCTTGATCCGGAAAAGTATTTCCGCATCAGCCGTTCGTTCTATGTTTCAGTCAGCAGTATCGATAAGATCGACGATTACTTTGGTAACAGGCTTATCCTTCAGTTAAAACCTGCGGTTGACAAAGAAGCATTGGTGAGCAGGGAGAAAGTGACTGAATTTAAAAAGTGGATGGGTAAATAATATCCATCTTGTCAGCAGATAAAAAAAGAACAGCATTTGCTGTTCTTTTTTTATTTGCTGTTGTAATGCTGTTCTTTTATTTCCTTGGGCTGTTTCTATATTCCTTCGGTAGTTTTTTCAGGAAGCTGTAACTAACGTCATCGCTGCTTCTGATCTCAATAGTACCTGTTGATTTCAGGTTTACCATACAATCGTCATACATGGTAATCACAAGATCTTTCGACTGTAAGGTGTTCATACCTGTAACAAATGATTTTGCATAAATATCAATTGCTGTAAGATTTTTGACCGGCAAGCCGATATAAATTTTATTCTTATAGCTTTTGTCTTTGCTGGCGTTAACAGTCAGTACGCCGTTTTCCTGTTTCACAGAAATATCATCGAAGAATTGTTTATCTCCTTCAATGTAAAGAATACCGGGTTCATTGTCTTCGATCAATAACACATCAATGGAGGCATTGATCACGAGTTTTTGAAAAGGCTGTACGTGAACTTTAGTAATGGCTGATTTCTTTTTTTCCGTTGTTTGTGCTGAGGCTGCAGTAGTAACCAGCAAAAGAACTGCAGTGAGCAGGTGTTTTACATTCATGATGAAAAGGTTTAATGATGATAAAGTTTATAACAATACAAAGATGTACTGTTATAGCAGTCATTAAAAGCAATTCCTGAATGAAGCGTTGCAGAAACTGTATGAAGTGTAGATTGTTTATTGTGTTACCGGCACCAGCAGCACAAAAATGGAGCTGCTTTTGTGTACCTGCACATCAAGCTGGGCTTTTATGGTTTTGAGCCTGTTTTCCATATCCTGTCGCTGCAGCAGATTGTTGAGTTGTTGCATATCGCAACAGTCATTTTTAAACTGCATGGTAAACTGCAGCTTAGGTTTTTCGTAACTGATATGAATATTACATTTTTGAGCACCTGCATAGATGAGGCTTTTCACCGCTTCTTTAAACAGGAGAAATGATTCGTGGCGTAGTTTCATATTCAGTGAAAGAGCTTCCACGTTTTTATCAACAAGTATATCTATCTCAGCACCGTTTCGGTTGTTGAGTGCATCAAGGTATTCTTTCATGCGTTCAACCGTTTTCGTCATATTATCATTGTCTGGATCAATGCTCCATAACATGTCATCCATAGCAATCATCATATTATGGCTTTTGGCATGGATCTGTTCAATATATTCTTTCGATTTTTCAGGATCCTTATCAGCTTTCAGCTTTGCCATTTCACTCAGGATATTAATATTGTTGAGTGCCGTGTTCACTTCTTTGTGCAGATTATCTGCAATACCTGTTCGCATTTCCTGCATCGCTTCTTTACGTTTCATCCGTTCACGATCGAGCCAAAAGATGATTGCACCACCGGCTAATATCAATAAGCTGTAAAACCACCACGATTTCCAGAAGGGGGGATTCATTTTAATGATCAGTTTTGTATCCTGTTCTGTAAAGCTGCCTTCTTCGTCCATTAACCGCATTCGAAATTTGTAAGTGCCCGCCGGCAAATACGAATAAACAGCCTGGTTATTATTATCTGCCGATTGCCAGTCTTTATCGATCTTATCCATTTTATATTGAATAACACTTGCAGAGTTGTATTGCAGACTCGAAAATTCAATGATCACCGAGTTATTACCCGGCCTCAGATTAATCAGCTCAAGCTTCAGCAGCGAATCAACAGGAATTGATTTGTTGCGTACTTTAAAATCGGTAATAATCGCTTTGGGTTTGGTATTATTGAGAATAATTGAAACAGGGTCAAACACAACAAATTGATTACTGCTGCCAAAAAGCAAACGGCCATCACGCAATCGTCTTGAAGACGCCAGGACGAAATCTTCGTTATCAATCCCGTCTGTTTTGCCGAAACGGATAAAAAGATTTTTTTGAATGCTGATACGATACAATCCACTGGTGCTGGCAAGCCATACATAACCGTTTCGGTCTTTCTCGAGCGATGCGATGTAACCGGAAATGGTTTCAGCATTACCGAGTAATCTCGATTTATTCGTTTGCCGGTTAAACAATAAGATCTGTGAACCGGTGCTGATGATCATTGTGCTGTCACTATATTCCAATACAGACGATACGCCTTCCTGGGGTAATTTGTATGCACCGGTACCGGACATACTAAAATGATAGATCACTTTATCAGTTGCAGGATCGAATGCATAAATGCCACCTATTGCAAATGCAACCCACACCAAACCTTTTGAATCAACAATGATCTTGTTTACCTGGTTTGAGGGTAGTGATGTGAATAGTTTGATTCCATCTGTATAATCTTTTTTACCCGTTGCGGCATTCCATTTGAATAAACCGATCGATTGCATACCAAACCAAAGATTACCCAATTTGTCTTCAGCAATTTGCCTCACTGTTCGGTTCTGTAATGCAGGAGGATTATAATAGGAAGAAGTACGTGTTTGTAGATTTACTTTCACAAAACCCGGCTGTGCAGACAGCCAGATCGTATTACTATCAGGTGACGCAAACATGCTCCAGATTGAGTAAGTGAGGCGTTCGTCAATTCCTTTTATGTTGATAGGAATGGGTTTTAAATTTTTATCGTAGTGATACAGTCCATCACCCCAGGCAGAAGTAAGAAGTGTGCCATCTTTCAGTTCAATTGACGCAAGTACCCCACCACGTCCGGGTTTATCGGTCACACGGTTTACATGCGCTATATTCTGAAAAACATGTTGCGCCGGATTAAAGCGATATAATCCATTGTTATTTGTGGCAACCCAGATATTGTTTTCACGATCTTCAGTTAAGCCACGCACGTGTTCATAGGCAATACTTCTTTCGGAAGTATAACCGTTGTTTACAAAATCGAAGGTCTTGGTAGTTTCATTAAAACGTGCAAACACCTGTAGCCCACGTATCCAGATGCTCCCATCTTTCTGTTCAAGGAAACCATGTACCTCGTAATACGATTTGAGATATCCATGTAATTCCGATCGGGGTAAATAAAAATCATTTTTCTTCAAATCATAGCAATAAATAAATGGAAAGCCGTATCCCCAGCTTAAAAACCAAACACGTTTTTCTGAATCAAAGAAATAGCCATAAGGAGTAATTACTCCTTTGCATTGATCGATGATCTTTTCTTTATCAACGTTGTTGAAAGCTGTGCTTAAATTTTTGGTTGTTTCATTGAAAATGGCAATGGTTCCGTCTTTTGTTGTGAACCAGTATTTGCCTGTGCCCGGTTGTTGTGCAAAATCACCAATGTTCCAGCCTTCCGGAATTTTGAATCGTTTATGCGTAGATACAAAAGCTTGTTTACCTGAATCGAATACTAAGAGCTCATGACCACCAAATAAAAGGAATAGATCGCCCTTGCTATCCAGTACTAATTTTTTTATTGCGGTACCTGTTGCATTCTTATCGAGTGCATAAACAGGTGTTTCGCTGAACCTGAAATTCTTTGTGTTGAAAATGCCGATGCGCCCTTCGGAAAGTAATACCCAGAGATTTTTACTGCTGTCGATCAGCAATTGCATGATCGGGTTAGATGGGATGGTTGTATTATCGTTTTTTCGATGGCGGAATGTTTTGTAACGGATGCCGTCGAAACGTTGTAGTCCGTCAACAGAGCCGGTCCAGATATATCCCTGCTCATCCTGCACCACGGTATTCACCTGGTTCGATAAAAGACCGGAGCTGGTATTGTAATGTGTAAATGTATAGTTGAGGGTTTCTTGTGCAGCTGCGCTGTTCAGGAAACAGAAAAATATACAAATGAAGGATAGTTTGTGGAGCATAGTGTTCAGGTACTTCAAATTTAATGATTGCCTGCATAAACTGGAGAAATGGCTGTATGAACTGTTGATATCGTTATTGAATTGTGCGATTGTACGGATGAGTTGTAAAAGCCAAATGGATGATTAGTTGTTGCTGTAGACATGCAACTACAATTCACTGCCTTAATACTGCAATTCATGCACAACAGTATTTCTTTCTGCTGCTGTCCATAACATCTTTGTGTCGTTAATCATTCAATCATTAAACCTCAAACAAAACAATGAAACGGTTTTTTATTTTAACTCTGTTGGCAGGCACCATTTTAACTTCCTGTAAGAAAGAAGACAAACAAAAAGTATTTAACGGTCCGGTAGTTCCATTTCAACACGGAAAAGCGTGGACATGGTACGAAGTAGATGAAACTGATAAACCACTTCGTTTAGCTGTTGCTATTGATGAAGCAGCAATGAGCAGTCTCGATCGTGGCGGCGATAATAACGGCGGACATGATCACAGCAATAATGTTACATTACAGTTTCATCCTAAAGTGAAATCAGTATTCAATCATGTTGGTCTTGGATGGAACCCGCATGGTCATGAACCGGAATTCATTTATGGATTGCCTCACTTCGATTTTCATTTTTATACCATTTCACCTGCAGAGGTAGATGCAATTCCTCCATACGAAGTTGACAGCAGCAAACACAAGAACTGGCCTGCACCTGCGTATTTCCCTGCTACTTATTTCAATCCCGGCGGTGGTGTTCCAAAGATGGGTGTACACTGGCTCGACTTTACTTCTCCTGAATTAAGCGGCGCACCATTTACCCAAACATTCATCTATGGTTCTTATGATGGTAAAGTAACATTTTATGAACCAATGATCACAGAAGCTTTTATTTTAGCTAACTCCGGTTTTGTGCGTGATATTCCTCAACCGGCGAAGGTTCAGGCAACCGGTTACTACCCAACCAAAATGCGCATTGAAAAGATCGGTGGTATTACAAATATTATTCTGGAAGGATTTGTATTGAGACAGGCATCGTAAAAGCGGGTTCACTCCGTAAAGTGATCACTGCAATCTGAATCATGAGAAATAAGCCGGGAGTGCCGTAACACTCCCGGCTTATTTATTTTATCAGGATGGCATATGCGATTTTTTTAGTCATCAACATTTCATGCAGCAAAAAAGCCAACTCATCACATCATGCGTTTTCCATGCAGCAATTGTGCATCAATTTTACATCATCATCATTTTTTCACCATTAAACCTTATTTATGAAACGTTACAATATTTTCAACCAGGTACATAAAGGTCTCCGTGCATTACTTTATGAAACCATCATTAAACTGCAGCAAACAGATTTTACCGATGCAGAAGATGCTGATGAAGCTGTACAGCAGGTAAAGATCATCCTCGATCTGTTTGATGAACATGCGCATACAGAAGATACATTCATACTGCCGGCTATTGTAGAGTATGAGCCATCCGTTGTTGATGTGTTTGCACAGGAGCATGTAAAAGATCTTGCACTCAGCAATAAACTCAATGGCTTGTTGCAGGCTTTTTCACTTACGATTTCTCCCGATGCTAAACGTGAAATTGGCGCTGCCATCAGCAACGCAGTATTTGAATTCATGCTGTTTAACCTTGAGCACATGAAGAAAGAGGAAGATGTGCTGAATAAATTATTATGGCGCTATTATGATGATGAAGTATTGCACGGCATCACCATGAAGATTATTGCACACGTTCCTGCCGATAAAATGCCTTTGTACAATAAATGGATGATGCGTGGTCTTTCTAACACAGAAATTATTGACTGGTTGAAGCAGGTAAAAAATAATGCGCCTGAATTTGTCTTTAACTCCTATGTTGACCTGGCTGTAAATGAACTGGCAGAATGCCGTTGGCAAAAAATACAGGAACAACTTACTGAAGGAGCTATGCTCGCCTAATCATTACTAAATAATAAACACCATCACAATGAAAAAAACTAATTATATAGCCAAGGGCTTTAAAGTGTTAAGTATTGCTGCTGTAATAACAGTAGCAAGTTGCTCACTTATTTCGTTCACTGTACGTTCACTGGGCGATGATTTCTTAAAACAACTGGGATTAACAAAGCCCGGTGCTGAAGAAAAGATCAGGCAGGGGATTCTGGGCGGTTCGCTTGATACGTATGGTATCAAGGGTATTAAGAATATCGCAGCAGGTAACCGTGCTGCGGTGGCAAGCGATATTCTCTCTTACACAAAAAAATATGTAAGCACAGCCGACTTTATTAAGAACTACAATGAAATGCGGGATTATTATAAACCTAAATTTCAAAAATTGCAGACACCTGAAGAAATGCGTGCGGAGGCCGTTGCTAACCAGAAAAAAGGGATAGCTCAATTGGAAGAAACCATTAAGAAAGCAGATGCTGCTAACAAACCAATCTTTGAAAAAGTACTCATTAGTGCTAAGGAAGATCTAAAGAAAGTGGAAGATCCCAATAGTAAACACAATGCTGCCTATGCAAAAAATTACGAGCAGGCGGTAAAACAAAATCAACAGAATTACGACAGGCAGATAGCTGATTGGGAAGCAAAATATCCATCGAATCATTTACTGTATGTGAAGAAAAGACTGCAGGAGTTTTTAATTGAAACAGCTGATATTGATTTTGAAGCAGAACTTATTACGAAGAATGGTAAGAAGTATTTTGTAAACCGGGCTTACGAAAGCAAAGGCAACCGTTGGAAAATGGCTTTTCGTGCAGGAAAGGATGTTATTACAACAGCAAGAACGTTTACTGAAAAATGGATGAGCGAGATCAAATAATATTGACAGTCGGTTTCCTGGTTAAAGCCCCCGTTGCAACGGGGGCTTTGTTTTTTATACCTGTACTGTTTTCCATTTGCCTTTTTTGAAATAATACCAGGCCATTAATGCAATCAACGTTTCTGCTACAGGTATGGCAATGAATGCACCGGTTGATTTCAGATCAAGTCCTTTTGCTAATAAATAAGCAAACGGTATCTGGAACAACCAGAAGCAAATAAAATTGATCACCGTTGGTGTTTTGGTATCACCGGCTCCATTGAGTGCCTGCACCATCACCATACCAATGCCATAAAAAATATAACCGGCACCAATAATCTGCAATGCTCTTGCACCATAGGCAACAACGGCTTCTTCCTGTGAAAAGATGCGGATGATTGGTGTGGCAAAGAATACAAACAACACTGTTACGAAGCTCATGAAAATAGCGTTATACTTTGCTGCGAGCAAAACACTTTGCTCTGCACGTTGTATTTCTTTCGCACCAAGATTTTGTCCAACCAATGTTGCTGCTGCGTTACTTAACCCCCATGCAGGTAAAATAAAGAACACTACATTACGGATGGCTATCTGGTAACCTGCCGATGCTGTAGTGCCGCCACTTTCAGCAACTAATTTTGCCAACACGATCCAGCTACCGGTTGCAATAATAAATTGGAACGTTGCGGGTGATGCTATAGTTGTGAGTGAACGGATCAATGGACCATCGAAATGAAAATGTTTCTTTTTCATTTGCAATAAACCACTGCCTTTAAACAAATGCCAGCATTGATAAGCCACACCTGAACTTCGGCCAAGTACCGTTGCAATAGCAGCACCTTTCAAACCCATAAAATGAATGAGAATGGGGCAGAGGATGATATTCAACAAGCTGGCGATCCATAAACTTTTCATGGCCATGGCTGCATCACCTGCTCCCCTGAAAATACCATTAATCAGGAAGAGAAGAAGGATCACAACACTTCCGCCCAACATAATGCGGGTGAAAATTGCGCCTTCTTTTACAACATCACTTGCAGCGCCCATTAACTGTAAGATCTCGCTTGCATAAATTACTCCAATGATGCTGATGACTATAGCAACGCTGATGCCCAGCACCATTGCCTGTGCACCGGCATGTGCCGCAGCATCCGGATTTTTTTCACCAATCCGTCTTGCTACAACTGCTGTGGCAGCAGTACTTAAGCCAATGGCAACAGAGTAAACGATCATGATCACCGATTCTGTTAAGCCAACTGTAGCAATGGCATTTTTGCCCAGCTTGCCTACAAAGAACATATCCACTACTGCGAATACGCTTTCAAGGCTCAGTTCAAGGATCATGGGAATAGCCAGAAGAAACACGGCTTTACGGATACTGCCCTGTGTATAATCCTGCTCCTCACCATTGAGTGATTGTTTAAATGTTTGATAGATATATGATAGCCTGTTACGGTTATTAATCGTCGTCATGAAAAAGGTTTAATAGTATATAAAATGGAATAGCTGAAGTGTTACTTCAGGTAATTGGTGTTTCGGCGTGAGTGTCTTTTATAAAAAGACAGTAAGGAACTTCATATGCGTAGAAATAAGAGTTGCAAAACTAATCTTTTTCTTTTTTAATCAAAAACATGGTTGTTGACCAATGGAAACTATCCGTGGAAGACGGTATTTTAAGCGGTTGACAGGGTTTTCATTGCATGATGTGAAACAAGTTTGTACTTTTATACCACAACCATCAAGAAATGAAAAAGTTAGTCGTAGCCCTTATCCTTGTTGTGTCTTCTGCTGCTGCATGGGCGCAGCCGGCACGTATTCCGGTGAATGACCTGAATACAGGTACCAACAACAAGCCAAATAATAACACAACAAACTCACCCAACACTCCCTCTACAACCAGTAGCGAGTTAAAAAAGTATAGCGATCCGAAAGGCCGTTATACCATTGGCTATCCCGGCGATTGGAAGTTTGATGACAAGTCAGAAAATGCTGTTTTTAAATTAACGTCACCGGCAGAGAATGAAGACGATAAATTTTTCCAGAACCTCAATCTGCAGATCGAAGAAATAAACTCCGGCACCACGGTTGATGATTATGTAAAAACAAATATGGATGCAGTAAAAGGTTTGGTGAAAGGCTATCGTGAAGTTTCATCGATGTTCTTTAACCGGAACGGGTCACGTGCTTACCAGATCATTTACAAAGGAAAATATGGTGAAATGACAAGTGAGATCCAGATCAAACAATTGTTCTGTGTGAACAATGGGAAAGGTTATGTACTCACTTATGTAAGTAAAGAAGGTGAACGTGATGCATATGAAACAACGGCTAATAAAATATTCAACTCATTCAAATTCTAAGAAAGCCTTTTATAAATAAAGAGGGCGGTCGCAAAGCGACCGCCCTCTTTATTTTATTTTAGTTTGACTATTGCTGATCCGTATGCATCATCGTCTGTAATTTCTTTGTAAGGAGAAAGAGAATGAGCGATGCTACACCTGCCATCACTACAAAAAGCATGAAGAAGTCATAATTGTCATTCATTTCATACCCCAGGAATGTCTTAGTTTTTCCATCGGGATATAAAGCACTTAATACTCCAGCAAGCTTATTCGCAAATGCGTTACCTAAAAACCAAACAGCCATCAATAACGATGCATACTTAAATGGTGCAAGTTTGTTTGCTAATGATAAACCGATCGGCGACAAGCAAAGTTCACCCCAGGTGTGCAACGCATACATTCCTGTTAACCAGATCATACTTACTTTAATTCCTGTGCCAACATTCTTTACTCCAAATGCGATCCACAAATATCCAATGGCAAGTAAGAATAAACCAATGGCCATTTTTGTTGGAGCGGAAGGCTCGTTTTTGCCAAGTTTTATCCATAACCATGCAAAAACCGGGGCGAACGCTACTACAAATATTGAGTTAAGTGATTGGAACCAGCTTGCTGGAACAGTAAAAAAGCCAAGGTCACGTTGGGTTTGCTCTTCAGCAAAGAAAGTAAGTGACGCACCAGCCTGTTCAAAGGCACTCCAGAAAAAGATCACAAAAAATACAACGGTGAAAAGAACGATCACCCTGTTCTTTTCAAATTTGTTCAATGTTTTGTCGGTCATTACCATCACAAAAATCAGAATAGCTGAACCGGCAAGCAGATAAGTCATGTAGCTTACCACTTTCGCATCAATATAAAGCATGCCGATCGCTAATGCCGAAAAAGCTGCAAGGCCAAGAATAATAGCAATCGGTTTTATCCAGATGGCTGGCGAGTTTGTCGGAGTAAGACCAAGCACTTTATTATCAGGGCCAAGCACATATTTTTTATGAAACATTAATTGCACAGCCACACTTATCAGCATACCAATACCGCCGGCTAAGAATGCCCATTTGAAATCAGCAGGGTCGCCGGTGTCGCCAACAAGTCCGCAAATAAACGGACCAAGAGCGCCACCCACATTAATACCCATATAGAAAATGGTATAAGCCGGGTCAATTCTTTTATCGTTCTTAGGGTACAGTTGCCCAACGAGCGACGAAATATTCGGCTTGAAAAAACCATTACCGGCAATCATTAAACCAAGGCCGGAAAAGAACAATAAAGAAGATAATTCCGGTGAAGAAGAGTAAGTTGATCCGCAAAAGAATAATAAAAATTCACCTAAGGCCATTACAATACCACCTGCTATGATCGAACGTTGGTTGCCCCAATAACGATCTGCAATATAACCACCAATTAAAGGAGTGAGGTAAACTAGACTGGTGTAACTGCCATATAAATTAGAAGCAAATGCTTTATCGAACATCAAAGCTTTGGTCATGAATAAAACCAGTACGGCACGCATGCCATAATAGTTGAATCGTTCCCACATTTCTGTGCCAAATAAAACCCAAAGACCTTTCGGATGTCCTTTTTGTGCCGTTGTTTCGCTCATACAATTGGTTTAAGTTTTTTTAATCGTGGAGTGCCGAAAGTAAGGAATAAATGGAAACGGCTAATCACTGTTCGCATTCTTGCAGTTTTGATGAAAGGTTTAGGAAGTTGCAGCAGTATAGGCTAATTTCGGGCCTGAAGTAAAATCCGACATGAATATACTACTGCTTGGCTCCGGTGGCCGTGAACATGCCTTATCCTGGAAATTTGTACAAAGTCCTTTGTGTGATGAATTGTATATCGCTCCCGGCAACGCCGGCACTGCTTTGTGCGGCACCAATATTTCTTTACGGGTGGATGGTGATTTTGAAGCGATGGAACAGTTCTGTCGTTACAAACAGATTCACTTGATAGTTGTTGGTCCCGAAGATCCGCTGGTGAAAGGAGTGTATGATCATTTTGAAGAAGCACATAAAACCAACCCTTTTGCTGAAGGTTGGTTAGGTGTGATCGGGCCATCAAAATATGCAGCCCAGCTCGAAGGAAGTAAGGCCTTTGCCAAAACCTTTATGGAGCGCCACAATATCCCCACTGCTTCTTACAAAGAGTTTACCGACGAGAATTTTGATGAAGGCCGTGAATATCTCATGAACCATGCGTTGCCTGTTGTGTTGAAAGCCGACGGACTGGCGGCAGGTAAGGGAGTGATCATCTGCAATAATCATCTGGAAGCGGTTGCTGAATTTGACATGATGATCAATCAGCACAAATTTGGTGATGCTGGTAAGAAAGTGGTGATCGAAGAATTTCTGAATGGTATTGAAGTAAGTGTATTTGTGTTAACCGATGGCAAAAACTATTGCATTTTGCCCGAGGCCAAGGATTACAAACGGATTGGGGAAGGCGATACCGGTCTTAATACGGGTGGCATGGGTGCGGTAAGCCCGGTACCTTTTGCAGATGATGTGTTTATGCAAAAAGTAAAAGAGCGGATCATCGAACCAACTATCAATGGCTTTAATCAAGAGGGATTTGTTTATAAAGGATTTGTGTTTATCGGTCTCATTAAAGTGAACAACGAGCCTTATGTAATTGAATATAACTGCCGCATGGGCGACCCCGAAACAGAAGTGGTGATTCCACGACTGAAAAATGATCTTGTTGAAATGCTTGTTTCAACAGCTAAAGGAGAAGTAGATCAAATCAAAATCGAGCAGGACCCTCGTTTTGCTGTAACAATGGTAGCTGTAAGCGGCGGGTATCCAGGCGATTATATTAAAGGTTATGAAATTACCGGCCTCGATCAGTCAAATGAAGAAACAGTCATTTTCCATTCCGGTACTGTGGCAGAAGAAGGCAAAATCGTCAGCAATGGTGGCCGTGTGCTTACAGTTACTTCTTTTGGAAAAGATGTGGCTGAATCGGTAGCAAGATCAAAGCAGGTACTTGAAGGTATACGCTTCATGAAAATGTATTACCGCAGCGATATCGGTTATGAGTTCATAACAACTAACTGACAAGCGTAAACGAAGTTTTAGAAACACCCGTTTTGTTTTTCATGCTATTGATGAAATGCTTTGCAGGCAAGGGTTCAACCAGTTTTTAAAAATTTGGCTGGAAAAACACTTACGGGCACGGTTTTAGCGTTGTTATTCCAAATTTTTCACTCAAATTTGCAACCATCGGAATTATAATTTCCAGTAACCAATATGGGACTCTTCAACTTTTTTATTCAGGAAATAGCAATGGACCTGGGTACCGCTAATACCCTCATTATACATAACGATGAAATTGTGGTGAATGAGCCATCCATCGTTGCTCTCGATCGAAATAACCCCAAGAATGTGTTGGCTGTGGGTAAGAAGGCATTGATGATGCATGAAAAAACCCATGAAAGCATCCGCACTGTTCGTCCGTTGAAAGATGGCGTAATTGCCGATTTCAATGCGGCTGAGTTAATGATCCGTGAACTCATCAAATTAGTATTGACCAAAAAGCCTTTGTTCGCCCCAAAATGGCGGATGATGATCTGTATACCTTCCAGTATTACCGAAGTGGAAAAAAGAGCTGTGCGTGACAGTGCCGAACAGGCCGGCGCACAGGAAGTATATCTTCTTCACGAACCAATGGCAGCAGCCCTTGGTATTGGTATTGATGTGGAAGAACCGGTTGGTAATATGATCGTTGATATTGGTGGTGGAACTACCGGTATAACTGTAATTGCCCTTGCCGGTATTGTTTGCGACCAAAGTATCCGTATTGCAGGTGATGAATTTACGGCTGATATTATGGAAGCACTTCGTCGCTATCACAGTTTACTTATTGGTGAACGTACAGCCGAGCAAATTAAAATACAGATCGGTGCTGCTATGAAAGAACTGGATAGTCCGCCCGATGATATTCCGGTGAACGGTCGTGATCTTGTAACAGGTATTCCTAAGCAGATCATGGTAAGCTACCAGGAAATTGCTGAAGCTTTGGATAAAAGCATTTTCAAAATTGAAGAAGCTATCCTGAAAGCACTTGAGATGACTCCTCCTGAGCTGGCTGCTGATATTTACCGTCGTGGTATTTACATCACCGGTGGTGGTGCCTTGCTCCGTGGCTTAGATAAACGTCTCAATCAAAAAATTAAATTACCTGTTCATATAGCTGATGATCCGCTGAAGAGTGTGGTAAGAGGCACAGGTATTGCACTTAAAAATTACAATCGCTATCCGTTTGTGATGCGCAATTGACTGGGACATCTATAAACGGAAGAACCAATTAAAACCCACCTTTCGTGCGGAATCTTTTTGCTTTTATCAGGCGCTTTTCGGTTTTGTTGTTTTTCCTGCTTTTACAGGTAGTGAGTATGTCCCTGCTTTTCAGGTATAATAAATTTCACCAGGCCGCTTATATGGATACCGCCGGTGAAATAACCGGCAGGATTGAAAAACAGTACAGCAAAGTGAGCGGTTACTTCAGTCTAAAAAAAGAAAATGAAGCACTGCGTAAACGACTGGCCGAAGTACAAAACAAACTGGCTGAAAATTTTCAAAGCCCCGATACTACACAACGTGTTGTTACAGATTCAATCCCTGTAGATACAACCGGTGTTTTGCGTAAGTATCTTTATATGGAGGCTGCTGTTGTAAATAATTCAATTACTCAGCCTAATAATTATTTCACCATTCATCGTGGCAGTAAACAAGGGGTGCAACCTGGAATGGTAGTGATTACTGCCAGTGGAGTTGCAGGTGTTGTGCTGGATGTAACGGAAAATTTTTCTACGGCCATGAGTATGCTGAACAAGCAAAGCCGCATCAGTGCAAGGTTGAAGAAAACAGGCGAGAGCGGACGTATTGAATGGGATGGAAAAGATCCAAGAATTGTGCAGTTGCGTGACATACCAAAGAGCGTAAAGCTTGCAAAAGGCGATACTGTCCTTACAAGCCAATACTCCGATTTTCCTTCGGGTATTATGATCGGTGTTATTGAAAAAGTGCTGCTTGAAAAAAGTACCAATAATTACCTGTTGTATGTTCGTCCTGCAAATGATTTCAGCAGCTTGCAGAATGTATTTGTGGTGGCTAACCTGCAGCGTGAAGAACAACTTGAACTGGAAAAACGCACCAAGCAAAAGAAATGAGCAACCTCTTACGAAATATCATCCGTTTGATCTTATTCACATTGTTGCAGGTGTTTGTCCTTAACCAGGTGCCGCCTTTGCATCAATACATCACACCCTATATTTATTTCCTGTTTATTTTGTGGTTGCCTTTTAGCATCAGTCGCAGCAGTTTGTTATTGGTGTCATTCATTTGCGGCATCAGTCTCGATTTCTTTACAAAAACACCCGGCCTGCATGCTGCTGCCTGCGTGTTCTTAGGTTACATGCGTCCTTTTCTTATTAATCTGCTTGTACCGCAACAAGGTGTTGAGTTTAACTATCGTGAACCTTCTGTTGCAAGTCTTGGGTTTACACAATATGTTACCTATGTTTCTGTACTCACATTGTTTCATCATGGGTGGTTGTTTACCATCCAGGCATTTCAATTTGGCAACATCTTATATCTTTTATTAAAAACATTAGGCTCAACCGTAGTAAGTTTGTTGCTGATAACAGTAATTGAAATTATCTTTATACGAAAGCAGAAGTTTTTAACCAATACCTGATACGCAAATTTTGAAAAACCTTATAAAAGGCCATGGCCGAATTTAATCAATCACGACAAACAACCATCCGTATTATTATAGCAATTGTGTTTGCCATCATCCTTGTACGATTGATGACATTACAACTGTTTACTTCCAAGTATTCAAAGCTTGCAAACGACCAGGCTATATTTCGAAAAATTGTTTATCCAAGTCGTGGTATTATTTTCGACCGTAAGGGCAAAGCAATTTTAGATAATACAACGATGTATGATCTGATGGTTACACCATCGCAATTAAAAGGGGTAGATACTTTCACCCTTTGCCGGATTCTCGAAATTGATACTGCAGAGTTCAAACAACGGATTCTTACTGCTATCATCAAAAATTCACCAAGACGCCCATCGGTATTTGAGGCTTTGTTATCTCCTGCTAAATATGCAAGAGTAAATGAGAATTTGTTCCGGTTTCAACCTGCTTTCTTTTTACAGGAACGACCGATTCGAACGTACCCTTACCGTGCAGCCGCTCATATTCTTGGTTATGTAGGTGAAGTTGATTCGCCCATGTTAAAGCGTTCCAACTTCTTTTACCAGATGGGTGATTTTGCAGGGCGAAGCGGATTGGAAAGTTATTACGAAAAAATATTGATGGGGCAGCGGGGTATTCAATACATCCTGCGTGATAATTTCAACCGGCCTATTGGTAAATATGAAAACGGTGAGTTTGATACTGCTTCTGTTGCAGGTCGTCATCTCAACACTTACATTGATGTGGAAGTGCAACAACTTGCTGAGAAATTAATGAATGGCAAAGTTGGAAGTGTGGTGGCCATTGAACCAAAAACAGGCGGCATCATTGCCATGACATCGGGCCCGACTTATGATCCTAACGAGTTAACAGGTTCTGAATCGAGAAAGAATTTCAGCAGATTGTTTTTAGATCCTGCATCGCCGTTACTGAATCGTGGTATGCAAGGTGTTTATCCTCCGGGTTCAACCTTTAAACCATTAGGTGCCTTAGTTGCTTTAGATGAGGGATTAATTACTCCTGAATTTGGTTACTCCTGTTTTGGACGTTACGGTCCTTGTGGCCGACCAGCATGTACACACAGTAATGCCGGCCATGCTGCCAATTTAAGTTTATCCATTGCCAATTCCTGCAACTCTTATTATGCGCATGTATTTCGAATGGCACTAGATAATAATAAGATTGGAAATATTGAAGGTGGTTTGATGAAGTGGAAAGAATATATGTCGGGGTTTGGATTAGGTCATCGGTTGGGTATTGATCTGCCTGGTGAATACGCTGGTTATATTCCTGATACTGCACGTTACAACAAAGTTTTTAGAAAGGGCGGCTGGAGTTCATGCACCATTGCATCACTAGGTATCGGACAGGGTGAAATACAGGCCACTCCTATGCAAATGGCCAATGCCATGTGTTTAATTGCAAACAGGGGTTGGTATTACACGCCTCACTTTGTAAAAAATATCGATGGTGAAACTGCAGAAGATACCTTGCTCAACAAGTATCGTCAAAAGATCTCACCTCTGCATATTCCAAACGATTATTACCAGGCTGTAATTGACGGTATGGAAATGGTGGTAACCAATGGTACAGCTCGTAACGCTGCTATTGATGGCTTCGCAGTTTGTGCAAAAACAGGAACCGTAGAGAATTATTTCAGAAACAAGAAGCAGCAGAACCATTCATTCTTTGTGGCATTTGCACCGAAGGATAATCCGAGGATCGCTATTTGTGTGGTGGTGGAAAATGCAGGCTATGGTTCAACATGGGCAGCACCAATTGCATCGTTACTGATGGAAAAATTCCTGACCGATTCTATTGCTGGTGATAAACGTAAAGCAGAGATCGAACGTATCAGTAATGTGGTGATCACACCGGCAAAGATCAGATATGAATTGCACAGAAGAGATTCGATCAGACAGTTGAGAGATTCTGCCCAACGTGTGAAAGAAAGACGCATGCGACTTGATTCAACAGCAATTGGTCAGTTGAGAACTGCTCCATTTTCCCCGGCAAAACAACCGGCAAGAAAAGAAAAGCAAACAAAGCTTATTGCTATTATACCAACTGAACGATTACAATCATTTAAAGAGGCGAAACAACGTAACAGCTGATGGAGAAACAGGCAAGCATAGGAAAAGGGGTTGATGCTACAACGGTTTTGTTGTATTACGCCTTAGTGCTGGTGGGTTTTATTGCCATATTCTCTGTTGAGTTTCGTATGGGCGATTCGTTTGTTCAATCATTGCTGGAGTTAAAGAAAAACTATTCACGGCAAGTGCTGTTCATTGGTATCAGCTCACTCGTTGGTGTATTTATTTTATTAACCGACAGCAAGTTCTTTACCACCATTGCCAATCTGTTGTACATGGCTGGTATCTTACTGATGTTATTGACATTTGTGATCGGGAAAGATATCAGTGGTTCAAAATCATGGATCGCTTTAGGTGGTGGCTTTAACTTGCAACCTGCCGAGTTATGTAAAGTATTTACTGCATTGGCGTTGGCAAAATACTTAAGCAGGCAGGAAACAGAGTTTAATAATCTTCGTTCGCATCTCATAGCTTTTGCTTTAACACTCGGTCCTGCACTATTATCTATTGCGCAAAAGGAAACCGGTTTGGCATTGGTTTACTTTTCTTTCTTTTTGGTGATGTACCGGGAAGGGTTACCTGCAATGTATCTGATCGTTGGCTTCTCCTTTGTGGTATTGTTTATCTCATCCATCGTATTGTCGTTTATGGTTTATGCAATTGCGTTGGGCATTATTG
Source organism: Lacibacter sp. (assembly GCF_035299325.1). GTDB lineage: Bacteria > Bacteroidota > Bacteroidia > Chitinophagales > Chitinophagaceae > Lacibacter. The sequence continues at coordinate 121,360 of NZ_DATGWT010000029.1, read as the reverse complement.
CATTGATCATTATTTATTATTTCTGGCGACCGATCAAGCGTAACCTGTTTTTATTACTCGCTATGATCATTATTTATCTCGTGTTGCTGGGCTTTCACATGTTTGTGAATATTGTTGTATTTGATAAGATCATGAAACCTTACCAGGCCGCACGTGTGTTAAACATGTTTGGTAAAAGTTACATTCCAAGATCGGCTGAACGTATTGCACAATTTGAAAAGGAGCAGGCAAGTGGCAAAAAAAGAGATTACACTTACAACGTAAAGCAATCAAAAATCGCAATTGGTTCCGGCGGATTGGCTGGTAAAGGATTTTTAAAAGGTGTTACCACGCAAGGCGATTTTGTGCCTGAGCAGCATACCGATTTTATTTTCACAGCTATTGCTGAAAGCTTTGGTTTTTGGGGCAGCGCTTTGCTGCTCGGGTTATATTTCTTTTTACTTTATCGGATTATAACACTGGCTGAACGACAACGAAGTACCTTTTCACGGGTGTATTGTTACAGCGTGGCGGCTATTCTTCTCTTTCATGTCATGATCAATATCAGCATGACAATTGGTTTAATGCCCGTAATCGGGATTACATTACCTTTACTAAGCTATGGTGGATCATCACTTGTTACATTCACCATCCTGATCTTTATTATGCTGCGTCTTGATGCTGACCGTAGTATGGTGCTTCGATAAGAAGATCAACGTTTGCATGCTGTTCTGTTATTGATCACGTTAAATCCTTCGTGTATGAAAAAATATCTCTGCACATTTTACCTCCCCGATTTACTGGAAGATGATTTTTGGGCAATCATACCAAGTCATCGGCAACATATCAATGATTTAATGCGTGAAGAAGTGATCATTACTTATTCTGTAAATGGCTTACGCACCAAAGGCTGGGTAGTGTTGAATGCTGAGTCTGAAATGGAGGCTGCAGAAATGATCGATAAGTTTCCTATCCGTAAGTATATTCAGTATGAACTGGATGAACTATTCATTTTTGATACCATGATCGGCGCACCAAAACTGGTGATGAATTGATTAAACTTCCTGCCTGTATCTTTGCAACCTGTTACATGAATTCAGGCAACAGCAGTTGCACGTAAATAATAAGATACATGAGAATAATTCCACTTTCAGAAGGTAGTTTCACAGTTGATGGTTCCAAGAAATTTGTTCCTTTTGATCCCGAAAAAGATAATATCAAAGATCGCCCTGCAGGTAGTTTACTGGTTGAAGTGCAGCCATTTGTTGTTATTACGGAGAAAGATATTTTGTTACTTGATACTGGCTTAGGGTTTACAATGCCCGATGGCACATTGCAGATACATCATAACCTCATGCAGGCAGGCATTAATCCAATGGAAGTAACAAAAGTGTTGATGAGTCATTTGCATAGAGATCATGCAGGTGGTGTGAGTAAAGAAGATGCTGTATTACAACAACGTTTCATCAGTTTTCCAAACGCAACATATATTGTAAACAAGCAAGAGCTTGAAATTGCTGTAAGCAAATTATCAAAGTCGTATGCAATTGATGATGTAAGCATATTGCCTCAATCAGATCATTTGCAGCTTGTAGAAAGCTCAGGCGTGATCGATGATTATATTCATTATGAATGGACAGGTGGGCATAGTCCATGGCACCAGGTATTCTGGATAAAAGAGAATAACGAAACCGTTTTCTTTGGTGGTGATGTTGCGCCGCAGTTGTTTCAAATGAAAACAAAGTTTGTTACCAAATATGATTTTGATGGAAAGCTTGCTGCTGATCTTCGTGTGAAGTGGTGGGCACAAGGCCAGAAAGAAAACTGGAAGTTTTTATTCTATCATGATCTTAAAACACCTGTGTTTAGCTTTTAAGGCGAGCACTTTTAAACACAGAATGCACGCTTAAGGCACACATATTTTTTTCTTTAAAGTCATCATTAAACCCGTTGTTTTTGTAAAGTTGTCTGAAGTAAACTACTGGCAGAAGATGGCTTTATTATTTTTATTGGATGGTTGAAATGCAGTGCTGCAGCGGGTTTCAAGGCAAAAAAATAGGCCAACCCTGAAAAGAGTCGGCCGTTGCTAACCTATGAAAAACACCTATTCGCAAATTTATAACATAAGAACCTAAAATTCCAAATTAATTTCTCTTTTGACGTTGCAACATTGGCTTGTTTGGGCGGTTCTTTAACTGATTCAATAACACTCCACGAAACTCACGTTCTGCCTGAAAGAATTTATTCATTCTGGGCTGTCCTATTACACCAACAAAACGATCACGATACTTTTTTCTTACATCTAATATCCTTTGTTCATCATCCACCACATCTTTGTTTGGATTGTTCCGTTGTGTAAGCATTACCTGGTTTACATCACGTTTATATTCGTTGTAAATAGGCCAGAACCGTTGCGCTTCATTTTCAGTTAAGTTGAGCTTACGACTGATGAATGCAATTTCAAGTGCTTTGATCTTTTCATGATCCTTAGGGTCGGGTTGATTTTCCTGTGCATACACATAACCTGAAAGGCTGAATGCAAGAACCAACATCATTGTCATTATCTTTTTCATTGTACTATCCTCCGGTGTTTTTAATTTATTTGTGTGTTAGTAGTGGTCGTTGTTTTTTCAAGTTCTTTCATGAATGATTCAAGAAATTCTTCATCCATGTAATCTGTTTCTTCAGGCAGCTTGCTTTGATCAATTGATTCTTTGATCTTGTCGATATCTTTTGTATCGGCTGTTAGCTTCAGGTAACTTACAATTGCATCATCACTCAATGCAGCCAATTCGTTATTGAATTGCTTTTGTGTTTTAATTGGATCTACGCCGGCTATTGCGAAGGCTACAGAGGTTGATTGTTGTTTCATCACCATATTTATTCCAAACGCAATCATGGTGAATACAACTGCTGCTGCTGCATAACGGATGATCAGTTTGCGGCTGAAGATGGAAACAACTTTTGTTTCTTCTTTCACCTGTTTGCTTACTGTATCTGCCACTGCATCGAAATACCCGTCAGGTACTTCATACACGTTGCTTTTACTGATACCTGCCAACAAAGGCGATAATACATTCAGTTCTTCAGTTGCTGTTTGCTCCGGCTGTGCTTTCACTCTGGCCAGGATTGAATCGCTCAGGGTATCGAAATAACCGGCAGGAACATCCTGCGGCATTTGCTTACCCGCCACCTGTAACAGGGTGTTTTCTTCATGCCCACCTGCCGCAATACGAGCCATGATCACTGAGCTGAGTGTGTCGAAATAAACCTCCGGCACCTGGTAAGGCACCATGGGGTTGATCTGCGCTACAACTGCACTGATCTGCTCCAATTCATTCACTATGTCTTTATTCCTTGTCATTTTCTGTTTCTATAGATGTTTATTGAGGTCCTTCGTTTAACGGTTGAGGATAAAATCCTCTATTTTTTTTACTGCGTGATGATAGCTGGCCTTGAGGGCGCCCTCGCTCGTTTCCAGTACACGGCTCATTTCCTCGTACGGCATCTCATCATAATACCGGAGATTGAACACAGCCCGCTGTTTTTCAGGGAGTTGTTGAATGGCCAGTTGTAATTTCCACTCGAGGCGATTAGCATCAAAATGCTTATCGGCTTTAATGGTATTGCTGAGACCTGCTTCCACCTGATCCATTGAAACGGCGGTCCGTTTTTTACGCTGTTCAAGGAAAGTGAGGCTTTCGTTGGTGGCAATGCGGTAAAGCCAGGTGTAAAGCTGGGCATCTTCCCTGAAGTTTTCCAACCCATTCCACACTTTGATGAACATATTTTGCAGCACATCGTTGGCATCTTCATGCTCTACCACCATGCGGCGGATATGCCAGTAAAGTTTTTCCTGGTATTTTTTGATGATACGGGTGTAAGCCCGCTCTTTTGTGGCAGGTTCATGGAACTGCAGCAGTAATTCCTTGTCGTCTGGTTGCGTCATTGTTGAATAGAGGTTTTCTGGTTTGGATCTTTCTATCGGGTTATAAAAATAGAAAAAGCCAGGGGTAAGATGGCTTTTGGGGTGAAAAGTTTAATGGCAATTTATAGGTTCCGGAAGTAGTAAGAAGGAATTGTTGTAAATGTTTGAGATGTGTTATGTGTACTCAAGCTTATACGAATGGGCCTTGTTTACAGGAGGGGGACTGCCAGTTTGAGCGCTTTTAATAGCTGGAAAGGTGGGCGTAAAGTGCCTTTATCCCGGCATTGGTTAGCCATACATGATTTGTTCAAAAGTGCTATAAACGCTCTTTTGCGGCAAAAAGTGGCAAAAAGTGATAAAAACGGCATAAATGGCCGTTTGTTTTTTTGCAAAAATCTGTAGTTTTTATCTTGTGTGTATGGCGAAACAAATCGGGTTATTACAAATCGTCGGTACGGTTCATGGTATTTGCTTTTACAAAATGGACGGCAAGTACTATGCACGGAAGAAGAGCAGTCTGTCGGCAGAACGGGTGAAGCATGATCCTGCCTTTGCGGAAACGATGCGGTATGCAGAGCGCTTGGGGATTGCCTCAAAGATTGCGTCTGTTGTTTACAAGCAGCTTGTGCCCGTGGGTGAACGAAGCAGGGAGAAATACAGAGAGGTTGTGGGGATGGTGATGAGAGAGCTGGCTAAAGGCGGAAGCATTTCTTTAAAGGAGGAAGGCAGCCGTGGAGACACAAAGACAGGGAGATACACGAAGGTTGCTGACAAATTACAAAGACATCCAGCAATGAAGTGGATGCCAAAGAGTTTCGTTGATCGGGCCGGCAGGCTTAACCTGTGTTTTACTGCAGGCATTGCTGATTGGTGCAGCTGTTGTACTTTTTGCAATAATAATTCAAGGTTGGTGAGTGCAGGTGAAAAATCATCCTCATATCGTGCAGCGATATATGCATCGTCGAGAATTTTCAACAGCCGTTTCTCTTCTTCCGTATAGTTTGGGAAAGAAGATAAGGTAACTCTTCAGAAGGATGATTTACGAAATGTAGAAATCCATTTTAGTTAAACTATTTGTGGATTTTTGAACATAATACAAAACCCCAACACTGCGGCCGGGGTTTCTTATTCTAAGCAAGTAGTTCTCTTATTTTCTGCTCATCACTTTTTCAGCAGCAGCCACAATATCCACTACATCCAAACCATATTTTTTCAACAGATCAACAGGTTTGCCACTTTCACCGAAGGTATCTTTTGTGCCGATCATTTCAATCGGGATAGGGAAGTTCTTTGCTGCAACCTGTGCAATGCTATCGCCTAAACCACCAATGATGTTATGCTCTTCAGCTGTAACAGCACATTTTGTTTTTTTGATGGACGCCAATACCGCTTCTTCATCCAATGGTTTGATCGTATGAATGTTGATCACTTCAACAGAGATTCCTTTTTCCTGTAATTGTAAACCGGCTTGTATAGCATACCAAACCATATGGCCACAAGCAAAGATGGTCACATCAGTACCATCGCTGAACTTCTGTGCTTTACCAATCACGAAATCACCTTCTGCAGGGGTAAAAATGGGCCATACCGGACGACCGAAACGCAGGTAAACAGGTCCGTGGTGTTCAGCCACAGCCATTGTTGCCTGTTTTGTTTGGTTATAATCGCAGGGAACGATCACCGTCATGCCGGGTAACATCTTCATCAAACCAATATCTTCTAAGATCTGGTGTGTTGCACCATCTTCACCCAGCGTTAAACCGGCATGTGATGCACAGATCTTTACATTCTTATCACTATACGCAACTGATTGACGGATCTGATCATACACACGACCTGTACTGAAGTTGGCAAATGTTGTGGTGAAAGGAATTTTACCGCCAATGGTTAAACCTGCTGCAATACCGATCATGTTTGCTTCTGCAATACCTACCTGTATAAAACGCTCAGGAAATTCTTTCATAAAAGCCTGAAGTTTCATGGAGCCGGCGAGATCGGCTGTTAATGCTACTACGTTTTCGTTCTTGCGTGCTGCTTCTAAAATACCATCGCCAAAACCGCTACGGGTATCTTTATTGCCGCTTACCTGGATATCCTGTAATGCCATTTGCAGAAGTTTAAATAAGACGTTTGTTATGTTTTATATGAGCAGGTGGAGGAAGGCTCCAGCCTCAATTTCGCTGCAAAGAAAAGGGAAAGTTTTGAGTTGAGCAGAAACAAAAAATCGCAGAACGAACGTGCGTCGGTCTGCGATTTTTGTTGCAGCAACAAGCTGCATTTATTGCATTAATTCAGGATGCTGTTCTGGCTTCCGTAAAGGCTCTCGTCTTTTTTGAGTTTCAGCTCCCACTGCCAGGCCGTATCCATCATTTGCTCAAGGCTGTATTCGGGGTTCCAGCCTAAACGGGTTCTTGCTTTATCATTGTTAGCATAAGTTGCCACCACATCACCTGCACGACGGGGACCAATTTTATAATTGAGTTTTTGTCCGCTTACTTTTTCAAACATGTTGATGGCTTCCAGTACGGTAACGCCATTGCCCGTGCCAAGGTTGAACACTTCGCAGCGGGAAAGATTTTTTTGTTCTACCAGGTAATCAATGGCCAGTGTATGTGCATGTGCAAGATCGCAAACATGAATAAAATCACGCACACATGAGCCATCTCTGGTTGGATAATCATTACCAAACACAGTCATTTGCGGTAGTTTACCAATGGCTGTTTGTGTAATGGCAGGCACCAGGTTCTGTGGCTTTCCCAATGGTAATTCGCCAATAACGCAACTTGGGTGTGCACCAACCGGGTTGAAGTAACGCAGCAAAATAGCATTGGTTGAAAAACTCTTTACCGATTCACTTACGATCTGTTCGCCCATTTGCTTGGTATAGCCGTATGGACTTTCAGCCGGTTTGGGTGGTGTTTCTTCTGTTACAGGCACCACATCCGGATTACCATATACTGTGCAGGAAGATGAGAATACAAAATGCGGTATCTGGAACTCCTGTACACATTTCAACAGGTTGATGAGTGAAAGCAGGTTATTTTCAAAATACATTAATGGGCGTTCAACACTTTCACCCACGGCTTTGTACGCAGCAAAATGAATAACGCCAGTGATGTCGGGGTTTTCCTGCAACACAGCATATGTTTCATCGTAGTTACAAAGGTCAACTTTGTAGCTTTTTACTTTCTTACCGAGAATTGTTTCGGCACCTTCCAGCAGCTTGGTGTTGGAGCGTGAGTTATTATCTACGCAAACAACATCGTATCCGTTTTCAACAAGATCAACAATGGTGTGTGCTCCTATATAACCACATCCGCCAGTAACTAAGATTTTTTTCATAAATATGTATCGCTGTATTGTTTTATTGTTTGATGAGATTCATAATATACTGTCCGTAACCGCTTTTCAATAATGGCTTCGCCAGTTCCTGTAATTGCTCTGTTGTTATAAATCCTTTGCGCCATGCAATTTCTTCGATGCAGGCGATCTTAATGCCTTGTCGCTGTTCAATTACCTGTACAAACTGTGAGGCCTGCATCAGTGAATCAAAGGTTCCTGTATCTAACCAGGCAGTGCCACGGTCGAGAATTGACACCTTCAATTTACCAAGTTTCAGGTATTCTTTATTCACATCGGTAATTTCATATTCACCACGTGGACTTGGTTTTAATTCCCTGGCGATACGCACCACATCATTATCATAGAAATATAAACCGGGGACTGCGTAATTGCTTTTTGGGTTCGAAGGTTTTTCTTCAATGCTCAAGGCGTTCATGTTCTCATCAAAGTCAACCACACCATAACGTTCGGGATCGCTCACATGATAAGCGTAAATGATACCGCCATCAGGATCGGTGTTGTTGGCGAGTAACTTGCCTAAACCTGCACCGTAAAAGATATTATCACCAAGTACAAGCGCTACTTTATCGTTCCCGATAAATTCTTCGCCTATTACAAATGCCTGGGCGAGTCCGTTGGGAACTGCCTGTTCAGCATAGGAAAATTCAATGCCCAAATTCTTTCCATCACCCAACAGCCTTTTGAAGTTAGGAAGATCCTGCGGAGTGGATATGATCAGTATTTCACGGATGCCTGCCATCATTAAAACCGATAAAGGATAATAGATCATCGGCTTATCATAGATCGGCATGATCTGTTTGCTGATGGCAAAGGTGATGGGGTGTAATCGTGTGCCAGATCCGCCAGCAAGAATAATTCCTTTCATGTGTTATTTGTTATTTGATTTTGGCCACATAGTATATCCAAAAAAGTCAGCATACTCCCGGTCAATTTCCTTCAATTTCTTTTTTTGGATATTTCACAGGTCACTTATTGAGCCGCAAAGATGCAACTACCTGCCATAAATAAAAAATCCAACCTTGGGGGTTGGATTCTTCATTAACTATTGAAATGCTGTTTAATCAAAACCGGGAATAAAAAAATGGAACAGTGCATAAACCAATGCTGCTACCAATGCACTAACAGGAATCGTCAATATCCACGCCCACAGGAGGTTGATGGTTACACCCCAACGCACCGCACTTAAACGTCTTGTTGCGCCCACACCCACAATTGAACCTGTGATGGTATGAGTTGTACTTACCGGTGCACCCAAATTAGCTGCGGTAAATAAAGTAATGGCACCTGCCGTTTCCGCAACCACACCTTCTAATGGAGAAACCTTGGTGATCTTGGTACCCATGGTTTTAATGATCTTCCAGCCGCCACTCATAGTACCTAATGCAATTGCTGAGTAACAGGCGATCGGTATCCAGTTAGGCATTTCACCTAAATGAAACTGGTTAGGATCGTAGGCAATTAAAGCTGCCATGATAATACCCATTACTTTTTGCGCATCGTTACCACCATGACCAATACTGAAAATGGCTGAAGAAACCAGCTGCAGTTTTTTATACATGTTTGCTGTGCGGTACGCTGTTTCGCCACGCCAGTGATTATAGATATAGGTGCTCACGAAAATAACACCGAGTATAAGTAAGGCCCAGCGTTCAAAATCTTTTTTGAAAGGGATCAAGAATACACTTCCGGCAACCAATCCAACTATAATGGCAATCTTAAGCCAGAAATTTCGCTGGATGGTTACGATGGTAATGAAAACTGAGATCAGCATTCCAATGATAGGGGCAAGTATAATAAAGATGAGTGTTTTATAAATACTGGTAGGATCAATACTTTCAAAACCTGCATGCGCAATAGCTGCTCCTGCAAAACCACCGATCAATGTGTGTGATGACGAAGAGGGAATACCATACCACCAGGTAAGCAGGTTCCAGAAAATAGCTGCCACCAAACCGGAAAGTACAAGCGGCATGGTGATGAATTCTTTATGTACTGTTTTTGCAATGGTATTTGCTACGGCATGATCAGTAAAAATAAAGAAGGCAATAAAGTTGAAAAAAGCTGCCCACACAACTGCCTGGAAAGGCGTTAATACTTTGGTAGAAACAATTGTGGCAATGGAGTTGGCCGCATCATGAAACCCATTGATATAATCAAAGATGAGTGCCAGTGCTATGATGATTACAAGTAAAGTCATAAGATCAATTTGAAAATAAAGGGATTTGAGAATTTGAAAATGATATCAGCATCCGTTCGCTTTGCATTTTCAAATGATTATGTTTTCAGGATTTCAAATTGGGTTATGCGTATTTAACAATGATGGATTCAATTACATTGGCTGCATCTTCGCACTTATCAGTTGCAATTTCCATCACCTGGTAGATCTCTCTTTTCTTGATCACTTCTTTTGCATCGTTCTCGGTTGCAAACAGGCGTTCAATGCTGTAATCAAATACATCGTCAGCCTGATTTTCGATACTGTTCACACGCACTAACGCATCCGTGATTTGGCGCATGTTCTTCATATCTTTTAATTCAGTAACAGCTATTTTAATGTTTTCGCAACCTTGTACAATCAATTCAGCCATTTTGCTGAAACTCTCATGCTGCGGATCTACACGGTAGAAGTTTATCTTTTTTGCAGAAGCGAAAATATAATCGGCCACATCGTCCATTGCAGTGGCGAGATAGTGAATGTCTTCACGATCAAAAGGCGTAATAAAGTTGCGGCTAAGCTCAGTAAAGATCTTATGGGTAAGATCATCATTTTTATGTTCCAGGTCTTCGATCTGGCGGAGAATGTCGGCCCTTATATCGAACTCACGTTCATTTACCATTTTCTTTAAGAGCACGGCCATTTCTAATGAGGTTACAGATACTTCTTCAAACAACTGGTAAAAAACACGGTCTTTGGGTAAGAAGAACTTCATGAATGAACTAATAACTGACATAGCGGTTTTTAAATTTCGGCAAAGGTAAAATAATGCGATTGCGACCTACCTCAATTTAATGACTTAATGATTTCTTAACACAGAGCTAATAATTTCTTAACCTAACAGGGTGAGGGGCTTAATACCTTTGCAGCGCTTAAGGAAATTACATGAATAAATTGTTTTACAGGGCTTTAGTGGCTCTGCTCATCGCTTTGCCCCTGGCAGGCAACGCCCAGTTTCTAATGGATATGATCGATACCACCAAAGAAGCAGGCAAGGGGATGCTCGGTATTTACAAGAAATTTGATCATTTGCGCCTGTCAGGCTATATCCAACCTCAGTTCCAACTCGCTGAATCAAAAGGCATAAAGAATTTTGAAGGCACCGATTTTGCTGCCAATGTAAACAACCGTTTCATGCTGCGCCGCAGCCGTGTACGCATTGATTATGTACACTTCGGTAAAGAAACCAAACCTGGCGTACAGATCGTTTTCCAGTTTGATGTAAATGAGCGTGGCTTTACCATTCGTGATGTGTGGGGCCGTGTGTTTGAAAATAAGTACCAGATGTTTGCTTTCACCACAGGTATGTTTGCCCGGCCAATTGGATATGAGGTAAACGTGAGCAGTAGTGATCGTGAAAGCCCGGAACGTGGACGCATGAGCCAAACATTAATGAAAAGTGAGCGTGACCTTGGTGCCATGCTTACGTTTGAACCAAGAAAGAAAGATCACAAGCTTCGGTTTTTAAAAATGGACCTGGGTTTATTTAACGGACAAGGTATTAACGCCACCGGTGATTTTGATAATACCAAAGATCTGATGGGAAGAATTGCTTTGAAGCCACATCCGCTTGGAAAGAAATTTATCATATCATCAGGTGTATCTATTTTGCAAGGTGGGTTATTGCAAAACACAAAGTATAAGTATAAAACAACGGAAGAAGCAGGTGTAACAAAATTGATGGTTGATTCTTCACTCACAAATATTGGTGCAGTTTCCCCACGTAAATATTACGGAGCAGATCTTCAGCTGAAATTCCGCAACCGTAAAGGTTTTACTGAATTGAGAGGTGAATATTTAACCGGAACACAAACAGGAACAGCTACTAACAGTGAAACACCTGTTGCATTGGTTGCTGCAAATGATGGTTTTCATATCCGCCAGTTTAACGGAGCGTATTTTTATTTTCTTCAACACCTGTTCTCAGAACAACATCAGCTTGTTGTAAAATATGATTGGTACGATCCTAACAGTAAAGCAAAAGGAATGGAAATAGGTGCACCAGGATCAAACTTATCCGCAGCGAATATAAAATACTCAACACTTAACCTTGGTTACGTAAATTATATTACAGAGAATGTAAAACTCTTGCTTTACTACGCCATTGTTAAGAACGAAAAAACACAATTGGCAGGCTATACAAAAGATCTTAAGGACAATGTGTTTACCTGTCGTTTACAGTTCCGTTTCTAAAGCTGTTAACATTGGCTTAATATGCAAGTAATGTTTCCTTAACGTGGCCTTCACTTTGCGATAACATTGCAGGAGTTCCTTTGCGGCATCAACCTGATACTATGCAAAGGAAAAATTTAAGGAAATTAATTACCCTCTTTTTACTTTTATTCATCGCCCTCTCTACATCTGCACAAACCGTACGCCTGAATGGCCGTGTGCTAAACCAAAAGAATGAACCTATTGCCGGAGCGTCGATTTCTGTATCGGAGATCAACCGCTCTTTTGCAGCTGATATTGAAGGCCGTTTTGTGATCAGTTTAGAAACGGGAAAGAAATATACATTCACTGTTACGGCAGTTGGTTATCAAACCAAAGCCGTGGATGAAGTAGAAGTAAAGACAACAGAGATAGATAATACAATTACTATCATGTTGAATGTTGCTGCAAAAGAAGGAACTGAAATTGTGATCCGCAGCACAGCCCGCAGAGAAAACACTTCCGGTTTATTAAGCTTTCAACGTAACAACACTTCTTTATCAAGTGGCTTGTCTGCCGATTTTATCCGTCGAACACCCGATAAAAATACCGGTGAAGTGTTGAAGCGTGTAAGTGGAGCTTCTATCCAGGATAATAAGTTTGTGATCGTTCGTGGTTTGAGCGATCGTTACAACCAGGCACTCATCAATGGAGCACAGTTGCCATCATCAGAGCCTGATAAAAAAGCGTTTTCATTCGACGTGATTCCTTCGCAGTTGATTGATAATATCATCATCAACAAAACAGCAACACCTGATCTTACCGGTGAGTTTGCAGGTGGTTTGGTGCAGATCAATACAAAAGATATCCCGACAAAAAATTCGTTGACACTTGGTGTTGGTTTTGGTTTCAATACGCAATCAGCATTTAAACAATTCATCAGCAACGAACGTGGTGCGACTGATTTTTTAGGATTTGATGACAGAAGAAACCTTCCCTCATCTTACCCGGTGAAGTATGGCGTGTTCAATACATTGTCTGCTGAGCAACGCAGAGAGATCGCTGCTGATTTCCGTGATGATGTATGGGCTGAACAAAATTCAGTTGCAGGACCTATCCAATCGTATAATCTTACATGGGCAAATGCAGTGCGTAGTGAAAAAGGTGGAGCATTTGGATCAGTAATTGGTCTTACTTACCGCAATTCAAAATTGTTGTATAACGCAACAAAGGAGTTGTTTGAAAGAGATGGTGGCCAAGCATTTTTCTCGTACGAAGATCAGCAGAATAAATACAGCACATCAATTGGCGCACTTGCAAACTTTGCATGGACGAAAAAGAATCATAAAATTGCATTGAAGAATCTCTTCAACCAACTTTATGAAGATAATTACTATAACCGTCAGGGACCAAATACAGAAAACCTGCAGGATATTTATCTACGTTCTTCTGTGGTAAACCAAAGAAGTTTACTCTCATCACAATTAGAAGGTACACATACTTTCTGGCGTGATCTGAAAGCTACCTGGAACATCAACTATTCATACAACAGTAAAGAACAACCTGATCTGCGTGTGTTGACTTATGGCCGTAGTCTTGGTACAAACGATCCATTCGCCGTTAACCTGCGTGGTAACAATACCAACCGTTTCTTCAGCAATCTTACAGATCATGCAGCGGGTTACAATTTATCACTTGCCTACACATTCAATATCGGTAAGCAAAAGCAAACCGTTAAAGCAGGTGGTAATGCATTGGTGCGTATCCGTGATTTCAGGGCGATTATCCTTGGTTATGGTGAACCTGGTGATGCAAATCTTAACCTCCTACCTTACAACAGAATTTTTGCAAGCGAAAATTTCCTGAAAGGAAATGGTTTTGAAATGACCACTTCATTACAGAACCCACAGGATAAATATTTTGGTATCTCTGCATTGAATGCAGCTTATATAATGTTTGATAATAAGCTGGGTGATAAATGGCGTTTGGTGTGGGGCTCACGTGTTGAAAGTTTCCAGCAGTTCTTAAAGTCGCAACAACAGGGAACAGATAAAGCTGTTGTGATCAATACAGAGAAAATCGATTTCCTTCCTTCGTTCAATTTAACCTATAGTCCTGTTAACAGAACGAATATCCGTATTGCGGGTTCACGCACTGTGGCAAGACCTGAGTTCCGTGAAATTGCACCGTTTACATTCTTCGATTTTGAAACCATTGCTTCAACTGCAGGTACACCTGATCTTAAACGCAGCAGTATTTTAAATGCTGATGTTCGTTACGAATGGTATCCACAAGCCGGTGAAGTTGTTTCAGCAGCAGCGTTCTACAAACAGTTTACTGATCCTATTGAATTACGTTTGAACAGTGCGAGTGTGGCAACACGTCGTCAATACCAATTCCAGAATGCAGTAAGTGCTGATCTGTATGGTGCTGAATTTGAATTCAGAAAGAATCTTTCTTTCTTCTCTAAATCTTCTGAGTGGTTAAAACGTTTATTCATTACCGGTAACGCATCCTTTATTTTCTCTGAAGTATTATTAGCTAACACAGATGCTTCTGGTAATCCATTGCCGGCAACAAGTCGTCCGTTGCAGGGTCAATCACCCTACCTCGTGAATGCAGGTTTACAGTATGATTCTGAAGGAGGATTTGGTGCATCTATATTGTATAACAAAATCGGTCAGCGTTTAGCATTGGTTGGTAATACTGATTTTGGTGATATCTATGAGCGCCCACGTGACTTATTCGATATCCAGATCTCACAGAAAGTGATCAAACGTAAAGGTGAAGTTCGGTTAACCATCAGTGATCTGCTGAATCAACCCATTCAAACATATGAGAACAGGAACAGTGCAAAAAGTTATCAACCGGGTACCGATAAAACATTCAGCTCTTTTAATCCCGGTACAACATTCACCGTTGCCTTTACTTATGATTTTGATTTAAAAGGAAAATAATTCATCAACAAAAAATTAAAAACTACAAACAAAGAATATGAAACAGCTTTTATGGACATTGGCTGCAGCAGTTACGGTAAGTTTTACTGCCTGTATTAAAGTAAACATTGATGATTCTACTACTAACACCGGTACTACACCGGTTGGAACATCGTTACAGGATAAGTTTATTTCTGCTAAAACAATCTCAGGCGTAATTAACGAGAATGTTGAGTTGCCAAAAGGCAGATATGTTTTAAAGGGATATGTGTATATAAACAACCGTGCACGTTTAACACTTGCTGCAGGTTCAGTGATTGTTAGTGATACTGTTCAAAAAGGTGCTTTGATTGTTGAGCAAAACAGCCGTTTGATCGCCGATGGTACATCAAGCGAACCAATCATTTTTACATCAGGTAAAAAACCGGGCGAACGTAAGCCAGGTGATTGGGGTGGAATTATTTTATTGGGTAATGCACCAACAAACCGTACAACAACTCCAATTATTGAAGGTGGTGTGAATGCGGTGTATGGCGGAAGTATTGCGAATGATAACAGCGGCATCATCCGTTATGTACGTATCGAGTTTGCCGGTATTGCAGCCGATCCTAACTCTGAGATTAACGGTTTAACATTGGGCGGTGTTGGTAATGGCACAGTGATCGAAAATGTTCAGGTGTCTTATGGTAACGATGATGCGTATGAATTTTTTGGTGGAAATGTGAATTGTAAAAATCTCATTGCATTTGCGACAGCCGATGATGATTTCGATTTTGATTTTGGTTACAATGGCCGCATTCAGTTTGCTGTTTCATTGCGTGATCCGAAATTTGTAGATGGCGGCGATGCAGGCAACGGTATTGAGTGCGACAATGATGGTCCGGGTACAGTTTCTTCTCCACGCACACGCCCTCAATTGAGCAACTTCACATTTGTGGGTCCAAATGGTGCAGATGGAACATTAGGTAATCACAACTTCACAACACGTTTCCGTCGTTCAACTCAATTTGCTTTAACCAACTCTATCCTTATTGGTTATCAAAAAGCAGGCTTCCAGTTTGAAAGTGATTCAACTGCTGCTGCATACATTGATGGTCGTTCACGTTTCCGTCATAACCTGGTGCATGGTGTAGTTGAGCCTTACAAAGTAAGCAGTACTTCATTGATCAATGCTGCAACAGTGCAGGCAAAGGCTGAGGGTGTAGATAGCTGTAAAACATTTGCATCAGCAAACGATGTAATGTTAGAGAATCCATTTAACCTGACTGCGCCTAACTTCTTACCTAAAGCAGGTAGCCCGGCTTTAGCAGGTGCAAGCTTTTACGGTTTAACAGGTTTTACAACTACAACTTATATTGGAGCATTCGGAACAACGAACTGGATGGCAGGCTGGACGAGCTTTACGCCACAAACAAATGATTATTCGAAATAATTTACTCGTAAAACGAGTTGAAGGATTTCCTTAAGCAAGTATCCTCTACAGCCTCCTGTTCTCAGGGGGCTTTTTTGTGTTGGAGCTGTAAGCCTTTAGCTGTTTGCAGTAAGCAAGAAATGTTCTTAAACGGCAATTGTATTGCTAAAAGCTTGCAGCTTGTTGTTGAAATAACAATTCCTACATGCTTTGATAATAATGCGGTAAAACTGCAATTGCATCTTTACATCATCAGTTAAAAACTTAATCGTTTAGCACAGTTTATAGCAATCAATCGAGGGTTCATTTTTCTCATGACTTGACTGGGAACTACACCGTTCTGATTCTTCAGGACGGTCTTTTATTTTAGGGGAAGAAGGGTTTGCATTGTGTTGTTCGTGCAAATCCTTTGTGTCTTTAGTGGTGATTTTTCTACCACAATGAATATAAAGTTTGCTGAGGGTGCCGGTTGTTGAAGAGTAATAATTATTCCCCTTCAACCTCCACACGACCCTGTAGTGTAAAACCAAATGTAGTGCCCACATCGAGCCTGCTGCGTACATGCATGGTTTGCCCGTGTGCTTCCACAATATGTTTGCAGATAGAAAGCCCCAATCCGCTACCGCCTTCCTTTCTGCTTCGAGCAAGATCGGTTCTGTAAAAACGTTCGAAAATACGGGTGAGGTGTTCTTCTGCAATGCCAAAACCATCATCACTGATTTCAATCAATACAAGATTTTCATGGGTTTTATAAGCACTAAAGTTGATGCTGCCGTTTTGTTTGCCGTACTTAATCGCATTGTCAACCAGGTTGATCAGTACCATGCGGATCTTTTCTTTATCAGCATAAACAGTAATGGGCAATTCGCAACCTTTTTTAATAAAGGTTTTGATATTCTTGGCAGCCGCTTTAATCGAAAGACTGTCGAAGATCTCGTCAACAAGCTCCTGGATCACAAAATTTTCCTTGTACAATTCCTGTTCACCGCTTTCCAGTTTCGAAATTTCATCGAGGTCATCAACAAGGTTAACCAGGCGATCGATATTCTTAGAAGTATTCAGTAAAAATTTTTTTGCTACTTCTTCTTTATGCATCGCACCACTAAGTAATGTATCAACATAACCCTGCACTGCAAAAATGGGTGTCTTCAATTCATGACTAAGATTCTGTAAAAATTCTTTGCGGTACTGCTCGTTTTGCTTGAGGGTTTCAATCTCTGCTTTCTTTTGTTCTGCCCATTTCTCCACCTCTTCACTTACTTCCTGCAAACTTTTTTCGGGTAACAGTGATTTGTTGTAGAATTCTTCCCGCTTGGTAGCTTTTGTTTGAGAAATGAATTTGTAAATGAGTTTAATATGCCGGTAGATAAACCGTTCGGTAAAATAACGGATAAGCAGGTAACTGATAATAAAGAGCACCACAAAACTCAACAAAGCGATCCACCAGCTGCGGATAAAAAAATAATTCGCCAGGCCAACCAGTAATGAGATGGTGAAGGCGTTGATCGCTGCAACCTGGATCGGGTTTATCTGACGGGAGTTGAGCATGCTGTTTGTTGTTTAATAACAAACAAATGTAAATCAACTAGTGCCAAGTTCGAACTTATAACCAACACCTTTAACGGTTGTAATACAATCGATGTTTAGTTTTTGCCTGATCTTGCGGATGTGTACATCAATAGTGCGGTCGCCCACAATTACATCAGCACCCCACACCTGGTTCAATATTTCATGACGAAGGAATACACGGCCAGGTTTTGAAGCAAGGAGAGCCAGCAATTCAAATTCTTTTTTAGCGAGTATAATATCCTGCCCGTTGTATTTAACAAGAAACTGTTCTTTATCGATCTGCAGGTCGCCCACCTTAATAATGGTTTCATCGCCTTTGAATGTTCGGCGGAAGAGTGCATTCACCCGGCTGATGAGTACTTTGGGGCTGATGGGTTTGCTCACATAATCATCGGCACCCATTTCAAGGCCTTTGATGTGATTGGCTTCATCATTTAAAGCAGTGAGCATAATAATGCGGGTATCAGCAAAATCAGGTTGAGATCGTAAGATCTGGCAAACCTCCATGCCTGTTTTGCGGGGCATCATTACATCAAGAATAATAAGATCGGGATGCTGTTGTTTGGCGGTATGCAGGGCTTCGTCGCCATCTTTTGCCTTCACAACCGTATATCCTTCAACTGTTAGATTGTATTCTAATATCTCGAGGATATCCGGCTCGTCGTCGGCAATAAGAATTTTTTTTCCTTTGGGCTCCATGACTGTGCTGCAAATTTATACGCATGCTCCTATGCAAACTCCAAGGTAATATTATAAAATTGTTAACGAGTTTTAGCGCTTTCGGCATGTTTTTGTAAGTATACCCGATGCACCGCCTCGCTGCTGAATGAAAAATAGAGGCTAATTTTGTACATAATGAGAAAATATACACTCACAGCTTTGCTTACCTGTTCTGTTTTTGGAGCTTTTGCGCAAAACAGAATAACGTTCGATACTTCGAAGATTGATATCCCGATGACCCGTGTGATATGGCATGAGAATATTGATAAGGAACAAAAACGTACCGACCGTGTTGATGGTAAGATCGATAATTTCCTGAAGCTTACGAATAATGAAGATCTGAATATCCAGATTACAGATGTGGTGTTGCGTCGTGTTGATGAATTGCAGCTCGATATAGAACGGATGGAAGGTGATAATAATTTCAAGATCGGTCAGTTGCGTTCTTTACGGGAATTGCTGCAGGCCATAGCCGTTCGTGCAAAGGATAAGGAGATTGCTCCGCTTGTTCCACAACTGTTCAATAGTTATGAAGAATGTATGCGTTTGCAGCAGAGTGGTGAAAGCCTGATGCCTGTTTTTAATAAGTTGCCCTACCAGGGTGCTGAAGTATTATCAACCATTTTTGTACAGGCCAAAGAGTTACCTGAGATCAAAAAAATGGTGTTCCTGAAAAAAGCAAGAATTGATCCATCAAATATTTTATCGGGTATTGCTCCGTTTGAGAACGAACCCTTTGCTGATAGTTTAATTATACTTGCTGCTGATAAAATTCCGTTGGAAGTGTACACCTATGCACAGGCAACAAAAACAGTTGCAGCCAGAATCATCCGTCGTAATACCAATCCAAAGGTTCAAACCATAGCAAGACTTAGCGGTATCATGAACGGTACTTTGTACCTACCGTTTCTTGATGAGTTATTGAATAAAAGACTTGAGATCGACGATATAAAGGCAGTTGTTGAAAATGAGCTGGCTTATTATAAGTTACTGGTGAAAACACAGGTGAAGTACTATGACCGTATTTCAACCGGCGATACCCCGGTTTTAGCTTCTGTATTATACCAGATGCTGGAACGTAAAGCAACCGATGTGTTTGTGAATGTGATGAATGATCTTCATGATTCACCTGATGCAGTGCGTATGCGTGTGAGCGATCCGCTTACTTCCGAAGAAATTTATTACCTCATTGTTACAACAGAAGAAGTTATTTATACCAGCACATATACTAAGTTGTATGATCGTATGATGACACGCTTCCCCGGCCGCAGAAGTGATTCATTGCTGATGACAGTTCATTTCGACCGTTTCAAGAAGTTTATTAAAATGGCGGCGAATTATAATCGTCTTGATGACTTTCTGAAATCGATGCCTGAGTTACGTGGCACACAACTGATGCATGCTTTTGTAAATGGTTTGCAGAAAACCAACTCATTGGAGGATGCAGTGGATGTGGCCGATAGTTATGGAAGTATTACCAATGTTGATCTGCAGAATTTCTTAAAGCAACAGGTGAAAAAGAATTATGAGGAAAGTTTGCAGAATAAAGATCGGAAAGGTGAAGTGATTTATAATATTCTGCAAACATTGTTTAAGTCAGCATCAGATCCATCCATGGATCTGTCTGCAATACTTGGCATACCGCCGGTATATAAAGTAGATTACAGCAGCATAGCAGATAGCAGTGGCGCAGTGGTGCAACATGTGTTCTTTTATGGTGATGAAGATGGGATAACTTCTTTCCGCAATTTCATGGGTATGTTCAATGGCAAACCTGAGTGGAAAGTGGTAACAGGTAAAGAGTGGGTAACGATCACTTCAACAAAAGGAAAGCCTTATACGATCTATGCAAACCTGCCGCTCGATTACAAACAGGATCTTGATGCAAAAGCACAGGAAAGTTTGATTAACTATCTTACAAAGAATAATATCAATCCTTCAATTGTGGTGCATCGTGGCCACAGTTATCATTTGAAATATACCATTCAGCAAATGTTGCCCTCATCACGAATTGTGATGTTAGGTTCATGTGGCGGTTACCAAAACCTGGCGAAGATTCTGAATGTAAATGAAGATGCGCATATCATCTCCACCAAACAGGTGGGTAGTTATTCGGTGAACGAACCAATTCTTCGTGCATTGAATGAAGATATCCGCAACGGAAAAAATATTGAATGGATCCCCATCTGGCAACAGATCACTGCTTCAGTTAAGGGCGATGCAAAAGCAAGCGAACTGATGAAAGATTACGTGCCACCGCACAAAAATCTCGGCGCAATCTTTATTAAAGCATACCGCAAATCAACAGGTGAAATGTAATTTGGCCGGGTGAGTCACCCGAAAAAACATTTATCTTCCCGTTGCTTTGAGTCAACAAATAAATACCCCTTCAACTTTTACAGCTAAGCAAATAGCAGCAGCAGTTTACTTAGCTGTTGTTGTTTTCTTTACTTACGCTTCCATCTTTGCATTCCGTAAACCATTTACAGTAGCAACGTTTGATGGGTTGAAATTCTGGAATGTATCTTATCAAACCCTGCTCATCATCAGTCAGGTAATTGGTTACATGCTCAGTAAATTTTATGGGATCAAATTCATATCTGAATTACGGCGGCAGGGCCGTTGGAAAACAAGTTTACTAATGGTTGGAGTGGCATGGTTAAGTTTATTATTATTTGCTGTTGTTCCTGTTCCATTTGGAATGCTTTGTTTTCTTATTAATGGATTTACACTTGGTTTTATGTGGGGTGTTATATTTAGTTATGTTGAAGGAAGAAGGGCAACTGATTTTATTGGTGTGGTGCTGGCCGTGAGTTTCATTTTTGCAGGTGGCTTCAGCAGGAGTGTAGGCAAATGGTTATTGCTCGATTGGAATGTCAGTGAATACTGGATGCCGTTTGCAACAGCTTCTTTGTTTGCTGTGCCGTTGGTTGTTTTTTATGCGCTGCTTGAAAAAGCTCCTTTCCCGGATACAGATGATGTAGCAGAACGAACAGTGCGTTTGCCAATGAATCAACCGGAACGAAAGAAATTTTTACAACAGTTCAGCGCTGGCGTTGTTGCGTTTGTCATTATTTATTTATTGCTCACTATTATGCGTGATCTCCGTGATAATTATATGGGCAATATGTGGACTGAGCTTGGTTATGGTGGCAATGCATCCGTATTTGCAAAAACAGAAACCATTACTTCGTTGGTGGTGCTTGGATTGATCGGTATGCTTGTGTTTGTGCGAAAGAATATGCGTGCTTTCCGCATTATTCATGTGTTGCTGATCGTTGGATTTTTATTGACGGGCATTGCTTCATTCTTATACAGGCAATCATTGCTCGATGGTGCCTTGTGGATGCAGCTCACCGGGTTGGGTCTTTATATTTCTTATGTATTGTTTAATAGTGTGTTCTTCGAACGGCTGCTTGCATCCTTCAGCATTGCAGGTAATGTTGGCTTCTTAATTTATACCGCCGATGCATGGGGTTATCTCGGCAGTATTTCAGTGATGTTATCAAAAGAATTGCTGAAACTACAATTGAACTGGGTTTCGTTTTATTCGCAGTTGGTGATTGTGTTTGCGGCAGTGGGTGTGCTGGCCAGTTTGTTTTCATTGTTCTATTTTAACCGCAAATACAAATCGTAGGCTTTGCCATTCATCCTTTTTAGCTTCCGGTTAATATCCTGTATTGCTGCCGCAAAATGAAAGCGTTTAACTTTGCCCCTAAATTTTAAAAAGGCTTGGCACAGAAAGAAGGGAAAAAACAAGTATTCGATTTCCGTTTACTCGGCAGGATCATCCGCTATGCATCGCCATACAGAAGACGACTGAACAGCTCAATCATCCTGGCGATTGTTTTGGCAGTAATGGCGCCCATTCGTCCATGGTTGATCAACACAACGGTGAATGATTATATACAGCACAATGTTGCCGAAATGGTGATCCGCATTACCATCTTCCAGATTGCTCTCATCATTCTTGAAACTGTTCTTCGTTTTTTCTTTTCTTATTATACAGCATGGCTTGGACAAACAGTGGTAAGAGACCTGCGTGTCAATGTCTTCAAAAAAATACTTGGCTTAAATCTCCGCCAGTTCGACCAAACACCTATTGGTACTTTAACCACACGCACAGTTAATGATATTGAAACCATCAGTGATGTATTTGCAGAAGGCTTCATACCAATTCTTGCGGATTTTCTAACCATCATCGCTGTATTGTTTACGATGTTTTATATCAACTGGCAGTTGACGCTGGTTTGTTTAATTCCTTTTCCATTCCTTATTCTAGCCACCTATTATTTTAAAGAAAGTGTAAATAAAAGTTTTCATCGTGTGCGAAATGCAGTGGCAGCACTCAATGCTTTTGTACAGGAGCATATACAAGGTATGCAGGTTGTGCAGGCATTTGCCGTAGAGCAAAAAGAGCTTAATAAATTTAATAAGATCAACAGAGATCACCGCAATGCTAATATTCATGCCATTTTCGCTTACTCGGTATTCTTTCCGGTAGTGGAAATTATTTTGGCAATATCATTGGGTTTGTTGGTTTGGTTTGGGGCAGGACAAGCAGTATCAGCTACAAATGGTGAGGCGGCAAAAATGGCTGGTGAAATTATGGCGTTCATCATTTTGCTGAATATGTTGTTTCGTCCGCTTCGTTTTATTGCCGATAAATTCAACGTATTGCAAATGGGTATGGTGGCGAGCGAACGTGTATTTAAAGTGATGGATAATACGGATGAGATTGCGCCTTCTGCTCATCATGCATTTCAACCCGAAGGTGCTGTGCCCGGTAAAATTGAATTTGATCATGTGTGGTTTGCTTATAACGATGAGAACTGGGTATTGAAAGATCTTTCGTTCACCGTAAATCCGGGTGATACCGTTGCTATTGTTGGGCATACAGGTAGTGGTAAAACATCTATCATAAGTTTGCTCAACCGTCTTTATCATATTCAGAAGGGTGCTATTAAGCTCGATGGCGTTGAATTAGAAGATTATGAATTGGATGCTTTACGCAGTAAGGTTGGTGTGGTATTGCAGGATGTGTTCCTGTTTGCAGGTACCATTACAGATAATGTAACACTGCGTAATGAAAACATCAGTAAAGAAAGAGTGATAGAAGCAGCCAAACTTATCGGTCTGCACGATTTCATCATGCGTTTGCCGGGCAATTATGATTTTAATGTAATGGAACGTGGTGCCACCATGAGCCAGGGACAGCGGCAACTGTTGAGTTTCATCCGGGCATTATTATTCAATCCATCTGTTTTGATCCTGGATGAAGCCACTTCATCTGTTGATACAGAAACCGAACAAATGATCCAGCATGCCATCGATAAGCTGATTGAAGGCCGCACTTCCATTGTGATTGCACATCGACTTTCAACAATCCGCAAAGCCGATAAGATCATTGTATTAGATAAGGGTGAGATCAAGGAAATGGGCACCCACGATGAATTACTTTTGCTCGGCGGTTATTATGCCAAGCTGCATGAAATGCAGTTTTCGAAGGCTGTAGTTTAACTTATGCTCAAGTAGGTAAAGCAGGGGATATTTTTTATCTTGCAGACAGTGGAAAAGAAGAAGTACGATACAAATTCTGAACTCTCAATCTTGAATGAAACATTTATTCCCTATTCAAGACAAGAAGAATACGAAACAGCTAAAAGGCGGGAAGCTATTCTTATGACTGATGAGGAAAAATTCACGGTATTTTGCCGCCTCATGCGCATTGGCAAAATGCTTTCCACTGCAAAGATCACTCATAAGAAGCTGGATGAATAAACAATCAGAATATGGATGTTTACAACGACAGTCTCTTGCTTTTCTGGGAATCATTAAATAAAAATCACGTTGCTTATATCATGGTTGGCGGTTTTGCTGTTAACATGCATGGTTATATGCGGGCAACAAAGGATGCTGATATGTGGATCAAGGATTCTCTTCAAAACCGGCAAAATCTTCGAAAGGCTTTCATTGAATTGGGTTATGGGGATTATGAATCCTTAGAGACTATGCAATTCGTGCCAGGTTGGTCAGAGTTTTATATCGGAGACGGAATTGTATTAGATATCATGACAGCTATGAAAGGTCTTGAAGGCTATTCTTTTGACGATTGTTTACAAAAGGCTTCGGTTGCAGATTTGAATGGAATCATGGTACCCTTCCTGCACCTCAACCAATTACTCGCCAACAAAAAGGCAGTATCCCGACCTAAAGACCAACTTGATGTAATTGAACTCGAAAAAATTAAAGAAGAGCGCCGCAAAATGGGCCTCGATTAACCTGAACAACTTTTTTCCTTTTTCGGTTTATCATTTCCCCGTTTTTCACCTGCCGCCCCTTATCTTTGCGCCAAATTTAGGAAACGTATGGCGTTCAAGAGCATCAAATCCTTATTGGTAGCGGTTTTCAGCGTTTTTTTTATGGGAATATCAGCTCCTGTTTTAGCACAGCACGAACCGGCTGAGCATGAACCGGCAGCGCAGGAAGGCGAGCATGCTCCTAAAAAGGAAGGCTTTGATGCCAAAGAAGTGATTTTCGGCCATATCATGGACGGTCATGACTTTCATTTTTTCGATTGGAACGGTCATGCCGTAGGTTTCCCACTCCCCGTTATTATTTATTCGCAGCAAAAAGGTTTGTCGGTGTTCATGTCTTCAAAATTTGAACATGGCCATGCAGAATACAATGGTTACAAGCTTGTAAAACAAGAGATTGGCGAGAAGATCGTATCAAGCGATCCCAACGAACAGTTTTATGATCTGTCGCTCACCCGTAACGTGGTGCAGATGTTGCTGGCATTGATCGTTCTTGTTTGGATACTCATCAGCATTGCAAAAGCATACGGCAAAGGACTTGGCGTAACATCAGCTCCAAAAGGGAAGCAAAACTTTTTTGAACCGATCATTACGTTTGTTCGTGACGAGGTAGCGGTTCCAAACCTTGGCGCAAAATCACCCAAGTATCTTCCTTTCCTCCTAACTGTGTTCTTCTTTATCCTCATCAATAATATTTTCGGATTGGTTCCGGGTTCAGCAAACGTAACAGGTAATATTGCCTTCACAGTTGTGTTGGGTATTATTGCGTTCATCGTTATCCTGTTCAGTTCAAACAGACATTACTGGGGGCACATCTTCAATCCTCCTGGCGTACCATTAGGTGTAAAATTCATATTGGTGCCTGTAGAATTGTTGAGTGCTGTGTTAATTAAGCCAGGCGCATTGATCATACGTCTTTTCGCCAACATGGTGGCGGGTCACATTATCATTATCTGTTTGATCTCCTTGATCTTCGTATTCACAGAAAAATTAGGACAGGGTTTTGGTATTGGATCAACCGTGATCTCAATCCCATTCACCATCTTTATTTATTTCATCGAAATATTGGTTGCTTTCCTGCAAGCCTTCATCTTCACTATGCTTACTGCTGTATTCATCAGCCAGGCAATGGAAGGTGATCATGGTCACGGTGAAGAAGCAGCTCATCATTAATCGTTTTATTTTTCACAATCATAAATTCAAAACAATGGATTTAATTCTTTTAGATGCGGTAGCAAATGCAGGTGGTGCAATAGGTGCAGGTTTAGCAGCTGTAGGTGCCGGTATCGGTATCGGTCAGATTGGTAAAGGTGCATTAGAATCAATTGCCCGTCAGCCAGAAGCTTCTAACGACATCCGTGCAAACATGATCCTTACTGCGGCTCTCGTAGAAGGAGCTGCTCTGTTTGCTATTATCGTAGGCTTCCTTGCAATGGTACTCTAATCATTGCCGCACAAACATTTTACTGCATCCAAAGCACAGGGCGGAGGATGCAGTATTTTAAACTAAAATCGAACGTTTTAAAATATATAAATCATGGGTTTACTTACTCCCGCTTTAGGTTTACTCTTCTGGACGCTGGTTGCTTTCCTTGTTGTGTTTTTCATTCTGAAAAAATACGCATGGCCTGCAATTATCAAAGGTTTGCACGAAAGAGAGCAAGGTATTGCCGAAGCACTGGAAACTGCTGAAAAAGTAAAAGCTGAGATGGCTCAGTTGAAAAACGAGAACGAATCGTTGCTCGCAAAAGCACGTGAAGAAAGAGCCCAGTTATTGAAAGAAGCTCGTGAAACAAGAGATAAAATTGTAAACGAAGCAAAAGAGCAGGCAAAAACAGAAGCCAATAAAATTATGGTGGAAGCAACAGCTGCTATCAACCAACAGAAGATGGCTGCTATCACTGATGTAAAAAATCAGGTGGGTAACCTGGTAATAGAAGTAAGCGAAAAAGTATTGCGTCGTGAACTGGCAAATAAAACAGAACAGGAAGCATACATTGGCAAACTGGCTGAAGAAATTAAATTAAATTAATACAGCAATAAGCTGTTAGTTGTAAGCCGTTAGCTTGCAGCTTGCAGCTAAAGGCTAAAAGCTGAATTTATAACATGCAAAATCCCCGTCTCGCAGGTCGTTATGCAAAGTCTCTGGTTGATCTCGCACAAGAGAGAAATGAACTGGAAGCGGTGTATGCCGATATGAAATATTTGCAGGATGTGTGCAAGAAAAGCAAGGAGTTTACGAATGTATTGCGCAGCCCTGTTATTAATGCTGATACAAAAGAGAAGATCGTGAATGAGATCATTATCAAAAACATCAGTAAGCTTTCTTCTGCATTTGTAAACCTGATCGTGAAGAAAGGGCGTGAAAAAACATTGCCTGAAATTGCCCATGCTGTTATTGATCAGTACAATGCAATAAAAGGTATTCACAAAGTGAAACTCATCACTGTTTCACCTGCTAGCGAAGAGTTGAAAACGGCAATTGCAAATAAGGTGAAAACAGATGCGAAGCTGGCACATGTTGAACTGGAGAATGTGGTGAACGAAGCAATTATTGGCGGCTTTCAACTGGAGTATAATGGCAACCTGGTAGATGCAAGTATTGCACGTGATCTGAGAGACATCCAGAAGCAATTCCAGAAAAATACATATATCAGAAACATCAGATAAAAATTCAATTGTAAACTTTCCTCACAATTCAACAGAGCGTGGGGGCTAAATAAAGCAAGCGTCATGGCAGATATTAAACCGGATGAGATTTCAGCGATACTTCGCCAGCAGTTAAGCAACTTTAACGTTGGTGCTGATTTGGAAGAAGTAGGTACCGTATTACAAGTGGGTGATGGTATTGCCCGTGTATATGGATTGAACAACGTTCGCTACGGTGAACTGGTAGAGTTCGACAATGGTGTTCGTGCCATTGCACTTAACCTTGAAGAAGATAACGTGGGTGTGGTATTGATGGGTGAAGGAAAGGGTATCAAAGAAAGTTCTACAGTTCGTCGTACAGGTCAGATCGCCTCTATCAAAGTTGGTGAAGGTATGAGCGGTCGTGTGATCAACGTATTGGGCGAACCAATTGATGGTAAAGGTCCTCTCACCGGCGAATTATATGAAATGCCATTGGAGCGTAAAGCGCCAGGTGTAATCTTCCGTGAGCCGGTAAAAGAACCACTGCAAACAGGTATCAAAGCCATCGATGCAATGATTCCTATTGGTCGTGGACAGCGTGAGTTGATTATTGGTGACCGTCAGACTGGTAAAACTGCAATTGCAGTTGATACCATCATCAACCAAAAAGAATTCTACGAAGCAGGTAAGCCTGTATACTGTATATATGTAGCGATTGGTCAGAAAGCATCAACTATTGCCGGTGTTATGAAAACATTGGAAGATAACGGTGCCATGAAGTACACAACAATTGTTGCAGCATCTGCAAGTGATCCGGCTCCTCAACAGTTCTATGCTCCTTACGCCGGTGCTGCCATTGGTGAGTTCTTCCGTGATACCGGACGTCCTGCATTGATCATTTATGATGATCTTTCTAAACAGGCCGTAGCTTATCGTGAAGTATCATTGTTGCTGAAACGTCCTCCTGGTCGTGAAGCATATCCTGGTGACGTATTCTATCTCCACAGTCGTTTGCTTGAGCGTGCAGCAAAAGTAATTAACGATGATAGCGTTGCGAAGAACATGAACGATGTACCAGACAGCATCAAACATCTTGTAAAAGGTGGTGGTTCATTAACTGCATTGCCGATCATTGAAACACAAGCTGGTGACGTATCTGCTTACATTCCTACAAACGTGATCTCAATTACTGATGGTCAGATTTTCTTAGAAGGTAACTTGTTCAACGCAGGTATCCGTCCGGCGATCAACGTAGGTATCTCTGTAAGCCGTGTGGGTGGTAACGCTCAGATCAAATCAATGAAGAAAGTTGCAGGTACACTGAAACTTGATCAGGCTCTTTACCGTGAGTTGGAAGCCTTCTCTAAATTTGGTGGTGATATGGATGCTGCTACAAAATCTGTAATTGATAAAGGTGGACGTAACGTGGAAATCCTGAAGCAGGCACAGTACTCTCCATACAAAGTAGAAAATCAAATTGCAATCATCTACTTAGGTACAAATGGTTTACTGAATGCTGTTCCGGTACGTAAGATGAAAGAATTTGAAGAACATTTCTTACATGAAATGGAAACCAAATTACCGGATGTATTGGCTGAATTTAAGAAAGGTGCATTACCTGAAGATGGCATTAAGAAAATGGTGGATATGGCAAACAGCCTGATTCCTCAATACAAAGCTTAAGTATATAGCGAGAAGTGAAATAAGAAAGGGAGTCGAAAGACTCCCTTTTGTTTTATAGGTGTGGCTTTACAATTTTTGTGGCGGAAATGTTTGCCCTCAACAAGCCGGTTAATCTTTCAGGAATTTCAGAGAAGAAATAATGTTATGTGCAACTTTTCTTCCTTGCCAAAATCCTCTCTCAATTGAAATGCGATAGTGAATGCCTCCGTAGAGTCTTGACCAGCCGGCTTCTTCTCCAGCCTCACGGAAAGAGTTGAAAGAGCGTGGAGGTTGTTTGCTTCCTACAGGATTAACGGTTTCATAAATATAAAATGTACTGTCAGTAAAAGAATAGTTGTCGCCAAATATGGCTGTCATTGCTTCTGCATTGGCTGAAGATAATGTAGCATGACCGGCAGGATATTCCGGATGAGGTGCGCCAAGCAGTGCGGTAAATGGTTGGCCAATCACATCATCGTAATTAAATGGTCGTGCTAAAAGATATTTGTATTTATCCTGCCATGTGCTGATGGTTATATCAACATCAATAATTCCACCCAGTGCATAAGCAAGCGCTGCTACATCAAGACTTGCGTGTTGTTTTTGTAACACCTGTCTTAAAATACTTACATAATGGCCGGGGGTACTTGTTCCGGGGAAATCTCTCCACCAGAATGCTTTAAAAAAACCTTGTTCACCGGGATTTGGTTTTGCCTGAATTACTTCAATCGTCATCGCTTCAAGTTCATCATAAGGTGGGGGAGGCAATGCTGCACCATCACCGCTATTCGCCACTATTCTGCGAAGATTTCCGATATAAGGTAAACTATGCACAGGCAACACAGCTGGCGGTGTCCAATAAACACCTCCAATTTTATCAGCAGGCGGTGTATACGGATTATTGATATTCTGGTAGCCATCAGTTTCTGCCCAGTTCAATACGGCTTCGGCAACTGCTTTGCCAAATGCAACAGACCGTTCAATGATGGCCGCATCGGCTTCGTTACTGTATTGTGCAAGCAACGTTGCTTCAAGATCATCCATTGCTGCTTTATTTTCCGCACTCGCTGCAGGAAAAAGCTTTTTATTCATGTAAGCTAATGCAGCGTTGGCGCTTGCAGCCCAATGATAACCTGCACCGGGTTTTGTTTTTGGCAAACCGGTTAACCCGTTCAGTTGCGGGGCAATTGATTGGTAAGCCGGCATACCCGGTACTACTGCTTCATATAAAGCAATACCGCTGTAAGCATAATGGCGTGAGTAAGCCACGTTGCCGATAATGCCCGGATACTTATACATCTGCCATACCTGCATGTTCATCCATTGAATAGCAACATCGGCGGAAAATGTTTTGGTTTGTTTTAAATGGCCCTGGTCGCTGTTTCTAATTGCGATTTCGGATGATGTTTCTTTGCCTGTAACTGAAATTTCTTTCTGGCAGGAATAATGAAGAAATGTTAGTGATGCAAATAAAAGTGCATAGAGAATGTTCTTTTTCATAATGAAGTGTTTTGTAATTGATGATGTATAGTTTGATGATGATTATTATTTCGGTTGCTGATATTCTGTTCTGCATTTATTTACAAAGGCTCAATTCCTTTTTACGGCATGCTTGTGTAAACAAGATAGACTGCTACTTTTTTGCAACAGACATGCAATCGCTGAACGAACTTATTTGCGGAAATACAACAGGAGGGTGTGCACCAAAGGTTTTTGGCGACGAAAAATGTTGTTTGTCGGAAATACTGGCATTTAGTCTATTTCATCTTTCCGTATTGAAATGATCCTGCGTAATTGTTTAACTTGTGTAAGACAAGAAAATGAACTCCTTCCTCTATAACGAATTTATTTTTTCTTCCCGCTATCGTATATGGCGGCACTTACTTTATTGGACATTTCATGTTGCAGTATGGGCTGCCTTTTGGATGGTGATGGGCGTACCCCTTTCATATGGCCGGCAACTGCTCAATATGGTCATGTGGGTACCAGCGTTTATTATATTTGGTTATCCATTGGTGTATGGTGCTATTCCGCATCTTTTATTAAAAGGAAGAGTGTGGCAATTCTTTCTGTTTGTATTACTATGGGGAGTGGTAGGCCTTTATATTGATGCGGGTTACAGAAGTTATGTGTTAATTCCGGCGCAGGAAGCAATGGGGTTAGATAACATTTTGCCGAGAGGACCACTTGCTTTTTGCTATTTGTGTATGACCACTTCAGCAGCAAGCCCTATGATCATTAAATTCTTTAAACTGTGGACAATCAAACAACGAGAATGGATACAAGCGCAGCAGGAAAAAACAACTGCTGAGCTTCAGTTGTTGAAGGCGCAGGTGCACCCGCATTTTTTATTTAATACACTTAATAACATTTATTCTTTTTCACTCGATAACTCACCTAAAACACCCGGCCTTATTTTAAAACTTTCATCATTGCTGAGTTATATGCTTTACGATTGTAAAACAGATGAAGTGCGACTTGAAAAAGAAATCGATATCATGAAAAATTATATCGATCTGGAGCGGGAAAGGTATGGTAACAAAATTGAAATATCGTGGTGTGTAGAAGGGGAAATCAAAGACAAATTGATTGCGCCATTGTTGTTACTTCCGTTCCTTGAAAATGCATTTAAACATGGCGTGTCAGAACAAATAGAAAAACCGTGGCTTGGTGTTGACATATCGGTACAACACGGAACGCTTCGTTGTAAAATTGCCAATAGCAAAAATGAATATGTTCCCGAAAGTGATAAAGGCATTGGTATCGACAATGTGAAGCAGCGTCTTGCATTTATCTATCCCGGCAAACACGAATTAAAAATAAATGATGAAGGAAGTTTTTTTGTGGTATCGTTGATGTTGGTTTTGGCTGATGAACTTCCTGCTGCCAGTTTTACATCTGCTTCCATGTTCATCCCACAAACCACACAGCATGAAACTTCGCTGCCTGCTTATAGATGATGAACCGCCGGCATTAAAAGTGTTGTCGACCTACATTGCTGCCATTAACGGCCTTGAGATTGTGGGCCAGTGCAGAAATGCAATTGAAGCGTTGAGTATTCTGCAACAAAAAGCTGTTGATGTTATATTCCTCGATATAAAAATGCCACGCATACTTGGCACAGAGTTTCTGAAAAATCTTTCACATCCTCCCAAGGTGATCTTTGTTACGGCCTACAGGGAGTATGCTGTTGATGGGTTTGAATTAGATGCAGTTGATTACCTGGTGAAACCAGTTTCATTTGAACGTTTTTTTAAAGCGATTACTAAACTGAATCGAATGATGGGACATGAAACTTCAGCTGTAGCAACTGCGGAAACAAACAGTTCAGCTGCTTTTGTGTACCTGAAAGTTGATAAGGATATGAAGAAGGTTTTTGTAAATGAGATCGACTATCTCGAAAGCTGGAAAGATTATGTCATGGTTTTTCTGAGCGATGGCAAACACTTTCTTGTAAAGCAATCGATCTCTGCCATGGAAAACTTATTATCAGAACATAAGTTTATGCGTGTGCATCGTTCTTACATGGTATCGCTGAGTAAAATAGCCGGCTACAATGGATTGTCGGTTCAGTTGGCACAAAAAGAAATTCCTATCGGCAGGTTATATAAACAAACTGTAATGGAACGTTTACAACCCAAATAAATAAAGGGAAAAATTCTTGGGATTCAGGAGATCATTTCTTTTCACCGCAACTTCTTCACCATCTTAAAATGAGGAATCGTTAACTGTATAAACTCATCGCCTTCAATTTTATAACCCTGCTTTTCGAAAAAATGGCAGGTTGTTTTTCTGGAATGCATCATCATGGTCTTATACCCACGGTCACGTGCAATGTTTTCAGCAAAATTCATGAGTGAAGCACCAATGCCTTTCCCCTGCAGATTATTTTCTACGGCCATCTGTCGCAAACGTACAGTGGCATTATCTATATGTGTAAGAAAGCAGCAGCCCAGCATTTTCTCTTCTTCAAAGGCTGCAATCAGAATGTCGTTTTTTTCTTTCTCCAGTTCTTCCGGCGTAAAGTTCAATCCAAGCGGTTTGCGTAGTATTTCATACCGCAGGTTGATCATTTGCCGATGCTCAGCCGTTCCAAAGTCAATTTGTTTAAGCGCCATAAGTAAGTTTAAGCAGGATGAACAAGTTACATTTTTTTATGTAAAAACAAACAGTTGTAACTTAACGGAAGAGGAGCTTCATGAAAGCCTGGTAACAGTGCTTTTTGATACGGTCATGAAAATCGTCCGAAACATCCTGAAAATGAAGCGTTTCAGACAATTTTACAGGAACGCTTGCTAATTGCTTAAAAACTCTATTTTTGCAACCTGTAACCAAATTATTACGACAATGTCAGACATCGCAGCAAGAGTAAAAAAAATCATCGTTGACAAGTTAGGTGTTGAAGAGTCAGAAGTGAATCCTGAAGCTTCTTTTACCAATGATCTGGGAGCTGATTCGTTAGACACAGTTGAACTGATCATGGAATTTGAAAAGGAGTTCAACATCTCTATCCCCGATGAGCAAGCTGAAACCATCACAACTGTTGGTCAGGCAGTAACTTATTTAGAAGAACACGCTAAGTAATTCACCACTGTATATTCAGTGTAATTAATCTTTCCCAGGCAACTTATGGAGCTCAAACGAGTAGTAGTTACCGGAATTGGTGCCCTTACACCATTGGGCAAAACTCTCGATGAATATTGGGATGGTTTGACCAATGGTGTATCCGGTGCTGATTTCATCAAGCAATTTGATTGTTCGAAGTTCAAAACACGTTTTGCCTGCGAGGTGAAAGATTTTGATCCCACAACTTATCTTGATAGAAAAGAAGCAAGGAAGATCGACCGCTTTACGCAGTTTGCACTGGTTGTAAGTGATCAGGCAGTACAAGATGCGGGCATCAACAAAGACAATGTTGATGTAGACAGAGTAGGTGTGATCTTTGCCAGCGGTATTGGCGGCCTCATTACTTTCCAGGAAGAGGTTGTCAACTTTGCCAATGGTGATGGAACTCCCCGTTTCAATCCCTTTTTCATTCCTAAGATGATCCTGGATATTGCAGCCGGACAAATTTCAATGCGTCATGGTTTCCGTGGTCCAAACTTCGCTGTTGTATCAGCTTGTGCTTCTTCAACCAACGCCATCATTGATGCTTATGATAATATCCGTTTAGGTAAAGCAGATATTGTTTTAACCGGCGGAAGTGAAGCGGTTGTAAGTGCAGCAGGTGTTGGCGGATTTAATGCGATGAAAGCATTGAGTGAACGAAACGATGATCCCAAAACAGCCAGCCGTCCGTTTGATAAGGATCGTGATGGTTTTGTAATGGGCGAAGGTGCGGGTATGCTTGTGCTTGAAAGTCTTGAGCATGCATTGAAGCGTGGTGCAAAAATTTACTGCGAAATTGCAGGTGGTGGTGCAACTGCCGATGCGCATCATATTACAGCTCCTCACCCCGAGGGACTTGGTGCAAAAAATGTAATGAGTGCTGCATTGAGAGATGCAGGGTTGCAGGCGTCTGATATCGATTATATTAACGTACACGGCACCTCTACACCTCTTGGTGATATTGCTGAAACAAAAGCGATCATGAGTGTATTTGGTGAGCATGCATACAATCTCAACATCAGCTCAACCAAATCAATGACAGGTCACTGTTTGGGTGCCGCAGGTGCTTTAGAAGCCATTGCATGTGTAATGAGTGTGGTGCATGATATTGTGCCTCCAACCATTAATCACTTTACAGATGATCCTGAACTTGATCCTAAACTGAACTTCACGTTTAACAAAGCACAGAAACGTACAGTACGTGCTGCTTTAAGTAACACGTTTGGCTTTGGTGGACATAATGCTTCAGTGATTGTAAAGAAATATTCCTGAATTCCTTTAGATTTGTCAGAACATACATCTGCCGTAAAGCAATTTGTTTTTGGGTGAATGATGTAATAAACCTGTATGGTGCGGAACTTCGTCCGACAAATATTACCCGCTAAGAATAAGTTTGAGAGTAACCTGCGTAATATACTCGGGTATAGTCCGGGCGACCTTAAACTTTACAAAACTGCACTCAGCCATCGTTCCGTTAAAGAAGGTAGTGATCAAAACAATGAACGGCTTGAGTTTTTAGGCGACGCAGTATTGAGTGCTGTTGTGGCTGATTATCTTTTCAAAAAATATCCCTACAAAGGCGAAGGTTTTTTAACCGAGATGCGCAGCAAAATGGTAAACCGTGCAACGCTCAATGATATTGCTGTGCGGATGGGACTGAAAAAAGTAACACTTTACAACAAGGGCGACAACTCACTTAAGATCTCACAGATATTCGGCAATACACTTGAAGCATTACTGGGTGCTATTTATCTCGATCTGGGTTATAAGAAAACACACCGCTGGATCGTAAAGAATGTGATTGTTCCCTATTTGTTCATGGAAGATCTTGAAGCGCTTGAGATCAATCATAAAAACAAACTCTACGGCTGGGCCAATAAAAACGGGAAGGCGCTTGATTTTGAAACATTGGATGAACGATTAGAAAACGGCCGACGTTTATTTACGATTGGTGCAGTGGTTGATGGTGAAGTGATCGCTGAGGGCAAAGCATTCAATAAAAAAGATGCCAGCCAGATAGCCGCTCAATCGGCTGTAGAAAAACTGGGTATCATCTGATTCGGTCTTATTCTTTCTGCATATGACACCGCTATTTAAAAAACTCAACTACAAAACGCAGGGTACAATTGTATCCGTTAATCATCCTGATAGTTTTTTGCCGGAGCTTAAAACTATGAGTGATGAAGCAACTATTAGTGATACTCTCAGCAAAGCAAAACAAATTGATTTTGTAATCGTGTTTGCTACGAAACAGAAGGAAGTTGATAAAGCTGCTGAGCAAATTGCAAAGAAAGCCGCAGACGATGCTGTAATCTGGTTCTGTTATCCAAAAGGAACTTCAAAAAAATATACCTGCGAGTTTAATCGTGATACCGGTTGGGCCAAACTTGGTGAGCTTGGTTATGAACCTGTTCGTGCTGTTGCCATTGATGAAGACTGGAGTGCACTACGTTTTCGTAAGGCCGAAAAAATTAAAACCATGACACGCTCTTTTGCCATGACTGAAGTTGGTAAGAAAAAAGTGGCAGCAGCGAAGAAGAAATAAAGAGTTCTTTGCCACCTTGTTATATCCAGATTTTTTGGGCGACCCAATTTGTCGAGTTATTCAACAGCTGTTCAATTCAAGAAATTATCTATTTTGGATGACGATCTGAATTTTATTTAAGATGGTAATTATGAAAAACATTGCTATGAAAAAATATTTCTTAATTTGTTTAATCGCTGTCATAACCACTTCGCTTCCAGCGCAAATTAATTTTACTGTTACGGGAAAAATTATAGCTGACACTACAAATGAGATTTTTGTTTCTTATGATGGTCAGAAATCAATTGTTCAGATTTTAAAGAATGGCTCATTTTCGTTTTCAGGAAAAGCAAAAAATCCATGTATTGCAACTATAGTCTTTGGAAAAGATGAAGAAGAACAACAACTATGGTTGGATAGCGGCAGAATGGAAATTACTGTTGAAAAAGTAGTTGAACAAGGTATTTCTTCAAAGCAGCTATTTGAGATAACATCAGTAAAAGGACCAGAAACTTCAGAGAGTTATTTTAAGATCAATAAGTTGAGAAGAGAGCTTTATACAAAAGTCGATTACATTGGCGATCCTGCTGTGAGAAACGATTCTGTTTACAAACGCATTTTTTCAATGGTTGATCATTTTGTAACAAAGTATCCCTGCTCAAACCTCTCAATTGATTTTATCAGACTCTTTGGGCTGAACTTTAAAGAGAAGGAGATGCTCTTCAATAAACTTGATACAAGCTGCAACACGAATAATATTGAATTTTTATCAACTGAGATTGAAAGAGAAAAGATTTTAGCTCCCGGGAACATGATTAACGATTTTTCAATGGCAAAGCCCGATGGAGCTGTTTTTCATCTTAATCAATTACAATCGAATTATGTATTATTGGAATTTTGGTCAAGTTGGTGTGCACCTTGCCGGACAATGCGGCCAGGATTAAGCGGTTTGTATAAAAAGTATCATGAAAAAGGGTTAGAAATTGTTGGCATCTCTCTAGACGAAAACAAAGTTGACTGGATTAAAGCAATTGAAAAAGACAATGTACCATGGGTTGAGATTTCTGATTTAAAGGGTTTCAAGAGCACTCTTGCTTTTAAATATAAAATAAACGCAATCCCGTATTGGATTTTAATAGATAAGAATCGGAAAATAATTCAAACTGGGTTTTGGACAGTGCCCGAACAAACTCTTCAAAAGCTTATGCCATAAATAAAATTGAAGAGGATTACATGCGATATATAATTTGAGTGGGCGCTGCAAAAAAATGCTGCAATATGTATTTGCAGCATTTTTTTTATAAATCTAAAGCAGAGAGGAAGGGATTCGAACCCTCGATGCAGTTTCCCGCATACACACTTTCCAGGCGTGCTCCTTCAACCACTCGGACACCTCTCTGAATATTTTTGATCTAAACCAGTTACATATCATTTACACACTTTCTCCCGACTACGTCGGGACTCCTTCAACCACTCGCACACGTCTCCTTTAGAGGGCAGCAAAAATACAGTTATAAGATTCAGCTACCGAATAATTTTTGAGCGTTGCTTGTTGTTTGCGCTGCAATTTCCTCAACCGGAATATTCATGGCTTCTGCGATCTTATTAACAACATACTTCAAATAGGAGGGTTCATTGCGCTTACCTCTGAATGGAACAGGGGTGAGGTAGGGTGCATCAGTTTCCAATACGAGATATTCTAAAGGGATTGATGTCAGCACTTCAGCCAATCCTGATTTCTTATAAGTTAATACACCACCAATGCCCATCAGGAAACCCAGATCCATAATTTGCTTTGCTTCATCCACAGTTCCACCAAAGCAATGAAAAATACCCCGCAGGGTTCCATTCTGATTTTCCTTAACGATGTCAATACAATCCTGCATTGAATCCCGGCTGTGGATCACAATGGGCAGGTTCAGCTCCTGTGCCCAGTTGATCTGTTTACGAAAGGCTTCTTTTTGTTCAGCTACAAATGTTTTATCCCAATAATAATCCAACCCGATTTCACCCACGGCTGCAAAAGGCCGTTTTCGCAACCATTCTTCCACCAGTTTCAGTTCATTGGCCACATTTTCTTTAACGGAGCAGGGGTGGAGCCCCATCATGGCAACGCAGTCGGGATGTTTTTCCTCCAGTTTTAACAGGTCATCGATAGAGCTGCTGTCAACATTGGGAAGGTAGAAACGGGTGACCCCTTCTGCCTTGCCCCGATCTAGAACATCTTCAATATCTACCTGAAAATCTTCGAGATAGAGGTGGGTATGTGTATCAATGATTTCCATAAACCGCAAAAATAAGCTGTTCCGGCTAGGTACTCAACCCGGTTATTTCCCGTTTATCTATACTGAGTACCTTTAATTATTTTTAACGCTCTTTAAACCAACTGACAGGTGGTAAGTCTTTGTACTGTTCAGTTTTTAAAATAAACCACCAAAAGCGTATATCATGAAAACAAGTTCAATCTTAACAAAAGGCACATTAGCATTCCTGCTGCTGGGTGCTCTTACATTTACAGCCTGCAAAAAAGAAGCAAGCCAATCGAAGGAAGAAGAGTTAAACACTGTTGAAAGTACAGAAAGCAATAACGAAGCCGAAGCTGCTTACGACGATGTATTTAATAATACCATGGGTATTGGTGCAGAAGCCAATGGCGAATCACTTGGTATTACAGCCGGTGTAGGCATTTTCGGTCGCATGGAAGGCGGAGATATTACTGGTCGTGTAGACAGTATCCGTTGTTTCACAATAACAGTGAGTCCAAATACTCCGGGCGTTTTCCCAAAAACAGTCACAATCAATTTCGGTGATGGTTGTCTTGGCCGTGACGGTAAACTCCGCAAAGGAAAGATCATTACGGTATTCACCGGCCCTATGGGTATTCCCGGCAGCAAAGCCACTACCACATTCGAAAATCATAAGATCGACAGCGTAAAAGTGCAGGGAAAGCATGAAGTAACCAATAACAGCACCAGCAACAACCGCATCTTTACTACGAAAGTTATTGAGGGTAAACTTACCTGGGACAGTGGCCGTTGGGTAGCCTGGAACAGTGTGCGTACAGTTGCGCAGATTGAAGGAAACGGAACGCCATTCTGGCCTTTGGATGATATTTTTTCTATCACCGGCGGAGGCCGTGGTGAAAACAGCCGTGGCAAAACATGGGGACATGAAGTAATTGAACCCCTGATCAAGAAATTCAGCTGCCGCTGGATCTCAAAAGGTGTAATGCGGATCAAATTTAATAACACGGGCGGCTTGCTCAACTTTGGCGATGGCCGATGCGATAACAAGGCAGAATTAACCATTAATGGTAACGTAAGAATCATTATTCTGCCCTAAGAAAAAACACTTGCATCTGATAAAAGAAATTGTACCTTAGCAAAAGTTTTCATAGGGTACGGATTAAAAACGGGCCAGGGTTTCCACCCCGGCCCTCCTTTTTTCAGCTCATTTCTAGCGTATTACTTCAAAACGGTAACCCTCACCCGAAAATAATTTCAACACTTCAGGCAGCGCAAACCGCAGATTAGGGAAGGCCTTTTCACTATCGTGAAATACGATAATGCTACCCGGTTTTGTGTTCTTCGTTACATTCTCCAAACATTTTTGCGGACTGATGCTCGTGTCGAAATCGGCACTCAACACACTCCACATAATTATTTTAAACGGAGGGTTCGATTCTTTCAGCACTTTGGCAGGGAAGCTCCTGATCTTTCCATAAGGGGGACGAAACAGATCAGAATCGATCCATTTTGCTGCTTCTTTAATATTATTCAACCATAATTCATCTGTTGTATGAAATCCATTTAAGTGATCGTGTGTATGATTACCTACACGATGCCCTTCTGCAAAAAGACGTTGATATAATGCAGGATGTTGCTGCACATTGTTGCCGATACAAAAAAAGGTTGCTTTTGCATTGTACTTTTTTAATTCATCCAATACAAACTCAGTTGCAACAGGAGTTGGTCCATCATCGAAGGTTAAGTATAAAACTTTTTCGTTTGCAGGAAAGCTCCATGTAAGATCCGAAGGGAATAACATACGGAGCCACCACGGTGTTGTTGCAATGTAAAACATAGTTGAAGTTAGTACAGATGAGCATATCCGGTTAACTGTATAAGTACGTTTTTATAAAAAAACCGTTTTCCTTTCTTTGAAAGAAAACCGGATTGTGTTTGTGGCGAGAGCATTTCATTAGCATAAACAGCCTCATGACTATGATTTTGATTTGCAGTTGTACCAGTAAGCACAGCTTCTGTACAATACTTTTCTAATAAGCCCGGTAAGGTTTGATAAAACAATGAGGTGCTGATAAACACATCGGCTCCCAATATTTTATTACCGGTTGATGCAATGATGCCGACGATACTGCTATCCTTGCTTCTCAGTTGCTGTAAAAAATAACGGACATATTGATTGGTTGTATCAGCTGTTTTTTTATTACCAAGCAAAACAGCATACGAAGAAGAGTTGGTTTGATTGTTATGTTTCAGTAACCGTCTGATCTCATCCCACACCTTGGTTTGATTTTTTGCAGTATCAATAATGTTTTGCAAACCGCTGCCCGTTGTGCCTCTGTAAGTAAATTTCTTTTCCGCAGCACTCCAGCGATTTTCTTCGATACAATAAACAGGAATCAGATGTTGCTTTCCTGTTTCAAGAATAGTATCTCTGGCAAAAACACGATCCTGCCGGCCACCCATCACTATTTCGCCACTCTTGATCAGGAGATCTTTGCCGCTACTGTTTTCAATCAATAATACATTGATGTTGTCCAGCATATAGTTTCCCCGCTCCTTCAATTTCACGGATCCTTTTGCCATACCGGCTTTCAATGAAACAGAGTTGGGGGAAACATAGTCGCTGTCTTTTGATTGCTCGATTCTTTTGGTGGGAATCAGTTTCAGGTTACGGAAAATAATGGCACTGTCATATTCCACAACAAGCGAAGGAAATGTAAAATCAGTCTGCGCATACGTAGCAACACAAGTAAAAAGTAAAATGAGCAGACAGAAATGTTTCTTCATTGATGTGGTGAAGGTATAAAATTGAAAACGTTTAAAGCCCCTTTAGGGGTTTGGTGTTTTAGACTTTATCTTTGCGGCATGAGTGTACGAGTACGTTTTGCTCCCAGTCCAACGGGAGGTTTGCATTTAGGCGGTGTACGCACCGTGTTGTATAATTATTTATTTGCCAAAAATCATGGCGGTGAGTTTGTGTTACGGATAGAAGATACCGATCAAACACGCTTTGTGCAGGGCGCTGAAGAATATATTTTCAATTGTTTAAAATGGTGTGGATTGGAGCCCGATGAAAGTCCGGTACATAACGGACCCTATGGCCCTTACCGCCAGAGTGAACGCAAAGAGATGTACCGCAGCTATGCGGAAACGTTAGTTGCACGTGGCTTCGCATATTATGCATTTGATACCAAAGAAGACTTGGAGAAGATGCGTGAAGAATTAAAAACAGAAGAAAATCCTTCACCACAATATGATCACCGGGCACGCAAAAACATGCGGAATAGTTTAAACTTAACAGATGATGAAGTAAAAGAACTGTTGGAAAAGAATACACCGCATGTGATCCGTATTAAAATGCCGGAGAACGATGTGCTGACTTTTACAGACATGATCCGTGGTGAAGTAAGTTTCCAAACGGGATTGGTTGATGATAAAGTATTGCTGAAAGCAGATGGTATGCCTACTTATCATTTGGCTGTGGTGGTAGATGATTATTTAATGAAGATCACCCATGCATTTCGTGGTGAAGAATGGTTGCCAAGTGCACCTGTGCATTTGTTGTTATGGAAATATTTGGGCTGGGAAGCTTCGATGCCGCAATGGGCACACTTGCCATTAATACTTGGACCAAGCGGAAAGTTGAGTAAACGTGATGGTGCCAAATACGGGTTTCCTGTTTTTGCGATGAACTGGACCGATCCTAAAACAAATGAATTAACCGAAGGCTTTTTTGAAAAGGGATTTTTGCCTGAAGCATTCATTAATTTACTGGCCGTGCTTGGCTGGAACGATGGTACAGAAAAAGAGCTGTACACAATGGATGAGTTGATCGCCAGCTTCGATATTAAACGTGTACACAGTGCAGGTGCCAAGTTTGATTATGAAAAGGCAAAATGGTTCAATCATGAATGGATCAAGAGATTGCCGGTTTCAGATTTGCGATTACAGATTGAATCATACTTTGCAGCAAGCGGTATTGATGTAAGTGATACAGCAAAACTTGAAAAAGTAATTGAACTGGTGAAAGACCGTTGTACACTGTTACCTGATTTTGTACAGCAGGGAGGGT
Source organism: Lacibacter sp. (assembly GCF_035299325.1). Taxonomy (GTDB): domain Bacteria; phylum Bacteroidota; class Bacteroidia; order Chitinophagales; family Chitinophagaceae; genus Lacibacter. The sequence goes on along the minus strand of NZ_DATGWT010000029.1, from coordinate 79,028 downwards.
TCTTCTTTAAAGCTCCTGAAACATTAGAGCTTGATGCAGTTAAACCAAAGTGGACGGAAGAGAAGAAGCGATTCTTCGTAGAGTATGTTGATGTGTTGAAAACATTCGGCACATGGGAGTTAACAACAATCGAGAATGCGTTTAAAGAACTGGCTGCTGCAAAAGCAATCAAACCCGGTGAACTGCAATTGCCCATGCGTATCATGTTGGTGGGTGGCAAGTTTGGTCCGGCTGTATTCCAGATCGCAGAAATGATCGGTAAAGAAGAAACTGTAAAGCGGATGGAGTATGCGTTGAGCTTATTGTAAAAGACTTTGTTATAACAAAAATGCCTCTGCAGCTGCAGAGGCATTTTTTATTGCTGTGTTATCCTTGTTTTCGTATCAACTCCATCAACTCGCCAAATGAACCCTTACCCAACTCTTCAATCATTTGTTGATCGGCTTTCTCCAGTGTAAATAAACCATCCGTATTCAACTTTACCTGTTCGGGTGTACGAATACCGGGAATAATTACAGACACTTCATCATAACTTAAAATATAACTCAACGCCAATTGAGTTTTTGTGCAATTGTATTTGCTGCACAGTTTCCAAACAGGTTCTGTTGCAAGTAAAGTGGCATCAATCACTTCTTTTGTTAACCGGTTCTTCCGATGATCATTGTCAGTGAAATTAGCCTGCTCATCAAACTTGCCGGTAAGTAAACCAAACTGTAACGGCATGCGTGCAATAATGCCATAGCCTTTTACTGCAGCAGTCATCATTAACGATAATGCTTTCTGGTTAATGATGTTGAGCACTAACTGAAAACCATTCCCTAAATGATTATTCAATAAAAAAGCTGCATCATCGTTTGGTTCAAACGTATTCAACGATAAACCCCAATAGCGAATCTTACCTTGTTGCTGTAATTGTTGCATGGCTTCAATGCATTCACCGTTTTGTAAATGTGTTAAACGGGCTGTGTGGAGTTGATAGTAATCAATCGCATCTCTGTTCAATCGTTTCAAAGATGCTTCGCATGCAGCAAGGATATGGTCTTTGGAATAGTCGACATTAAATTGTTCATTGCGTGCAACATTGCCCACTTTCGTTGCAACAACTACATCGCTTTTGTTGCCGATTTCATTGCCAATCATTTTTTCTGAATGACCAAGGCCATAAATATCAGCAGTATCAAAAAAGTTGATCCCTGCATCCAAAGCTGCATGAATGGCTTTAATCGATGTATTATCGTCTGCATCACCCCAACCAATAGCTGTAGTGCCGATCATCGCACCGCCACCGATGGCCCATGCACCAAAACCAATTTCGCTTACTGATAATTCTGTGTTGCCAAATTTTCGATAGTTCATGTTGTAATTTACAGATAAGCTATTATCTTAACTTCATGAACCTTACTAAATCTGCCTGGCCATTTATTTTCTTGCTGGCACTCATCAAATTTGCATTGCCTTTTTTTCTGCAACATCCCGTTTATGAATTACACCGAGATGAATTTTTATATTTAGAACAAGGTTATCATTTAGCATGGGGTTATATGGAAGTGCCACCAATGCTTTCCTGGTTATCATACCTCACACATGTATTTGGCGGAAGCTTTTTCTGGGTAAAATTCTGGCCTTCATTTTTTGGTGCAATCACACTCATTATCACTTGTGCCATGGTTTTGGAAATGGGCGGCAAATTGTTTGCAGTCTTCATTGCTGGCCTGTGTATTATGTTTACTGCTTACCTGCGCCTTCACTTTTTATTTCAGGCAAATTTTCTGGAAGTTTTCTGGTGGACATTGAGTGCCTATTTCATTATCAGGTATATCAATACTAAACAAGTAGTGTTTCTGTATTGGATCGGTTTTGCATTTGGTTGTGCGTGGTTAAGCAAAAATTCGATTTCGTTTTTTATTCTAGGTTTTGCATTGGCCCTGTTGCTTACACAATACCGTTCACTTTTGTTAAATAAACATTTGTACGGCGCAGGGTTGTTTGCGTTATTGATCGCATTGCCCAATTTAATTTGGCAGTACAATCATAACTGGCCCTTGTTACATCACATGGAAGAACTAAGAGAAACGCAGTTGAAGTTTTTGAGTCCGGTTGATTTTTTAATTGGACAAATACTGATGTACTTCACCGCATTTTTTATTTGGGTGATGGGGTTAATCTGGTTGTATACTGCAAAAGGTAATCCGTACCGCATGCTGGCATGGATCTATCTCACAGTAATTGTATTGCTGATTGTAAGCAGCGGAAAAAATTATTACTCCATGGGTTTATATCCTATGTTATTTGCAGCAGGTTCAGTGGCTTTGCAACAATGGACAACTGTAAAACTCAAATGGTTACGATGGGTAACTGTTGCAGTCATTCTTTTTCTTGCTGGCTTTACCTTGCCGATGGCTATGCCACTATGGGAACCTGATAAACTGGCCGCTTATTATAAAGAGCGTGATGTGGAAGGAACAGGTATGTTGAAATGGGAAGATCAGCAAAATCATTCGTTACCACAAGACTTTGCGGATTACCTTGGCTGGAAAGAAATTACAACTAAAGCTGAGATACAGTTTTTATCGTTGCCGCAGAACGAAAGAGACAGTACAATTGTTTATTGCCGGCATTATGGACTTGCAGGCGCCTTAAAATATTATGGAACGGATGAACAATTCAAATCAAAAGTGATCACTGATAATGGATCGTTCCTGCATTGGATTCCGAATGATATTGGTTTCAAACATTTAATTTTTGTTGGACGAAGAATGCCCGATGCAGATGATGAAGTATTTCAGCATTTTGGAAAAATAACATTGATCGATTCTGTTACCTATAAACATTCACGCCAGTTGGGTGATCGGGTGATCTTTTTTGAGAATGTAGATTCAGTTGGTTCAAAGCTGGCAGCGCAAGGATTAAAACAAATGAAGCAGAAGTTTAGCCGTAAGAAATTGTAATCTGAGGTTCCGGCTTGACTTGTTTACAATCGTTAGCTGAAATGCCTATTTTCGCAACATAACATTGCTGTATGAACAGACCCGTACGTGTACTCGTTGCTAAAGTTGGACTGGATGGCCATGATCGTGGTGCTAAAGTAATTGCTACTGCGCTCCGTGATGCAGGTATGGAAGTAATTTATACCGGGCTTCGCCAAACACCGGAAATGGTGGTGAATGCTGCATTGCAGGAAGATGTGGATGCAATCGGCGTAAGTATTTTAAGCGGTGCTCACATGACTGTTTTTCCCCGCCTCTTGAATTTGATGAAAGAAAAAGAAATGAATGATGTGCTGCTTACAGGCGGCGGCATTATTCCTGATGAAGATGTGGATGCATTAACAAAGATGGGCGTTGGTAAATTATTTCTGCCCGGCACCAATACACAGGATATTTCGGCTTACATAAAAGAATGGGTGTCGAAACATCGTAACTTCTGATTGTACATTTCTTAAACTTACTTGTATGAGTTATCAAACATTGCTTACTTCTTTGGAAGATGGAATTTTTGTTGTTACTATTAATCGTCCCGATAAATTAAATGCACTCAATAAAACAGTGATTGAAGAATTATCTGCCGCTGTTGATGAAGTGTACGGTAATGCGGCAATCAAATGTGCTGTTATTACAGGTGCCGGTCCAAAAGCGTTTGTTGCCGGTGCAGATATTTCCGAATTTCTTTCGATGGGCACAATGGATGGTGAAGCATTGGCAAGAAAAGGTCAGGAAATGGTATTCAATAAAATTGAACGTTCGCCCAAACCCATTATTGCGGCAGTCAATGGTTTTGCATTAGGTGGAGGTTGTGAGTTGGCGATGAGTTGTCATTTTCGGTTGGCAAGCGAAAATGCAAAGTTTGGTCAGCCGGAAGTTAATCTTGGATTGATACCCGGTTATGGAGGTACACAACGCCTGGTGCAGCTTATTGGCAAAGGAAAAGGTCTTGAATTGATGATGACCGCTGCTATGATCGATGCGAATGAAGCAAAGCAACTGGGGCTGGTGAATTATGTTGTTACCGCAGATGAATTACTTCCGAAAACGAAGGACCTGCTTGCAACCATCATGGCTAAGGGTCCAACTGCAGTTGCGAAAGTAATTGCAGCCGTGAATGCACATTTCGATTCATCACAAAATGGATTTGATGCAGAGATCAAATTATTTGGTGAATGTTTTGGAACAGAAGAGATGAAAGAGGGAGTGGGAGCATTTCTGGAGAAGAGGAAAGCTGATTTTAATTAATAGAGTATCTTTAGTGTTAATGATAATAATAGAGTCACAACAGCTTATGAAAAAAACTATCACTGTCCTTTTATGTGCGTTTACTGGTTTTTATGTTTACGGACAAAAAGCAAAAACATATATTATTCAACCCGGAGAACCAATGCAAAATGTTGTTCCGTTTTCTGATGCAAACGCATATTCTCAGTTTCAGAATGGGGTAGTTTATTTTAAAAATGGAACTGCAAGCTCAGCTAGATTGAACTACAATTTTTTATTTGAGGAGATGCTATTTATCCGACCTCAAGGAGACACATTGACATTTGACAATTCAAATGAAGTACATTTCATTCAGATTGGTAAAGACACTTTTTATTCTGCCTTTAACAGATTTGTCAGAGTTGATACAGTGTTTGGAGAAATAAAAATTGCAACTGCCACCTTTTACAGAGCTGTGAGTAAAGGAAGAGTGGGAGCATATGGAAGTCCAATGCTTTCAGGTTCCGATCCATACGCATTACTACTGGCTCCCACTAACAACAGGTTAGGCCTTATTCCACAAGTAGTAACTACTATCTCTATCGGGCAGAGTCTATTCATCGGTAATAAGTTCAATGAATTTCAACCGGTAAACCGCAAAACTGTCTTGGCTTTTTATTCAGAAAAAGAAGCTGCAGTTAAACATTACATACAAACTCATAATACCGATTTTTCAATTCGTAAAGATGTATTTGCACTAATTGAATATATGAGTAAGCTATAGTACTCCTATTTTTCAATCAAACTATCAGAGATTAAATAGGCATCTATTTTTGCTATCACAGTTGTCTTTTTTTGTTCTTCAATAACCAAACTTATAAGGCTGACATTGTCAACTGCAGAGAAAGTAATAACTCGTTTTCTACCAATTGTCGTTCCCTTTATTTCTTTCAACGGTTCCTTTTTACTGTTTAAAAAGAAAATACTGAACTTAACACAGGCTTGCCCGGTTACTAAATTTTCGCTAAGTACAATGCAGTTTATTTTTTCTGGTTTCAGTAACTCAATTTTTACTTCTTTTAAAAGGTGATTTTGTTTAATGGAAAGTTGTTTTTGATTTTTTAGCAGCTCATTTTTAAAACTTTCATGACGCAACTTCTTAAATCCCACTAACGCCGCTGAATCGTTTGCATGAAACTTCCCTCTTCTGTCAGGCGGTACATTCAATAATAATGTTGCGCCACGGCCAACTGATTTTAAATACAACTGAAACAAATCTTCCGGCGATTTTACTTTGCTATCTTCTTCTGCATGATAAAACCAACCCGGCCGGATACTGACATCGCATTCGGCCGGAATCCAATGTGTACCATATTTATTTCCCGCATTCAAAGTATCTGTTGATGGTGCACCAAGTCCCGGTGTAAAACCTTCAATGTTTAACGTGTTCCAGTTTGTTGTTCCTGCAATACCTTTTTCATTTCCGACCCACCGAATATCCGGACCAACATCACTAAACACAACTGTTGATGGTGAGAGTTTTCGAACGGTTTCTCTAAAACGCTTCCAGTCGTACACTTGCTTTTTACCATTTGGTCCTTCGCCATTGGCGCCATCCCACCACAGTTCTGTGATCGGTCCATAGTTAGTGAACAGTTCTTTCATCATGTTCACAAAAACATCATTGTATTTTTCAGTGCCATAATCAGGATGGTTACGGTCCCATGGGGAAATGTACACACCGAAATTCAACCCATACTCTTTACATGCTGCTGCTAATTCTTTCAGAACATCACCTTTTCCATTCTTCCATTTACTTTCACGAACAGTGTGTGTTGAATATTTGCTGGGCCATAAACAAAATCCGTCGTGATGTTTAGCTGTGATGATAATACCAGTTGCTCCGGCCTGCTTTGCAATGCGGCACCACTGATGACAATCAAGATCCGTTGGATTGAAAATATCTTCGGGTTCATCACCATGTCCCCATTCTTTATCTGTAAAAGTGTTTGGACCAAAATGGGCAAAAAGATAATACTCTGAATTGTGCCATTTCAACTGTTGTGGCGTTGGAACGGGGTTAGGGTTTTGTCCAAAGCAAACGATAGTGAGGACAAGGCTGATTGCAGAAGAAAAAATGAATTTCGTCATATGATTTGCGTACTCAAATTAGGAAAACCAACTCAGTTAACACCTACCTTTGCGGCACTTTCCGAACTTACAAAAAATCATTCATTATGAGCTTCAGAATTGAAAAAGATACAATGGGAGAAGTAAAAGTTCCCATTAACGCTTATTACGGCGCACAAACCCAACGCAGCATCGACAATTTCAAAATTGCACAGGATATCAATCGTATGCCGAAAGAAATTATCCGTGCATTTGCTTACCTGAAACATGCCGCAGCTATAACCAACAATGAAGCAGGTGTGTTACCCAAAAAGAAAGCGGTATTGATTGGTAAAGTGTGTAAAGAAATACTCGAAGGAAAACTCGATGATTTTTTTCCATTAGTTGTTTGGCAAACCGGCAGCGGAACACAAAGTAATATGAATGTGAACGAAGTGATTGCTTACCGTGGCCATGTACTCAACGGAGGCAAGCTCGACGATAAAGAAAAATATCTGCATCCGAACGATGACGTAAACAAAAGCCAAAGCAGTAACGATACGTTCCCTACTGCCATGCATATTGCGGCATACAAGATCTTAATAGAGACAACGATCCCCGGTATTGAGAAGTTGCGGAATACGTTAGATAAAAAAGCAAAAGCATATAAGAAAGTTGTGAAGATCGGCCGTACGCATTTTATGGATGCAACGCCGCTTACAGTAGGGCAGGAGTTCAGCGGTTATGTATCGCAGTTAGATCATGGATTGAAAGCGATCAAAAATACATTGGCACATTTAAGTGAACTGGCATTGGGTGGAACAGCAGTTGGTACAGGTATAAACACACCTCCCAATTATGATGTGAATGTTGCAAAGCATATTGCCAAACTCACTAAGCTTCCGTTTAAAACGGCCGAGAATAAATTTGAAGCATTGGCGGCACATGATGCTATTGTTGAAGCACACGGTGCATTGAAAACAGTTGCAGTTAGCTTGATGAAGATCGCAAACGATATTCGTATGTTGAGCAGTGGTCCACGCAGTGGAATTGGTGAAATTTTTATTCCTGATAATGAGCCAGGTTCTTCCATTATGCCGGGTAAGGTAAACCCAACTCAGTGCGAGGCATTAACAATGATCGCTGCGCAGGTGATGGGCAATGATGTAGCGATCAATGTTGGTGGTGCAATGGGGCATTTTGAATTGAATGTGTTTAAACCGGTAATGATCTACAACTTCCTGCATAGTGCAAGATTGATAGGTGATGGTTGTGTAAGCTTTAATGATAAATGTGCAGTGGGCATTGAGCCAATTGAAGCGAATATTAAAAAGCATGTGGAAAATAGTTTGATGTTGGTTACTTCACTCAACACCAAGATCGGTTATTACAAAGCTGCTGAAATTGCACAAAAAGCACATAAACAAGGAACAACACTGAAAGAAATGGCAGTGAAACTTGGATATGTTACACCAGAGCAATTTGATGAGTGGGTAATACCAGCAAACATGGTTGGTAAAATATAAACACATCAACACTAAATAAAAAAGGAGAAGCCTGGCTTCTCCTTTTTGTTATTCATAACTGCTGTAGTAATCAGGTCCGGAATCGGGTTCATCTGTAAAAGCCGGTTGTACTTCTTTTTGCTGCTCATGAAAAAACAAACTGTACAGTCGTGATGCTGTACTCTTGTCTTCTTCACGAATGACCAGCAACTGGTTCTCGGTTTTCAATAGCTTTCTTTCGGCCGTAAATGCAACGGCCAGGAAAGATGCCGGGATGAGTATATTTTTCATGATGGTTATTTGCTTTGTTAACGGCAAAACCCCTGCCGTAGTTCAGCAAGGGTTTTGTTTTAACAGTTGTTTATTGTTTGATGATTTTCACTTTTTCATTAATTGCTTTGCCATTAATATCAAGATAGTAAACACCGGCTTTATAAGTACCCAGATCAAGCTGAACAATGTTTTTACCTTTTACAAGGTTAACTTCAATAGTCTGGATCGTACGTCCTGTATTATCGATCACATTTAATTGTGCCGATTCGTCAGCAATGGCATTGATCGTAACCGTTGTTTTTTCTGCAACAGGATTCGGGAACACATTCACATATACATTTTGTAATGCACCAAAGCTTACATCAATAATGTTCGTGTATTTCTTAGTCCCGTTGTTTTCATTTGAATGTACACGATAGTAAACTTTATTTGCCAATTTACCTGCGTTATAGTCAATGAAGTTGTAGGTAAGATTTGTTGCGGGTATGTTTTTAGCATCAACAGTCCCAATTTTTTCGAACGTGTTATTATCAAGACTGCGTTCAACAGTATAAGAAATCACATCTACTTCATTATTCACTACCCATTCAAGTCTTGAATTATCAGCAACTGCTTTTCCGGTAAAGCTGAAAAGATCAAACGGAAGAGTTGATGAAGAAGACATAAAGTAGAAACTCGAGAATGAAGTAACATCAAACTGAATAGCATGTCCATAGGTTGATTGGACATATCTTCCTGTAACAGTTTGTCCCAATGCAGTTGAAGCCATTGTTGTGCCACAGGGGTCGTTGTTTTTGAAAACAGAAAGATCGGCAATACCTGTAACACCGCTACCAGATGTAGCTACCATATCGGCGAGTTCCTGAGCTGTAAGGTATAATCGTACGGAAACAGGTGTGGCAGGAGGATTATTCTCTACGTTAATAGTTACGTTACGGTTTAAGTATTTATTTCCAAATCCTGTTCTTACCGGGTTTCCTGTTCTGGTGAAGAAGGAAGTGGTAATGTTGCCGAGATTATTATTATTAGCATCAATTTCTGCAATAATATTTCCATTTGGTCCTGTTATTGGCACCCATAAATTGTTATTTCCATTTTCAGCATTGATGGTTATTGCGGTGGCAGTAACACATCCTGCATTTGTACTTGAATCAATAGGGATACTTGTTGGTATTGTACTCGGAAATGGTGAAGTACCTGTTGGATTGTAACCAAGGAACTCATATTTGATCACACAACCAAGGCAACTGCCAACCGTAGCTGGCGGACTTCCAACTGTTGCAGCAGAGGCAGCATTTGAACGATCCATTGCAAGAAAAATTTCTTTTCCGTTTGGTGCAAAGGCAATGTCCCTGTATCGGTTTGTACTTTGAAAATAAGTAACGGTATCAGCTCCTGCAACTGGAACAACTGCTGTGCCGGCATCATTTAGCTTTAATCGAATGGTTCGTCCCCATTTTAATCCGGCAGCAAGTAAAGAGTTTTTCCATCCGGGAATTAATGTGTGTGTGTAAATATCTAAACCAGACCATCCTTCTGAGTGCCAGGTTGCATTACTTGGTGTTGAAGTTGCACCCCAGATTGCAGCTACTGATCCTGTTCCAGATGCTGGTCCTGGGTAAGCTGAAAACAGAGGATCTTTGTATGCACCATATAAACTTGCATTCGCATTGATCTCATTCATACGAGTTGTTTCATTACCAATTGGTGGAGTGGTGGAGCTGGCTGTTGTCGCAGCACCATAACTCCAGGGAACACCTGCCGAAATACTAGTACTTGTTCCCGTATTTACGTTGCCGTTATAGTTGCCATCAGCTACATAGCCAATTACTAAAGGATGACCGTAGTTCTTGAATCCTTCAATAATATTTATTTCATCATCACTGTAAGGTCCGTGCGAAGAACCATAAAGAATATTTAATGCAGGATTATAGGCAAACCCTTGATTGTTTCGCATACCAATATTCCATACAGCACTCTTTCCAACAATCGGGGCAACGTTATTGTAAGGATTGCTATCCGGTATCCATTTTTGATTACCGGTTCCTGAACACGTATCAGATAAAGCAAACCGTAAAATTTTCCCCTCATAAGCATTAATTACTTGCGCTTTCATTGGCCTTGTGATGTTAAGTGTGGGGTATTGTTGACCCGCACCCATATCACCAGCTGCATAGAATAAATAATAATCGCTTCCGCCTTGTGTCATTGGTGTAATGATCATTCGTTGCGAATTATGATCCTGGCTTCCGGGAATGGTATCGCAAATTGAAACAGGTGATTCCAGTTTATTGGTAGAAGTATTATAAAAGAAACGTACAATACGGTTTACAAATACGGCTGTTGATGGATTACTGTGTACGTATGAAATATAAACGTAGTTCTGCGGTGAGCTTGCATCTAAAAATTTAGGATGCAATGCCATGCCGGCAAATCCACCTTGTGCACCGGTGCCATTATTAAATTGGCAGTTAAATGCCTGGTCTGCCGGTGAAGAAAAGAATGTGCTGTTTTGCGAAATATCGAGCACAACTTGCTTGGCTCCCGTAACCGGGTTTATTCTGTTCAGCTTATATCCTTTTGCTTCAGTTACCCATAAATAATTATCAGGGCCATAAGTTATTTCCCATGGATCGGCCAACACATTTGCAGCAGATAATATTGTTTGCCTGTAAACTTCATTCATTTTACCTGCAGTAATGTTTGTGGTTGTAAGTGGTGCTGATACTAGAATACTTACATTGTTTGCTACTGACCCTGAAGCAGGAGTAGTTGAATAGGCAGAAGAAGAATATACTCGTATATAGTATTGTGTTGATACTGATAACCCGCTGCTTATCGTCACTTCATTTTGTCCGCAGGCAATGCTGGTTAAGCTGCCACATGCGCCGGAATAAACCTGTATCATGGCTCCGTTTGCACTTAAAGTGGCACCTGCTGTTACCGTAATGGTTGCAAAAGTTTGTGTTGAGGTAGTGGTGAATTTATACCAAATATCATCATCAGGAGTGCCCGTTGCGCAACCAATGGTAGTTCCGCTGGCCGTTGCATTTAATACACTACCTGTTGAGTTGGTAGTACCGGGAGTAAGCGTAAGTGCACCCGCACAATCATCGTTGGAAGGTACAGCTGTATATGAAACGCAAATGCTGAAGCCCCAATCGGTAGTTGTACCGCCCGTTGCAGAAGCGGTTGTAAAAACTCTGAAATAATATTGTGTTGATGGAGTAAGATTGGTTAACGAAAGAGTTGAAGTTCCACTTGCTGTTGTAGCAATGGATGTTCCGGTGAATACACCTGCTGCACAACTTGAAGCGGTGAATGCTTCAATGTATGTATTTGATGTTGTAAGATTGCCTCCAAGATTAGACGTTGCAATTTGAACATTCCTGATGTTGGCAGGAGTTGTAAATGTGTACCACACATCTCTTGTTGTACCTGCGCCGTTTGTTGGGCTACCGGTAGTGGTTGCGTTCAATAAAGTTTGATTGGCTGTAGCTCCACATGTGGTTACAGGTGTGATGTTGGTTGCTGTAGAACAGAGATCGTTTGCAAGTGGGGGTGCATAAGAAACACAGATACTATACTGCCAATTGCCCGCTCCTCCAGTAGTTGTATTAGCAGCAGTTGTGAATACTCTGAAATGATAGAGTGTAGAAGCCGAAAGTCCACTTAGAGAAAGACTCGTTCCTGTTCCTGTTGTTACGGCCGAAGTGCCAAGAGAAGTTCCGCTAAATGTTCCTGAACCACAAGAACCATTTGAAAATGCTTCTATATAAGAATTATCGTCAATGCTATTACCTGGACTTGAAAGTGTAATTGTTACACTTGTAATTCCGCTGGGTGTAGTGAAAGTGTACCATACATCTTTGGTTGTACCCGCAGCATTAATTGGGCTGCCGGTGGCTGTAGAATTTTGAAGTGTTTGACTGCCTGTTGCTCCGCAAGTTGTTTGAGGAGTTAAGTTTAAGGGAGTATTGCACGCATCTGGTGCTTGTGCAAAGGAATAGAAAGCAAAAACAAATAATACTGCAATGAACAGGATACGTTTCATGATTTTACAAGGATTGTTTGGATTTTGTAAAAGTAGGATGACTGTACTTACTCACCTATAGAAGTTTCCCTTTATTAATTGCGGAAAATACTGGAATAGGGTCAAAGTAAGGGTTTAAAAGTTTTAGTTTTAATGGCTGCATATAATTTCTAAAATATGAAATGCAAATGCAGCATTGTTTAGCATAGCACATAACCTTATCGGTATTCAACATCCTGCATGCAATAAGTCTCGTATGTAAGATGCACATAAATTTGAAAACTAAAATCAGTACAATAGCAAGCAGTCAAATTTAATAACCCTTAGAGGTAATTAAATAAAAACAATTAGTGAATAGTAAAGTAGTAATGTATTTAGCAAGTCAAAGCAGTGATAATACGTTAATGATGCGTGCTTTTTACTCTTGTTTACTTCTTTTTAAATGATATTTTTGTACAGGTTTTCCATTATCCTTTGTCAAGAATCCGTAAGCAATGTCAACGTACCTTAAGATCGGTTATAGCTATCTGTTATTATTCGTATTAATAACAATTCCCTTTATTGCATTTGCACAACCTGCAAACGATAATTGTAGTGGGGCAATTCCAATCAGCTCATCTACTTCCTGTTCTTATACATCATATAATATAAGGAACGCAACAAATGCCTCTCCAATAGGTGCGTGTGGGGGAGCAACAGCTTCTACTACATATGACATGTGGTTTACTTTTCAGGCACAGTCTACAATTACAACGATAGCGTTTGATCCAAGTGGCTATGGGAGCGCCGTTTCTTCATCAACGATGTTTAGTGAGATATTAAGTGGATCAGGTTGCGGTAGTTTCTCAAGTTTATCCTGCGGTGATGCATCTGTTGCAAGGACAGTTACCGGTTTAACCGTTGGTGTAACCTATTATTTGCGAATTTATACTGTAACATCGCCCACAGGATCAAACCCTACAAACAAATGGGATTATTCATTTTGCCTTACGCACCCTGTGCCGCCGCCGTCAAATGATGAATGTTCAACAGCTACAACATTAAATGCAGCAACAAGCTGTTCAAATACAGCAGGGTATCTTACAAGCGCAACGAATTCCGGTGTTGCTGCCACCTGTGGCGGTACAGCCGATGATGATGTGTGGTATAGTTTCACCGCTATTAGTGGTCCTTTAACAACGGTAACGTTAAGTAGTTTGGGAACAAGTCTTACTGGTAATACAACACTTGAAATATTATCAGGTACATGCGGGAGTTTAACTTCTATTGCCTGCGCAACTGGTACCAGTGTGTCGGCAGCTTTAACTGCTGGCAATGTGTATTATGTGCGTGTATATTCAACGGGGGCAACGGCAATAACTTCAAACGGGGGCTTTAATATTTGTGTTACCACACCCGTTCCTCCAACACCTGCAAACGTTTCAACAGGAAAAAGTTTTATTAATATTACAAGACCGGGAGGTGGAACAGTTGTTCCTGGTGATGTGTTGGAAATCCGTGTATCGGTAAATGTAGCGAATGCGGGCACAAACAGGATTTACAGGTCAAGATTCAATGATACAATTCCATCGAATCTTACATATGTTCCGGGTTCATTGAAACTATTAACGAATGAAGGAAAGCAATATGCAGCATATACAGATGCTGCAGGCGATGATGCTGCCATGTATAACAGTGCCAACAAAACTATTCGTTTTAATTTAGGAAGAGATACCTCCGATATGCCACGAGGATCTGTAAGTAATACAGGTATAGATAGTACTGGCGGAGGGTACACCAATTCGGGTACCCATGCTCCCCGTGGAAACGGCATGCTTGTGATTGTAACTTATCGTGTAACGGTTGATGTTGCCACTTCATACAATACCATTATCAGTTATGGTCCTGGTGCAGTACGTTATCGTAATCAACTTTCTGCAACTGGAGCTGTTGATTATATAAATAATCCCAACAGTTTATCTTTTATTATTTACCCCAACTATGGTTTGTGTAGTAATGCTACTGGTGCAAACAATGTAAGTGCGGGTAATGGTGATTTTGGATCGGGTACATCGCACAACGCACCCAACCCGGGAACTGTGCCCGGTTACACATATTTAGCTATTACCACAGGTGCACCAAACGATGGTAGTTACAGTGTGGTGAAAAATTTAAGTCCAAGCCAGAGCACAAATCTTTATACAGTTCGACCTCAATCACCGGTAGTTGACAGGGTGTTTGGTGTATGGGATATTATTGGCGATCATACTGGTGCAGCTGATCCTATTGCAGGAAATCCGGCACCGGCCAGTGGAGTGGCAGCCGGTTATATGCTTGCGGTTAATGCAGCTTATCAGTTAAGTATAGCCAATAACCAAACCATTACCGGTTTATGTGAGAATACATACTATGAGTTTTCTGCATGGTTCAGGAATGTTTGTAAACGTTGTGGTAGTGATAGTTTGGGAAGAGGTGCTTCAGGTGTAACAGTAAATGCTGCTTACATACCAACAGCACCCGGTGATTCTTCCGGCGTTAAACCCAATCTAACATTTATGATTGATGGGATTGATTATTACACATCAGGCGATATGGATTATATTGGTAATTATGGAGAATGGGTAAAGAAGGGTTTTGTATTTCTTACAGCACCTGGTCAAACATCTTTAACCATCTCTATTAAAAACAATGCACCTGGTGGTGGCGGTAACGATTGGGTGATGGATGATATTTCATTTGCAACCTGTTTGCCATCGTTAACCATGCGCCCTACAAACTCGCCTACTTATTGTAACAATAATCAAGTGGATATTTCTGTAGCAGTTTCAACGTTTTTCAATAACTATGATTATTACCAATGGGAACGCAGTACAGATGGGGGTACTACATGGATATCGGCACCGGAAATGCCCGGACAGCAGAATTTCAACTTTACCAACTATAGCGGTGAATACAGAGATACTGCGGCTTTACCTTCCTTTGTTGCCGGAACGGGTTATGATGGATACAAATATCGAATCCGTGTAGGCACAACAACTACTAATCTCACTTCAGGTGTGTGTGCATTGTATAACGATGTTGATATCATTACAATTAATGTTGAGCCCACCTGCGCAGTGTTGCCCGTGGAAATACTGCAGTTTAATGTTCAGTTAAAAGATAATCTTTCTTACCTAACATGGAAGGCAAAACAGGAACTGAACCTCACTGATTATATAATTGAAAGAAGTAGTGATGGTATTAATTTTGTTTCCATTGGAAAAGTTGCGGTAAAAGGAGCAACGACAGAGGAAATGCAGTACCTGTTTACAGACATGACACCTGTTTACGGAAAGGTTTATTATCGTCTTCGTATGACTGCAACGGAAGGTGGTTCAAAATTCAGCAATGTGCTTTTTGTACAGCCCGGTCAACAAAAGTTATTTGAAGTGAATAATATCGTTAACCCGATCAGCTCAAAATTATCTTTCCAGGTTACTTCCTATCAGAGTGAGCAGGTTAATATACAATTCATGGATGGAACTGGTCGTTCGATTCTTAATAAAAAACTCAATATTAATAAAGGCAGCAATGCAATTATGCTTGATGTTCCATCGAATCTGCAGGCCGGCTCTTATTTATTAAGGATCGTTTCAAAAAATGCAGTAGTTAATAAGGTCATTCAAAAGAATTAACATACGATCTCCTAGTTAAAGAGCCATCTCGCTTTATTCAGCAATAATTTCGAACTGAAATTCTCTCTAACTCAACTGGTTAACCAGTTAAATTCAATTCAAAAAAATCTTAATTGTGATGTTTTTACCCTGCGAACTATGTTCGCAGGGTAAAATTTTACGTGTTTTTACGGTATTAATAGGAGGTTTTGCTATAGGTGGGATAATATAAATCAACCATTTTTGTAATGGTATACCATTATCCTAAGAACCAATCACTATGAAACCGTCAAAGTACCCAAAGACTATTAGACTGATTATTTTATTCTGTTCACTTCTTTGCGTTCCTTTTGTTGAAACATTTGCGCAAAATGAATGTTCAACTGCAGTTACACTTACTTCTTCAACAGGCTGTAATAACACAAACATTAATTTAAGTAGTGCCACAGAAAGTTCCGGCATTCCTTTAGGATGTGCTGCAGCAGGTACATATAACGATTATTGGTATTCATTTACAGCTGTATCTACTACGCATACAATTACATTAAGTAACATCGGAACAAGGATCACAGCACCAAGAATTCAATTGTATAGTGGTACTTGTGGCTCATTAACATCTGTAGCTTGCTCTTCGTCTCCTCATACTTCTTTAACACAAACAGGATTAACAGTTGGGGTAACGTATTATATAAGAATATCGCAGTATGGTGCTTTTGGAGGAACAGGAAATTACAGGGCTGATATTTGTATTACTCACCCTGTTGCACCACCGGCAAATGATGATTGTAGTGGTTCTACTTTATTAACATCTTCGACAGCATGTACCAATACATCTTCAACTTTGTTTTATGCAACAAGCAGCACAGGTACAATTCCTGCCGGTTGCAGTGTTAGTGGAACAGTTTATGAAGTTTGGTTCAGATATGTGGCGACAGCAACTTCACAAATTGTAACGCTCAGTAGTTTGGGTAGCTCTCTTACAGGTGCCGGAACGTATGTGCAAATGTTCAGCAGTTCTACGGGCTTGTGCGGTGGCACGCTCACATCGTTAGGTTGCAGTGCAGCAAGCACACCGCTTACAGTTAGTTCGCTTACCATTGGCACTACATATTACATAAGAGTATTTGTATCGGGTAATCCAATCGGAATTTCTTCAGCTGCTTATGCATTTAATATATGTGTACAGCAAAGTGGTGGAAATGATGCCTGTGCAAATGCGATACAGTTGACAAGCAGTACTACTTGTAACGCTGTTTCAGGGACATTAAATGGATCAACGACATCTGCTTCTTTATTTGGCGGGGTTTGTGGAGTAACAAACGCTGCAGACGTGTGGTATAGCTTTGTTGCACAATCAACCAACCCTACAGTAGTATTTAATAATGGTGGTATTCCTAGAAATGGATCAAACAGAGCATCAGTTCAAGTGCTTTCCGGAAGTTGCGGTAGTTTTACAAGTTTATATTGTATTGACTATAGTACTGCTTTTGGTACAGACAATAATTTAGCAACTTCAGGTTTAACTATCGGCCAAACATATTATATCCGTATTTTTTCAAACCAAACAACTACACCAACAAGTGCTTGGACCTTTACATTGTGTGTACGAGATCCCTCAAGTAACTATGCCATTGAAACTGCGAAAAGCTATGTCAACATTACCAAGCAAAATGGTGGCGGTAGTATTGACGTGGGCGATGTACTTGAAATTAGAGCCACACTTTCATTAACGGGTACTGCCACCATCGACAGTTTATCGTTCCAGGATACATTAAAAGCAGGTGCAGGATTTGCCTATCAGGCCGGAACCGTTGCTATGCGTACAAATGAAGGGAAAATTTTTCCGATAGGAGGTTCTGCTTATACTGATGCGGTGGGTGATGATGCAGGTTTTGCAGCAGGTAGTGGAGCAGGTACCGATACTATTATCCGCATCAATTTTGGAACGGGCGCTACAGCTGCACGTGGAGGTAGTGCCGTGGCAACTTCATCGCAACCAAGAACAGCAGCAGGTAACTATCTTATTATGGCTACCTACCGTGTTATTGTGAACAGGGTTGAGGGAACAAGAATAAATTTTGGAGGAGGTTCTTTCCGTTATAGAGAATCAAGCTCGGGTGTGTTCAGAGTAATTACTTTCCCGAGGGATAGTATGATCGTGTATGCAAGTCCTGATGTATGTCCGAATGCAGTTTCTGCAACAAACGTAATTGGTGATGAGTTTAATGGAACTTTTGGTACCGCAACAGGAACCAATCAGCAAAACAGGACAGCTTCAGCAAATACAAATTATGTGTACAGAACATTTACATCAGGTACACCAAACGATAACTTTTATGGTATAACAAATAATACAGCATCAACAGGAACTGTTACAGACAGGCTTTTGCCAATACCAACAGCAAATACAAGTCGGGTATTTGGTGTATGGGATATCAGTGGAGATCATACAGGTGCGGTAGATGAAGCAAGAGGCAATCCGCCATGTGATGCATCACAACCTGTAAGTCCCACAAACCCCTGTGGATATATGATGGTGTTTAATGCTGCTTACAAAACTGATACCGCTTTCCAGTTTAATGTGGCCAATGCCTGTCCTAATACTTTCTACGAAGTTTCAGCATGGTTTAAAAATGTATGCTATAAATGCGGACAGGATGCAGAAGGTCAAGGCCAATGGAGCGGTAGCTCTTACGACCCTACCGGAACGTTCGACACCTCTGGTGTAAAACCAAATATTGCCATTAAAGTAAACAATCTTGATTATTACAATACTGGCGATATTCAATATTATAGTGCAGGTGTAGCTCGCATGTCAACAACAGCTGATACTGCTAACCGTTGGGTTAAGCGTGCCTTTGTTTATAAAACAGATGCAACTACCACCAACTTTACGTTAACGTTGCGTAATAACGCACCTGGCGGTGGTGGTAACGATTGGGCTATCGATGATATCTCGTTCAAAACCTGCTCACCAAGTATGCAACTTACACCTAACGCCAATCAAACATTTTGTCAGAACGACCAGGTTGATATGAGGGTATTTGTAGAATCGTATTATGATATGTATCAGTATTATGAATGGGAACGAAGCACCGATGGCGGTAACACCTGGGGACCTGCTCCTGATGTACTTGGTGCACAAACGTTCAGCTATACAAATATGGGTAATGGTTATAGAGACACAGTAGCTTATCCTTCATTACTTGCAACAGCAGCTACTAACGGCCATCGTTACCGTATTAGAGTGGCTACCACTGCCAGCGGATTATCTAATTCATGTGCTGTGTTTAATACAGATGAAACAGTTGTTATTAACGTAGCAAGCCCCGGAAGTTGCAGCGTGTTACCTGCCGAATTGCTGAAGTTTAATGTGGAATTAAACGGTGATAAAAGTTTGCTTACCTGGAAAACAAAAGACGAAAGCCTGAAAGGGTATGAAGTGGAACGAAGTAACGATGGTGTACACTTTAGCTATATTGGTTTTGTAAATGCAAAGGGCACCAACGGTAACGAAACTTCGTATTTGTTTAACGATCCTGTTGCAGTATCGGGCAAAGCATATTACCGTTTAAAAATGGTGAGTTTTGCAACCAGCAATAACAAATACAGCAATACGCTTTCAGTTACATTAAATCCACAGCAAAAATTCGAGATCACGAATCTTGTAAATCCGTTTATCAGCACAGTCAATTTCCAGTTAACGGCTTACCGCAACGAAACAGTTGAATTGCAATTAACAGATGCATTAGGTCATGCGGTTGTAAATAAAAAGATAACAGTGAACAAAGGTGCGAACGGAGTTTCGTTCAATGTGCCACAGTCGCTTGCAAAAGGATCGTACCTGTTGCGGGTGGTATCGCCATCGGGCTCTGTTCAGAAGATCATCCAGAAACAATAATAGAAAAGCCTCGCAAACTGCGAGGCTTTCTTTTTAATATCGTTCGACTGTTTTCTTTTTGACAATTTACATGAATCACATCACTTGTGCATCATCACTTACTTCGGTATTTGTTTCAACTGTTGTATTTGTTTCTTCGGGTTTGTGATGCTTGAAAAAACGTTTCTGAAAAACCAGGATCGTAATAACGCCGGTTGAGATTGCAGCATCAGCAATATTAAAAATAGCCTGGAAAAATGTGAATGGTTTGCCACCCCAAACAGGAACCCAGTTTGGCATCATCTTGTTTTCAATGATGGGGAAGTACAACATATCAACCACATGACCATGAAGGAAAGAGGCATAACCTTTACCTGTTGCTTTTGCTAATCCATCATATCCAAAATATGTATCAGTAGCTGCATTATAGATCATGCCTTTGTCGAAGATCATACCGTAGAACAAACTATCGATAAGGTTTCCCAATGCGCCTGCATAGATCAAAGCAGCACAAATGATAAAACCCCTGTGGTATTTTTCTTTTACAATTTTCACGAGGTACCAGGTTCCGAAAATAACAGCACCTAAACGGAAAAGGGTGAGTGCCATTTTTGCCCATTCACTGTTGCCCAACTTCCAACCGTAGGCCATGCCTGCATTCTCGATGAAATACAAACGGAACCAGCGACCAAGAATAAACTTTTCATCCTGGTATTCCATGGTTGTTTTGATCCAGATCTTTAAACCCTGGTCAGCAAACAGAATAATGAGAATAATAAATATTACGTAACGAAGTTTCACGAATTTTAAAATTTAGTGGACAAAGATAGGGAGTTGAGGGTAAGCAGTTGATCCATTAACTTATTCTTCAAAATACACCCTTTTCACCCGTTGACTGATACCCGTCATCAATTCATAAGCAATGGTTTGGCTTTGTTTGGCAACTTCTACCACTGAAAGTGTTGGCCCGAATACGATCACTTCATCCCCTTCCCGAACATCAGCAATGCCGGTAATATCAAGCATCGTCATATCCATACAAACCGTGCCGATAACGGGAGCGGGTTTGCCGTTTACCAGCATATGGCCTTTGCCGTTGCTGAGATTGCGTGGATAACCATCAGCATAACCAATGCGCACTGTAGCAATTGTTGAAGGCTGGGTGATGATTCCTTTACGGTTATACCCAACCGTATCACCAGGCTGCAGCTGTTTAATTTGTGCGATAGTAGTTTTTAATTGCAATGCTTCTTCCAATTGCAGTTTACCAGCAGCCGAACTTACGCCGTACATACCAATGCCCAGCCGCACCATATCGTATTGCAGTTGCGGATGACGGATGGTGCCGTGTGAATTATCTAAATGACGGATGAATGTATAATCGAGTATTGATTGCAAAAATGTACAAGCTTCTTCAAAACGGTTTGCCTGAAGTAATGTAAACTCATCTTCCGCCGGATCTTCACTTGCTGCCAGATGACTGAATACTGATTGAATCGTAAACCTATTCTTCTTCAGTACTTCTGCAAGCACAGGCAACTCCTTTTGCATAAAGCCAAGGCGGTGCATACCCGTATCAATTTTTAAATGCACAGGATAGCCGCTGACACCTTCTTTTTCAAGAAATGATTCAAATGCATGAAGAATGGAAAAGGAAAATAATTCAGGTTCAAGATTATGATCGATCAAGGCATCAAACGTCACCGGTTCAGGATTCATAACCATGATGGGCAATGTAATACCGGCCTTGCGCAGTGCTACACCTTCATCTGTAAATGCAACAGCGAGGTAATCTGCTTTCATGAACTGTAAGAGATTCGCAATTTCATAACTGCCACTGCCATACGAAAATGCTTTCACCATCGCCATGATCTTTGTGGATGGCTTTAGTAATTGCTGGTGTGCCCTGATGTTTCTTACAATAGCACTTAAGTTAATCTCTAAAACTGTTTGATGTGTTTTCTGTTCAAGCAATTGTGCAATACGGTCAAGTTCAAATACACGTGCTCCTTTAATGAGGATGGTTTCATTTTGAAAGCCAAGTGCAGGTAATTGTTCGGCAAGCTCTGCGGTTGATGAAAAGCTTTGCACTTCAATATCTCCTGCTACAAGCGGGGCAAGCAAATGTTTCGTTTTTTCACCAACAGTGATTAAACGATTGATACGATGATGATGTAATAATGCAGCAATGGAAATATAGGTTTCTGCTTCCTGTTCTTCTGTTAATTGAAAATCGGAAAGGATAACGCTGCGTTTTGTATGCTGACCTTGTTGCTGCAACATATTCAGTGCAATGCTGAGTGAACTCAGGTCGGCACTATAACTATCGTTGATGATGGTTGTGTTGTGTAAACCACTTTTCAATTCAAGACGAAGACTTACTGCACGTAACTGATTGAATTTTTCTTTAATAGCAGCAAAAGGAACCTGGAGATAAAGACAAACCGTTAAACACGTAATAGAATTTTCAATCGATGCATCGTCAGTAAAGGGAATACTGATGCTATTGCTTAATGATCCGTTGGTAAAATGAATGATAGTTTCGGCTAACCGTTTGTTGATGTTGCTGATCACAACAGTATTCTCTTTCTGTTCACCCCAGCTGAAAATATGTTCTTGCTGAAGCGAAAGTGGGTTTAATTTTTCAGGCGAGCAGATAACAGCGTTTGCGCCCTTGAATAATTTTTGTTTTTCAATCAGTTTTTCTTGTGCATCAGAAAAACCATCTGCATGTGCTTCGCTGATGTTTGTGAGTATGCCAATTGTTGGTTGAATGATTTGCTGAAGTGCATCCATTTCACCTTGCTGTGAAATACCTGCTTCAAAAATAGCCAGTGTATGTTGCGGTTGCAATTGCCACACACTTAACGGAACACCCACCTGCGAGTTATAACTCTTTGGGCTGCGAATGATATTATAATGATCGTTCAATAATTGATACAGCCATTCTTTTGCAATTGTTTTACCGTTGCTTCCTGTTATGCCAACGACAGGAATGGAAAACTGTTGACGATGATAAGCAGCTAATTGCTGCAATGCTTTTAATGTGTCCGGCACCAGCAATATATTCGCACCGGGTAATACTTTTACATCTACCTGTTGCTGAACAATGAAATGGCGAACGCCTTTGTTGTAGGTTTCGGCGATAAAATCATGCCCGTCTCTTCTTGTTGTTTTTAACGCAAAGAATAAAGCAGTTGCCGGATGAATGATGCGCCTGCTGTCGATCAGCAAATGTTCAACATGACCTGTCGTATCTGCTTTTTGCAAATAAGAAGCCTGCAGAATTGCTGCAATACGGTCAATGTTGTAATGCGACATAGGAATAAGTTGCAAACTAATCTTTCAAATCAGGTGGTGCATTTTTCTTCTTGTGATGCATCGAGTAAAGAATTGAACCGCCGATACAAGCCACAATCACCACTAAGGAAATAATTACCTGCGAAGGTTTATCAACTACTGTTCCAATCAATTCTTCTCCAAGCATTTTCAAACCAATAAACACAAGAACAATAGCAATACCCTGTTGCAGGAAATCAAATTTGCTCACAGCGCCTCTTAACAGGAAGAAGAGCGAACGCAAACCCAACACAGCAAACACATTCGACGTATAAATTACCAGCGAAGCGTGTTCACTCTTGCGATCAACAATACCCATTACTGCAGGAATTGAATCCAATGCAAAAACAATATCAGTTGTTGCAAGCATCACCACGACAACAAATAATGCTGTATAGACAGGTTTGCCATGTTGTTTTATTACATATTTACCCTGGCCATCTTCCATAGTGATAGGTAAAAATCTTTTCAGGAAGAGATACACTTTGCTTTCTCTCGGGTCATATTCTTCTTCCTGATTGCTGGTGAACATTTTAAAGCCGGTGTACACGAGGAATATGCCGAAGATGTAAAGTATCCAGTGAAAACGATTCACCAGTTCAACACCAAGGGTAATAAAAATTACACGGAACACAATTGCCATCAACACACCCACTAACAATACACGTGGTATGTAGGGTTCTTTTACTTTAAAAAAACTGAAGATGAGGACAAACACAAAAATGTTATCAATACTCAAACTCCATTCCATCAGGTAGGCACTTACATATTCCAATGCGGCCTGCTTCCCATCTTCATACCACATAAAGCCACCGAAACCAAGACCAAGTATTACCCAGAAAACAGTTTGCTTCAAGGCCTGCTTCGTTGTAAGATGCGCTGATTTTTTACTCAGCAGACCAAGATCGAACACAATTGCAAGAATCAGTACAATGCCAAAAACGAGATAAGTAATTTGAGTAGGAGTCATTATTATGAATTCAAAAATGAAAATTGATTAAGCTTTTATGCTGTAAGTCCGTTTACGCCATTGCATGTAACCAAAACCAATCAGCAATACCAGAAATACAGGCACTGCAATATTGATGAGCTGCCATTGCAACCGTTGATCGCTCACTTTTTGCGGGTTCAGCAAACGCAATGGTACATCTTTATTACGCAATGCCACAATGCCGGCATTGCCCGTCATATATTCCAATGTGTTTTGTAAAAAGGTTTTGTTGGCAAAACTACGTTCCTGCACACGGCTGTAACCCATGGGGAAAGGTTCCTGCTTTGTAAAACTATTCAACACCACATCGCCGTCGCCAATCACCAATTGCTGCGTTGGAGCATCTGGTTTTGTTTTGAATGAACCATATTCTTTTGTAAAAAACTGGCGCATTTCTGCCGATGCACGGTTGCCATAAAAACTATTGAATTGCCCTTCGAGGAAAACAGCAACAGGCAAATTCCTTTTTGTATAAAGATTTACGTCCTGTATTGTTTGTAGTTCTTGCAAACTGATGATAGCAGGCGTGCTTACAAACTTTGCATTTTCACTGGAAGTGAGTAAAATGTTTTTGCTGATGCCTTCTGCTTTAACTGTGTCAAGCGTATTGGTAAACAGGCTTAATACCGGTTCAAGATTTTTTGTGATGGGATGATTGCCAGTGGCATTGAGCAACGGGTAATAGTTAAAAGGCACATCTGCCAATTGCGGCTGACCACCTGCGTTACCAACCACCAGCTTACTTAGGTCGCATTGTTGATCCTGCAGCAAATCACGGTTGATACGTACACCATATTTAAACAGCAAGTCATCAAGATTCAATCCACGATCATAAGCCAGCGTTTGTGCAACAATTGCAAGACTATCTTTCTCCGCATGTAACATATCCAAAAACCACAACACTTTACCGCCTTGCATAATGTATTGATCGATCTTCATCTTGGTTGAATCAGTAAACCCAATAGATGGTTTTACGATCATCACAGCTGCAAAATCTTTTGGAATAACATTGGTCTTATTTGGGTCAACAAGCTGGAAGAGATAATTGGCATCTAATGTCTGTACAAGATCAAATGTTTCAGGTCCCATTGGTTGTCCGTTGCCTGTTAAGTAACCAATGAGTGGTTTTTGTTTGCGTTGAATTTTTTCAATGGCATCAGCAAACTTAAATTCAAGTAATGCTTCTGCATTGCTGATGCTTTTTGCTTCATCGGTAACCAAACTTCCTGTGAGCGGGTCACGACTGTATTCTGTTTTGCCACTTAAAAGATCAACTGAAACAACCTTATTGCCCCTTTTTACAAGAGCCGAAGGATAAATGACACGTTGCGTTGTGGCTTCTTCTTTTTCCTGAACTTCTAATGTATAAGGTAAAATGCCGAGGCTCTTTAATGAGTCGCTCATCATTTGTTGAATCACCTCTTCACGGAAATTTGGTTTTGTTTGATTGAGGCTATCCACATTCACACCATTCATCCGCAGTTCGTTGATCACTTCGCCAAACATGAAATCCTTTGCCTCATCGGTAAACATTTCATCCACCGACTTATAATTTATCTGCAATTGGCTACCACTATATTCTTTCATTTCATTCAGCAGATCGTTGGTACTGTTGCGGAGTTTGCGGAATGAAGAACGGAAATCACCTTTCAGAAATACATCAACTGTAATTGTTGTATCAATATTTTTTAATAATGCTTTTGTTTGGGGAGATAGTGAATACCGCTGTTCACTTGTAAGATCCCAACGTAAACGAAGAGAAGATGCTAGTACGTTGATGAGTACCAAAGCCGCCAACAATATGAACCAACCGTATTTCGTGGAAAAGATTTTCATCATGAGTACTTATTTTTTCCTGCCAATGCGTTGGATGGTGATGAATAAGGTGAACAGGGTAATACTTAAAAAGTAGATCACATCACGGCTATCGATCACGCCTTTTGATAAACTTCGGTAATGAAATTCCATGCCCAGCATTTCAACAATATAATCGACACCTGTACCAACAAGTTTGCTTAAAGCTGTAAATCCGCTGTATAACACAAAGCAAAAGAATGCACTCAGTAAAAAAGCAACAACAGGGTTGCCGGTAAAACTGCTGCAACAAATACCAATGGCCGTAAAGGCGGCGCATAAAAACAACAGACCAATGTATGAGCCAATGATGCCCCCTAAATCGAGTGAAGTTCCATCAGCACTCATGGCATTGATGGTGATGAGATAAGTAAGTGTTGGAAGCAATGCAATTAACACTACCAGCAATGATGCAATGTATTTCCCAAGAACTATCTGGCGGGTGGTTAACGGACGTGTAAACAAAATTTCCATTGTGCCTGCTCTCCATTCATCGGGGAAGAGGCGCATGGTAACTGCGGGGATCAACAACAATAAGATGTAAGGAGAGAGGTTGAAGAAGTTTTCCAAAGTGGCATAGCCGTAATCAAGAATATTGAAGCTGGAAAACACAAACAGGAACAACCCGTTCAGCAAGAGAAAAAGAATGATGGTGATATATCCCGTAAGATTGCTGAAAAACTGACGGAATTCTTTTTTGCAAATGGCCCACATAGAGCAGCAAAAATAAAGGAATAAACAGCTCGTGCCGAATCCTGTTTCAAATGAAGTGCAGCAGTTGTAGCCCAAGACGCACACTTGTAAAGTCATCAGTGAAACCCCTTCAAAATTGCTATGTTTTTACAATATGAACTATTATCTTAATAGTTTCCTTTGAGAAGCCGTCACTACCTACCTGCAAGAAGCTAACTATAAAACACCGAGGTATGGCAAAAAAAATTGTATGGGGAACACTATTCTTCTGTTTTAGCGCTTACATTTCCAATGCCCAGATAGCCGGCGATTTTCAAAGTAAAAACGCATCCGGCAACTGGAGCGATTTTAACTCATGGAATGTTTATAACGGGATATCATGGGTTGCCGCAACACCAGGGCAATTGCCAACTGCGTCAACAGCCGTTTTTGTTCAGAACGGACATACGCTTACCGTTGATAATGCAGCTTCTGTCTGCAACAATTTGAATATTTCCATCGGAGGAACAACAGGCCGTCTTGCATTCGCCGCAACAGGGATTTTAAACGTAAAGGGAACCATCACGATTAATAACTCCAGCGCTAATTATCTATCTCCGTGGGCAGCTGGTGGTCAATTAATTTTTTCAGGCTCAGGGAACCAAGGGATTGTTGGGTTGACCGCAGCAACAGTTTTGGAAGATGTAGAAATCAATAAGCCATCTGGGACTGTTACTATGGCTGGTTCAAATGGATTAGTAAGTGGTACACTTACATTAACATCAGGAACTTTGAATATTGGAGCCGCCGGATCTTTAACATTAAACGGCGCCTCTTTAGTTCGTACATCTGGCTTTTTAACCGCAACAAATACAAGTGACCTTACTGTTACAGGCACAACAGGCGGAACAGTAACTATTCCTCATTCTGGAAATATTTCTTTGCGAAATGTAACTATCAGCGGAACGAGAGCCATTGTTATGAATGGAATTAACGATCTTAATTTAAGCGGGGTTTTTACAGTTGGACCAACTGCAACTTTTGATAACGGAGGCGAAAGTCAGATACTTCAAAACACAGGAGGAAGTGTTGTTATTGATGGAAAATTTATTACGAGGGATGTTGAAGGATTTACTGGTACAGGTGCAGCAATACCAGGAATTACACCCGTCCTTAACACAGGTTGCACCATTGAGTTTGGATTAACGGGCAATCAAACTTTTAATGCACGATCAGATTATAAGAATATTACATTTTCCGGGAGCGGAAGTAAGTTTTTAAGCAGTAGCTGTTCTCCTGCAGGAACAGTTTATATCACGGACGACGCAATATTGGAAACACTCAACTTTACGTTTGGTGATATTACAACCAACCTCTCGATGGATGGTGGCCGTTTCAGGTTAGCAGGTACTGGCACTAAACCTAATATTCAGGGAACCTATAATTTAACGGGCGGGGTGATTGAATTTTTTGGAGGTACTCCGGCAACTAATCAAACCATCAGGGGTTCAGCAAGTATTTTTTATCACAATATTGAAATTAACAGCCCATATGTTGCCAACTCGAATGCAAACATCAACCTTAACAGCGGTGGATCTTTTACGATTAAAAACGGAGCTGTCTTTACCATAAATGATGAATCAATTACAGGGCAAACAGGAACTCAAACAGTAACATTAGAAAGCGGTGCCAGGCTTGTTTGTGGAGATATGCATGGTTTTACCGGAGGCACGGGTATAACTTCTACTTCCATTCGTGCTGATGTTGAAAATATTATTCTGAATGCAGGAAGTACAGTTGAATATTCAAGAGCGACTGCCCAGGCTTTTTCTGCAAGAACGGACTATAAGAATGTCGCTATTAGTGGGGGAGGTGAAAAAACATTAAATGGTCCCTCCACAATCTCAGGTATCCTAACCTTAACTAATGGACTCGTGTCAACAACTTCTACAAACCTTTTAACCCTAAGTGCAACGGCCACCTGCCCTGCCGGAGGTAATTCTTTATCGTTTGTAAACGGGCCGCTGAAAAAAATCGGGAACAGTGCATTTGTTTTCCCGGTTGGCAAACCAGAGTTGGCAGGACCTGCTGGTGGTGGATACCGCTTGATCGGCATTTCTGCACCTGCACAAATTACAGATGCCTTTACCGCTGAGTTTATTGTGGGCAGTGCGACTGCATTAGGTCCAGTAAGCTCAGCAATGAAAAGTGCAGGTCTTACCAGGGTCAGCAGGTGTGAATACTGGAAGCTTGATCGTACAAATGGCAGTTCTTCAATAAACGTTACTCTTTCCTGGAATGCAAGAAGTAACTGCAATGTTTCCTATGTTTCAAGTTTGCCTGAACTGGCAATAGCTCATTTCAACGATGTAGCAGATGAATGGGATGCTTTTGGAGCAGACGCACTAACAGGAAATACAACTGAAGGCACTATAACCTGGAACGATGTTTCAATCTTTGGCCCATTCTCCTTGGCCAGTACAGATTTCCTTGAAAATCTTCTTCCACTTGATCTTTCAGGGTTTAGTGCCACGGCACGCAAAACTGATGTCGCTATTGATTGGATGGTAAGCAACAATGACGAACAGGATGAATTCATTTTGGAAAGAAGCAGAGACGGTCTCCGTTTTGAGACTCTGAAAGTAGTGCCGGCCAAGGTAATCCTGTTTACGGCTGCATATGCGGAAGAAGACAGGCAACCTTTCAACGGGTGGAACTACTATCGTTTGAGGGCTTTTGACAAAATTGGGAAAGAACGGGTATCAAAGGTGGTGAGGGTTTGGTTTGGCCGTGAGCGGCAGATCAGGATCAGCCCCAACCCGGCTTCAGAAAAAATTATTGTCAGCTTTGCCGAGCCAAGCAGCATTTCTGAAATTGAACTTGTCAATATATCCGGTCAGGTGTTGCAACGCATCCAAACCATACAATTCAATAACGAAGTCAATATATCTCACTTGCAAGCGGGAATGTATTATCTCAGGATCTCAGGAAAGAACGGGCTTTCCACAAAAAGCTTTATTAAACAATAAAGACCCGAA
Source organism: Lacibacter sp. (assembly GCF_035299325.1). GTDB lineage: Bacteria > Bacteroidota > Bacteroidia > Chitinophagales > Chitinophagaceae > Lacibacter. The sequence continues at coordinate 49,515 of NZ_DATGWT010000029.1, read as the reverse complement.
ACCAACTGCTGAAAAGCCCCTCCAAAAGAGGGGCTTTTATTTTGAATGTTTTTTCTTTCGAAGTATTAATGGCGATTAAACTGCAAAACTCTCACCGCAGCCACAGGTCCGGCTGGCGTTAGGGTTATTGAAGTGAAAGCCTTTACCATTGAGGCCATCGCTGAAATCCAACGTGGTGTTATAGAGGTATAGAAAACTTTTCATATCCGTTACCACTTTTACCCCGTTATCTTCAAATACCTGGTCGTTAGGTTTTGATTCGTTATCAAAATCGAGCTTGTAGCTGAGGCCGCTGCAGCCGCCGCCAACCACACTTACCCTTAAGAAATAGGAATTGTCGCCGGTTACATTTGCCTGCTGCATCAGGTTCGCCACTTTTTTTTTTGCCTTATCGGTTACAAAAATCATCGTCTTGTTTTTAAAGAATGAGCAATTGACGGGCCAATGCTTCATGGCTGCCGTCTTGTCTGCAAAGTTAGTCAAATTGAAAAACAGGGAAAGCCGGGTTTCTTTGTAATGAACAAAGAAGGGTTTGTAAATTGCTGCTAATTAATCATCAACCACATGAATAAAGTTGAGCATATAGGCATCGCTGTTAAAGACCTGGCCACCTCCATTCCACTGTTTGAAAAGTTATTGAACACCCATTGCTACAAAACTGAACTGGTAGAAACTGAACAGGTGAATACAGCTTTCTTTAAACAGGGTGAAACAAAAATTGAATTACTGGAAAGTGTAGACGCAAATGGTGTGATCGCTAAATTCATTGAAAAGAAAGGTGAGGGGATGCATCATATTGCATTTGATGTGGATGATATTGAAAGTGAAATGAAGCGTTTACAGAAAGAAGGATTTGTATTATTGAATGAAAAACCGAAGCATGGTGCCGACAATAAACTGGTTTGTTTTCTTCATCCCAAATCAACAAACGGCGTATTGATTGAACTATGCCAGGAAAAAAAATAGCTGCCTTTCAGCAGCTACTTTATATCTGGATGTAAGTTTTACTGTTTAACGACTTGCAGATTTTCTAATACTTTCCCATTTTCGATCAACTGAATTAGGTACAATCCGGCTGAGTAACCAGAGAGATCAATTTGTAAACGATTACCGCCAGTTGGGTTAATCATTTTTATTCTTGTTCCTTTCGCATCTATGATTTGTAATGTTTGTCCGGATTTAAATGATTCTTTGCCGTAAACTTGAGTAACATCTCCAACTGGATTTGGGAACACGCTCAGGTTTTTCCTGATCTGGTTATTAAAGCGAATGATTTCAGAATAAGTAATCTGCCCGCTGATATCAACTTGCTTCAGACGATAGTAATTGTAGCCACTCACCGGTTGCAGATCAACATGAGAATAAATACTGCGGCTGTTGCTGTTTCCACGAGCATCAAGATTGCCAATTTCAACCCATGTTTTTTGATCACCACTACGTTCAATTATGAATGAAGAGCTGTTATTCTCTACCAGTGTTGCCCATTCTAAACGAACCGTATATGGTTGTTTTTGTTCTGCTCGGAAATAGTCAAATGCCACAGGAAGAATGCCTGCTCCGATATAAGGATATGATAATACCCAAGGGCCATTAATATCAGAATTGTTATCTCTCCAAACTTCAATGCCACCAATCGAAATCAATTCAGCATTCCCAACACGGGAATTTATAAGTCCACCAGAGTAAACCTGTATAAAACTCCACTCAGCTAAACCAAGTTTACCGGGAGAGCTAAAATCGAAATCAAGTATTCCACAGACGAAAATCTGTAGCCTAGGTGTATTAACTATCCCTGACACATTTATTTTTTTTCCGGAGGGAATGCAAACAATCTGATCTACAGTTGGAACTCCAATCGGACTCCAGGAATTTGGGTCGTTCCAATCTCCACCAGCCGGTGCATTTGAAACTGCAACTTTCGTACAATTGGTTGGCATTGTATTACATCGTGGATAAGGTGTTGGAGCGTGTGGCCAGTAAGTTTGTGCAAAAGAAAATAAACTAATAAAGAGAAATAGTAGCGAGAGTAAAAATTGCTTCATAAAAGTGAACCATTAATAAATAACGTAAACGGAATAAGTTAACGGTTCGTTTCAGGGGGCTGGATCACTTATAAGTGGGCTGGAACAGGTTGAGCAATAAGTGATAATTCTTAAGGATACTTGGGGTAAGACCGTAAAAATACTAATGATTTTGACTTACGCAAGTATTCATGAAAGAATTTCTTCCATTTTCATGCTGCGGGAGCCTTTAATGAGTAAGTGTGCATTTGTAAAGTGTTGGTTTTTAAACCAATCACGTGCTTCAGCGGAAGATTTAAAATTTTCAAAAGAGTGGGGAATTTTGGTGAAATCACCTCCAACCAACACCACTTTATGCCAATTGAATTTTTGAATGAGATCGATGATGTATTGATGTTCTTCAAGACTTGCTTCACCCAATTCAGCCATTCCGCCCAGCATCAACACCTTTTTTTCAGCCGGTAATTTGGCAAAGTTTTCAATGGCCAGTTTCATACTGCTGGGATTGGCATTATATGCATCAAGAATGATCTTGTTTGTGCCAGATTCGATCAATTGAGATCGGCTATTGGAAGGTTGATAAGATTCAATGGCAGTTTTTATCTTAGTTGAAGGCACGCCAAAATGAAGACCAACAGAAACAGCTGCTAATACATTGGGCAGGTTATAATCGCCAACAAGATGAGTATTGATCTGGCCAATGTCAGGGTGGTTCGTAAAGTTTACGACAAGAAAAGGTTCGCTGCTGATAAGTTCACCTGTAGTTTCAGCATTATGAGTTCCATAACTGACTTTCTTCTCAATGCCCTTGCTCATTTCATGCAAGTAGTCAAAGTCATTATTAATGAAAATAGTTCCTTTTGTTTCTCTTATAAAATCATACAACTCACCCTTGCCTTTTTTCACTCCTTCAATACCACCAAAACCCTCAAGGTGGGCCTTGCCAACATTATTAATAAGTCCATGAGTGGGTAACGCATATTTACAATAACCGGCGATTTCTTTTTGATGATTCGCACCCATTTCAATCACCGCTATCTCTGCATCTGCTTTAACTTTCAGAAGTGTAAGCGGAATGCCGATATGATTATTAAGGTTACCTTCTGTTGTATATGTTTTGAAATGAGACGAGAGTACAGCATGGATCAACTCTTTCGTTGTGGTTTTTCCGTTGCTACCTGTAATTGCAAGAAAGGGAATGTTGAATTGCTGACGGTGGTATTTAGCTAATTGCTGTAAAGTGCTCAGGACATCTTCAACTACTATTGTGCGATCATCAGCACCAGTTACTACTTCATCAACAATGGCATAAGATGCACCTTTTTCAATCGCTTGCAATGCAAATTTGTTTCCGTTGAAGTTGTCGCCTTTCAAGGCAAAAAACAGGTCTGCTTCCTTCAGTTTACGTGTATCTGTTTGTACTGAAGGATGCTGCAGAAACAATTGATAAAGTTCTTCGATACGCATAACTCAAAGATAGCAGTATGATTATTTTGTAAGATTTATCCGGCAGTATTTCTTTCCGGTAACTACAAAAAGAAACCCCTCCGTTTTCGGAGGGGTTAAATATCATCAAACGAAAAGATTAATTTCTCTTGCGGTTGTTTTGTTTCTTTTTAGCAAACCAGTTACCGGTTTTGCGTCCATTACCTTCCTGGCTGCCGTAACGTGTCATTGCACAACGGAAACCGATCATTGAACTTCCCTGATCTTCTTCAAGGAAACGACGTGAACCAGGGCTGAGCCAATAAGCACGGTCGTTCCAGCTACCACCTTTGTACACACGACTCTTATCGCTGATCAAAGTTGTTTTTCCGTAGCCATAAGTAACATTGCTCAAAGAATCACCATCGAGGTAGTCAATTGCATAACCTTTTTGGTAGTTACGACGGTTCTTTACTTCATCATCAGTTTCATCACGGTATTTGATACGGCCAAGAGAATCTCTTTCAGCCTTACCGGTGCTTAAGTCAACACGTTGGAATTTATTACCACGATAGTAGTTGAAATCATCACCATCAGTAGGAGTCATTGGTCTGTACACATCCGCTACCCACTCACTTACGTTACCAGCCATGTTATATAAGCCGAAACCGTTGGGGAAGAAAGAATTGATTGGACCAGGAATTACAGCACGGTCATTCAAACCACCGGCCACGCCCATATTATCGCCGGAACCACGCTTGAAGTTTGCCAGGAACTGACCTTGCCAGCTGCTGCGACGTGAATCACGCAAACCGTTTACATTCTGTGCCCATGGATATACTTGTTTGTTTGCAGTTAACTCCTCACCACGTTTCTTTTCGCTACGACGTGGGTTCGGGTTCTGTGCAATTAAACCATAAGCAGCATATTCCCACTCAGCCTCTGTTGGGAGACGGTAGTCAGGTAAGATCAAACCCTCTTCGAAAGTGATGTTTGTAGGCACCTGCTTTGTGATGGGATCTTTATAGTTTTTGATGTTTTTTCCGGGAGTTGCCTGGTATTCACCTAACAGGTAAGCTTTAGTATTAAAGTTATCCTGTCCGCCACCTTGCATTTGCTTTTGCAATTCAGCCTTTTTGTTGGTAATACCTTTTTCGTAAAGGATATTTTCGTTTACACGATCTCCACGCCATAAGCAATAATCATACGCCTGCTTCCACGTTACGCCTACAACAGGGTATAAGTTGTACGATGGGTGGCGGAAATAATAATCCACGTAAGGTTCGTTATAAGCCAATTCGCTTCTCCATACCAACGTATCAGGTAATGCACGGTTGGTGATTGAAGTGTCCTGGAACACACGGTCGAGCCAGAAAAGATATTCACGGTAGTGAACGTTCGCAACTTCAGTTTCATCCATGTAGAACGAAGCAACCGTTACACGGCGTGGAATATTGTTCCAGTCACGCATAACGTCCTCTTCCACAGCACCCATTGTGAAAGTACCACCCTCCACAAAAACGAGGCCTGGACCGGTTTTTTGCTCTTTTTCTTTTGATACACGGAAGCCGCTACCATTTGGATCGTTGTAGGTCCAGCCGGTTGAACTCGATTTCGCCGGTTTCTTCTTGAATAAATTACAAGATGTAATAAGTGTAGCCCCAATTAATAGGATACCTAGATTTTTAATGCGGAAAAGGTTTTTCATCTTTTCGTTCGTTTTGATAGTTAACGAGGAAGGTTCAAAAATATTGTATTGGATTTGTCAGCCCAAATTTTAAAAAGACCGATGACAAACATAGCTGAATCTTTTTAGATTCTGAAGGAATGAAGCATCGTGTTTTCTAATTTCAGTATTTCTGCTTATATGCCTGACCGTGAAATTACGTTTCAATGCAGCATCCCTCTGGTTGAAGCAATCTGGGTGAGCAGTTTTCATTTGTCAATCAGGTATCTTTGAATTCTCTGTTTATGCGATACAGCACCCTGTTGATAGCCTGTTTTTTTATTGTTGCCGCTAATGCCCAACGCACTTATCGCAACAATTCTGTATTGGCGACAGGCGATTGGTACAAATTGTCAGTTAAGCAGCCGGGTGTTTACCGGATCAATATCGCATTTCTTCAATCATTAGGAATAAATACAACCAATCTGCAAAGTGGCAGTGTTCGCTTGTTTGGCAACGGGGGGGAAATGCTGCCGGAAGAAAATGCCGTGATCCCGGCAGATGATCTTTCTGAAAATGCTGTTTTGGTGGTTGATGGTGGGGACGGGGTGTTTAACGGTAATGATTATCTCCTTTTTTATGCAAATGGCCCCCAGCAATGGGCGAAGGATTCTGTAAACAAGCGATTCCGGCACCGAAAGAATTTATACGGCAATGAATCCTTTTATTTTTTGAATGTTTCCGGCACCGGAGCAAGAATACAAAACCGACCGGTTGCGGGAGCACCTAATCAGACGGTAACTTCTTTTAAGGACCGGATCTTTCAAGAACTTGATACCATCAATTTTTTAAGAAGCGGGAAAGAATGGTATGGTGAAGAATTCAGCAATACTCCCGGCGGCACGCTAAACCGAACATTCAACTTTACAATCCCCAACTTTGTTGCCGGCCCGGTTCAAATGGTTTCTGCTGTTGCTGCGAGAAGCAATGGTGTTGCAAGTTCATTTCTCATTAGAGCCAATAATAACAATGTAGCACAACACACAGTAAATGCGGTTGGTACCGGCACGTATGATCCGGTTGCTTCTGCACATGAGCTGGCTGCATCATTCAATCTTTCACAATCTTCACTTGGCTTACAGTACACTTATCAACCCGGCAGTGTAAACGCACAGGGCTGGCTTAATTGGTTTGAATTATTTCCACAACGACAACTAAACATGAATGGTGTTGATCAATTGCTGTTCAGAGACTGGGAAACTGTAGGTGCCGGCAACGTTGCCGAATTTCGTTTACAGGGTGCCGCAAGCAGTACATTAGTTTGGGATATTACTGATCCGCTTCGTCCACAAAACATGACTGGCACTTTCGGTGGAAATGAATTCAGGTTTGTGAATACAGCTGAACGTTTGCGGGAGTATGTTGCATTCAATCAAACTAATTTCTTACAACCAACTGCTGTTGGTAAGATCAGCAACCAGGATCTGCATGGTGCTGCTGCTCCAAATTATATTATTGTTGCACATCCTTCTTTGCTTAGTGAAGCACAACGATTGGCAGCATGGCACGGGCAGAATCAAAATCTTACAACACTAACCGTAAGTACTGATCAGGTATATAATGAATTTTCATCAGGAAGTCCGGACCCGACAGCAATCCGCAATTTCGTAAAAATGTTTTACGACAGGGCAGGTGCCGATACAACAAAGCGCCCACGTTATCTTTTGTTGTTTGGCGATGCCTCCTACGATTATCTCAACCGGGTAAGTGGTAATACGAATTTTGTTCCTTGTTACGAAAGTGATATTTCTCTTGATCCATTAGCCACATACACGTCAGATGATTTCTTTGGATTTTTGGATGATAATGATTTTGTTGGCCGGCAGTTTCCTTTAAGTCTGCTTGACATTGGTATTGGCCGTATCCCTGCAAAAAATATACAGGAAGCAAAATCAGTGGTTGATAAGATCATCCGTTATCATGCAAAAGAAAGTTTTGGCCCGTGGCGCAATGATGTAACACTGGTAGCAGATGATGAAGACAATAATATTCACCTGGATGATGGCGAGTTTCATGCATCTGTTATTGAGCAAAACAAAACCTTCAATCTTTCAAAAATTTATTTAGATGCTTATCGACAGCAAAGTGGTAGCGGAGGAAGTCGCTACCCGGAAGTTAACCAAGCCATCAACAATAAAATTTTTGCAGGTACGCTTATCTGGAATTACAGTGGACACGGAGGCTCAAGAAGATTGGCAGGTGAAGCTATTCTTGAGCAGGACATGGTTAACACATGGAGCAACAGCAATAAATTGCCATTGTTCATTACTGCTACTTGTGATTTTGCGCCTTATGATAATCCTTCAGTTAATTCTATCGGTGAAAATATTCTCTTACGGGAACGTACAGGTGCAATTGCATTAATGACAACTACAAGAGTTGTGTTTGCTTTCAGCAACCGCATCATGAACAATAATTATTTCCGCATTGCTTTGCAGCCTGATGTAAACGGTGTGAATCCTTCGTTGGGTGATGCGGTAAAACGGGCAAAGAATTTTACCTATCAAACCTTTGGCGATATTATCAATAACAGAAAGTTTACGTTGCTGGGTGATCCGGCAGTTCGTTTGGGTTTCCCAACATTGAAAGTGCGCACCACATCTATCAACAATCAAATTCCTGCAACAGACACATTGAAAGCGTTGGATCGTTACAACATTAAAGGCGAAGTAACGGATGCTGCAGGAAACAAGCTTACAAATTTCAACGGGAATGTTTATCCGGTTATTTATGATAAAGTGCAGCAGGTAAAAACCTTCGGCAACGATGCCGGAAGTGTTGCAGTGAATTTTAATCAGCAATCGAATATTATTTTTAAAGGCAAAGCCAAAGTGACAAATGGCGAATTCAGCTACAGTTTTGTTGTGCCCAAAGACATCAACTACCAATTCGGCAACGGAAAAATAAGTTACTATGCAGAGAATGGTAACGTTGACGGCAACGGTGCCGAAACAACCATCATCGTTGGTGGGGCCGGTAATAATCCTGTTACAGATGATGATGGACCAACAATAAAAGCTTATCTCAACGATGAAAAATTTGTGAATGGCGGTATTGCCAATGAAACACCTGTTCTGTTGGTAAAACTGGCTGATTCAAGCGGCATCAACACAGTAGGCACAGGTATTGGTCACGATCTTACTGCAACATTAGATGATGATAACAGTCAGTTATTTGTATTGAACGACTATTATGAAGCTGATGCCGACAGTTATCAAACTGGAACTGCACGTTTTCAATTGCCAACATTAAAAGAAGGATTACATGTTTTAAAGATCAAAGCATGGGATGTGCAGAACAACAGCAATGAATACAGGCTTGAGTTTCGTGTAATAAAAGATGAAGAATTGAAGCTTGCACATGTATATAATTATCCCAATCCATTTACAACAAGCACAAAGTTTATGTTTGAGCATAACCGACCCGGTGACCAGTTGAAAGTGCTTATTCGTATTTATTCTGTTTCGGGAAAAGTAGTAAAAACAATCACCCGTACAATATTTAATGAAGGAAACCGTTCTTTTGACATTGAGTGGGACGGAAAAGATGATTTCGGCCAAAAAATTGGAAGAGGCGTTTATATCTACCAGTTAGAGGTTAAGGATTCATTTGGCAAAAAACAATCTGCATTGCAAAAGCTCGTCCTGCTTTAACCAAAATCTGTTTATGAACCCTAATGTTCAATTTTCCTCTATTTTTATGGCTCAAATTTCAACTCTTATGAGAAAGAACGCCGCCTATGCATTAGGCATGTTGCTCTGCTTATCTTCCTTACAAACTTTTGCACAGGATTCAATTAATGTAGTTACAACTGCTGTACCTATGTTACGAATTTCACCTGATGCCCGTGCAGGTGGTATGGGCGATGTTGGTATTGCAACATCACCCGATGCGAACTCTTCATTCTTCAACCAGGCAAAAATTCCATTTGCAAAAGAACGTTCAGCAATTGGTTTAACATACACACCATGGCTGAAAGATCTTGGTTTAAATGATGTGTTCATTGCAACTGTTGCAGGTTATCATCAGCTCGATGAGTTCCAGTCAATTTCCGGATCGTTACGCTATTTTAATCTTGGTACAATTCAGTTCACTGATTTCTCAGGTAACGATCTTCAACGTTTTGTGCCGAGAGAATTTGCAATCGATGGAGGTTATAGCCGCAAACTCAGTGATAAAATAGGTGTGGGTATTGCTCTTCGCTTTATCTATTCAAATCTTGGTACGGGTACATTTAACGGAGCTACGTTAAAACCTGGTACTGCCGTAGCCGGCGATATTTCGTTTTACTATAATGGTTTGAACGAAGAAGGAACCGGTATTACTGCAGGTGCTGTTATGAGTAACCTCGGCAGCAAGATCGCATATACAAATGATGCACGTGGTAAAGATTACATTCCTGCTAACTTAGGAATTGGTGCTGTTTATACAAAGGCAATTGATGATGTGAACAAGTTCAGTATTGGTCTTGACATTAATAAACTGCTGGTGCCAACACCTCCGGGTTCTGTGCGTACACCGGAAGAAATTGAAGCATACCGCAATAAAAGTGTTGTGGGCAGCTGGTTCTCTTCATTTGGTGATGCACCGGGTGGTTTTAATGAAGAGCTGAAAGAGTTCCAGATCTCAACAGGTATGGAATACAGTTATAACGATCAGTTCTTTGCACGTGCCGGTTATTTCTACGAGGCAAAAACAAAAGGTAACCGTCGTTTCTTCAGCGTGGGTGCCGGTGTTAAATACAACAAACTTGGGTTTAACTTCTCTTATCTTGTACCAACTGGCCAGGGTATTAACCGTAACCCATTGAGCAACACAACACGTTTCAGTTTGTTGTTTGATTTGAGTGGCGATGGCGGCGAAAGCAACGAATAAGTTCAACAGATAAAAGATTTTGTCAAAAGCGGAGGTAGTTTACCTTCGCTTTTTTATTTACATTATGGGATTTAGAATAGGATCAGGCGTTGATTACCATCAATTAGCAGAAGGAAGAAAATTGTTTATCGGTGGTGTTGAAATACCACATCACAAGGGTGCATTGGGCCACAGCGATGCTGATGTATTGCTGCATGCAATTTGCGATGCGATGCTTGGCGCACTTGCGCTCGGCGATATCGGTACCCATTTTCCTGATACTTCAGCGGCATTTAAAGACATCGACAGTAAAATCTTATTGCAGCAGAGTTTTGATAAGATCAGGGAGAAAGGTTATCGTGTGGTGAATGTTGACAGCACGTTGTGTTTGCAGGCGCCAAAGATCAAACCCTATATCGCCCAGATGCAATCAACTATTGCATCCATACTTGAACTTGAAACCGATGCTGTTTCAGTAAAAGCAACCACTACAGAGAATATGGGATTTGTTGGGAGAGAGGAAGGCCTTGTGGCCTATGCAACCGTATTGCTTGAAAAATAATAATGAATCATGAAATATCAATGAAAAATAATCGAGCAATTTTTGCCAGAAGGCGATGATTATTTTTTATGGATATACTATGCGACCAAATAACAATAATAATGAACGCATGACAGTTAAGATCATCAATCAATCAAATAATCCACTACCTGCTTATGCCACTGAAGGCAGCAGCGGTATGGATGTTAGAGCTTTTATTAACGAAACCATTACATTACAACCACTCGAAAGGGCGTTGATACCAACCGGTTTATTTATTGAACTGCCGCAAGGTTTTGAAGCACAAATACGACCAAGAAGCGGGTTGGCCATTAAACAAGGTATCACCTGTTTAAACACACCGGGTACTGTTGATGCAGATTATCGTGGAGAAATTAAGATTATCTTAATCAACCTGAGTAACGAAATACAGTCTGTACATAATGGCGACCGTATTGCACAAATGGTCATTCAGAAAGTAGAAAAAATTAATTGGGAAATTTCTGTTGAACTGGAAGAAACAGAACGTAACGCCGGTGGCTTTGGCAGCACCGGGAAACACTAATAATTGATGATGAAGAATCTTGTATCTATAATTGTAACGATCGGAATGCTCTTGGCTTTCAGTGCATGCAGATCAACGAAGAAAATTCAGCAGGCAATGGTTAAGAAAGATACCGTTGCCGTTGTTCTGCCAGTAGAAAAACTTCCAACGCATGAAGACACCGTGCGTATGGTAAACGAAGTATTGACAAACGTCGAAAAAAAACACATCGACTTTAAAACATTCTCAGCGAAAATAAAAGTTGATTACAGTAACAGCAAAGGTCGTCAGCCCGACTTTGTTGCGAATGTGCGGATGTTGAAGGATAGCCTCATCTGGATATCACTCAGTAATGATATTGGTATTGAAGGCATTCGTGTACTGATATCCAAAGACAGTATTAAAGTATTGGATAAACTGGCAAACACTTACCAGGTTCGTCCGCTAAGCCATATCCAGGAATTGAGCCAGATACCGTTCAGTTTTGCTGATCTGCAGGATCTGCTCGTAGGCAATCCGATCTTTTTTAACAAAGACAGTATTACATCATATACCAATAACGTAAATGGCTACACGCTCCTGAGTGTAGCACCGTTGTTTAAAAATTTATTATCGGTTGCAACTGATTATTCAGTGCAAAAAAGTAAACTGGATGATAATGATCCTACACTTAACCGCACCTGCGATCTTATTTATAACAATTACGAAAACAAGACCGGCGTGTCTTTTTCAACACAAAGGCAGATCACCATTTCGCAACAGAATAAACTGGATGTTGAGCTGAAATTCAAGGATTATAAGTTTAATGAGGAGCTTAGTTATCCCTTTACAGTTCCTAAAAAATTCAAAAGAATCTGATAAGGCATACGTTTTCTGTTGATGCTGCGTTTACCCTTGTTCGGGGTATAAGCCTTATTTTTGTAACCAATCAAACCATATACCTATGCTGAAATTCTTGTTGGTAGTATGCTGTACTCTTTTGCAGATGGCTTTGTTTGCACAGGATAAAAATGAACTGGAAAGAAAGCGTAAACAAACGCTGCAGGAAATTGATATGCTCACCAGGCAGTACAGTGATATTAAGAAGAACCAGAAGCAGAGTATTGGCCAGCTTACATTAATACAGAACAAGATCCGCTTACGCAATGAAGTGATCAATACCATCAACAAACAGGTACGTGCAATAAATGGCGATATCAATACTTCTTACGTTGAAATGAGACGTTTGAAAAAAGATCTTGATACACTTAAGATGACTTACGCACACAATGTGGTGTATGCATACAAAAACAGAAGCAGTTACGATTTTCTCAACTTTTTATTTTCAGCTACTAATTTTAATGATGCCATACGCCGTATTGCCTACATGAAAGCATACCGCAGTTACAGAGCTGAGCAACTTGAAGTGATCAATAAAACTGAACTGATGTACAGGGATAAGATCGCACAACTTACCAATGCACGGAAGGAAAAAAGTGCGGTGTTAACAAATCAGAGTAAAGAGATGGGTGAATTGGTGAAGGATAAAGAAGAACAGGCATCGGTAGTAAATAATTTAAAGAAGCGGGAGAAAGAGATCAATAAAGATATTGCCACGAAGAAAAAGCAGGCACAACAATTACAGGCATCTATTTCTGCTGTTATTAAACGTGAGATGGCTGCGGCTAAAAAAGAAGCTGAAGACAGAGACAGGGCTGAGCGTGACCGTATAGCCAATGCAAAAAAAGAAGCCGACAGAATTGCGAAAGAGAATGCAAAGAGCAATCCAACCACAACAACAACTACGACAGCACCTGTTGTTACAGCGCCGGTTGTAAAGAAAGAAGAACCAAAGAAAACAGAGAGTTATCTTGAATATAATAAGGAAGATCTTGCGTTAGGCAACAGCTTTGAAAGCAGCAAAGGAAGATTGCCATTCCCGGTTGACAATGGTTATGTGTCAATCGTTTTTGGCCCATACACTATTCCGGGTACAAACATTAAGGGAAGTCAGGATTTCATCACCATTGCTTCACCTGCAGGAACATCTGTAAAAGCATGTTTTGAAGGTGAGGTGGTAAGTGTGTTTGATGTGGGTGGTAATACAGCTGTCATGATCAAACACGGTAAATACTTTACTACTTACAGCAATCTTTCATCTGCCAATGTAAACAAAGGACAAACGGTGAAAACAGGACAAGTGATCGGTCGTGTTGGAACCAACATCGATGGCGATGGTGAACTTAACTTTGTACTTGCACGTGAAAATCAAATGATCAATCCAAGTCCCTGGTTAAGGGGTCGCTGATACGTTTACAAAACGTTCGTATAATTCTTCATACAAAGGAACAATGTGGTGAATATCAAATTTCGCTGCTTGTTCCTTTGCTTTTTGTTTGCAGTATTGTAAGAGTTCATCGTCTTTCAACAACTCAATTCCAAGACGGCTCAGTTCTTCAATATCACCAATGTTGGCCATAAAACCTGTTTCACCATGAATATTGATCTCAGGAATCCCACCTGCATTTGTCGAAAGTACAGGAACACCTGCTGCCATCGCTTCCAAAGCTGATAAACCGAAGCTTTCATATTCTGATGTAAGCATGAACATATCTGAGATAGCAAGTATCTCTTCCATTTCCTGTTGTTTGCCAAGAAAACGAACATCATCACAAATGCCTAACTCACGGCAAAGTTCTTCAGCACCGGGTCTGTCCGGCCCATCGCCCACCATCAATAATTTTGAAGGAACAACTTTATTAATATTGGCAAATATGCGGATGATATCATTCACCCGTTTTACTTTTCGGAAGTTACTTGCATGAGCAATAATGCGTTCGCCATTTGGCGCAAGCACTTTGCGGAAAGCATCCAATGGTTTTTTATCGAAGCGTTGTACATCCACAAAGTTGTGGATCACTTCTATTTCTTTTTCTATATCGAAAGAATGATAGGTTTCTTTGCGCAGGTTGTTCGATACGGCTGTAATCGCATCACTCTCATTGATCGAAAAGGTTACAACAGGTTCAAAGGTTTTATCCTTACCCACCAGTGTAATATCTGTGCCGTGCAGTGTAGTAATAACCGGAATATCCTTTCCTTTTTTCTTGAGTATCTGTTTGGCCATATAGGCAGCCGATGCATGCGGAATGGCATAATGTACATGCAAAAGATCGAGGTCATTATTCAGCACCACATCCACCATTGTGCTTGCAAGAGTTGTTTCGTAAGGTGGATAATCGAACAACGGATAGTGCGGCACACGTACCTCGTGGTAAAAGATATTGGTGAAAAAACCACTCAGGCGAACGGGTTGCTGATACGTAATAAAATGAACCATATGCCCTTTTTCGGCTAATGCTTTCCCTAATTCTGTCGCCAACACACCGCTACCGCCAAACGTTGGGTAGCATACGATACCTATTTTCATGTATTCCTGTTGTTTGTTATTGAAACAAACCCATTGAGGGATTGTTTGATTTATATGAATGTCATTTTCCATGCCAGACCATTCATACTGATGATTTGACAGGTTGCAGAAACGAAGTTAGCACTTTCAATCAACAGGCTTTTTTCGGCACTTGCCGTTCGTAAAAAAGCAGCTTCTTAACCAATAGCTCTTTTTGCAGGTTAACAGAGTTGTTCTATTTTGGGCTTCCCAATCAAATCCAACAAAAGCATGAGAACAATTAAAGTAATAGTGGCCTTCTGTTTACTGGCCTTTTCAGCAGGAGCCCAAAACAAAGATTCGGCTATGTTTAAACGTATTGCCGACGATATTTTCACCAACAGCAAAGCATACGACAATCTCCGGTTTCTCTGTAAACAAGTGGGTCCCAGATTAAGCGGTTCGCCACAGGCAGAAAAATCAGTGAGAGAAACGTTTCGCATGATGAAAGAACTGGGCGCCGATACGGTTTACCTGCAGGAATGTATGGTGCCGCATTGGGTACGTGGTGCAAAGGAAAGTGCATTATTGGTTGATGATAAAGGCACAACTTTTTCACTCAACATTTGTGCACTTGGTAACAGTGTTGGTACGGGTAAAAAAGGACTAAAAGCTGAAGTGATTGAAGTACGTTCGTTCAGCGAGCTGGATGCATTAGGTGAGAAAGTTGTGAAAGGAAAAATTGTGTTTTATAATTTCCCGATGAACCCAACCAATGTTGAAACCTTTCGTTCGTATGGTGAAGCCGGTCAGTTTCGTGGCCGTGGCCCGTCAATGGCAGCAAAATATGGTGCAGTAGGTGCAATGGTTCGTTCACTTGCAAGTAATATTGATGATTATCCGCACACAGGTACAACAACGTATAACGATTCATTTCCAAAAATTCCTGCCATTGCTGTTTCAACACGCCATGCAGAATATGTAAGTGCTGAGTTGAAAAGGAAAAAAGGTCTGCAAATGTATTTCCGTACGGAGTGTGAAATGTTGCCTGATGTAAAAAGTCATAATGTAATTGGAGAGATAAGAGGAACAGAATTTCCCAACGAAGTGATTACAGTTGGTGGCCATCTTGATTCATGGGATTTGGCTGAAGGTGCACATGATGATGGTGCAGGTTGTGTTCAGAGTATGGAAATTATTCGTGTGTACAGGAAGTTAGGCATTAAGCCCAAGCGTACTATTCGTGTGGTGATGTTTATGAATGAAGAGAATGGATTACGTGGCGGTCGCAAATATGCTGAAGTAGCAGCAGCAGAAAAAAACAAGAAATTTATTTTTGCTTTGGAAAGTGATGCCGGTGGTTTTACACCAAGAGCATTTGGTTTTACTGCAGAAGAGACTGTGTTAAATAAACTCCGTAATTGGGTGCCATTGTTTAAGCCATATGGTGTGTATGAATTTTCTGCAGGTGGAGGCGGTGCAGATATTGGTCCGTTGCGCCCGCTTGGTACAACACTTGCAGGTTTACGTCCCGATTCGCAACGTTACTTCGATCATCATCATGCAGCCAACGATACATTTGAAATGGTGAGCAAGCGTGAACTGGAGCTTGGTGCGATCAATATGGTGTTGCTGTTGTACGTAGTTGATCAATACGGATTATAAAATAGAAAGAGTGTGAATGAATTAATCTCATTCACACTCTTTATTTAAGACTTCCACTACTTTTTTATAATACTCGACTGCCCGTTCAGGTGTGCGGCCAATAGAAACCAATCCAACTTTTCCGAACTGAGAGAGCGCACTGATCAGGTGAAACATCACGCCCTCTTCCTGTGCATTGCTGTAATGAAGATCATTTAACATGGCGATATCAATCAAATCATGCGGTGTTAATCCCTTATAACAATCCCGTTGCAGGTTATCAGTAGCAAAATAGTATCGCTTCTTTCCATCGGGCATAAAGTATTCACCTTTTTCAGGATCATAGTCACCTTCGGTTAAAAACTGTAACATTAAGTAGGGATGTGTTGTGCCACCTTTCCGTAAATTGATCTCAATGGCATAATGTTTAAATTCATTGCCCACTTTTGCACTCATAAAATCAACTGCAAAACGACCAAGCACACCTTTTTCCTTTAAGCCTTCTGCAATAACAAATCCTAAACGACCGATTTCTTTTGCATAAATTTTATCAGCAGGAAATGTTGCGCCTAAAAAGATCTGGTTATTTTCACCGCCCAGCATTTGATCGTGTGTTGATAATACTGATGCATTCCCTGACGGGTCAATCAAACATTGTACGGATGGTGATGTAATGATCTCAGCTTCCAGGAATTCTTCTACAATGCCTTCCATCTGCTCAAACTTATTAAAGAACATTTCACTGCTAAGTTTGGCAGCAACAATTTTTAATTGCTGATCAAGATGTTCAGCTATCCAGCTTCGTAATGAATCACCTGCTGGTGCACCTTCATACGAGAACACAGCATTGCCTTCACCTGAGAAACCATCATTCATTTTCACCACAGCTTTTCTTAATGCTGGTTTTTGTTGTTTGAGTGATGTAAGACAATCGATCACTTCTTCTTTATCTTTTACATCTTCAAATCCATCGGGTGTAAGTATGTTTAATGATTTGAATAATTTTCTACTTGCACTTTTTGTTCCTAAATAATTCAGTTCCGGATCGCAACCATACAATGGAATTTGTAATTGTAAGGCAAGTGACTGTTCGTGTTCCGTTACGTTAAAACAGGTAATATGTGCAGGTGAAGTTGGGTCGATCAACTGTTTGATACGTTCAATCAATCTCGGTCGTTGCAGAATTTTTTCAGTGAGTGGTGTGGAAGAAGCGTCAAAACAACTCAACAGGATCAGTCGCTGTCTTGCATGATAACCCGTAATGCCCGGCAACAGGTGTAGGTAGTAATCAATGATTGCCGGATCAATGGGTACGCTTGTTACATAAATTACCCGTGTGCGTGGCATACGTAACAACATGAGCAGGCAAAGCAAACGTTCTTCATAAAAAACATGCCCTTTAACTTTTGAAAGAATGGTGTGGTCCAGTGTAAGACTTGGAATAACCACCACCGTTCGTGGCGCCAGCTTATCAGGAAAGGTTGTTCTGAACTGTTCACGGAGCTGTTCTTTTAATTCATTGAACAATGCTTTGTCATTTGCGCTCAATGTATGAGTATGAGCAGTTGACGGCTCACTTTCTATTGATGGATGTTGCTGTATGATGTCGGGCATACCACAATATAGAAAATGAAAGGAAGGATGTCAAGCATCAGTTTTACCGATCAGATGATCATTTGCTTCGCAGCTTACCGACAGGATTCCGCCATTCACCGACTTTTACTGCAGGCTCCTCTACTAACTGTTGACCACGGTTTGATGAGACGATAGTTTTGTTCTAAATTCATAAAAATGACAAGCAATTGTATGGGATCAGCAACAAAAAAATCAAATGAAAAATGGATCGGTCTTATTATACTGGCAGTTGGTGTTATTATCCTGCTCCGTAATCTCGATCTTTCTCTGCCTGATTTTTTATTTTCATGGCCAATGATCCTGATTGTTGTTGGGTTTATTGTAGCTGTTAAGGAAGAGTTCAAGGGCGTTAACTGGCTTATATTAATGGGACTTGGTGGTTTTTTTCTTGTGTTGAAAATGGTGCCTGATTGGAATTTGCGCAACTTTATTGCACCTGCTATTCTCATCGCAATAGGATTAAGCTTTTTGTTTCGCAGAAGCAAAGTGTCTATTGGAAACGAACGGGACGACAGTTTAGCAGAAACTTTTTCTTCTTCAACAGATAGCTTTTCTACATCTTCAGTTGAGGAAGAAGATATAATTGATGCAGCTGTTGTGTTTGGTGCAGTGAAAAAGAATGTGTACTCGAAAAATTTTAAAGGAGGAGAATCAGTTGCCATCTTTGGTGGTTCTGAAATTAATCTTACACATGCTGACTTTGCCGGAACGATAAAACTTGAAGTGGTAAATGTGTTTGGAGGCACTACCTTATTTGTACCTGCTCATTGGCAAATACGCAGTGAAGTGGTTGCCATCTTTGGTGCCATTGAGGATAAACGTCAACGTCCTGCTGGTGTAAGCACTGATAAGATTCTGGTGATCGAAGGTTTTGTGATGTTTGGTGGAATTGATATTAAATCGATCTGATCGTACTGAAAATCATTGGCCATTAACCTTTATCACAACTCACTGCAATCATGAACTGGTATCTTACTAAAATAGTTTTTCAGATCATCTGTGGCGATGGAACACATACTGCACAGTTTGAAGAACAGCTGCGATTGATACAAGCGGCCGACCCAATAACGGCAGTAAAAAAAGCTGAACATATTGGAAAGCAGGAAGAACAATCGTTTCTCAATTATGTACAGCAACCTGTTTGCTGGAAATTGATTGCTGTAACAGATATTTATCCGTTTGCTGCTGAAATAGATGGTGCCGAAATTTTTTCACGCATAAGTGAAGAAGAACAGGCAGCTTCATTTATTCATAGTATGCAGTTACGTTCAGCCGATGCAGCAAAACGAATTGCAGCAAATTATCAATCCTAAACAACTGTAAGTGGCTATTTCACCTTTTCGTTCACGGCAATTCATGATTCCCTTCTGCATCAGTTGGTTCATCTGGATCAGTATGCATCAACTGGCGTTGTACCAGATGGGGTTGAATTGGTTTGAAGCGTTAACGGATAGTCTTGTCAGCAACAGTTTATTGATCTATGTATCAATGCTGATGTTTACCATCTTCCGGTTTTATTTACCACGCACAAACAATGTGTTGAATCTTTTTATCTGGATCATACTGCTTACAACCGGATGGTTCTTTGCATCTGATAAATTGTTGGATCTTATTTATAAAAATAATGCGCATTACCAGTCGCTGGTTAATAATACATGGCCCATACGTTTTGCCATTGGCTTTTTGATCAACGGATGTATAAGCCTGGTTGGTTACGCTTATTTCAACTGGCAGGAGCGTGCGGAAACCGAAAAGAAAAAAACAGAAGCAGAGCAATTGAGTAAAGAAGCGGAGTTGTATAAATTGCGTCAGCAATTGCAGCCTCATTTCTTATTCAATGCACTTAATTCAATCAATGCGCTCATTGGTGCACGACCTGCAGAAGCAAGAGAAATGGTGCAGCAGTTATCTGATTTTTTACGTACCACATTGCGCAAAGAAGAGCAGCAATGGATTAAACTTGAAGATGAAATTCATTCCTTACAATTATATCTTGATATTGAGAAAGTGCGTTTCGGACATCGCTTAAGCACACAACTGGAATTAGATACCGATGCATGGAAAATGCAGTTGCCTGCTTTGCTCTTACAGCCGTTGGTAGAAAACGCCATAAAGTTTGGATTGTATGATACAACAGAAGATTCACGCATTTACCTGCTGGCAAAAGCTGAAGCCGGTCAACTGGTGATTACAGTTGAAAATCCATTCGATCCTTCAACTGCCGCAGCACAAAAGGGAACAGGCTTTGGATTAAGCTCGGTACAACGCAGGTTATATTTGATGTTTGGCCGTAACGATCTGCTGCAAACAACAGTAAAAGAAAATATCTTTAGTACAACAGTGATCATACCACAACCAATCGTGTCCGACGTTTCAACGAATGTTTGATACATGATGAACAACTATGCAGTATAAAGTTTTAATAATTGATGATGAGCCCTTGGCAAGAAGTATGTTGCTTGAATATCTGCAGTCTTATCCGCAATTACAGGTAGTGGAAGAATGCAATAATGGATTTGAAGGAGTGAAAGCCATTCAACAATACAGCCCTGATCTTATTTTTCTCGATATTCAAATGCCCAAGATCACGGGCTTTGAAATGCTGGAATTACTGGAAGAACCGCCTGCTGTAATTTTTACTACGGCATTTGATGAATTCGCTGTGCAGGCCTTTGAAAAAAATGCAGTGGATTATTTACTGAAACCTTTTTCACAACAACGTTTTGATAAAGCTATTGCACGCTGGATGGAGCAGGATAAAACATCAGCAGCTGTTGCAACTGAGCAGGTGTTGAAAGATGCAGCAAAAAATCCATCCCAGGCAGAACGTATTGTTGTAAAGAACGGAACCAAGATCACTATTATTCCTGTGCAGGATATTCATTACCTGGAAGCGGCAGATGATTACGTGAAAATTGTAACAGCAGCAGGTAGCTTTCTGAAGAAACAAACGATGGGTTATTTTGAAGATACACTCAATGCCTCTTCATTTGTACGCACACATCGTTCATATATTGTCCGTTTGCAGGAGATCACCCGCATTGATCCGTATGAAAAAGAAAATCATCTTGCAGTATTACGATCAGGCGCAAAAATTCCTGTGAGCCGTGCAGGTTATCCTAAGTTGAAAGCGATGCTGGGGTTGTAAGAAATATGCAAGTACGAGGTACGAAATTAGAAGTACGGGAAAACTCATCCAGTATTAATTAGTTGTGGTAAACATGAAGTAATATGCGGTATTCGTCAGGCGAGGGCGTCCGACTTGGCGTAGTTCGTAAATCGTACCTCTCACTTCGTACTTTTCTTTCACCATTCCTGTCCCACCCAAACAGCACCACCAATACTATCACGCAAAGCACCGGTATCAGCAGCAAGCATATTGTTTTCTTCACGCCAGCGGAGCAATGCAAAGAAGGCCGCATAGAATGCATCGTGTTGTACGGCTTCTGGCAATGTCAATAATGTTGAAGCGAGTTTAAATACAGGATCGGCTTTGCCATTCAAGGCAAGATCGATCATACGAAAATCACTCACCACATTTACACCTGTAATAGCCGCAACCGCTGCTGCATCACCCAACGCATGACTTAATTTTGTTTCAGGTGCATGAATGGCTGTATGGCCCATCAACCCGATCAATTGTATTTGGTAATCGAGATGATGTTCATCAGTGAATTGTTTTATTTGATTCCCGATCCAATGTCCGTAATCTACATGCAATTGCAGGTAATCAACTGCGGAACTGATGGCGGCTGAGTGTAAACGTTGTTGTAGATCGGAGGGGTAAGCAATGGATGCAGTTTGTCTTATTTCAACATCCCATTTTTTCCCGCTCACTTCAAAAGAGGCAAATACAAGTTCTAAAGATTGGGTGCTGGTATTACTGGCAACGCCCAAGGCCCGGTAGATCATATATGGTCTGATTTTCGGTTGTAGAATTTATTCTTCTAACAATCCTGTTCACAATTTTATCTGTTAGATTTGTAAAAATACGGCAGCTGGTTCAGGATTAATGTTTAATGAACGGAAAGCTGGAAAATGAGCGGCCGCAAGTATAAATTTTACAGCACATGGTCATCAATTTAAGCGAGCAGCATTCATTGGTAAGTAACTGGGTGGCTGAGTTGAGGGATACCGAAATTCAGACCGACCGTATGCGTTTCCGCCGCAACCTGGAAAGGATTGGGGAAATAGCAGCTTACGAGATCAGTAAAATTCTTCCATGGGAGGAAAAAGAAATTACCACCCCTTTGGGTAGTGCCCCATCTAAAGTTTTGAAAGATCAACCGGTTTTAGCAACAATATTAAGGGCAGGTTTGCCGTTACATCAGGGATTGTTGAACTATTTCGACAGGGCCGATAATGCGTTCATTTCTGCCTATCGCAAACATCATCGTGATGGCAGTTTTGAGATAAGCCTGGATTATATCAGTTGCCCCAGCCTTGAAAACAGGGTGGTGATCATTGCAGATCCAATGCTGGCAACGGGTAGCTCACTGGTAAAAACAGTGCAATACCTGAGGGATGAGGGGCAGCCCGCGGAAATGCATATCGTTTGTGCCATAGCCTGTACCGTGGGTATTGAATTTGTTCATCGCACCGAACCAAAAGTAAAGATCTGGTGTGGTGCAATAGATGATGAATTAACGGCGAAAGGTTATATTGTGCCCGGTTTAGGCGATGCAGGTGATCTTGCTTACGGAACAAAAGTGCAGATGTAAAAGCAACGAAAACCGAAGATCATCGCTCAACAACAAGAGTATTATGAAAAACTAAATAGAAAACCCAATTATACCAATAACAAAAACCAAAGCAGCTTAAGATCGTTCAAGGACGTCTTTGCTGTATAACCGCTCTCTGATGAGAAAACTTATACTACTACCATTATTGCTGATCGTGTTGCAAACCTATGCACAGGATCCTAATTTCTCCCAATTCTTCGCCTCGCCTTTAACATTGAACCCTGCCTTAACCGGTAAATTTAATGGACTTGTTCGTGTGGCAGGTAACTATCGTAATCAATGGCCAACGATCAATAATGCATTTCGTACTGCAACTGCATCAGCCGATTTTGGTATTCTTGGAAATACCATTCCGGAGTTCGATCAGTTTGGCGTGGGTGTAATGGGTATGTATGATATTAATGGCGACGGTGTGATGAAAAACAGTTTCATCTCCGGTTCAGTTGCTTATCATAAAGGTATTGATGAAGATGGTTATCACCAGATAGGTGTTGGTTTCAGCGGAACCTATGCGCAACGTAAACTCGATATTAATAAACTTGATTTCCAGGATGAGTTAACAAGTCTTGGTTTCACAGGTAATACGGCTGAAGTTTTTGGCAGCAGTGGCTTTGTGAATATCAACTATGCTGATGTGAATGCCGGGTTTATTTACAATGGAGCCACCAATGATTATAATAATTTTTATGTTGGAGCTTCTGTTTACCATATCAACCGTCCCAAAGTAAGTTTTATGGGAGCAGAATATATTATGAACCCACGCTTTACTCTTCATGGTGGTGGATATTTTCCAATTGCGGATGCAACTACTTTGTTTGTAAGTGCAAATCACCAACGGCAAGCCGGAGCTACAGAAACAATTTTTGGCGCAGCTCTTGGTTATACAGTGAACAGTGATTTCGACAGCCCTACTGATGTATATGCCGGTGCGTTTGTTCGTTGGGGCGATGCAGTGATACCGTATATCGGTATTGAATTTGGCAACTACCGTTTTGGTGCTTCATACGATATCAATACATCACGTTTGTCAGCTGCTTCGCAACGCAGAGGTGGTATGGAAGTATCGCTTATCTGGACAAAGAAACACACTGATCCAAATAAGAAAAAATTAAACTGTCCAAGGTTTTAATTTTTTTTCAATATAAAAAACGATGCCCGCTTTAAAGCGGGCATCGTTTTTTATTACAAATACTGCTGCTACACTAATTGATCTTGATAAGCTTCACTTGTTTGCTCAGCTCACCCTGCATTACTTTCACAAAGTATGTTCCTGCTTTGTAGTTTTCTCCAAAGCGGATGTAACTGCCGTTACCTGTTAAATGTGTTTCCATCATGCGTCCATACAGGTCAAAGACTGCTACGGAAATTTTCTCTTCATCATTTCCTGTTACATAGAGTGTAAAATAATTGTTGGTTGGGTTCGGCATTGGTTTCGCATCAAGTCTGCTTGCTGCAATTGTTACAGGAATGTCTTCATCTCTTCTGACAGGTTTACCTGGTGCTGCAACAACAACTGTACTGTTGGCGCCAACAGCCATCACTGGTGCATCTGCATCGCTTGCACCCGGTTGATTGTCGTAATATACTTCACCAGTATTCTTGTTGAAGATCTTCATCCTGATCTTGTCTTCACCTGTAGTACCACCATCAAGCACAGTCATGATAAAACTGATTCCGCTTTGTAATCCTTTAATGCGGCCATTGCCTTTTATCTGTGCCAATGAATTGTTGATCGACAGGTATTCAAAATTCACAGCATTGTATTCAAAATCACCCACTTTAAATACAAACTCAGTTTCACCCTTTGGATTGGTTGATTTTTTGAAATAGTTTGCTGCAAATCCAAAAGTTGCTTTACCTGTTGCAGAGGCATCGCTCTTCAATGCACCTGCAGGAGATTGGTACCAGCCGCCACCAAATGTGTGACCACCTTCCGGATCATAAATAACAATGATCTGTTCCTGGTCGCCATTGGTTGTTGCGTATGAATTAAATCCATGCTGATCGGTAATACTCATCTTCACTTTATACACACCTGCTGCAGCGAATTTGTAACTGCCGCTTACCAATCCTTTTCTGCTGCCAGCCGGTTCAGTAACTGTTGGTGCTGCAACTGTACTTTCATCCAATATCCATTTTGCTGTGTGTGTTTTACCGGGTACATCCCAGAACTCGCCATTCATTGTTACAGTACTGCCAATTTTAAATGGTTTGCCCGATGAAGGACCGGTGATGTTATGCACCACATACACTTTTGCACTGTCTGTTTTACTGTTACCGCAATCATCAGTTGCCGTAATGTAAATGGTATAGATACGACCATCGCCATTACCTGCACGTTCAGCACGAAGTCTAACAGTATGCGCATCGGTACCCACCACTTCATAATCGATCGGTTCAGTATCACCATCACCCAAACCATTGATCGGTTCGTTACTTACAATAGAAAGTTGTTTAGTGATATGTGCCTGATCTGAACAATTATCAGCAACATCATAACTGATCGTTACCTGTACCATTTTATGATTTGGAGGCCATAAATATTCAGGTGACGCACTGATGTTTGAAATTGTCGGGGCTGTAGTATCCTTCACTGTGATGATCTGTACTTTTTCTGTTTTGTTACCACAATCATCTTCTGCTTTCCATGTACGTGTAATAATCACTTCGCCCATACAACTGCCTGGAGCATCTACATCTGAATATGTAACAGCCGGCGTTGGATCGCAATTATCGGCTGCATCTGTTACATTGCCTGTTTCAGACGGATCATCATTGTGTTCACAATTATCATCTTTGTAAATAGTGATGTCTGCAGGAACAGTGAATGTTGGTGCTGTTACATCTTTGATCGTGATGGTTTGTACTTTTTCTGTTTTCAAATTACATCCATCGATCAAAGTCCATGTACGCTCAATGATCGTTTCACCAACACATGATCCTTCTTTGATCACATCTGTATACGTTGCATTAAGAGATGTGCTGCAATTATCTGCTTCATTGGTAACATCGCCGGTTACACCAATGGCAGCATCATAATTACAGTTTGCATCTTTTTCAATCGTGATATCATCGGGCGCTGTAAATGTTGGCGGTTGATTATCACCAATTGTAAAGTTGGTATTGCTGATGTCGAAAAAGATATTATCAATCGCTTCTACTTTTATACGTGCTGTATTACTGTAAGTACAGGCAATCGTAACATCAGCCGATCCATCGTTTGCTGTACTGGCAACGAGTGTGCTGAATGTTTGTCCGCCATCGGTTGACAACGAAATTTTTACATTGGCTGCCAATGCATCACTACCGTTCACATCCCAGGTTACAGTATGTGTACCGGGGCACCAGGTTACTGCACTATTAGGTGCTGTAACGGTGAAAGGTCCATATGCATCATCAATCGTAACCACCATATTATCACTATTGGTTTGCCCTGCACCCGGATGATTATCTCTCACTGTTAAACGGAAGTTGAGCGATCGTGATACAGAAGGAAGTTTTTCCCAACGGTTGGTGTTTGTGCCATCAAGAATATTTTCCAATATTGGGAATATGCGTACAGCAGAAGTAAGTGGTGGTCTTGAACGGAACTCAGGTCCAAATGTGTGTGTAGGATTTGGTTCCCATGGGAAATCATCTTCATCCAATACATTGTCCATTTGTTCCCAGACATAGGTGAGGTTATCTTCATCTGCATCCGAACCGCTGCCTGTTAATTGGAAGGGAGTTGATTTAGGAATAGTGAAATCATTTCCGGCAGAAGCGGTTGGTGCATTATTGCCTGCCGATTGTGTAGTGCCGCAAGTAACACCAGCTAAGTATGCAGTTACCTGCTGAATACTGATTGCATGAAAATAATGATCTCTGATGGGCACTACATGGTATCCTTCAGAATCCTGGTTGCCACCATAGCTCATAATGGTGCTGCCGCTTCCGGGCTCCATCTGTGCACCATGACTTTCGTCTTTATGTGTGAACGTATGGTTGGCGCCAAACTGGTGACCAAACTCATGTGTTAACATGATTTCATCATACACACCAATTGCATTCCAGTCTGTACGACCTGTATAACCTCTTGCTTTAATATCATCTTGGCAAATACTGCCAATAGCGCCGGCATTTCCACCACTGAATCCATCATTTCTGCGACGGATAAGATGACCCACATCAAAATTATCCGATCCTATTTCATCGGTAATGGCAGTTTGTGCTTCTGCATTAAAATCATCGGAGTCGGTGGAAGTAAACGGATCAGAGGTTGGATCAAGAAAAATGATGTCTTCATTATTATCGATCATCACCATACGTACACCAAAATCTCTTTCAACATGCCCGTTTACAATTGTAAGTTGAGATACCTGCTCCGCTAAAACTTTTTCAATACGTTCAGCATCGTTTGCTTCGGTACCATCGAGGCACCACTGCGAAAATTCGCCTTGTGCAGCAAAGGCTAAACGAAACACACGAAGTTCTCCGGTGTTTGCATTTAATGTGCCAAATGCTGAACCTGAAACAGGAAGTTTTGATTTGATGCCTGTTGCAGCATTGCTAGTTGTAGTACATTCAAAATTACCCAAATCGGGCAATGCTTTTTGTGATACAACAATGTAAAGATTGTTTCCTCTTTCAATTTTTTCGATGTACAAGGCAGGCTTGTTAATAGAAAGAATTACGCCATTAAATCCCTGTGTCGTAAATGAAAAGCGAATGGTTGTGCCCGGATCTTTTACACCGGTGCCAAGATAGGAGCGAAGACGGCTGTGTTTACTTTGAAGACCAGCCTGCATCACTGATGCTTCAACTACCCTAAACTGAACAGGGTTCCCTTCTTCATCCGGTACGGTTAAATAAAAACCTGATTTTTTTGCAGAAATTGTTTTTTCAGATGGTGCATTCCGCAATTGTGCTTCCAATGCTTTTTCCTGCAAACGAAAAATAAGAAAGTTTGAAGGACGTTGTTTTTTTGCAAACACATCTTTTCGAAGTGCGGTTTCACTTTCCCTGTTCCAGTGATTTTGTTGCGCTGCAGCAAACAGGGAAAACAGTAACACTGCAGACACAAGTAGAAATTTCCTCATAGTTGGTTGTTTTTTAGATCAAAAAATCCAGGCAAATCGTTTGGAGGAAACGATCACCCATGAAAGAAATATGTTTCAAGGCTGCGGATGAGACGGTGTTCACAGAAATGGAATAGCAATTGTTATCGCATTACATCAACAGCATGGTAATGCATGTTGTGTTGTTGAGACACAATACAACTCATGGGTTCAATTAAGTAGTAACGTGGTTTACTTTTTCAGAAATTGGGTTGAAGAAGCGCTTGAGATTATTTCCGGAGTAATGATGATAAAGTTTTTACTTACTCTGAAAACAGCAGGATAAAAATATAAAAACCAAAATACGGTGCAAGTGTTTTTGAAATTATTTTACACTTGTACCCTATTTGGGGTATATGTAGAAATTGATTTGTAGTGAGAAATGAACGAGAACATAGATTATCGTTTTCGTTCTACATATTCTTTAAGTTGCAGTTGCCCTAGCTTGGGTGCAATTGTATCATGCTGCATTACTTCTACAAAAAAAGCAAGTTTATCAAACAGATTTCGATTGAATAGTTTTAAGAGAGGCAACATATTTTTAACCAAACCCAGTGGAATGGTTCTGATCTTTTTTCCTGGTGCTATTACTTCCTGTATAATTTCGTTGATTTGTTTTCGGCTTAATATTTCTGGTCCGCCAATTTCAATTGTACTTACATCTTGTTTAATTGCATTGATACATGCTTCAGCAACATCGCCTTCATAAACAGGATTGGTGAGTTTGTCTCCTTTACCCATATTTATTAATCTTCCTTTTTCTGCTAATTCAAACAGATCAATAAAAGCACTGAAGAGAGCAGGAGGTTTGATGATGGTATAATCAAGACCCGAGCGCATTAAACGTTCAGCAAATTGCTGGTGAACATGAAAATAGGTAAGCTGCGGATATCGTTCAGCATGATAAGCAGAAATATAAATGAATTTCTTTACTGTAGCTTTCATTGCTTCTGCAAGTATGTACGTATTGGCAGTAAGGTCAACATCCATAAAGCCGGGCTTACTGTTATCGTTAATGGAAACAGATTTGCCTAATGCAGAGATTACTATGTCAAAGCCCGAACAAATATGATCAAGGGAAGTATGTTGGGTAACATCAGCAATGATCGTATCGCATTGTATTGTTTGTTTTAATGTTGTTGCTTTTTGCTGGTTGCGTACAACCGCCGTTAATACATAACCCTGTTTCAACGCTTCTGCAGCAATGGCTTTGCCAAGATGACCGGTAGCGCCGAAAAGGAGAATCTTCATAAAAAAGTTTTAGTTGTTTACTCTCTCATCCATAAAATGATGAACGTAGCAAAAAGCACAAGCAGGCTTAGCAATGAAAGTGATCGAAACGAAGCATTCTGCTTCACCCATTGAATAACAGTAATGATAAACAAAACAACGAACAGAAAGAGCATGAATAGTGCCAGCAACTCGTAAAGAGCTCCTGCAACTTTCCATTGATAAATATCAACCCATTGCACAATCAGCCAGAAAAAAGCATTGATCAAACACAGGAAGAAAACAATACGTTGGCTTTTAGTACTGCTTAAATTCATACAAATGGGGTTTACAATTAAGGGTAATTAAAGATAAGACAGTTTTTTGTTTGTATTTATTGATGAAGATGCTTGTTGTTGGCAGATGGATTAAAGATGCAGATAACCGCATATTTCTTATTTTTAAGTTCAATCAATAACTGCCACCCTTGCATGTCGATCAAAAATATATCGAAGCTTTACTAATCCACGACCAGCGACTTATCAGCGAAATATACCAACGCTTTGCACCGAATATGAAAGCTTACCTGCTTTCACGTGGTTGCAGTGAAGATGATGCAGGTGATGTTTTCCAGGAAGCATTGATTGATATTTATAAACTGGCCAATGATAAAAAGTTTGTGCTTACCTGCCCTTTTGAAGCGTTCTTACTCTTGCTCTGCAAACGGAAGTTTATCAATAAAACGAAAAAAACTTCGCTTACTGTGGTAACAAATGGCGAAGAAGATGCATATACTCATATACCGGGCGATGCCAATGCAGGTGCAGCCGAACATACAGCACAGGTAGAAAAAGAGAAACTGGTGATGCTGGTGTTGGATGAAATGGGCAACTGCAAAGAAGTGATCCTGAAAAGCCTGTTGAAAAAACCGCAGGAAGAAATTGCAGAAGAATTGGGTATGACCTATGCCTATTACCGTAAACGTAAAAGCAACTGCATGGGTGAACTGGCAGAACTGGTACGTAACAAACCACAATTTAAAGAACTGATGTCATGACCTACTCGTACTCTGATATTGACGCATACCTGAACGGCGAACTGAATGCTGAAGAACAGCAACGGTTTGAACAGGAACTCCGCAGCAACCAACAACTGCAGGAACAGGTGAACGCCTATCGTTTATTGAACAGCACAGTGGGTAAACATCAGCAAGCCGAACAAACATTGCCAGAGCTAAAAAAAATACTTGATCCGCTTACACATCAATACTTCAAAAAAGGAAAAGCGAAAGTGTTTACGATGAGACGAACGATGTACATGCTGGCCGCAGCAGCATCAATTGTATTGATCTTGTTATTTGCCTTGCCTGGCACATCACCTGATAATTATTCGTTTGATGACATGCCCGGAGCTACCGTACGTGGTGCCGAAGATGAAAAAGCTAAAGCTGCGCAACTCTTTAACAACAAAAAATATGCAGAAGCTGCGACTGCTTTTGCTAAGCTAAGAACAACTACTACTGCTGATGCAACGGTTGATTTTTATCTCGGCCTTAGTCTGTTGAAAACAGAAAAGTATGATGAAGCATTGCCATTGTTTGAAACATTGGCCAACGGCACATCAGTATATACAGAAGATGCGAATTTCTTTGCTGCATTAAGTGCATATCACTTACAGCAGAATGACAAAGCAAAACAATATGCAGAAAAGGTGAAGGAGGGGAGCAGGTATTGGAAGAATGCGAAGGCGATTAAGAAGAAGTTGAAATAATAAAACTGAGGAAGCCAATTTTACTCAAACTGCCGTCATGCCGACGCAGGAGGCATCTCTAAAATTTCATAATGCTAGAACTTAATCATGCTGAAAAAATTGAACAACTTGTGGAAGTAGAGATTTCTCCTTAGTCGCAATGACGTCTACTGTATTTTTACTTCGACTAAAAAAATCCACATCATTTATGCAGTCTTGTAATTACTGCATCTTATATCCAAAATAGACTTTGAGAAAATTCGGCGTCTTGTCTTCCTTCATCTTTATTTCAATTATTCTTGCAGGAATCTATGGCATACTCCACGATCAAATTACTTACTCCATCTCGCCGGAATTTTTACAAAATTTAAATACAGACAATTTGGGTTTGTACCTGAATGGTTTGGTGGTCACAGGCAAACAGTTGCTGCTATTGGTTTTCTTGCTACCTGGTGGACAGGCCTTTTTATTGGAATTTCACTTGGCTTGCCGGCATTATTTATTCCTGGTCATAAAACAATGATCGCAACTCTCAAAAAAGCGATAAGGCTTATCTTAATTACTGCAAGTGTTGCAGGGGTTACAGGTTTTTTTAACGGAAAGTTTTATTTAGCAAATGCCGGCGTTGATTGGTGGCTGCCTGAAGATCTATCAGACAAATCCGCTTTTATAGTTGTCGGTTCCATCCACAACTTCAGTTATCTCGGTGGGTTTCTGGGGTTGCTTATAAGTATTGTTTATATAATCAGATTGATACTTCATTTAAAAGCTAAACAAAACAACAGCAAAGCGAAATGAACGGAGTTTTTTATTGAAAAAATCAATTTGATTTAACCTTCTTTGAACCATTTTATTTGTTCGCTGTTATTTTTCCACTCAACACCCGCATATAGCAACCTTCAGTAATATCCCCGGAAAAACCAATTATTCATCATTTTTAAATTAAATCAAAACACGTATGAAAAAAGGATTTTTTTCATGGGGTATACTATTGTCTGTATGCCTCATCATTGTCACAGGATGCCAAAAGCAAAACGATGTTATTGCCGACGTTAACAAATTCGAGAACGAATCGATTGCTTCCATCATTCAAAACCCAAACACAAGTTTTACAGTTAAGGGCGGAACAGGATCAACTGTTTCAAGCAGGGCTTCTGCAGGAAGACAAGTTAAGTTCACTTACCTCGCAGTTGCACTGGCACGTACCGGTTTAACAAGTACGTTATCAACGCTCAGCTCAAACTACACGTTGTTTGCACCAACCGATGATGCATTCAGAGCTGCTGGTTTCAAAACTATTCAGGATGTAGTAAAAGCACCAAAGGAAGTATTAACACCGATATTATTGTATCATGTACTTGGTGCTAAAGTTTTGGCAGCACAGGTTCCCGCTGGTCCTAATGCAGCAGTTGAAACATTAAATGGTGCTGATGCATTTGTTACATCAAACAACAATGGCGTATTTATTAATGGATCGCCGGTAATTGTTGCTGATGTGAAAGCTGCAAATGGCGTAATACATGTAATCGACAATGTATTGATGCCGCCGGTAGGAAACATAGTAACCACTGCAATAGCTTCTGATCCTGAATTTACTTTCCTGGTAGCTGCTGTATTAAGAGCAAGCCAGGGAACTACCAATGTAGCAGCTTTATTAAGTGGTGATGGTCCGCTTACTGTATTTGCTCCGGTTAACCAGGCATTTATTGATGCAGGCTTTAACAGTATTGCAGACATTACAAACGCTGATCCGGAAGATTTAACACCCATCCTTGCTTATCATGTTGTACCGGGCCGTGTATTTTCATCTGACCTCACGAATAACATGACAGTAACCATGTTTGCCGGAGGTGACACAAAAATAACTTTAAACAGTGGTGCTAAAATTTTAGGAGAAGGCAACGGAATGGATGCGCATAATATCATTAAGACAAATATTGTTACAACCAATGGCGTTATCCATGTGATCGATGGAGTATTATTGCCCTAATTAAGTAATAAAACAGAAACAGGCCGCTTTACAGCGGCCTGTTTTGTTATTCAAATGTTTTAAGCAAGTCAGTTTATTGTTTCATATCTCCAAAGAATTCAAACGCATTTGCAACCGCTTGGTGAAAAATATTTCCGTGTTGCTTATTGCTGATGTATTCAAATTGAATTATTCCGTTTGTCAGTTTTGTTTTAAGAAGATCGCTTAATGCTTTTGCATCGTCTTCCATGATCTTTCCCTCTTTGCCAACTGCGATGTAAATGGAAATCTTCTTGTTTAATGATTCAACCTTTGTCTTCAGCAGCGATTCATTATCCCACCACAAACTGGGACTTACAATCACATACTGCGAAAACAGTTCCGGTCTTTTGAATAATATTTCTGTTGCAAGTAACCCACCTAACGATTGACCAACGATCATGTTGTTTCCTGTTACCTTAAAAGAGTTATTGATGTAGGGCTGCAGTTCTTTTTCAATAAAACGGATGAATTTTTCTGAACCGCCGGTTGTAGGAAAATCTTTTTTATCCTTTTCGATTGTTGTCGGGAAAGTAAAATCTCTGCGCCGATCAACATTGGCAATACCCACCACAATTGATTTGGGCAACACATTCACCCATGGAAAATTATAGAACTGAACCAACCCCGCAACATGAATAAAATCTTCATCAGCCGAACCATCGAGTAAGTAAATTACAGGATAGCTTGAATCCTTAATAAAACCTTCCGGCAAATAAATATTTAGTGTACGGTTTTCATTTAATTCAACTGAATGCAGTTGACGGATAATGCCAAGTGGAAAAATTTTCTCTTCTTTTGTTTGAGCAGTGGTTGTTAGGCATGAAATGAAAACTGTAATGAATGAGAAGGAGCGATAAAGCATAATGATGATTATATTGATCAGTATCAAATGTAAGGTTGCTCGGCAGATCCTCGCTCCTCGGGATGACAGATGTATTAACCTAAATAAACTTCCAGCAAACCTTCAGGCAATTCAACCAGCACCTGT
Source organism: Lacibacter sp. (assembly GCF_035299325.1). Lineage (GTDB taxonomy): Bacteria > Bacteroidota > Bacteroidia > Chitinophagales > Chitinophagaceae > Lacibacter. The sequence goes on along the minus strand of NZ_DATGWT010000029.1, from coordinate 15,963 downwards.
TTCTTTTTATGATTGATGCTGCGGATAGTTTCTTCATGCAGTGGTATCAATACTTCTTTGCCTTCAATTTCTAATCTGCATAAGATCTGCAATGGTTGTTCAATTACTTCGAGCACATTGCCTAACTCTTTCTTTCCATCGATCATTAAATAGCCAATGAGCGAAATAGGAGCAGACTTGCCGGCTTGTTTATGAAAATCTTCTTCACGCAGCCATACTTTCTTTGGCGATAATTTCTTTGCCTGCTCTTTTGTGGTAATGCCATCAATTGCAATGTAAACTTCTTCTTCGTTTTTAATTTTGGTACCTGTAATGAAGTAAGGAAGAAGTTTATCTTTCGATTCTTCAATGAACAATACTTCTAAGCCTTTCAGTGAAGTTTTTTTACCGAGATTATGTTTCAGTACCACTTCGCCGTTTAATCCGAATGTGCCGAGTATTTGTCCGATGCTGAAGTATTCCATGTGGCAAAGATATTTGTTAAGTACGATGTTAGAAGTAAGAAGTACGAAGTAAGAAAATGCTGAATAAAAAACAGAACGTACAAGTGTGCGACGCAACAAAAGTTTAATAGTAATTATGCAGATAAGTACAGTCTGTTTTTCTTCTTCCCATCTTCCTTCCCGGCAAAACATGACAAAAAAAATCCCTCGCAAAAAATTGCAAGGGACTTTTATGAAGACAAATGTAAGTAATGGGATTACTCAGCTGCTGGTGCTTCTCCACCTTCCTGGCGTCTTGGAGCCATAGGACGGCGTTGATAGTTACCACCACTGCGCTGTTTGAATCTTGCCTTACGGGCTTCTTCTCTTTTCTTCGCTTCAGTAGCTTCGTGCTCGCTGTGCCAAGATTGGAATTTTTCCATTGCAGCTGCCTGATCGAAAAGACCAAGACCAACACCACGTAAGAGATGTTTCAGGTACAATACACCTTTTGTAGAAAGGATCTTGCGTACTGTGTCAGTAGGCTGAGCTCCTTTGTGTAACCACTCCAAAGCTTTCTGACGATCGATCTGGATCACAGCAGGCTCTGTTACAGGGTTGTAAGTACCGATTTTCTGAATGAATTTTCCATCTCTTGGGGCTCTTGCGTCGGCCACTACGATGAAATAGAAGGGTCTCTTTTTTGACCCGTGTCTTTGCAGACGGATTTTAACTGGCATCGTAAATTAAAATTTAAATGCGTGAATAAATAAAGGTTAACTAAGAAAGCAAAAATAAGCGGTGATGCTCATATATCCAACCCCGAAAATATTAAATTTTACCGGCGGCCCATTCCTGGCATCATTTTGCCCATGGGCATTTTGTTCATCATGCTCATCATTTGCTTCATTTGCTCAAACTGTTTCATGAAAGCGTTCACCTCGGCAATATCTTTTCCGCTGCCCTTGGCAATCCGCAAACGGCGGCTCTGGCTGATGAGGTCAGGGTTTGATCTTTCCTGAGGGGTCATGGAATTGATGATGGCTTCAACGCCTTTAAACGAATCATCACTTATTTCAATATCCTTCATGGCCTTGCCCATTCCGGGAATCATGCCCATCAGGTCTTTCAGGTTACCCATTTTCTTGATCTGCTCCAGCTGCTGCTTGAAATCTTCAAAGTCAAACTGGTTCTTGCGGATCTTCTTCTCAAGTTTCTTGGCCTGTTCCTCATCGAACTGGGCTTGCGCCTTTTCCACGAGTGAAGTAATATCACCCATGCCGAGGATACGCTGCGCCATACGATCGGGGTAAAACACATCAAGCGTATCCATCTTTTCGCCACTGCTCACAAACTTGATGGGTTTGTTCACCGTGTATTTGATGGAGAGCGCCGCACCACCTCTTGTATCGCCATCGAGTTTGGTCAGCACCACACCGGTGAAGTTCAGTCGGTCGTTGAAAGCTTTGGCCGTGTTAACCGCATCTTGCCCCGTCATACTATCCACCACAAAAAGGATCTCGTTCGGGTTTACCGCAGCTTTAATATCAGCCACTTCCTTCATCAATATTTCATCAATTGCCAAACGACCGGCCGTATCGATAATAACGACGTTCTTGTTTTTCGACTTAGCTTCTTTAATGGCATTCTGCACAATGGCAACTGCATCTTTGTTCTCCCGTTCGCTGTAAATATCCACTCCAATCTGGCCAGCCAATACTGTTAATTGATCGATCGCCGCCGGACGATAAATATCTGCAGCCACCAACAAAGGCGATTTTCCTTTCTGTGTTTTGAGGTAGTTCGCCAATTTTCCGCTGAAAGTGGTTTTACCGCTACCCTGTAAACCGGCAATGAGTATAACCGCAGGAGCACCTTTCAGTTCAAGTTCGCTTTCGGTGCCGCCCATAAGTTCCGTCAGCTCGTCTTGCACAATTTTCACCATTTGCTGACCGGGGTTAACTGCCAGCAACACCTTTGCACCTTGCGCCTTGTCCTTTACCGTATCAGTAAAGTCTTTGGCAATTTTATAATTTACGTCGGCATCCACAAGGGCACGACGGATATCTTTCACCGTAGCGGCAATGTTGAGCTCGGTAATGCGGCCTTCACCTTTTATATTCTTAAACGCACTCTCTAAACGTTCACTTAAATTCTGAAACATAATTCGCTTAATTAAGGGCTGCAAATGTACACCCTATCCCTTAAAGGGGAAAATTGTCTGAACCATGATTTGGGTGGATTTAAACGATTGAAGTGATAAGTGTACTAATTGCCGCACAATCCTCTGAATCCTAAAAATCAGATAAATCATGGTTCAGACATTATCTTTGCCGCCATGTTCAATAACAAGAAAGTCATCGTGGTATTGCCGGCGTATAATGCGGCTAAAACATTAGAGATCACTTACAGCGAGATCCCCTTCGAAATTGTGGACGAAGTGGTGCTGGTGGATGATGCCAGTAAAGATGAAACAGTTGCCAAGGCAAAAGAGCTGGGCATTAAACATATTGTGAGCCACGAAAAGAACAAAGGTTACGGCGGTAACCAGAAAAGTTGTTACAACAAGGCGCTGGAGCTTGGTGGCGATATTGTGGTGATGTTGCACCCCGATTATCAGTACACCCCAATGTTGTTGCATGCCATGATCAGTATCATTGGGAACAATGTTTACCCGGTTGTATTTGGCAGCCGCATTTTGGGTAACGGTGCGTTGAAAGGCGGCATGCCGATGTATAAATACATTGCCAATCGGTTTTTAACATTCACACAAAACATATTACTGGGTCAGAAATTATCTGAATATCATACCGGCTATCGAGCTTTCAGCAGAGAAGTGTTACAAAACATTAAATACCAGGAGTGTAACGATGATTTTGTGTTTGATAATGAAATGGCCGCACAGATCTTTTACAAAGGCTACCAGATCGGCGAAGTAACCTGTCCTACCAAATATTTTGAAGAAGCCAGTAGTATCAACTTCAGTCGTAGTATGAAATACGGACTAGGATGTTTGAAAACATCGCTGGTGTACCGCTTATGCAAATGGGGTTTGATGAAGAGCAACTTGTATTAACAACTTGCATCTTTCAGTTGCCTGTTGTATTTTCATAAGCGAATGAAGCAACTGCTCTCCATATTTTTTCTCAGCATTTTTTTCCTGTTTCAATACGGTAAGATGATCGATTATATGGAATGTCGTATTACAGCAGCTATTGAATCAACCAAAGATTGCGGTTGCGATGCAAAGCTGCAATCGACAGCAAGTGACAATGAGCCTTCAACTCCCTATCATCAACATCACCTGAAAAACTATACAGAAGAGTTTTTTAATCATACTGTAAAGGATGAGGAAGCCGTTACCGTTTCTTCCAACACAACATACAACAGTATAACTGCGCCTCAACAACTAAGCGGTTACCTCCACGAATTATTGCAACCTCCCCGCTGCTGATCGTTTTCTCCTGAATATTTTTTTTCTAACTATTCCTGCACGGAGTATGGTGATTGCTGTATTGCAATACACCTGGTTTTTCTGTGCAGCCATTTATTATTTCAAAATTTTTATCATGAAACGATCATTGTTTTTCATCATACTCGCATTCGTATTTGTCAATGCATCAGCACAACCATTGAATAAGATCAGTAAAGACCGTAACGGGAATCCAATGCTTGAAGGTTGTTGCACACGTGAAGCGTTGTTACAGGAACCATTTGCATCGTGGTTTATCCCCGGCTATAATGGTTATAAGGTTGATAGTGCAACAGCAGTTCAACTTAAGCCATTTATAGGAAATAAAACCTTTGTCTTGTTCCTTGGCACATGGTGTGGTGATAGTAAGCGTGAAGTACCACGTCTGTATAAAATTTTTGATTATTGTGGTATACAACCTGAACAGGTAAAACTGGTGATGGTAAGTAACCATGATACTGCTTACAAAAAAAGTCCGACCCACGAAGAGCAGGGAAAAAATATCCTGCGGGTACCCACATTGCTGGTATTAGAGAATGGAAATGAGATCAATCGTTTTGTTGAATACCCGGTTGAAAGTTTAGAAAAAGATCTGTTGCATATGTTATCCCGCCCGGGATATAAACATGCTTACGATAAATCGAAGTAGTGAAAATAAGAAAGCCCCGGAACGGGGCTTTCTTTATTCTTCTTTCATATTAATGATCTTATCCACGACATACTTTGAATGACCACGCCACGGAATGGTGCCGAGGTATTCTTTATAATGCAGTTCAAATACTTTTCCGCTGTTAAGCATAAGTACATTGGCAACACTATCATCCTCCACACTAAATTCAAATTCATAGCTTGCCACAGTGCCGGGAGTTTTTGAACGAAGTCCTGATTGAATGAGTTTGCCCTCATAGGTTTTGAACACGTATCCTTTCTTCACCATGTAATTCAATTCGCCTGCTTTTACGCCTTCGCCAAAAACATAATAAAAACGCCAGTAAATAAAAATCACAAGCACCAATACAAGCACAATGGAAAAAATACCGAGGAACTTACGCATACAGGTTGTTTCAGCTAAAATAACAGTTATTACTGGTTTTTTTCAAACTGAAAGCAGTTAAGTCAAATTAATAATACAGTAACTCTTCAAGTTGCGAGTGGGTATTATCCTCATCTTCCTGCTGATTGAGCATACGACTGGAAGAAAAAGAAAATGTTTGCTGTAGCACAACAGGATCAATATCAAAGTGCCTGTCCGTAAAAAGCTTAAAAGCCTGAATAAGATCTTTTGTTTCTGAAGGGGAAAGATCAACTACTTGTTCAATGTCGTGAAGTAATGTTTGCATATTGGTTTTTTTAGAGGATGAAGGGTACTACAATATGAAAAATTAATTCCGGCAAAAGAAGATTCGGCTCATCTAATAAGCAGAATTGAAGACAACTATCAGTTGCTTCTAAGTAGTTTCCTTAAACCAAACTAAAACTGTCACCATCAAACAGCCCCATATCGCTCAACTTCAAATGAGGTATCACCAGCAACCCCATAAATGAAAGTGTCATAAACGGAGCAGCCAATGTTGAACCCAATGCTTTTGCAGCTGCATCAATACTGCTGTAAGCTTCCGCAACTTTATAACCATCATCAGCACTCATTAAACCTGCAACAGGGAGTGGCAATACCTGTTCTTCTTTTTCATTCACCACACTTACACCGCCTTTTGCTGAAATAATAAGATTTACTGCACTACATAAACTATCTGCATCAACACCTACCGCAATAATGTTATGACTATCGTGCGCAACCGATGAGGCTATAGCACCTTTCTTCAAACCAAAATTTTTGACGAATGATTTAGCAACCGGTGCATTACTGTAACGATTCACAACAATCATGTGCAACAGATCTTTTTCCGTATTGGCTTTGATGATATCATGTTCAACACTGAAAGAGGTTATCGGCTCAATTAGTTTATTGGTGATGAGTTGGTCATCCATTGCTTCCACTACATACACCTGTTCAATATTTTCTTCATCGGCCATGCCAAAGCGGTTGAGATGAAATTCAAATTCAGCAACAGGTTTTGCATCGCAGTTAAAATTATTGATGACAGACGATTGCTTACTTTCAATGAACGACTTGCCATTTTCTGCAACCAGTTCACCGTTGATAAATGTTTTCTCTGCTTTAAATTCTTTCAGATCATTTACAACAACAAAATCGGCTGCATCACCGGTCCGAAGTAAACCCACATCAAGCTTATAATGAAATACAGGCGTTACACAAGCAGCTTTTAATACATTGAACACATTCATGCCTTTTGCAACAGCTCTTGCACAAAGCTGGTTGATATGTCCTTCCACTAAACTATCGGGATGTTTATCATCGCTGCACAGCATGATCATGTCAGGGTATTCATCGATCAATGAATACAATGCTTCAAAATTTTTCGCCGCACTTCCTTCCCGGATGATGATTCTCATCCCATATTTTAACTTATCAAGTGCTTCTTCTTTGGTAAAACATTCATGATCGGTACTGATGCCTGCCTCAATGTAGTTTTTTGCATCTTCACCTCTCAACGCAGGCGCATGTCCATCAACCGGTTTGCCGAGTTCTTTAGCAGCATTTATTTTTTTCATCACTTCTTCATCGGCATGCAACACTCCGGGGAAATTCATCATCTCACTCAGGTATTTGATCTCGTCTTTTTGCAACAAGGCTTTTACATCAGCAGCATTCAACACCGCACCTGCTGTTTCAAAGTTTGTTGCAGGAACACAACTGGGAGAACCGAAGTTGAATTTGAATGGAACTGTTTTGCCGTTTTCGATCATAAATTCAACACCGGCCATACCACACACATTGGCAATTTCGTGGGGATCGCTTACCGTGGCAACGGTACCATGCACCACCGCCAGTTTAGCAAACTCTGAGGGCACCAGCATAGAGCTTTCAATATGAACATGACTGTCAATAAAACCTGGCAGGATAAATGATTCAGCTTCTTTTGTTTCGGTAGAAAGCTGGTTGATGGAAACGATCATGCCATTTTCAGCCGTTAAGGAGCCATAAAAAACAGTTTCTGAAAACAAATCAACGATATTACCTGTAATAGTGAGTAAAGCCATGGATGGTGGTGGTTTGAAATCGGGCCCAAGTTACTGGATGAACGGCAGAAAGGCGGAGCGATGCTGTTTTAATTTTGGGTCACATCCACTTTTTTTGGTATGCAACTGTAACAAAATACGTTTCTTTACAACCAATATAAAAACACAAAAAATGAAAGCGTTTAAATTATTCAGTCTGTTTGTGGCAGGTGCCTTAAGTGCGGCTACAGTAAAAGCTCAAACAGCCGATGAGATCATTGGCAAACATATTGATGCCATTGGTGGTGCCGACAACTGGAAAAAAGTTACCAGTATGGTGCAAACAGGAACAATGACCGTTCAGGGAGCTAATCTTGATGTGGTGAACACCACCTTGCATATGAAAGGTTCACGCCAGGATATTGTTGCTATGGGAATGACAAACTACCAGATCATGACACCAACTGCAGGTTGGAAATTCTTCCCGGTTCAGGGCCAGCAATCACCGGAACCAATTACAGAAGAGGAAGTAAAAGAAGGTCAGGAAAGTCTTGATCTGCAGGGCAACTTTATTGACTATAAAACAAAAGGTCATACTGTTGAAGGGTTAGGTAAAGAAGATGTTGATGGTACAGAGTGTTTCAAATTGAAGCTCACTACAAAAGGTGGAAAGGCAACTACTTATTTTTTAGATGCGAAAACTTATCTCTTAATAAAATCTACCACCGTTGTAAAAGCAAACGGACAGGAAGCAGAACTTTCTACTACCTACAGTAATTATCAAAAATTACCTGAAGGCGTTTTAGTTCCAATGAGCATGGCTATCCCTTTTGCTCCGGGAATGAATCTTGACTTTAGTATTGCAAAAGTTGAAATCAACAAGCCTGTTGATGAAGCGATATTCAAGCCTTCAAAATAATATGAACACATAACCTGGAACCCGACCCCAACGAGTCGGGTTTTTTTATAACTTATCAGTATGAAAAAAATTGTAGCAGTCTGCTCATTGGCAGTATACACGTTTTGTGCGCAGGCACAAATAAATTCTTCCACGTTCGGTATGATGGAAGCACGGCATCTTGGTCCCGGTACTATGAGTGGCCGCATCACCGATATTGTTGGTGTTAACAGCGATGGCAAAACGCTTTATATCGGCACAGCAGGTGGCGGCATTTGGAAAAGTACCAATGCAGGAGCATCATTCAAACCTGTGTTTGATAAATACACACAAAGCATAGGCGCATTGGCCATCGATCAAAAAAATCCGAAAGTGATTTATGCAGGAACTGGTGAAAGTAATATGCGGAACTCGGTTTCCATTGGTGATGGTATGTATAAATCAACCGATGGCGGCGATAATTGGGTGAAGATAGGTCTCGATAGCACGGAGCATATTTCAAAAGTTGTTGTTGATCCTGTTAACTCATCTATTGTTTATGTGGCTGCACCAGGCCCTTTATGGAGCAGCAGTAAACATCGTGGGTTATACAAATCAATTGATGCAGGTAAAACTTGGGAAACCATTTTATACATCAATGAAAATACCGGTGTGGCTGATGTTGAAATTGATCCATCGAATCCCAATGTGTTGTATGCAACATCATGGGAGTTTCGCCGTTTGCCTTATGCATTCAACAGTGGAGGAAAGGGTAGCGGTATTTATAAATCAACTGATGCAGGTAAAACATGGAAAGAGTTAAGCAATGGGTTACCAAAGAAACCATTTGGTCGTGTAGCATTGGCTCTTGCGCCATCATCACCACAAAACCTTTGGGCGATTGTTGAAAGTGAGAACACAGGTTTATACATTTCAGCTGATGCCGGTGAAACATGGAAGCAACAAAGTGCAACAAGTAATATCACATCACGACCTTTTTATTTTTCTACGCTTGAGATAGATCCAAAAGATCCGAAACGTGTGTATCGTCCTGCCTTTTCATTTTCGTATTCAAACGATGGAGGTTTTTCCTTTGCTGATGCAAGTAATGAAGGTGGTTGGGTGCACAGCGATCATCATGCATTATGGATCAATCCCAATAATACAAACATCATGTATGTTGGTACCGATGGTGGCGTGTATTTCAGTTTAGATCGTGGTGTTACCTGGAAGTTCTGCAACAACTTACCGGTTGGTCAGTTTTATCATGTAAGTGTTGATCAGCAGGAACCTTATCGTATATATGGCGGTTTGCAGGATAACGGTAGCTGGTATGCGCCGAGCAAAGCACCCGGTGGTGTTGTAAACGGCGATTGGAAATCGGTGTATGGTGGTGATGGTTTCTGGACACAACCCGATCCGGTTGATCCAAATATTGCATATGCCGAAGCGCAGGGCGGCAACATGGCAAGGATCAACATGAAAACAAATGCATCTGTAACAATTCAACCACAAGCAGTAGCAGGCGAAGAAAAACTGCGTTACAACTGGAATACACCTATTGTAACAGGTTCGCATAACAAAAAGAATTTGTACGTTGGTGCACAGTACCTATACAAGAGTACAGATCGTGGAAGTAACTGGACACGTATTTCACCCGACCTCACAACAAACGACAAGCGAAAACAGGAACAGGAAAAAAGCGGTGGTGTTACAATGGATGTAACAAGCGCTGAAAATCATTGTACCATTTTTACCATATCAGAATCACCGCTTGATGAAAATATTATTTGGGTGGGAACAGACGATGGTAATCTGCAATACACAACGGATGCAGGTAAAACATGGACGAATGTTGCTGCTAATTATGCCGCAGCCGGTATTCCAAAACAAACATGGGTGAGCAGTATTGAACCATCGCAATATGATAAGAACAAAGTATATGCTACGTTTGATAACCATGCGTATGGCGATCACCAGACTTATATTGCTATAAGTAATGATATGGGTAAAACATGGAAGAAGTTTGAAAGCAAAGAGTTCACGGGCTTTGCACACAAGATCAAAGAAGATATCGTGAACAAAAATTTATTATTTGCCGGTACAGAAATGGGATTGTTTGCAAGTGTGGATGGTGGTAATGAATGGTTCAGGATGAAGAATAATATTCCCTGGTATGCGTTGGTGCGTGATATAAAAATTCAGGAACAAACAAACGACCTGGTATTGGCAACGCATGGCCGTGGTATCATTATCGTAGAAGACATAACACCCATGCGTACTATTACTGCTGATGTTGCTGCAAATGATGTGGTGATGCTCAATACTAAACCCATCACACTCACTATGGGAAAATATGGCGGACAGTTTGAGAATGCTGCAGGCGATTGGAACGGAGGAATAGGAACTGTTATTCCTCCCATTCAATATTACCTGAAAGACCGGGCTAATAATATTCAACTGGAAGTATATGATAAGGAGGGTAAGCTTGTGCAGAAACTGAGTCCGAGTAATCGCAAAGGTTATAACAAAGTGATGTGGGCACAACGTATGCTTCCTCCTAAAACCGCAAAAGGTGGCAACCAACGTGAGATTGGGAGCTTCATTGCGCCGCAGGTATTACCCGGTGATTATACCATTAAAATGAAATTGAATGGCAAAGAATATAATCATACAATTACATTGGTACATGATGATAAGAACCCAAATTTTACGTTAGAAGATCGTCAACTGCAATATAAAACAGGAATGGAATTGTTTGGTATGCATGAGCAACTGACGAAATTAGTTGACAGTATTCTTGCAAAGCAGGAAGTACTCAAAAAGCATGTTGATTCTACACTCGATAAGAAAACAAAACTGTTGCTTGAAGATTATTATAACAAATTAGAATCACTACGGCTTACATTGGTGCCACCTGTATCAAAAGGTACTGTTGATTTTAAACGATTACGTACCGACCTGACCGAAGTGTATGCGGCTGTTGTAACACAGGAAGCAAGACCGAGCAACCTGCAGGTGCAACGTGTTGCTTTTTTGAAAACAGAAATGAGTAAAGCCGAACAGCAGTATGAACAACTGAATAAACAGTTTGAACAAAAAGCCATGCAGGCCATCGCAAAAGAATTGTTGAAAAAACCGAAGGTAAAGAAGAGTGTAAATAATTGATTGCACTTAATCTGTTATAAAAAAGAATGTCCCGCCGAGGCTGGACATTCTTTTTTATTTCTTCTTTCCCCACTTCTTCATATCAAGATAGTCGAGGAAGTAAATTACTTTTAGCGAAAGATTATTGTTTGCATCCGCATCAAGCGTATTTGTAAAATTTTTCACATAGTCCGCCTCAACAGTGCGGTTGAAATGCTGAATATAATTCTTCCATACAACATTTAAAAAGCTGCCGGGCGCAAACTGCCAGGTGTATACCATATCAATATTAAAGAGGTTCAGGTTTTGATTTGCATTACCGGCAAATGTGCTGTTAGGTAATAGTTTCCCGTTATGCTGTAAAGTAAAATACTCCTTATTGTCAACTGTACTTACATAATGGCGCATACGGTAGGTGATCCACATCATATTTGTAAAACTATACTTAAGGTTCACAATGTTTTCAATGGTATTGACTTTGCGGCGTGCAAAAATCAAATCGCCGTTATCTGGTTTGGCTGCATACCCCATGTTATTAAATCTTGGGAGATAGCCTATGTTATGTGAAATGGAGAACTTACTATTGAATCGAAATGTTTGGTTAACGCTTGCGTCCACACCAAACTGATTATAAAAATTGATATGGCGACGTGCAAATATTTCAGACGAGAACGAATATTTTTTTGCCTGGTTACTGTTTACCCAGCCACCCAAGGCAAAGCTTTGGTTTCGTGTAAAGAAAAAACCTGTTTTACGGGGTTCATAAAAATCATTTTGCTTTGAAGTGTAACCCAGGAATGTTCCTACCCACCATAATTTTTTGGTTTGAAGTTCTGCGTTAAAATTGACGTTACCTGTTTGATATGTTTCCTTTATTCCTGCAAAAGGGGTAAACAGTTTACTAACCCTTCCGTTCAAGTTTAAGAAAATGCGGTTGTACCAGTTTTTTGGCTCTATCCATTTATAACCAACCCACGCACCATGATCAAAAAAATTGTTGTTGGTGAAAAAACCAAGATCGGCATGTGAATATTTTGTATCAGTCAATTCCTGCCAAACATTGAAATTGAAACGGCCACTTGTTTTACCGAAATAGATATTATGATTGTATCCATTTACATTCTCGCCATTTTTACCATAGCTCAGCAATTGGCTCACAGCAAATTTGCCACCAATATTCCAGGTATTCTTTTTATCATTCAGATCAACTAAAGCAGCAGTAACGTTTGCGTCATAGTCTGCCCCACTTCGTGTAACATTTGTATTGATCAATGAAACGCTGCTGTTGTTCTTCATCGATTGGTTTAGTACAATAACATTATAATTGGTGAGAGGGTTCGTTACAATTTTACGCTGTTCTTTTGTGTTTATATTTTCAATTGTGGCATATTGTGTTCTTGTAACTGCATTAAGTATACCGATGCCAAGGCCGCTTTGTGTGCGACCGGATATTTTTGAAGCATTAATAAGCTTTGATTCACCGGGATTTTTTAAGATTGTATCATTTGTATTTAATCTTGATGGGTCTTGCACATCATAATAATGTAAAGGTGTGCCGCCTATCCGTCGTGAGTAAAATAATCCGCCTTTACTGAAGAGTTCTGTTCCTTCAGTAAAGAAATTCCTGTTCTCGTTAAAGCGTACTTCAAACGGGGAAAGATTTAATACCTGGTTATCACTTTGCACCTGTCCAAAATCAGGGATCAAAGTTGCATCTAATGTAAATGCCTGGTTTAATCCATACTTCACATCTAATCCGCCATTCACCTGGTTCGTAAAATTCTTTGTGCCTTGTTTATTTACAGGGTAATGATTTGCATAAACAGAAAAGTAGGGAGAAAATTGCAAGCGAACCGGTGGTTTAATATTTGTAATTCCTGTCCAGTAACCTTCCTGTGTTAAGAAACCATTGACATTCGGGTCAATGGGATTCCAGGTAAACTGTTGCCCTGTTTTTTGACGGCGACGTGTCATGTTAACGCCCCATTCCTGCATATCTTTTTTTGCAAAGCGTATAGCACCATAAGGTATAAACATTTCAAAACTCCAGCCATTATCATGTATCACCACGCCGCTTTTCCAAACTGCATTCCAACTGAAATCTTCGCTGTTGCCATTTGCATTCGGCGCCATCTTTGCATCCCACTGTTCATTCAATGGGGTAACAAAATATTCAAAACCATTAAGGTTGTCTTTATATGTGTCGAAGATGATTCCGACATAATCGTTCATACCAAATCCATCACGACCTTTTAATTCTCTGGCAATACTGTCACGGCTGCGTTCGTAACAAAAGCCGGCAAAGTAAATCCCTTCATCAGAATAAAGGAGATAAGAAATTGTTTTTGTTTCGTCAGCTTCTTTTACGCCAACTGCCGGTCTGAATTCAATATAGTCAGTTGCCAGTGGTGCGTCTTTCCATGCAGCGTCATCAAGCACTCCATCGATCTTGATGATTTCCGTTGTACGCTTTGCAGGTAATAACCTTGGGGGAGTTTTTTCCGTAAACTTTGGTGTGGTTGGTTTTGACGTTTGCGCATGCACGAACGTGCATAGGATTATTGCAAAAGCAATAAGGATTGATCTCAGCATGATGACAAGGTTTGAATGTAATACGACCCGAAAGATAGATACGTTACAATGCTGAAGTGAAAAAATTAGACGAACGGTAGAATTCTGACAACGATTTTCGGTTGCAGATTTCAAAATAGAAAATATGACTGATGAACGGAAAAAATCAAGGACGGTAATTGGAGGAATGGAAAAACAACAGGTACAATTCGCATGCCGTGCTTTTATGGGCTCAGATAATTCTTTTATAAAATAGATGAACGGCCGCTCATCACATGAAAGCAACAGTTTCAGCTTTGCACCAAAAACATTTGTAATTTCCCCATTCAACTAATTGTATTGAACATGAGAAAATCAATCTTGCTTGCAGGTACGCTTTTCAGCGTACTGTTTTTGCTTGCGCAAAAGAAGCAAACATCAACCCCGGCTCCCTCAAATGAAGAAGCTGTTTACAGCTCACTAAAGTATCGTTCCATCGGGCCTTACCGTGGCGGACGAAGCGCCGCTGTAGCTGGTAGTTATACCAACAAAACAACTTTTTACATGGGTGCTACCGGAGGTGGTGTTTGGAAAACAACCGATGGTGGTAACAACTGGAAAAACATCAGCGATAAGTATTTTGGATCATCAATTGGTGCTGTTGCTGTGGCACCGAGTGATGAAAGTATTTTGTATGTAGGTGAAGGTGAAAACACCATGCGTGGTAATGTGAGTGAAGGTTTGGGTGGCATGTGGCGTAGTGATGATGGTGGACGCAGTTGGAGAAATATTGGTTTGAAAGATGGACGTCATATCATCCGCATTTTAATTCATCCAAAAAATCCGGATGTTGTTTGGGCTGCAGTAGTTGGTCATTTGTTTGGCCCAAATGAAGAACGTGGTGTGTACAAAACAACGGATGGTGGTAAAACATGGAAACGCACATTGTTTGTGAACAATCAAACAGGTGCTTCCGATTTAGTGATGGAACCTGAAAATCCATTGGTGCTGTACGCTGGCATGTGGCGTGTAATTCGCACACCGCACAGTTTGGAAAGTGGTGGCGAAGGAAGTGGCTTGTATAAATCAACGGATGGTGGTGAAACATGGACAAATGTTTCAACGAAAAAAGGATTACCGAAAGGAACTTGGGGAATTGTTGGTGTGGCATTCGCACCATCAAATCCTGAACGCATTTATACCATTCTTGAAAATGCAAACGGTGGATTGTTTCGCAGTGATGATGCAGGAGAAACATGGCAACTGATGAGTGGCGATAATAATATCCGTCAGCGTGCATGGTATTACAGCAAAGTATTTGTTGATCCAAAAAATCCTGATCTTGTTTATTGCCCCAATGTAAATTTCATGTACAGCCGTGATGGAGGAAGAACTTTTCAATCGCTCCGCACACCGCATGGCGATCATCATGATCTGTGGATCGATCCAAACGATGGTAAACGTATGATCGTGGCAGATGATGGTGGCGGTCAGGTGAGTTTCGATGGTGGCAATAACTGGAGTACTTATATGAATCAGCCTACCGGACAATTCTACCGTGTATCAACCGATAATAGTTTTCCTTATCGCATATTGGGTGCACAACAGGATAATTCAACTGTTCGTATCAAAAGCAGAACAAGTGGCGCAGGTATAACTGAACAGGATTGGCAGGAAACAGCAGGTAGCGAAAGTGGATATGTAGTGGCCGATCCAACTAATCCGGATATTGTGTATGGTGGTAACTATGGTGGTTATCTTTCACGTCTTGATCATAAGACAGGTGAGAACAGAGCCATCAGTGTATGGCCCGATAATCCAATGGGTGCCGGTGCTGATGTATTGAAGTATCGTTTTCAATGGAACTTCCCGATCTTCTTCTCGCCACATAATCCAAAGAAATTATACACGGCAGGTAATGTATTGTTTGCAACAGAAGATGAAGGACAAACATGGACCGCACTTTCGCCAGACTTAACAACAAATGATAAAAGCAAACAAAAATCAAGTGGCGGACCAATTACACAGGATAATACCAGTGTTGAATATTACTGTACCATTTTCACCGGTACAGAAAGTTTTGTAGAGAAAGATCTGTTGTGGACAGGCAGTGATGATGGCTTGATCAATGTAAGTAGAGACGGTGGCAAGAATTGGGAGAACGTTACTCCGAAAGATGCGCCCAAATTTATGATGTGGAATTGTGTAGATGTTGATCCGTTTAAAAAAGGCGCTGCGTATTTTGTAGGCACACGTTACAAGCTGGATGATTACACGCCGTACATCTACAAAACAGAAGACTACGGTAAAACATGGAAGCTCATTACCAATGGCATCAACAAAATGCATTTCACAAGAGCGATGCGTGCAGATCATAAACGTGCAGGATTGTTGTATGCAGGTACAGAATTCGG
>NZ_DATGWT010000028.1:0-12485 GCF_035299325.1 Lacibacter sp. | reverse complement strand
TAAAAGAAGCCGGTGAATATTCACCGGCTTCTTTTATGATTTCTTTTTGTTGCGATACTTCCTGTTCACTTTCGGATCATCGAAGTATTTGTTAACGTTCTTCGGATCTTCAAAGTTGATTTCTTCCAACGGCACATCAATAAGCTGCAATTGAATTTGTTTGAGATCTGTTTTCAGCTTCGTTGTTTTTGTAATGATGTCGGGATCTTTTTCGCTCACCAGTCCATTCTCCTGAAGGATATATTCTAACCGCCTGATGCTTGTTCGCACCAATGAAACGGAGTTCTGATCATTTACTTTGTTAGGTGCCACAGCTTCCTTTACTGGTACCAGCGTTACACCAACAGCCGGCAATACACGTCCTACGTTCTTCTGATCTTCATTTTTTGATGTGCTCAGGATGGTGCCTGCTAAAGCGGAGGATGAAGATGTCATATCAAACGCCACTCTTTTATTGCGTGTATGTTTAATTTTTTTATCAAGTGTGCGGAACGTGAATTTCAGTTGCTGGATATACCTGTTGTAATCACTAACAAGTTTATCGTATTCCTGTTTTTTTAGTGGGTAGTTAATTGCATCTCTTACAATAATGCGTATAACAGCTGTATCCTTATTCCTGAATTTATCAGCGCCAATAAACAAAAGACGAAACTCTTTTACTTTTCCTGCATCATTATCTTTTACGAAGTCGTAAGGGATCCACCACACAAATTCATCCTTGCATTTGGTGATGGCGTTTTCCGGTTTTATCGGAATGCTGCTTTCGAAATTGATGTATTCAATAGGGAAGTTTCCGTTTTCACAATTCAGCACAAAACGTGCAGTATCACCTTCATCAACTGTAACAGTTGCAGATACGGATGGTCTTATTTTCGATTGAATGATTTCCGTGTTAAAGAATACGATCGTAAACACTGTATCTGCTTTTTCAACCGGGTTATTTAAATTTTGAACTCCCAGCTGCACTTTGTATTCAACATCATACTTTAATCTGCCTGAAAGAAAATAAGCTTTGTCTGCTTTGAATGTAAGCAGGCCATTGTCTTTATTAATGCGCAAACCAACAGGCGAATTCTTCAAATACCAATAATAATTTGTGATCTCTTTGTTGATCTCCAGCTTATAACTGAGTGAACTGTCTACATGCAATGTAAAGTAGGGGTTCAGGTTCCGGATACGCAATGAAGTATCCACTGCGGGTGGAATTGCATGAACAGAATCAGGAATGTCCTGTGCCTTGCTGCTCAACAGGAGAAACAAGCCGGTAAGAAGGGTTAATAGAGCTTTCATGTCGATTGTGGCGAAGATAATCATGTCTGCTTAAACACTTGTTAAGAGAAACAAAAACCCCGCTGTAAAAACAACGGGGTAACCAAAACCAACTGCTCTAAAACAAGCTATATGAAATCTATTACTGAATAGTGATCGTTTTCACCGGTTGTTGCTGTTCTGCTTTTTTAGGCAATAACAATTTCAACAAACCATTTTCGTATTTCGCCTGGATAGCTTCTGCATTGATCTTTTCATCAATTGTAAAGCTGCGTTTAAAGCTTTGGTAGCTGAACTCACGACGAACTACTTTCACATCCTCATTCTTTGCTTCTTCTTTTTTCTCGTAGCTGATTGTTAATAGGCCTTTATCTACAGAGATCTGGAAGTCTTCTTTGTTGCGACCAGGAGCGTTCAACTCAAGATGATAAGCATCAGAAGTTTCAAGGATGTTTACTGCAGGTGAAAAGAGATTATTTACTGTTTTACCAAATGCAGGTAACTCATTGAAAAACTCATCAAAGATGTTGTTGAGGTTTTTCTGAACGGGGCTGTGCAATTTTACCATTGTCATAGTATTAAAGTTTTAATTGTTTTTAATAATGGTATGAAATCATCAAAGCATATTCCAACAGGGTTTTCTGCGTCTTCATTTCAGATTTGTGAACTTAAATGCGACAAAAAGTCTACTATGCTGCAATTATTCTGTCAAAATTTCTTTTTTCGCTGATTGAATTTTCAATTCCTGTAGCTTTGCATAAAATTTAAACTATTACATTATGTATCCAGCAGAAATAGTATTACCCATGAAAGGGGAAATGACCGAAGGTGGTTTTGATGAATTGTTATCAGCAGAGTCGGTTGACAGTGCGTTAACGCAAAAAGGAACGAGTCTTGTTTTTATTAACTCAGTATGCGGTTGTGCAGCAGGTAGCGCAAGACCAGGTGTGTTGATGGCTGTAAATAACAGCACAAAACGTCCTGATCATTTGTTGACCAGCTTTGCAGGCTTTGATATTGATGCAGTGAAAAAGATCCGTGAGCATCTGTTGCCTTATCCTCCAAGTTCACCCGCTATTGCTTTATTCAAAGATGGTCAGTTGGTTCATTTTATTGAACGTCACAACATCGAAGGCCGTCCTGCACAGATGATCGCACAAAATCTCATCAGTGCATTTGAAGAACATTGCAATTGATCAACTCATTTAGTTTTAATTGTGTTATCCCTCAACTTCGGTTGGGGGATTTTTTATTGGTTGAATAAGTATGACATACCTCAACACGATATCTTATTTTTGCAGTTACTGTAAACTAAGCTATCGTTTCCTGTTTACGGGAAGAGGAAAGTCCGGACAGCATAGAGCAACGTACCGGTGAAGAGCCGGGTGCTTCGAAAGAGGCAACAGAAAGTGCCACAGAAAATAACTACCGCACTTGTGTGGAAAAGGTGAAAACGTAGGGTAAGAGCCTACGGTCCCGCCCAGTAATTGGCGGGAGGGGTAAACCTTGCGTGCTGAAATGCCACATATACCGTCGCCTGAGAACGGCTCGTTCGATGACGGAGGGTAGGCAGATTGATCCTTCAGCGTAAGTTGTTGGACAGATAAATGATAGCTACGTCCACCTACGCTAAGCTTTGGTGGATATGACAAAATCCGGCTTACAGGTTTGCAGTATTTTAAAACATCAGGCTCCCGATACAACGGGAGCCTGACCTTTTTTACAAATATCGTTCTTCCAAGATCCGTTTATGATGGAGGAAGTGGCCCAGTGTTACAAACCCCATTGCATTTACGGTAATGGAGTTGTTATTGGCCATGCCACTGGTATTTAATTCCTTCCAGGAGAAACTATTGAACAAAAACTCGCTGCTCTTACGAACGGCTCTGAACTCATCGGCCAATGATTGTATTGTGCGTTTGCTCACATCAGCAATGGCGGCATATTCATTTTCATCGAAACCGCTTAATGGAGCTGCGCTTTGGCGGGCAAACCATAATGCACGGTGTGCGAAAATGCGTTCAGCATCAATCATGTGCTGCAATAATTGTTTCACGGTCCATTTGCCGTCAGCATAAGCATGATCAGCTTTTGAATCCGGTATTGATGCAAGAAAAGAATCGAGTACTGCAAATTGATTTTCGAAAGCTTTCTTCACATCATCTTCCTGTACATTCATTACATACTTGTGATAAAAAGAAGCGTAGTCGTTAGTGGTTGGTCTTGACATGATAATCAGGTTTTGGCATATGCATAACAGCAAACTGTCATAGATATTGTAAACATAAAAAGAAAACCCGCTGAAAAGCGGGTTTTATATTCAAAGTGTTATCCTTTTTTCGATTTCTTAACTTTTGGTTTGGGTTGCGGCTTTGGCGAAGGTTGTACAGTTTCGTTACGTTCTCCTTTTAAGGTTGCTGCAATCTTCACTGCTTCATATGCGTTTAACAAACCTCCTGTGCGGCTGAAGTTAGCAAAATCTTCTTTTTGCTCACTGCCGGGTTTTGTTACCTGCATATTTGGATTAACTGAACCTTTTTCAATACAATACTTCACCTGCTCCGGTGTAAGATCAGGGTAGTAGGAGAGAATGAATGCAGCCAGGCCTGCTACAACGGGGCTTGCCATACTGGTACCTTGTGCAAATCCGTACGTGTTGCCGCCGGGGATTGTTGAATAGATCTTTACACCAGGTGCAAATACATCCACTTCTTTTTTACCATAATTGCTGAAATCAGCAGCGAGACCACCTGTTTTAGGATCACCACTTGCACCAACGGTAATAAAGTTGGGAGCTTTCATTTTTGTTTCAACGATGTTTGGGTTAGGGTAGTTTTCGGAACTGTCAACATTCTTACCATCGTTACCTGCTGCATGAACTAGCAATACACCTTTGCTTTGCGCATAGCGTACAGCATCATCAACCCATTTCTTTTGCGGTGAAAAGCTTTTACCAAAACTCATATTGATCACCTTTGCACCATTATCAACTGCATAACGGATAGCGAGTGCAATATCTTTATCGTGCTCGTCACCGTCAGGCACTGCACGGATGCTCATGATGCGTACATCGTTTGCTACACCATCAACACCAATACCATTGTTACGAGCTGCTGCAATAATACCTGCCACATGGGTGCCGTGGAAAGGAGTATTGGCCATTACATCGGGGTTGCCGTAAAAACGATCATTGAAATCGTAGTAATTATCTTTTACAATTTCACCACGATAATCTTTCGGAGCAATAGTTGGAGCTTCTGCTTTTTTCTCTTGGCCTTTATAATAACTTGTAAATTCTTTAATGATGAATTCGTTGTTGGCATCCATCAGCTCAAACCCTTTGAACAAGGCAAACATGGTGGATTTTGCATCAGCCTCTTTTGAATTAGCAGGTTTAAATGATGCAAGATCATTGCCGGTATATTCAGGTTTGAATTTCAGTTTCAATAAACTATCAGCAAGAGTGGATTTGTTATATAAACCACGCAGGAAAACTACCTGTGTTTGTGCTTCGGTTGAGCCATGTTCAATATCACCTTGTGCTTTTTTGAAAATGCGGTACTCTTCTTTTTCAATAGCTGATAATTTGCTTTCATCCACTGTGCCACCATACTTTGGTTTCAATGCATGATACAATCGTGCTGCTTCGTAAGAATCTTCTTTTACATTCTTACCATCTTTGCCTCCAAGAAAATTCCAGCCAAAGTAATCATCTACATAGCCGTTCTTGTCATCATCAATTCCGTTATTGGGAATTTCTTTTGGGTTACGCCACAATACCGGTTTCAGATCTTCGTGCAAAGTATCAATACCACTATCGATCACCGCAACGATCACGGTTGTACTTTTCCGGTTTTTTACAAATTCAAAAGCCTGGTCAAGGCTGATGCCGTAAAACCCATCGGTTGATTTATTTTTAAGATGCCAGCCTTTAAACTGATCTTCTTTTACAGAAGCCTGGGAGAAGGCACAGATTGAAGAGAGGGCGAATACGGATGTTACAAGCAACACTTTGTTTAACTGCATATGTTTTTCTTATTTTAAACGATTTGTAAAGTTGCAGCATGTTGGGCAAATAAATATACCGTTTACCCACATTTTGCAGATTTTTTTGAGTGAAACAGCCGCCCTCATTGCATTTGAGGCGGCTGTAGATTAGTCGTTAAATCTCTTGGCGAAAGCTGTTAACGGATGCTTAAATATCAAACTTAATTCCCTGAGCCAGAGGCAGATTTGTTGAGTAATTGATGGTGTTGGTTTGCCGGCGCATATAATTTTTCCAGGCATCGCTGCCACTTTCACGGCCGCCACCGGTTTCTTTTTCACCACCAAAGGCGCCGCCTATCTCAGCACCGCTTGTTCCGATATTTACATTGGCAATACCGCAATCGCTGCCTGCAACAGATAAAAACTGCTCCGCTTCACGCATGTTCAACGTCATGATGGAAGATGATAAACCCTGTGGCACTCCATTTTGAATAGCGATCGCTTCATCAATGGTTTTGTATTTCAACAAATAGAGAATAGGAGCAAAGGTTTCGTGCTCCACAATTTTGAAATTTGGTTTTGTTTCAGCTATGCATGGTTTTACGTAACAGCCACTTTCATAACCTGCTCCTGATAATACGCCGCCTTCAACAATGAAATGTCCACCTTCTATTTTACATTGTTCAATAGCCTGTAAATAGTGTTTCACCGCATCTGTATCGATCAATGGACCCACATGATTGCTTTCATTCAACGGATCACCAATGCTTAATTGTTTATATGCAGCAACTAATTTTTCTTTTATTATATCGTAAATTGATTCATGAATAATCAAGCGACGGGTTGTAGTGCAACGTTGCCCTGCAGTACCAACTGCACCAAACACTGCTCCACGGATAGCAATGTTCAGATCAGCATGTTCGCTGATGATGATGGCATTGTTGCCGCCAAGTTCTAATAAACTCCGGCCTAATCGTTGACCAACTGCTGCGCCAACTGCTTTGCCCATTCTTGTACTTCCTGTTGCAGAAACCAACGGCACTCTTGTATCGTTACTCATCCATTCACCAATTTCTCTGCCGCCTTGTATCAAACAACTCACACCTTCGGGCACATTGTTTTTTGCAAACACTTCTGCAACGATGTGTTGACATGCAATGCCGCACAATGGTGTTTTTTCTGATGGCTTCCAGATGCACACGTCGCCACAGATCCAAGCCAACATTGTATTCCAGCTCCATACAGCTACGGGAAAGTTGAATGCAGAGATAATGCCAACGATGCCCAATGGATGCCATTGTTCATACATGCGATGCAATGGACGTTCGCTGTGCATCGTTAATCCATGTAACTGACGGGAAAGGCCAACTGCAAAATCGCAGATGTCGATCATTTCCTGTACTTCACCATAACCTTCCTGTAAGCTTTTGCCCATTTCATACGAAACCAAGCGACCGAGCGGTTCTTTCTTTGCACGTAATGCTTCACCGATCTGGCGAACAATTTCTCCACGTTTTGGTGCCGGCCATGTGCGCCATTCTGCAAAGGCGGCTTGCGCTTTTGCAATCACTGTTTCATATGTTGCTTTATCTGCTGAAGTAACTGATGCAATTGTTTTTCCATCAACAGGAGAGGAGGAGGTAATTAATTCACCTGTTGAAGCTAACCAGTTTACGCCTGTTGAAACGCCGCTGTTCTGTGCTTTGATGCCGAGTTGTTGAATAAAATCATGCATACGATCAATCGTTTTTATGGACTGCAAATATCAAGAAATTAGTTTGTATAAAAGAAGGGGTGAGTTTTTATAACCCACCCCTTCTTTTATCCTTTGTGTAACAGTCTGCCGCCCCTCCACGGAGGGGATAGACAGTTTGATGTTTGAAGCTCTTAATTATAAGTTCACTTTTACTCCACCCATTACCCAACGAGTGGGCATAATACTGCCAAGCAAATCGCTGTAGCGACGGTTGAAAATATTATCGACCTGTGCAAATACGCCCAGTTTATCTTTCAGAAGAAATAGATCTACACGGGTATTCAAAATAAAATAATCTTTACTGATAGCAACAAATGGTGCAGCAATTGGTTGCGGTCGTCGTGCTTTCAGCATACCGGTTGTACTCACGGCAATTTTTTTGTAACGGTACATCACATTAAAGTTGAACATTTCCCTTGCATGATTTGAAACGTAGAGCGAAGGAATGGTATCACTGCTGCGGCTTCGCATCCAAACAAAACCAAGTCCACCGGATAAAGAATGTTTATCACTAAACTGATGCGTGTACTGTACATCGGTTTCAATACCCGTAGTGTTTACTTTATCGATATTGTTTGCCAGATAATAATTTCCTCCGGGAACAAGATTTACCTGGCGTGGCATGTTTGCATAAGTAGTGAAGATGTAGTCGATCAGGTTTTGCTGAAAACGTTCAAACCAGGTGGTTGAAATTTTTAATGAAGAGTTCAGATAATAATCAGCGCCAACTTCATAACTCAAGGAGGCTTCTGAAATCAGATCAGGATTACCGATACGTTGACCTGATGGAACAGGGTTACGCTGATAGTTGTTAAAACGCTCTGTGAAATCAGCATCTCTTGTTGTGCGACCAACACTTCCACGAAATAAAAATGATTCGTAACGATATGATGCATTCAATTGCGGTATCAATTCCCAGCCGGCACGTTCATTCCAATCAACACGCAATGCAGGATTCAATTGTAATGCTTTCCCGAACTTTTGATTTAATACAACAAATGCACCTGCATTTGATACTTCATGATTACCTCTGTCGTTTGAAACAATTTTGCGGCTGATGAATTGCACACCAGAGGTAATTGTTGATTTGTCATTTATTGCATAATCGTGCAACACCAATGCCTGGAACAAAGAAGAGTTGTTCACATTTGCACTAACAGCTTTGCGAAAACGATATACGTCATTTGCTTCTTTATATCCTGCATCAAACGAAAAACTATGTTTGTTTTTTTTGTGCATGAATTTGAGATGATGCCAACGACTGATGACTGATTCAGTTGCAGTATCGCTTAAGAAAGTTGTATAAAAATTTTGTGCATTGAAATCACGGTCATCATAACCAAAGCGATAAGCAACACTTGTATTTTCTCCAAGCTTTTGTTTAACCGAAGCAGAAATAGTGGTAAGGTTGAAATAACCTTTTGTGCCACGCAGTTGTTGTCCTTTTGTATTATTTGTAATTACACCAACTGATGCCGTTGTATTCTTTTGATGAATAAAAGCACCGGCTTGTGCGTTGAATAAACCAAAATCACCGGCAGTTAACTGTGCATTGATCTTATGTCCGTTTGTATTTTTCTTTGCAGCAAAAGTTTTGCTGATGATATGAATGACACCGCCAACTGCTTCAGTGCCATAAATTGCAGATGACGCACCTTTCAATACTTCAATGCGGTCGATCTCAGCCGGAGAAATAGGAATATAAGAACTGAAGTGGCCTGTTAACGGATCATTTAAACGGATACCATCAAGTATCACCAATACCTGTTGAAATGTACCACCACGAATTGTGAAATCAGCTTGTGCACCCATTGGTCCACGGCTTTGTACTTCTACGCCGGGAACATACCGTAGTAATTCATCGATCGACTGCACCGGAAGTTTTTGCAGTGCATCCCCTTTAATAATTAAAATATTTCGGCCGGTCTTTGAAGCGCTTACAGGAGTTAAAGATGCAGTAATAGTAATTGGATCGAGTTCAATTTCTTTTTCCTGGGCAAAGCTGTTGTTGAGTAAACCCATGAAAGCAATACCCATGAGTTGAAGTTTTCTCAGTTTCATCGTTTGAGGTTTATAATCGCCGCAAAGATATAGGGAGTCGAAGTGTAAATGACCGATTTTCCTAAATGAAAAATACTAATGAATGAGCGTTATTGTAAATGGCAGTTCGTGCAATCGGTTGAATAGTTGTTATTACTCAAACTTATTTTTATCCGGATGTTGTCTTGTGTCGAATAATGAGAGAATATAAATTTTTGATTCAAGGAATTGGTAGTACAGTTTATTGTGTTTTGTGAGAACAATACTTCTGATCGAATTATCTTTTTCAGATGCAATGCCTAAAAGAGGAAAAACAGCAATCCGTTCAATTCTTTCTTCTGTTGTGTTGATGAAGTGTAGTGCAACGGTCTCAGACCATTCATTTTTCAGATAAAAAATAATCTGCCTGTAATCTTCCTCTGCATGCAAAGTCCATATTACTTCGTAAGCCATTCTCTTGACTTTGCTTTAACAGCATCATGCGATACAACTTCTGCATTTTCAACCTGAAGTTTTGCTTCATTTAATCTTACGATCTGCGCAGGAGCTAATTCATCAATAATATCTTTCTGATTAGGAGAGAGGTAGGCTTCTGTTGCTTCTTCGAGTAACTGCAAAGCAACTTCATCCTGTAGTTGAGCAACCTGGTCGTAAATCTTTTGTTTCAGTTGTTCAATGTTTTTCTTTTCCATAGTTGAATTTACAAAAAAAAAGTCCCGTTTAACGGGACTTTCGATTATTTCTTCGTCGCAGCCTTCTTTGGCGCTGCTTTCTTATTGGCTGCCTTCTTCGTAGCCGCTTTCTTTTTCGTAGCTGCTTTTTTTGCAGCCGCTTTTATTTGTTTTGAGAAAGCGCCCGGCATCTGTGCTTCGATCATTTTCTTAATCTCTTCCACCGGCATTTGTGCTACTTCTTCTGTGGTATATTTTTCGCCGTCTTTCTTCTTATCGATTTTCAGCATCTTTTTACCAAAGCGGATGAAAGGTCCCCAACGACCGTTCTCAACTGCAATATTTTCATCGGGCCAGCGCACGATAAAACGATTGGCTTCTTTCTCCACCTTTGCTTCAATCAGTTCATTGATATCGTTCGCAGAAAGATTTTCGAAATCATAGCGCTTTGGTACATTGATAAACAAACCATCCCATTTAATGAACGGGCCAAAACGTCCCTTGCCTTTTGTTACCGGTTTGTTTTCAAACATGGCAACAGGCGCATCGGCTGTTTGTTTTTCTTTGATGAGTTCAATAGCACGATCCATTGTTACTTCTAATGGTTCTTCGCCACGAGGAATAGAAATGAACTGCTCACCAAATTTTACATATGGTCCGAAGCGACCAACATTCACACTCACTTCTTCACCTTCAAATTCACCAAGCGTCAATGGAAGTTTGAACAGATCCATTGCTTCTTCGTAGGAGATGGTCTCAATACTTTGATTTTTACGCAACGCAGCAAAACGTGGTTTCTCTTCATCACTTACATCACCAATTTGCACCATTGGTCCAAAGCGGCCCATACGTGCAACGATCTTTTTACCACTTTCAGCATCTACACCTAATTCACGTTCGCCTTTAATACGTTCAGCATTTTCAATGGTGTTATCTACATCACGTTTAAACGGACTGTAGAATTCTTCCAGCATGGCATTCCACTTCAACTTTCCTTCGGCCACATCATCAAACTCACCTTCAATATGTGCGGTGAAACCATAATCCATAATGCTTTCGAAATGTTGTTTCAAAAAATCTGTTACCACCAAACCAAGATCGGTAGGGAAGAGTTTTGATTTTTCTGCACCTGTGTTTTCCTGTTCCATGCTTTTGCTCACAGTATCATTCTTCAACTGCAATACACGGAAATCACGACGTACACCTTCTTTGTCACGTTTTTCTACATAACCTCTTTTTAACACGGTAGAAATAGTTGGTGCATATGTCGACGGACGACCAATTCCCAACTCCTCGAGTTTTTTTACTAGCGATGCTTCGGTATATCTTGGAGCAGGACGGGTGAAACGTTCCGTTGCATTCATTTCATTCAATGGTAGTTGTTGACCAACTGCTAACGGTGGCAGCATGCCTTCCTGTGTTTCATCTTCGTTGATATCATCATCATCTTTGTCTTCACGATATACTTTTAAAAAGCCATCAAACTTTAATACTTCTCCTTCGGCTTTTAATTCTTCATTGTTGGTAGAAATCGAAATATTGGCTGTGGTACGTTCCAGTTCAGCATCTGCCATTTGGCTGGCCATCGTACGTTTCCAGATCAATTCATACAAACGTTTCAGATCCTGGTCTTCAACCGTTGTATTTTCCATGTAAGTGGGGCGGATGGCTTCATGCGCCTCTTGTGCACTTTCATTTTTGTTTTTGAACTTGCGGAACTGGTGATATTTATCGCCATACATACCTTTTATAGTACGTGTGAGATCACCAAGAGCCGTATCACTCAAGCTAACACTATCGGTACGCATGTAAGTAATCTTACCGCTTTCATACAACTTTTGTGCAAGCTGCATAGTGCGGCTCACTGAGTAGCCAAGTTTTCTGCTGGCTTCCTGTTGTAAGGTTGAAGTGGTGAAAGGAGGTGCCGGTGATTTTTTACCGGGGCGCACCTGTATGTCTTTTACCTTATAGTTAGCGCCCTTGCAACTGTTCAAAAACTTCTCTGCATCATCTGCCGTGTTTTGCTTTTTAGCTTCGGCTTTGAACGTCACGTTGCGATCGCTCAGATCTTTGGCGGTAAATAATGCCTCTATTTTAAAGGAAGAAGTAGCAGTAAATGCATTGATCTCACGCTCACGTTCGGCAATTAGGCGAACGGCCACACTTTGCACACGACCTGCGCTGAGGTTGTTGCGCATACTCATCTTGCGCCACAGAACAGGGCTGAGTTCAAAACCCACGATACGATCGAGGATGCGGCGTGCCTGCTGTGCATAAACCAGGTCCATATTTACTGTGCGTGGATTCTGTACGGCTTTTTGAATAGCAGGTTTAGTGATCTCGTGGAACACAATCCGCTTTGTTTTGTAGGGATCGAGGCCCAATACTTCACATAAATGCCAGCTGATGGCTTCCCCTTCACGGTCCTCATCCGTTGCCAGCCATACTTCGTCACTTTTTTTGGCCAGCGCTTTCAGGTCTTTTACCACCCGTTCTTTTTCATCGGGTACAATATAGCGGGGTTCGAAATTATTGTTGACATCAATACCCATTTCATCCTTTTCGAGGTCACGGATATGACCATAGCAACTTTTCACCTCGAAGTCTTTTCCGAGGATCTTTTCAATCGTTTTTGCTTTCGCAGGGCTCTCTACAATCAGTAAATTCTTAGCCATAAGTTGGTTGAACAAGCCGGTTTTTTTGCGGACATCGGCAGCACAATATTATAAAATGATTGATAAATGGACGAAAAGAATGGGGAA
>NZ_DATGWT010000027.1:0-211400 GCF_035299325.1 Lacibacter sp. | reverse complement strand
CCAATTTGGGCAGTTCCACGTATAGCAATTATACAAAGGATTACGACTAAAAGATTTTTCATTGGATACGTAAAAAGGGTTGATGACTAAAGCGAACTAATAGTTCAATTAAGAGGTAAAAGTAAAAGAACTAATCGGTTTCACTTATAGAACAAGCACCCGTTGTATAATCAGTTTGTCTACTACAGGTTCTGACTAACTACTTATTTGCAGTAACAGTTTATACTTAATCGAGATAATAAATTTTGACTACTGTAGGTACTTTTCTGTATTTGGTTTCAACATGCGTCTTACAATTGTGAGCTTACCTAAAGCCGACAATTACCTGCATCGTCTGTTGCTACCGGCTTTTTGTCTTCAAAACTCTACTTTGCTTAAACCATAGAATTTGCTGAATTTCGTTTGCATGCCTTGCTAAACGGCATTGGTCAAACTATCAACTTATCGAATAATTATCGGCTATGCAAGATCTGTCATCTCAATTCCTTGTTCGTAAAGACATCACTTACTTAAACTATGGATCTTTTGGTGCGTGTGCCAAACCGGTATTTGAACGTTACCAGCAATATCAACTGGAACTGGAACAGGAAGCTGTGCAGTTTATTACTGTAAATGGTCCAAAATATCTTGAGCAGTCGAGAACGGCTTTGGGTAATTATATTAATTGTCATCAGGATGATGTGGTGTTTGTGCCCAACCCTTCGTATGCGGTAAATATTGTTGCTAAAAGTTTTGATCTGAAACCTGGTGATGAAATACTCAGCACCAACCTTGAATATGGTGCCTGTGACAGAACCTGGAGTTATTATTGTAAAAAAGCTGGTGCTGTTTATAAACGTCAACCCATCAGGCTGCCATTAATTAGTAAAGAAGATTTTATTGAACAGTTTTTTCAAGGACTGACGACAAAGACAAGAATGGTTTTTATCAGTCAGATTACAAGTGCCACAGGTCTTCGATTTCCTGTTGAAGAAATCTGTGCCATTGCAAAAGAAAAAGGATTGATCACATTTGTTGATGGCGCACATGGACCGGGTCATGTTCCTGTAGATGTGCAGGCCATGCAGGCTGATATGTACACAGGTGCCTGTCATAAATGGATGATGACACCAAAAGGAAGTTCATTTTTATATGTAAAGAAAGAATTTCAATCGTGGCTCGATCCGTTGACGGTGAGTTGGGGATATGATGCAATTCATCCTTCCCATTCGCAGTTTCTTGACTATCACCAGATGCAGGGCACCCGTGACTTCTCTGCTTTTTTAACCATACCCGATGCAATAGCATTTATGGAGAAACACGATTGGGTGAATGTTGCGGCGCATTACAGGAAATTAACACAGGACCACGCAGCAGAATTTTGTAGGCTGCTGCAAACCGAACCATTAGCACCGGTTACAGATGATTTTATTGCACAGCTATTTAGTGCTAAAATAAAAACAGCAGAACCCGAAAAATTGCAAAAGCATTTATTCAATGAATACAAAATTGAGATACCTGTTATGCGGCAGGGTGAGGATATTTACCTTCGTTATTCATTGCATGCCATCAACTCGCAGCAGGATATGGATAAATTGTTCAATGCCATTGCTGCTATTAAGAAAACAACCAATTTAATTGAATCTTAAATAAACAGATATGCCATCAGCAAAAGAAGTGGTCGATCATATGATGCAACACGATCTGTTCAGTCAATGGCTGGGCATACAGGTAATCGAAATAAAAGAAGGATATAGTAAGATCAGCATGACCGTGCGGTCAGAAATGATCAATGGTTTTGGGATTGTGCATGGTGGTGTTGCCTTTTCGTTGGGCGACAGTGCGTTTGCATTTGCCTGTAACAACCGAAATAATTTATCAGTTGCATTAGATACATCCATCAATTTTATTAAGCCGGTGCATGTGGGTGATGTATTAACGGCTGAAGCAAAAGAGTTGCACAATGGCCGGTCAACAGGGTTGTATCATATCCAGATCTTTAATCAGAAAGATCATTTGGTGGCGCAGTTTAAAGGAACCTGTTACAGGACTGGGAAAGAATTGGTTGCTGTTAAATAATCAATGGATAGAAATCATGATCTACAAATTCAAAGGCTTCATCCCGGTTGTACATGAATCTTCATTTGTTCATCCGCAGGCAACAATAACCGGCAATGTGATCATTGGTAAGCATTGCTACATTGGACCAGGCGCCGCCTTGCGTGGCGATTGGGGTGGAATTATTTTAGAAGATGGCTGCAATGTGCAGGAGAATTGTACCATTCACATGTTTCCGGGTGTTACAGTTGTTTTGAAAGAAGGCGCACATATCGGTCATGGTGCTGTGATTCATGGCGCAACCATTGGCAGCAACTGCCTGGTTGGAATGAACAGTGTGATCATGGATAATGTAGTGCTGGGTGATGAATGTATTGTGGGTGCATTGAGTTTTATAAAAGAAGGCGAAGTGTTTGAACAACGAAGTTTAATCGTGGGCAACCCGGCTAAAAAGATAAAGGAAGTGAGTGAAGAAATGATCAGCTGGAAAACGAAGGGAACGCAACTTTATCAATCGTTACCCAAGGAAATGATGAAGGAATGGGAAGTGTGTGAACCGCTAAGGGAAATTCCTGCCGACAGACCGGAGCAGGAAAAACTCTATGAGAACTGGAAAAAGCTGAAAAACGAATAAGCTGCCTCATTTTCAGCTGTACAAGAGTCAAAGACGCTTCCGGTCTTGATGCCGACCAGAGCGTCGGCATGCGACGCCAATGCAGTTGAACAGAAATACGGCTGCTCGGCCCATAAAAACTATCTTTGCCGCCAGCATGGAAAAGAACTTTATTGATTACATACGGGTATTTTGCCGCAGCGGACATGGTGGTGCGGGCATTAAGCATTTTTTGCGCAACAAACTCACCGCTTTTGGCGGGCCCGATGGTGGTGATGGTGGCCGTGGTGCACATATTATTTTAAGAGGCAATTCGCAACTCTGGACCTTACTCCATTTACGTTATTATAAAAATGTATTGGCCGATGATGGCGACCCTGGCGGCAAGAATAATATGACCGGTAAGGATGGCAAGGATATTATTATTGAAGTGCCCCTTGGAACAATTGCCCGTGACGAGGCAACAGGTGAAGTAAAAGCTGAGATCCTGGAACATGGTCAACAGGTAATTTTAATGAAAGGCGGACGTGGTGGTTTGGGTAATGCTAATTTTGCAACACCTACTAACCAGGCTCCTGAACATGCACAACCCGGAGAGCCGGGTGTGGAAGGATGGATTCAGTTGGAGTTAAAAGTGTTGGCTGATGTTGGGTTGGTTGGATTTCCGAATGCAGGAAAATCAACTTTGCTTTCAACAATCACGGCTGCAAAACCAAAGATTGCTGATTATGCATTTACCACATTGGTGCCACAGCTTGGCATGGTGGAATATCGTGATGGAAAAAGTTTTTGCATTGCTGATCTTCCCGGAATTATTGAAGGTGCTGCTGAAGGCAAAGGTCTTGGTCATCGTTTCCTTCGTCATATTGAACGTAATGCGGTATTGCTGTTTTTAATTCCTGCTGATTGTAATGATCACAAAAAAGAATTTGAAATTCTGCATAAAGAACTGGAAGAATATAACCCTGAAATGCTGCAGAAAGAATTCATCATCGCCGTTAGTAAAAGCGATATGCTCGATGATGAACTGAAAGAAGCAATTGAAAAAGAGTTGCCGAAAAATATTCCGCATGTATTTATTTCTGCTGTTACAGGCAAAGGACTTACGGAGCTGAAAGATGTGCTGTGGCAGAAATTGAATGCGTAAAAGCAGCACAGGATCTTTCGCTAAGACTAACTTATTGTTTTGAAAAAACTCATCGCCAATACAGTTGCCGATCTGTTGCAACCAGCAATGTTTAAAAAATATGCTGTCAGCTTTCTGCTGATTGCAGCAACATGCTTTTTAAATTATTCTACTTCCTTTTCCTTTTGGCTGCGTAATGTAGCTTTTTCTCATGCGCTTGTTTGGTACAGTTTATTATTCTTCTTCTTTTTTACAGCCGGGTTTCTCATTCAAAACGGAAAAGAGCTTTTTCAGAAGAAACAAGTGCAATTCATCCTCATTGCCGGGTCAATTCTCTTTGCATTAAAGGTGGCAATGCCATTTCATAAGTTGTTTCCGGATAGCATTGGCACTAATTATCAGAAAGCATTTCAGCAGCCAATGAATTGGTTTGGGGCACTGCTGGTTATGTTACCGCTGCTCATGCTCATGCACTGGCTCTTAGAAAAAAAATGGACGTTGTTCGGTATCAAACAAAAACAATCGCTGAAGGCCTATGTTCTGTTGATTGCTTTTATGCTGCCGCTGCTTATCTGGGCATCGTTACAGCATGACTTCTCCCTTGTGTATCCTAAGGCAGCAATTGTTGGTCGACAGTTGGGTAGCGAAGCAAATCCTTTTCACTATTTAGCATTCGAAACGGCATATGCTGCCGATTTTTTTACCATTGAATTTTTCTTTCGTGGATTTCTCATACTTGCCCTTTCAAAACTCATCGGCAAGCAATGTCTATTACCCGTGGCGCTATTCTACTTTTCTATTCACCTTGGTAAGCCTATGATGGAAGCAGTGAGCAGTTTTTTTGGCGGGCTTATTCTCGGCAGCATTTCTTACCACAGCAAAAGTATATGGGGCGGCTTACTCGTGCACATCAGCATTGCATTGTTCATGGAACTCTTCGGTTTCATTTTTTAACAAGTAAGGTCTGCAGCTTTCATTAATTTTATTCTTCATCAATCCGTTTTACATGAAACAGGTGAAGGTTATTTTATCCCTCTTTATTTGCAGTTTCTTTTTTGTTGACAGCATCAACGCACAATCTGTGCGTCAACTTCGCAAAACTGTTGAACTGAAAATGCCGAGAGGTGGAGAGAATGGTGGAACCGTTGCGCAAAACGGAAAGAACCGTTACTTCTATGCAACCATCGCCGGTAATAAAACATACAGCTTAGCTTACTTTAACCAGGTTGGCGAAATGATGTCGCCACCTGATCTTTCGATATTAGCCGATGTTCGTGGCTTGTGGTATAACAACGCACTCAAAACTTTCCAGGGAAATGTATTTGGCAACGGCGGCTGGGTAACTTATGTAATGGATGATGCAGGTGTACCTTATGATGTGAAACAGTTTTTACCCGGCCAGTTACAACCGCATCCTAATTCAGTTGCACAATATAACCTGCGTGAAAACCTGGTGCATTTTCTGAAAGGATCAACTGTCGTTTCTTACAATGCTGCTACAGGTGCTGAAGTAAAAGAGAAAACGTTTTTGCTGAAAACCGGTTATTCTAAAAAAACACCAGCACCTGCTGATCTCGTAATTGATTCAAATGTAGTGCTCACAAAATATAATACCACCACTGTTGTTTATACCGGCATCAGCAATGCGGAATTTGGTTTACTGAATGTGCAAACAAAAGAGATTGAATTGTACAGCAAAAACGATGGTTTACTGTACCAGAAATTAAAGTTACCTGCTGATGCTATTGTAAAAGATAAACTCAATTTCAGTTTCAGCAACAATACTTATTTCCTGTACGATGCAAGAAACAGGACCTGGGTTGGTTATCGTTAAGCTTCTTCTTTTTGTTTTTTCATAAGCCCTGCTTAATTTCAGGTATGCAGCAATGTTTATTTTGCGGTCATCCTGTTGAGCTGGTGCATGTGCATGGCCACTACCAATGTCCTGTTTGTTTTACCAATGCATTGCCTTGCTGCGATGGCGATAATTGCCATACTAATCAATACTTCAACGAGTCTGTTTCAGAAGCTGCACAAACTCCCCTTACGAATCAGCAGAAACAAGACGTTAAAAGCTGATAACAATCGTTCGCCTGGGGTGGTTTTTTCCGTAGGTTTGTCCTCCGTAAATTAAATAAGTATGAAGAAGATTATTTTAACGATCATCGTAACATGTACCTTGTTACGAAGCTATGCCGATGAAGGCATGTGGTTACCTTTATTGCTGGGCGAACAGGTTTATGCCGACATGCAAAAGAAAGGGTTGAAACTCACCAGCCAGCAATTGTACGATATCAACAAAGCATCGCTGAAAGATGCCATCATTATTTTTGGAAATGGTTGCACCGGCGAAATCGTCAGCAGCAAAGGATTGATCTTTACTAATCACCACTGCGGTTATGGTGCGATTGCTACAGCATCAACTGTTGATCATAATTACCTGCGTGATGGCTTTTATGCAAAGAATCATGCTGAAGAAATCCGTACAGCATTAACCGTCCAGTTTCTTTTACGCATTACTGATGTTACAAAAGAAGTAAACGATTCACTTGGTTCATTAAGTGGAAAAGAAAGAGCCGACAAACAAGCCGCTGTTCTTGCATCTATCAATCAGCGTTTATCAAACATTGATCAATCAATTGAATGTCGTGTAAGTCCTTTGTTCAAAGGCAACCAGTTCCTCGCATTTATTTATCAGCGTTACAAAGACATTCGTCTTGTTGGTACACCGCAGGAAAGCGTGGGTAAATTTGGTGGCGATACGGATAACTGGGAATGGCCACGTCATACCGGCGATTTCAGTGTGTTTCGTGTGTATATGTCAAAAGATGGAAAGCCGGCAGATTATAATGCTGAGAATATTCCATTGAGACCAAAATACTTTTTACCTGTTTCAATCCGTGGATTGAAAGATGGCGATTTTGCTATGACCTGGGGTTATCCCGGCAGCACTAACCGTTACGAAACATCGTTGGGTGTAAAACTATCAACCGACATCAACAACCCTACACTGGTGAAGTTGCGTGACATGCGTTTGAAATACATGTTCGCTGAAATGCAGAAAGATCCGGGCATTAAATTAAAACTCGCCAGCAGCTATGCAAGCATTGCCAACTACTGGAAGTTTTATGATGGTGAAACAAAACAGTTGCTGAAATACGATGTATACGGGCAAAAACAAAAAGCAGAGGACGTATTTATTAAATGGGCAGCAGGTAAACCTGAATATGCAAACCTGTTTTCTGAGTGGGAAAAAATATACAGCGCATGGCGACCATATGCACAACACCGTGTTTATATGACAGAAGGTATTTACGGTTCACCATTGCTTGCATTTGCTTCAACTTTATTGCAATTGGAAGCAGCACTGGTAAAACCAAATGCATCGAAGGATGATATCATCAAAGCAATGAATGCAGTTACTGAATCACGTAAAAATTTTCTTGAAGGGCATAATGCTGCCAGCGATGAGAAAATTGTTGCAGCTGCATTAATGATGTATTACAACGATGTGCCAAAGGAACAACACCCTATCAGTTTCTTTGAAAATGTAAAAGGAAGCTATGGTGATCTGAAAGATGAAGCTACTTGGAAAAAATATGCGGCAGCTGTTTTTGCCAATACCATCATTTTAAATGATGCAAAATGGAATGCATTTGCTGCCAACCCCGATGCGTTGAAATTACAGCAGGACCCTGCTTTTACTATTGGAAGTGCTTTCACTAAAAATTATAATACAAAATTCCTTCCTCGCTTTACTGAGTTTAATAATAAGAACAACGACCTCGGTCGTTTGTACCTGAAAGGAATTATGGAAATGAATCCTGCTAAAGCAAAGAAGATGTATCCTGATGCTACGTTCACCATGCGTGTGTCTTATGGTAATGTAAAAAGTTATGTGCCGAAAGATGCTGTGAAATACGATTTTGTTACTACCTCAAAAGGTTTGCTGGAAAAATATAAAGCAGGTGATTATGAGTTCGATCTTCCTTCAAAACAAATTGAACTGCTGAAGAAAAAAGATTTCGGTCAGTACATTGATAAAAGCCGTAACGATCTTGTGATCGGTTTTATTACCACCAATGATATTACCGGAGGCAACAGTGGCTCACCTGTTATTAATGGCAATGGTGAGCTGATTGGTCTTGCATTCGATGGCAACTATGAAGCACTAAGTCATAAGCTGGCATTTGATAAAGACCTCAACCGTACCATTTGTGTTGACATCCGTTATGTGCTTTGGTGCATTGATAAACTGGGGGGTGCGGAGCACCTCGTAAAAGAACTGAAGCTGGTGAAATAAACCGCTGATGAAATGATTTTCCTGATAAGAGTCCCGCCTTCAGCGGGACTCTTTTATTACCTTCATTGTATGCAATTACAAATCACTTCCGTGGAGTTATACAAACTGCGTATTCCGCTAAAACAACCCTTTGTGATTTCCCTGGGAGCACAATACGATGCGGATAATGTATTGGTGATCATTCGCACCAACAAAGGCATCAGCGGTTACGGCGAATGCAGCCCTTACATGAGTATTAACGGTGAAAGCATGGACACCTGCTTTATTGTTGGACAGTACCTTGCAGGATTACTGAAAGGAAAAGACCCGTTACGAATTGAAGAATGTGTGTTGGCAATGGACAGGCTTATTACACGTAACGAAAGCATTAAGAGTGCATTTGATATGGCCCTGTATGATATTGCTGCACAATTCATGAATCAACCGCTGTATCAACTACTGGGTGGTACGAAAAATAAAGTGATCTCTACCGATATGACGGTGGGACTTGGATCTCCTGAAAAAATGGCGAAAGAAGCCGTTGAGTACAAAGCAGCCGGTTTCCCTTCCATCAAAGTAAAGCTGGGCACAACAACGGAAGATGATGTTGCACGCATAAAAGCAATATGTGATGCTATCGGCAACGAATTGCCATTGCGCATTGATGCCAATCAAGGCTGGTCTGTTGAAACAGCCATTGGTACTTTACAGGCACTCGCTGCTTACGGCATTGAACATTGCGAAGAACCGATTGCACGTTGGAACTATATGGCCTTGCCTGAAGTAAGGAAGAACAGTCCTATTAAAATTATGAGTGATGAAAGTTGCTTTGATGAACACGATGCTGAACGTCTAGCGAAACTGAATGCCTGCGATTATTTTAATGTAAAGCTGGGAAAGAGTGGCGGTATCTGGCATGCATTGAAAATCGTGGAAGTTGCAAAAGCAAATAACTTAAAACTTCAGGTCGGTTGTTTTATGGAAAGTCGTTTAGCCATTACTGCATTGGTGCATTTTGCATACAGCAGCGACTTGATCGTTCACTACGATCTTGACACACCGTTGATGCTGAAAGAAGATCCTGTTGTTGGCGGAATGAAGTTTCTTGACAATGGCATTGTGGAAATTAACGATGCAGTTGGGATTGGAGCAACGATTGATGAAGAGTATTTACAAAAGTGTGAAAAAGTCATTATTTAATTTTTGGCGCAGCGAAAAGAGATAAGAAGTTTTACTCAGAGGGATTACTCTGCGTAACCTCTGCTTCTTCTTTCTTTGCGCCAAAAGATTTTAATCTAACCTCTTCAACACAACCTGCACATCTTCCAACGAACCTGATCTCACTAAAATCAATCCTTCTTTATCGAGTAACATGTAAGTTGGAAATTCATTAATATGTAATACATCAATTACATTGGCACCTTCAGAGTTTGTTTGCCGGTATTGCAGCAAATGCGCCCAGTTGAGTTTATACTTCGCCGTCATTGCTTTTGCAACAGCTATCTGTTGTTTGTATTCATAAGGAAAACCATACACAGTGATTTTTGCTTCGTATTGTTTAATGAGTGCAACAAGAGCCGGAAACTCTTTAATGCAGCTATCGCTTTCACTTTTCCAGAAATGAAACAATGTATAGTCCTTCGATTCCCTGAATATTACATTGATAATTTTGCCGGAGATCATATCCACACCGGAAAGCGAACGCAATGCTGAGCCGGCAGTGGGTCCATCCTGGGCACTGAGTTGTGTGGCCCACAACAACAGAACTATGGCAAGTAGTTTTTTCATAACACTGAGTTCAACAGGTAACTGCTACTTCGTTTTATCAACCGGTGGCTTATTATCCTTCCATTTCCACAGGTGTACACAAGCATAAGTGCGGTAAGGCCTCCATTTGGTTGCATGCTTCTGCATTTTCTCGTAGAGTTCCTTTTTGTTTTCGTATCCGATCTTGTACAGTTTGATCATAGCCTGCTGTATACCAAGGTCGTCAACAGGCAATACATCTTCATGCTGCAAAGCAAACATCAGGATCATTTCTGTGGTCCATCGTCCCACACCTTTTATCTTCGTCAGCTTTTCAATCACTGCTTCATCACTCATTTTATACAGCTGGGCATCGGTGATCTTCTCATCAATAAAAAAGCGGCAAACGTTGTGTACATAGTTTGTTTTTGCATTGCTTAACCCTATTCCTCTTAGTGTTTCAAACGGCGTGTCGAGTATCTGTTGTGCAGTTGGTTCTTTCTTTCCATACAATGCAAGAAAACGGTTATAGATAACTTCAGCCACTTTTGTACTCAGTTGCTGGCTCATGATGGATGCGCAGAGATACAGGTAGATCTTCTTTCGCTTCACTAACGTATGCGGCTCCTGTGCATCAAGTACTTTTTTTAGCTTTTTATCTTTTGAGAGATGCGGAATGTAATGCATGATAATTCGGATGTAAGGTTGACAATATTTCGGCTTAACAATTTCATTACAATTTATTCATTCTCTTTTAATCATTCATCAATAGTTTGATAACAGTGGGTTTCAACCTTTGTAAAACCCTTCTTTGTGAAGACCTATTACAAAACAATTATCCTCTCCGACATCCACCTTGGTATCCGTAATTCACGGGTAAAAGAAGTAGTGGACTTCCTGACGCATCACAAGTGTGATACGCTAATCCTGAATGGCGATATCATCGATGGCTGGCAACTCCGTAAATCAGGTGAGTGGA
Organism: Lacibacter sp.; assembly: GCF_035299325.1. Taxonomy (GTDB): domain Bacteria; phylum Bacteroidota; class Bacteroidia; order Chitinophagales; family Chitinophagaceae; genus Lacibacter. The sequence goes on along the minus strand of NZ_DATGWT010000027.1, from coordinate 200,617 downwards.
AAAAGAAACACACTTCCTTTTTCCGCATCATTATGAAGTACATGCACAAATACAATACAAAGGTGATCTACCTGCGGGGTAATCATGATGATTTTCTTGATGAGATATTGCCTTTTTCATTCGGACAATTCATTATTAAACGCCATCACATCCTGCAAAGTGCAGAAAAGAAATACTATGTAGTGCATGGTGATATTTTTGATACTGTTACAACCAAACTGAAATGGCTCGCCAAGCTGGGTGATATTGGTTATACATTTTTACTCTGGCTCAACAGACATTACAATCACTATCGTACCAAAAGAGGATTACCTTATTACTCATTATCACAGGTAGTAAAAGCAAAAGTGAAATCGGCTGTCTCCTTTATTTCCGATTACGAAGAACAGTTATGCGAAGTGGCGGCGGCAAATCATTGCGATGGTGTTATCTGCGGCCATATTCACCAGGCTGCTGACAAGACCATCAACAATATCCATTACCTCAACAGTGGCGATTGGGTGGAGACAATGAGTGCATTGGTTGAAACAGAAAACGGCGAATGGAATATTGTTTACTATAACGAGTGGCTGCAACAACAATCACCTGCAGAAACAACTTATACAAACGTACAAAACACTGCTACTTATTTTCCAAGCTTAACACCTGAACTGCTATGAACAACCGTTTTGTTTTTGCTGTACAGGGCGAAGGAAGAGGTCATTTAACCCAAGCCATCGCCACTTATGAAATGCTTATTGCACGTGGTCATACTGTATGTGCAGTATTGATCGGCAGCAGTAGCCGCAGGGAGATTCCTGCGTTTGTGCGTGAACGTATTAAAGTGCCCATCATTACTTACCGTAGCCCGAATTTTGTAACGGATAAAGAAAACAAATCGATCCGTATTGGCAGAACAATTGTAAAAAATGTAATGCAGTGGAGAACTTACCGGAAAAGTATTCGGCTGATCCGTGAAGTAATTGCACAATACAAACCAGATCTGTTGCTGAATTTTTATGAACCGTTAATTGGTCTTTCATCGGTATTTAAAAAGCTTGACACGAAAATTATTTCTATCGCTCACCAGTTCATTTACCTGCATCCTTCTTTTCAATTTCCGAACGAAGGAAATAAGAGCGATGCATTTGCAATAAAGCAATACACCAAACTTACCGCCAGAGGTTCTGATAAACTATTGGCACTTTCCTTTTATCCATTAAACCTGTCATCCTATAAAAACGTATTGATTTCGCCGCCATTGCTTCGCAAAGAAGTATTTCAGCAGGAAGTATTTGAAGGCGATCATATTCTTGTGTACCTGCTCAACTCCGGTTACATGCAGGATATTATCAGCTGGCACAAAGCTCATCCTGAGATTGAATTGCATTGTTTTACTGATAGTGCTACCGTAAAAGGTAAATGGCATTTTGATGAAACTCTTTGTTTTCATTCCCTGGATGATCAGAAGTTTTTACAATACATGGCAAGCGCAAAAGCATTGGTAACAACTGCCGGTTTTGAAAGTGTGTGCGAAGCAATGTATTTTGGTAAGCCTGTGTTAATGGTTCCGGTGAAAGGACATTTTGAACAATGGTGCAATGCAAGAGATGGTGCAAAAGCCGGTGCCGGCACTCATGCCGATTCGTTTAATCTTGATGTATTGCTTGATTACGTGCCTCAGTACAAAAATACAGGTGAAGCTTTTCAACAATGGAGCAAACAAACAAAGCATATTATGTTGCAATGTTTTTCAGATGTATTGCATCAACCCATGGAAGAGGAAATAACGGAAGAAAAATCAACTCCCTTTTTTTCAGTTCCATTCTTTGCTTTCGGTTAATCAACAGTTGGGACATAGTTAAGCTTCGGCCCATGTTTTAAACTCATGTACCCTCTCTCGACTAAGTACTACTTCTTCTGTTTTAGAACCGTTGCGTAACAATAATTTAAGACGACTGTTAACGTAGGGCTTTACCTGGGCAATACTGCTGAAGCGTGCAATATATTTCCGGTTGAGACGAAAAAATTCCTTTGGATTCAGCAAGCCTTCCAGACGATCCAATGTGTAATCCACCGTCAGCTTATTTCCTTCTTTATCCACGAGGTACACAATCTTATCATCTGCCTGGAAAAACTGTACTTCCGATGTTTCAACAAAAAACATACGTTGTCCTGCTCTTCCAAGAAACCTCGTTTTAAAAGAGGCATTATCAAAAAACTTCGACAACTGATCATAATTAACTTCTGCGAAATTTGATTGCAGCTGCATAAACTTCTGCAGAGCTTTCGCTAATGCTTCTGCTGTTACCGGTTTTAAGAGGTAGTCAATACTGCAAAGCTGAAACGCATCCAGTGCATATTCATTATAGGCTGTTATAAAAACAATGGGCCTGCTATAATTAACCTGTTTAAAAATGTCAAAACAAAAACCATCAGCCAGTTGAATATCCAGGAACAGCAGATCAGGATGTGCATTTGAATTTAACCATTGAATACTTTCTTCCACACCGTACAGGTGTTTTACTATTTCAATGGCAGGATCGTATTGTTTCAGCAGCAGCATCAGGCGTTCTGCTGCCAGTTGTTCGTCTTCAATAATCACAATTCTTTTACTTTTCATCGGTTATGCAGTTTAGTCTTGTTTTCATGTCAGTTTATGTCAATTAAAGGCAGGCTTACTTTAAACTCGTGTTCGTTTTTTTCTACTTCAATCTTCCTGCCGGTTATTAATTCGTAACGTTGATTAATATTATTCAATCCGATATTTGAAGAAGGCTCACGGTTTATTTTCGGCTGAAGATTATTACTTACTTCCAGTACAGCCGATCCGTTTGCTTTTATTTTTATTTCCAATGGTCTTGTATGAGACACAACGTTGTGTTTAATAGCATTCTCTACCAGCATTTGTAACGCAACAGGAACAACATATGCATGATTCCATCGCTCATCAATTTCTGTTTTCAACTCGATTCCTGCCGGGAAACGTTTCTGAAGCAGATACATATAAGGTTGCAGAAAATCCAGTTCCTTCTGCAGTTCAATCAACTCTTTATCCTGGTTACGTAAAATATAGTGATACACTTTTGAAAATGCTTCAATAAAATCATTCGCTTCTTCACTGCTTTTCATCACCAATGAAGACAATACATTCAGATTGTTGAATAAAAAATGTGGATTGATCTGCGACCTGATACTTTGCAACTGTGCCTGCGTATTCATTCGTAACAGCTCCTCTGCCTCCAGTTGTTTGGATTTATATTTCTGCATATAAAAAACAACCGCATTCAACAAGTGAAACAACAAAGTAATGAGTGATGTATAGGTGAGTGTTAACTTCAACGGATTATCCAACGACATAGGCACGTGTAACACAACTACTTCAAACGATACCACCACCATTATCGTTAAGATGAGGCTTCCGGCCAATCCCAAACCAAAAAATGAAAGCAGCCGTTTGTTAATGTGCTCGTCACCATGAAACCATTTGCTGAAGAATGGCTGAATCAACCGGCTCCATTCCCAGCTAAGAAGCGTGATGAGTAATATGCTCAGGAAAGCCTGGTACCAATTAATAGGTAACTCGAAATAATCGTACACCCGGCAAACAGCTGTATTTACATAGGTATATACAGCCAACGCCAGGACGAACCAATAGCGGTATTTATTCTGAAAAAACATGTAGTCAGGAAACAAAACAAAAAAACCGGCCCAAAGGTTTGGACCGGTCTCAAATGATTAAACTAAACTTAAGGAAGAATTACTTTGTTGATGAGGTGAACCACCCCGTTTTTCGCCATAATATCTGTGGCAACAATAGTGGCTGTTGCACTTGTAGCGCCACTTCCTTTAATGGTAGCATTACCACCTGAAATAGCGATGACAGCATTTGTGCCATTTGCCATTCCCACGTTACCCGCAGCAACATCGTTAGAGAATACACGGGCGCCTCCCACAACATGGTGCTTCAATACCATTCTGAGTGTTGCTACCGGAACCTGCGACAAACTGGTAACGCCCAATTGAGCCAGGAGATCTGTAAACGCCTGGTTGGTTGGTGCAAAAACAGTAGCTCCATTAATTGTTGATAAAATTTCAGCAATGTTATCGGCACTGCCGGCTGCAGTACCTGCACTTGCCAGTGTTACTGCACGAACCAATGAATCAAGGGCAGGCGCTGCGGCAACTGCTACTTGCACAATGTTTCGTCCACCTGCAGGGATCAACACACGGCCAATCACATGTGCCACGCCGTTAGAGGCTTCTGCATTGGCAGTTGTTACACGCTGTCCGTTTACAAACACATCGCTTCCAACACGCTTCACATACAATGTATCTGTAGTTGCGTTTTTTGAAGCGATTGCTGTTAAAGTTGTTGGAACCGATGCTGCCAATACTTTGCCGTCAAACACATGATACAACAATACACTTTGCAAAGTTGCTACCGGTGTATTGGCGGGGAAAGCCGCTGCTGTAAAAGCTGCATTAGTTGGTGCAAAAACAGTGAAAGGACCAGCGCCTTTCAACGTGTTGGTTAAACCTGCAGCTTCTACTGTTGATACTAAAGAAGTAAGGCCGGCTGAGCTTGCAACTTCTACCAATGTGTTAGGAGCAGGATCATTTTTCTTTTTGCAACTGCTGATACTGCCAATAAGCGTAAAAGCAGCGAGGGCCATTGCCCCATTACGTAGTACCTGGTTCTTTTTCATAATTTTGATTTTGTTATAGAACAATGAAAAAGCAAAAGCAGCGACCAAAACCGACGAACTGTTGAATGAAGGGAGTGAATCTACCGTTAAGGGTAATGAAAAGAGGGGCGTGTGCCCCTCTGAAATTTTTTGCTGAATATGAACCTTACAATATCAGATTGAATAACTCATTCCTCCGTCCTTCTCATCTTTCAACTGAATACCAAGTTCAGCCAGTTGATTGCGGATCTTATCACTCGTAACAAAATCCTTTTTCGATTTTGCATCTTTCCGCAACTCAATTAATATCTGCATCACCGAATCAAAGCGGCCGCTGTCTTCAGCACTGATCGTTTTTAAACCAAAAATATCTTCGATGTAGAGTTTCATTTGCTTTTGCATCAACACAATTGTCTCGCTGCTCAATGCATCTGCTGCAATATGTTTGTCTTTTAATCCATTGATCACAGGCACCAGTTCAAACATGCTCGCCAATGCTTTTGCAGTGTTCAAGTCATCATTCATGAATTCTTCAAACTCAGCAATGAGCTTTAGGCTGCTTGCTTCAAGTGCTGCATCTTTCGCTTCGTACTTCGTATTGCCAACATCATACTTCTGTAACCATTCATGTGCTTCCAGTAAACGTTTCAATCCTTTCTCCGCAGCCTGCAGTGCTTCGTTACCAAAATCGAGCGTGCTTCTGTATTGGGTTTGCAGGATAAAGAAACGCACGGTCATCGGGTGATAGGCTTTCTCCAAAATAGGATGATTACCACTGAACAGTTCTGTTAACTTAATGACATTGTTATAACTCTTCCCCATCTTCTTACCGTTGATGGTGATCATGTTATTATGCATCCAGTAACGCACCGGTGCTGTATGATTGCAGATAGTGCTTTGTGCAATTTCACTTTCGTGATGCGGAAACTGAAGATCCATACCGCCACCATGTATATCGAACTGTGCACCTAAATATTTTGTTGCCATCGCCGAGCACTCGATATGCCAGCCGGGAAAACCAACACCCCAGGGACTTTGCCAACGCATGATATGTTCAGGCGCTGCATTTTTCCAGAGAGCAAAATCAGCACGGTCACGTTTTTCTTCCTGTCCGTCAAGTTCACGTGTTGTTTCCAGGAGATCATCAATAACACGTCCGCTCAACTTTCCGTAATCATGACTGGCAGCATATTTCTTTACATCAAAATAAACCGAACCGTTTACTTCATACGCATAACCGGCAGCAATGATCTGTTGAATCATACCGATCTGCTCCACAATATGTCCCGTTGCAGTTGGCTCTATCGAAGGCTTTACTGTATTGAATTGATCCATGGCCCAATGAAAAAGGTTGGTGTATTTCTGCACCAGTTCCATTGGCTCCAGTTTTTCTAATATGGCTTTGGTTGAAATTTTATCTTCTGCTTCACGACCTTCTTCTTCAAAATGGCCAGCATCGGTAATGTTACGAACGTAACGTACTTTATAACCAAGATGTGTCAGGTAACGATACAACACATCAAACGTAATGTAAGGTCTTGCATGACCGAGATGACTTTCGCCACTAACGGTAGGCCCGCACACGTACATACCGACATGGCCGGGTGTAATGGATTCAAATATTTCTTTCTGACGTGTAAGTGAATTGTAAACTTTTAGCTGCGACATAAACATGAAATGGTTGTAATGAAGAATGTTGTACAAGAGGGATTGGTTGCCAAAAAAATCAGCAACAACAGCTACAACAACAGGTATAGAAGAATTTCTTCATTGAAACAAAGATAGGATTTCATGTGTTAATTTTTATTTGATTTTGGCCACCTAGTATATCCATAAAAATGATCATCGCTGTTGTTATAAATTAGCTCCCCGCCTGAATGGAAATGGCGGGCAGGGATCATTTTATGGATATTTCAGATTATTTCTGCTGCAAATTAAAATCGGCAATTACTGGACTGTGGTCACTTTGCATTGATCTTAACACTTGCACCCGTTCCACTGATAGTGATTGGCTATGCAGTACATAATCGATCCGCAAGGTGGGCGACAGGAATTTGAACGTTCGGCCAATACCCCAGCCTTTTTCAGTAAATGCATCGTACAGGTTATCGCTGATAATCTGGTAAGCATTGGAGTTAGGCACATCATTCATATCGCCACAAACAATTACCGGGTATGGGCTCTTGTCGATTGCTTCCCTTACATTTCTTGCCTGGGCAGAGCGAAGCAAATTCGCCGTTTTCATTTTACGTAAAATACTTTTTCCGGCCGTTTGCACTGCATCTACATCTATCCCTTGCTGATCAATATTCTCTACAAATTCGTAATCCTTTTTTGCAAAGTGCATGCTCTGCAGGTGAATGTTGAAAAGTCGTACGGTGTCACGCTTAATCAACAGATCAACCCATAAAAATGTGTGATTGTATTCCTTTATATCCTGCACTTTTTCCCAACGTAATATGGGATAATTTGAAAACACAGCTACACAAAAAGGATGGTAGCGTTCATTCTTTTGTCTGAGGTTAGTATGTACACCAAATGCCCTGTCGTTAGCTGCGGCCACATATTTATAGCCGAGTTTTTTCTTCACCTTTTCCAGTGTAATTGGTGACAAAGTATCGAGTGAAAAAACAAACTCCTGAACAGCCAACACATCAGCTTTAAGATTTTTTGCTTCCTGCAACATACCAAGATCAAGATGACCTTTGTTCTCAAAAAAATTAAAGAGATGTGCGTTCCAGGTGGCTACCCGAAATGATGATTCATCTGCCGGTTTTGTTTTTGATTTGGGATGAAATCCAAAGAAAGAACCGATCAGCTCAAGACAAAGTAATAAGGTAATGACAGGAATGAAAGCCAGCCTGCGTTTTGCTGCCAGCCAGAAAATAAGAAACCCTATTTGCAGAATAAGAAAGAAAGGGAATAAGAGCGCAAACAAATTAACGATCCACGAAACAGATGGCGGAAGAGCAGGCAGGAAATACAACAGCAGCATACAAACACTCAACGCAACATTGCAGAAAATGAAAAATTTTTTTGTGAAGCTGCGAAAGAATCCGGCCATAACAGGTTTTATGTTTCATTATCAGCCGCTTTTTTCAGAATATCTTTTTCTTCCTGTGTTAATGATTGATATCCCTGCTGGCTGATTTTATCGAGGATGTCATCAACACGTTGCTGTGTTACGTTGGGCTTTTTTGAAAAAGGTTGTTGACCTTTTGTGTTGTAAAATACTTCTTTCTTTAATGTTTTTTTCGCCGGTTTTTCTTTGGGGTCAAATAAATGAGTAAACCAGTTATAAAGTCTGTGCATCCACTCTCCGGGATCTTTTCCTTTCTGTATTTGTTTGATGTAAACATAACCTAAGGCAGCACCACCGAGATGAGCCAGGTGATGTGGGAAAGCAGCACTGGCAAGACCCGCAAAATCAATGATCACATAAATCAGGGTGATCACCCATAATGGAATACCTCCATTGATCATAGGAAACACACGATAATCGGGAGCGGTAAATGTTGCCGCAATGGCAATGGCCATCACACAGGCACTTGCTCCGAGATAACTGAAGCTGTTGATCTCAGCAGCAAAACGTGGTAACAGGTTGGCACTTGCAATAAACAAAACAGCCCCGGCCAGGCCACCATAAATATAAAGTGGAACAATGTGCTTGTTGCCCACCAGGTCTTGCAACAAAAATCCAAATGCCCACAGGAACAACATATTTCCCAGCAATTGCCACAAACTGTATTGCGCAATCATGTGCGAAAGCAATACCCAAGGCCGGGTGATAAACGTATTTAGATTTGCAGGTAAGCTCACCCAATCGAGCACCTGCGATTTGTACAAGTTGACTTCAACATTGGGTGTGAGTTGGAATACGATCTCAATAAATTTGAGGATCACAAATATGATTACATTAATGGCGATGAGGCGCATGACTGCATCTCCATCTTCACCAAACATCATTCTTTTCTTCTTTTCTGCCTGCAGGTAACTCATACTTCAGTCATTTATCAATAAAACGTACGGCGATTCTTTTTGTTCCAGTACCATACCAATAAAAAGCCAATTAGTGCACCGCCCAGGTGAGCAAAGTGTGCTACACTTCCTCCACTGTTACGAACGCCCATCCAAAGTTCGGCAGCAGCATACAAAATCACAAACCATTTTGCTTTTATCGGGAAGAAAAAATAAATATAAATAAGTGTGTTGGGGAAGATATAACCAAAGGCAGCCAGGCAGCCGAACACTGCGCCTGAAGCGCCAACGGTTGGCGTGTTCAGCATCACATCAGCACCTTGCTGAACATATACAATACTTTCATCTACATATGCCTGGTTACTGAGATCGTTCGACCACATATCAGCAAATGCCTGTAATTGTTGCCTGTCGAAAACCCTCGTTAGTCCATTTTGATCAAAGAAACTCATAAAGCCTGCTGGGGATGGCGAAGTTCTGTACGAAGCAAGCTCACTCATTAATGGCTGCATTTCATAAAATAGCCAACCCAGATGAATAGCTGCTGCGCCTAAGCCACAGAGTATGTAAAAAGTGAGAAACCGCTTTGAACCCCATAAATTTTCCAGCATATTACCAAACATCCACAATGCAAACATGTTGAACAGGAAATGGAAGAAATCACCATGCATGAAAAGATGGGTGATGAGTTGGTGCGGTTTAAACAAATCAGATTGTACGCTATGCAATGCAAAAAAATCGATGATTGCTTTTTCGCTTCCCCATGCGCCACTGGTATATTGCGCCAGCAGTACTAACCCGTTTATGATAATAAGATTTTTGATTACCGGTGGTAACACGTTAAAACCACCGGGGCGTATTTGCTGATAACTCACTACAGATTAATTTGAATGATGAAGTACAAATTTCGGGATTGTGGGGCAATCCCGAGATAAACATCTTTCTTTAAAACGTTAAACCCCTGTTTACTTTCTCAATACCAACGCCGCCACATTTTCAATATGGTGCGTATGCGGGAACATATCTACCGGTTGCAACTGTTCAACCACATATTTCTCATTCAGCAATTGCAGATCTCTTGCCTGTGTGGCAGGATTACAGCTTACGTATACAATACGTGGCGCTTCAATTTCCAGCAACTTCTTCACGAGTTTTTCGTGCATACCCACACGTGGAGGATCAGTAATGATCACATCAGGACGGCCATGTGCTGCAAAAAACTCATCGTTACAAATATCAATTACATCGCCTGCATAGAACGAAGTGTTGGTTAAACCATTTGCTTGTGCATTCAACTTCGCATCTTCAATGGCTTCGGCCACTGCTTCCACACCAATGATCTTCTTCGCACCTTTGCTGCAAAAGATACCGATGCTGCCGGTGCCGCAATACAGATCATACAAGGTTTCGTTGCCGGTGAGCTTTGCAAACTCTCTTGTTACTTTGTATAATTCTTCGCCTTGCTTGGTATTGGTTTGAAAAAAAGATTTGGGGCCGATCTTGAACACAAACTCTTCCAGCTTTTCACTTACATATCCGCTGCCAAAAAAGGTTTCCGGCTGCAGATCATATATACTATCGTTCCATTTAGGATTAATGGTATAAAGCAAAGTTGTGATCTCCGGGAACTCTGCCAGCATTGCATTGAACAATAACTCACGGTTAGGCACATCGTCATAACCAAACGTGATATTCACCATTACTTCGCCGGTGGTGGTCATCCGGAAAATCATGGTACGCAACCAACCTTCGTGTGCTTTAATATCATAAAACGAAAAGCCGTTCTTTTTTGCAAACTCTCTTACAAAATTGCGGATGGCATTGTTGGGTTCCTGCTGCAGGTAGCAGGTGTGTATATCGATGACCTTATCAAAAATTTTGGGAACGTGAAAACCCAACGCAACATCTGCGGGCGGAGGAGCAGGTTCGGATTGTTCAGATGATGGGTTTGTTTGTGCTTCCTTGGCTCTTACCTCATCTCTTTTCAATAATTCCTCACGTGTGAGATAGCGTTTATTGCTGAACGTGTATTCAAGTTTGTTGCGATAGTATTTTGTTTGCTTTGCGCCAACAATGGGCAACAGTTCGGGCAACTCAATGCGGCCAATGCGTTTCAGGTTTTGCTCCACTTCCCGTTGCTTATACTCCAGCTGCTTTTCATAAGGCAACATCTGCCATTTGCAACCACCGCACAAACCGAAATGTTCACAAAACGGTGTGGTACGTTCGGGAGAATATTCATGAAAGTGGACGGCTTTCCCCTCGGCCCAGTCTTTTTTGCTTTTTCCCAGCTGAACATTCACCACATCGCCGGGCACGGCGCCTTCAATAAACAGCACTTTCCCATCTACACGGGCTATTGATTTGCCTTCGGCGGCATAATCTTCCACTTTTACCTGTTCGAGTATCCTTATTTTCTGTTTTTTTCTCACGGCGCAAAGGTAACAAAGAGCGGTTTACCGTAAAGGCTAAATTCTACGTATAAAAATTTTATATTTGCCGTATAATTAAAGTTATGGATACGAAGATCACCTTGAGCTTTGATGCCGCTGTAATTGAAAAGGCAAAGAAGTTTGCTGAAAAAAACAATATGAGTCTGTCACGGCTTACCGAATACCTTTTACGTCAAATTACCAGCAATCAATATAAGACGCTGGAGGAGTTCCCGATTTCAGATTGGGTAAACCAGGTTGCGGAAGGCGAAGCAGAATACCTGACCAAGCCAAGAGGAAGAAAAGCAATTAAGTCAGAATATTACCAATCAAGATCATGAAATATTCATAAAAATTATCACCGCTTTTGGTATAAACCCGCCTGCCGGACGGGGAGGTTTGCTTGATAATTTTTATGAATATTCTATGTGGCTAAATTAAATAAAAATGAACACGTGAAAATTTTTCTTGATGCGAATATCCTGATTGCAGTTTGCAATAAAGAATATCCCCTTTTCCCTTTTGCTGCGAGAATTTTAAGTCTTGCCGACAAACGTGAACATCAGCTTTACACATCTCCATTATGCCTTGCAATCAGTTACTATTTCGCAGAGAAAAAAGCTGGGCATAGTAAAGCAAAACAAAAAATGATACTACTGGCTGAAAAGATAAAACTGACAGATCACACGCCTGAAGATGTAAGGCAGGTTGCTTTAAATAAAAAGATAAATGATTTTGAAGACGGGCTGGAATATTACTCAGCCAAGCGGTTTAAATGCGATGTGGTTGTTACAGAGGATATTGATGATTTTTATTTTTCTGACATTTTGGTCTTATCAGCCGAAGCTTTTCTGAAGGGATTACACAAATAGCCACTTTGCAAATCGTTAACAGCTGCAGAAAGCTTTTGAATTAACTTTACGTTATTCGCTATGAAGAAGACAACCCTTGTTCTGACAACCCTTTTATGCTGCGGTACCCTTTTTAGCCAGGGCTACCGTATTGCCGTTCAGTACAAACCTGTACCCAACAGCCGGCTTTATCTCGGATATTATTTCGGCAGTCAGAAATATGTACTCGATTCTGCTTTGCTCGATCCTAAAGGTGAAGCTGTTTTTACCGGTGCTGAAAAACTTACCGGCGGTTTGTATATCATTGTTGATCCGCAAAAGAAAACCTTTGTTGATATTCTTATTGATAAGGAACAGGATTTCAACGTAAGCATCGACAGTGCTGCCTTCACTATTATGTCCATTAAAGGATCAAAGGAAAACGACTACCTGAAAAAGTATAAAGATGCTTCGGCATTGTATTACAGAAATTATCCGCAGCTGATGAATGATCTTGCTGTTGCTAAAACAAAACAAGACAGCGCTGCAGTTCAACGAAAACTGAATGAAGCAAATGTAAAAGCACAGCAATGGCGTGATAGTTTTATCACAGCTCAACCCGATGCTTATCTCAGTTTACTTTTCCGTCTGCTGAAAGAACCGGTTTATTCTGCTGCGGGTGCAAAAACAAAACAAGACAGCGTTAATGCATTTTATCAATACAAAAAACAATTCTGGCCAAACATATCTTTTGCTGATGAACGCCTGTTACGTACGCCCATGTTTGAGCAACGGCTCAACAGGTATATGGAAACAGCAGTGATTCGTGATCCTGACAGTATTAAACTCGAGTTGGATAAGTTTATTCTTTACAGCCGTACCAATAAAACCATGTTCCGTTACTTCATTAATCGTTTTACCAACGAATACATGAATCCGAAGTATATGGGGCTTGATGTAGTGTTTCTTCACCTGTTTGAAAAATATTATCTCAGCAACCAGGTTGACTGGCTCGAGAAAAAAGACCGTGATCTTGTTTTCAACAGGGCTTATAATATTTATGGAAATATAGTTGGCGAGCCTGCGGCCGAATTGAACTTGTTAGATACACTAAACCGGAAGGTGAACTTGTATTCCATCAAATCACCTTATACAGTTGTTATATTTTGGGACCCTGAATGTGGTCATTGTAAAGAACAGGTGCCAAAAGTTGATAGTCTTTACCGGGCCAGTTGGAAAAAACAAGGTGTGAAAGTAGTTGGGGTGCTGAGTGATGGCTCCGGCGATGATGAAGCAAAAGCAAAAGAAATGCAGCAACGCTGGACCGAATACATACGCACACAAAAGTTGAGTGATTGGGTGCACTTGTATCAGACCACCCAAATGCGTAAAACAGAACAGGCCAACCAAACACCGGGTTTTCGACAGGCATACGATGTTTTTCAAACGCCCACAATATATTTGCTTGACGAACAAAAGCGAATTGTTGCTAAAAAAATAAATCCTGAGCAGGTTGATGAACTCCTGCAGTATAAAAAAAACAACCAAACGTCCAAACATCCATAACCAAAGCTTATGCGTAACATTCTATTTTTTCTTTTGATGGTTGCAGCTACCGGCAGCCAGGCTCAAACCCTTTTTACCTACGGCACAAACAAAATTGATAAGAAAGAATTCTGGCGTGCATTTTCTAAAAATAACAATGGCGCAACCGATGAAAAATCCATTCGGGAATATCTTGATCTCTTTGTTCGTTTTAAACTGAAAGTACAGTCAGCAAAAGATGCCAAGCTCGATACGTTGCCTAACATCCAGAATGATATTGCGGCCTTTCGTGCACAGATCATTGAACAATATATGCGCAACCAGGGCAGCATTAAAGAACTGGTGAATGAGGCTATTGAACGCAGTGCTACTGAACTGGAAGTAGCACATGTATTTGTTGGATATGATAACGACACTGCAAAAGCAAAAGCTGCTATTGATAAAGCCTATGCTCAATTGCAAACAGGTGCTGACTTTGCAGTTACATCAAAAACTTTATCAACCAATGATTATGTAAAGTCAACCGATGGTTATATCGGTTACGTTTCTGCTTTCTCCTTACCATACGATCTTGAAACAGCTATTTATAACACAGCAGTTGGCGGTTATTCAAAACCGGTAGCAGGCAAAAGTGGTTACCATATTTTTAAGGTGATGAATAAACGTGCAACACTTGGCAAAATGAAAGCAGCACAAATTCTTATTGCTATTCCTGCCAATGCAACACAAGAAGAAATTGCAGCAGCACGTACAAGAGCGGAGATGGTTTATGGCTTAGCTAAGAAAGGCGATGCATTTGATAAGCTTGCGCAAACTTACAGCGACGATAAATTAACCTTTCAGAATGGCGGAGAATTACCTGAGTTTGGTTTTACGAAATATGATGCAGCATTCAGCAAAGCCGCATTTGGCTTGCAAAAAGATGGCGACATCAGCGCACCTGTACAAACAGCTTCAGGCTTTCACATCATTAAGCGATTGGAATTAAAGCCAGCAGTAGCCGATAAAAATGACCCGGCCCTGGTGCAGGAATTTAATGAGAAAGTAAATACTGATGCCCGTATTAATGTTGCCATTGCCAAACAAAGAGAACAGATGCTGAAGAGCAGTAATTACAAGGCACTTCCGTACAATGAAAAAGAAGTATGGATCATTACCGATACATTACTGAAAGCAAAGAACTATGCAGCCATCTATAAAGCTAACCAGCAAAAGCCATTGTTTACATTAGGCACAAGAGTTACTTCGGTGGCAGATTGGTTAAAGTATGTGAAGAGCCTGCAAACGCCTAACTACCAACCGAAACAAACTGACTACAAAGAACTGATGAAACAGTTTGTTTTTGCTACTGCTGAACAGTATTACAAAGACAGGCTTGAAACAACAAATGATGAAGTTGGTTTCCAGATTAAAGAGTTTCGTGAAGGAAGCATGTTGTTTGAAATTATGGAACGGAAGATCTGGAGTGTGGCACCTGCCGACAGCGCAGGACTTATTGCATATTACAATCGTAACAAACAAAAATATACCTGGCAGCCAAGTGTAAACGCTATTGTGTTTAATTGTGCGGATACTGCTGTTGCCAACCGTGCATTGGAAATGATGAAGAAAGAACCAATGAAGTGGAAAGACCACATGGATTTTCTCGGTGGAACAGCATTAGCCGACAGCAGCCGTTTTGAACTGAATCAATTGCCTGTGGTCGAAGGAACAAGTTTTACTGCGGGACAATTCACTCCCATTGTAACAAATCCAAATGATGGGTCCTCTTCCTTTTGTTATATCCTGAAAGTATATAACAGCAAAGACCAACGCAGTTATGACGAAGCAAAAGGTTTGGTGATCAACGATTATCAGCTGGAGATGGAAGAGAAATGGATCAGTCAACTCAAAAAGAAATACCCGGTAAAGGTAAATGAAGCGGTAGTGAAAAGTATGGTGAAGTAATTAAGTTCTATAATAAAAAGAGGCGGTTGAAATCAACCGCCTCTTTTTATTAAGCTTAATTTTTACATCACATTCTTCACCACATTATAAATCACTTTCGGGCTGCCGAGTGTGTAATAGTGCAACACCGGTACTCCAAACTCTTTCAATTCCTTTGATTGTTGAATGAGCCATTCCGTTCCTACTTTCTTGCAATCTTCATCTGTTTTAGCACGCATCATTTCGTTGCTGAGTTCTGTTGGTATGTCAACATGGAAAGTTCGTGGTATAACAGAAAGTTGCTTTTTGCTTGTTAATGGTTTCAGGCCCGGAATGATTGGTACTTCAATTCCAATTTCACGGCATTGTTTTACAAACGCAAAGAATTTGCTGTTGTCAAAAAACATCTGCGTCATTATATATTCGGCACCTGCATCTACTTTATCTTTCAGGCGTTGCATTTCTATTTCCTGGTTAGGGGTTTCGAAATGTTTTTCAGGATAACCTGCCACACCTGCACAGAAATCGGTACGGAAACCATCACGGATATCTTCTTCGAGGTAAATACCATGATTGAGATTGATGGTTTGTCTTAAAAGATCAATTGCTAAACGGTTGCCCTCAGGATGCGGTTCAAAATAGGTTTCGTTCTTAGCTGCATCACCACGAAGCACCAACACATTCTGTACGCCAATAAAATTCAGATCGATGAGCGCATCTTCAGTTTCACGTTTAGAGAAACCGCCGCAAATGAGATGGGGAACAGCATCGATATTGTAGTGGTTTTGCAAAGCTGCGCAAATACCAACAGTGCCGGGACGCTTACGCACTTCCACTTTTTCGAAGGTACCGTCGGGTTTCTTTTTAAATACCTGCTCTGCACGGTGGTAGGTAACATTGATCCATGATGGTTTAAACTCCATTAAGGGATCAAGATGATCAAAAATTGAATTGATGGTTTTTCCTTTCAGTGGCGGAAGTATCTCAAAAGAAACAAGGGTATCTTTTGCCTGTGCTATATGCTCGGTTACTTTCATTTATCGATTGTTATTTGCTTTGGCTTGCTGCTGTTTCCTGTTCAATTCATGAATGAACGATGAAGGGATTGCGACGCAACGATGATGCTACAGGGAACAAAAGCCGGTATCAAAAAAATTTCATGCAAACATATAACAGGAGCGGTTCTTAATCAAACAATGTTTGGCTGCCACTTTCACATTTTAAAAGGGAATGAACAAGTGTTCATAAAGAGGAATGCGGTATTTTCGCAACTACAATTTTTTGTTTTGAGTTTAACCATCCATACATCTGAGCTTGTAAAGCGTTACCGCACCCGCACGGTGGCCAATAAAGTGAGCATTGAAGTGAAGCAAGGCGAAATTGTTGGTTTGCTGGGACCCAATGGCGCCGGTAAAACCACAACGTTTTACATGGTGGTGGGTTTTGTGAAACCAGATGAAGGAGAAGTGTTTCTCAATGATGAGAATATTACCAATATGGCCATGTACAAACGGGCGCAATTGGGCATTGGCTACCTGCCGCAGGAAGCCAGTGTGTTTCGCAAACTGTCGGTGGAAGAGAATATTGCAGCTGTTTTGGAAATGACGAAGCTGAGCAAAGACGAACAACGGGAAAAACTGGAAGATCTGTTGAGCGAGTTTCGCCTGCACCACGTGCGTAAGAATAAAGGCGATTCCTTGAGTGGTGGTGAACGACGCCGAACTGAAATTGCCCGTGCCTTGGCAGTTGATCCTAAGTTTATTCTGCTGGATGAGCCTTTTGCAGGAGTTGACCCGATTGCCGTGGAAGACATTCAGGCGATTGTTGCCAAACTGAAATACCGCAATATCGGTATCCTGATTACCGATCATAACGTAACCGAAACTCTATCGATCTGCGACCGTGCCTACCTCTTGATCGAAGGAAAGATTTTTAAACATGGAACTGCTGAAGAGTTGGCCGATGATGAACAGGTACGCCGATTATACCTGGGCCGCAATTTTGAACTGAAGCGGAAGGATTATTTGCATGAAGAGGCTGCCAATAGTCAGCAAAGCGAATAACCATTTCAGTTAGCGTAAGTCGATTAACTTTTTTTATCTTGCCGAAACATGAGACTGCTTAGCCCTGCAATATCAAGACTTGCACGCCTCCGTATGTGGAGGATAGAAAGCTGGATGAATAATCCGGTGGCAGCGCAGCGTGAAGTATTGCAGGATCTGGTTACTACCGCTCAATACACACAGTTTGGTCACCAGTATAAATTTGCAAAGCTGTTTAACCTGCGTGAATTCAAAAATACAGTTCCCGTTCACGAATATGATGATATAAAACCCTACATCGAACGAATGATGCAGGGCGAAGAAAATGTATTGTGGCCAACACCTGTTACCTGGTTTGCCAAGAGTAGTGGTACCACCAGCGATAAAAGCAAATTCATTCCTGTTAGTGATGAGAGTATGAAAGATGGCCATTTCAAGGCCAGCAAAGATGTACTCACACTTTACTACAATAACTTTCCCGCTTCTGATCTCTTAACAGGTAAAGGTTTGGTGATTGGCGGAAGTCATAATATTTATCCATTCAATGAAGAAATACAGTTTGGTGACCTTAGTGCGGTGCTGATGCAGAATGCTCCTTTCTGGACCAACTGGATACGCACACCTGAACTGAGTGTTTTGCTGATGGATGAATGGGAAAGCAAAATTGAAAAGCTTGCTGAAACAACAGTTAAAGAAAACGTTACTTCCATTTCCGGCGTGCCCACCTGGAACCTTGTGTTGTTCCGCAGAATTTTAGAATTAACGGGCAAACAAACCATTGCTGAAGTGTGGCCGGAATTAGAATTGTTTATGCATGGCGGCGTCTCCTTCGTTCCTTACCGTGAGCAGTTTGAAAAGATCATTGGCAAACCGATCAACTACCTTGAAATGTATAATGCCAGCGAAGGTTTCTTTGCAGCGCAGGATCAACCGGGTGAAGAGGGTATGTTGCTGTTTGCTGATCATGGAATTTTTTATGAGTTCATGCCATTAGAAGAATATGGTAAGCAGTTCCCTAACACAATTGGATTAAGTAAAGTGGAGTTGGGTAAAAACTATGCGTTGATCATTAGTACCAATGGTGGTTTGTGGCGGTATATCGTTGGAGATACCATTCAGTTTACATCGTTACAACCGTTCCGTATTAAAGTAAGCGGACGCATTAAACACTTCATCAATGCATTTGGTGAAGAGTTGATGGTTGATAATACTGATAAAGCCATTGCTATTGCCTGCGAACAAACAGGTGCAATTGTAAATGAATATACGGCTGCGCCGATTTACTTCAGCCAGGGTAATAACGGTGCACATGAATGGCTGATCGAGTTTGAAAAAAATCCGGTTGGCTTAAATGATTTTGTTTACGAACTCGATACAGCGTTAAAAAATCTCAACAGCGATTACGAAGCCAAACGACATAAAAATATTGCACTACGTTTACCATTTGTACAACCTGTTCCAAAAGGGACCTTCCATCGTTGGCTGCAAAGCAAAGGAAAAATGGGTGGTCAACACAAAGTGCCAAGGCTCAGCAACGACCGAACATACGTGGAAGAAATCATCCGATTTAATAAATGAGCATGAAGCTGAAGGATAAACTGAAAGATTACAAACCGCTTCATTGGATCTATAACCTGTTTCATGTAAAACAACTGCAGCACAACAAGGATGCGTATAAGAAGTACGATATACACAAGCCCTTGTTCGATTCCATCAGCAGCAAAGATTTCCCTGAAAAAACATCACGAGCCTGGTTAGATGTGAATGAATCGGCAACTGTTGTATCAACCAAAAAAAGCTTTCAATACTTTACTCCCGAAATTCAACAACAGCTGATCGGCTGGAGCAGCAAAGGTTTCCTGCACATCAAACAATATTTCAGCAGTGAACAGGTAGATGAAGTGAACAAGGCTGTTGATGAACTCATAAACCAAAAACATTTACCGATCACCCATGATAACAAAGTGATGCATGGCTATAAGCATTCACCTGTTATTAAACACATGATGCAGGATGAAGGGCTACAGAAATTACTTTCGTTTGTATTGGATAAAGAGGTTGTGCCATTCCAGACACTCAACTTTGTAAAAGGCAGTGGCCAGCGTGCTCACAGCGATAGTATTCACATGACCACTTATCCGCTGGGTTATTTAATTGCAGCATGGATCGCTTTGGAAGATATTCATCCTGACAGCGGACCATTGTTTTACTATCCCGGCAGTCATAAACTTCCCTACTTGCTGAATGATGATTTTCAAAATTACAGCACACGATTAAAGCTCGGCAACAAACAATACAGCGATTATGAGGATATGACGGATGAGATCTTATCGCAGAATCATTTTCCCAAAGAAGTCTTTCTTCCCAATAAAGGCGATGTACTCATCTGGCATGCGAATCTTATTCATGGCGGTATGCCCGTTGTAAATCCTTCCCTTACAAGAAAGAGTATGGTGGTGCATTATTACGCTAAAGATGTGATCAAATACCATGAAATAACAGAACGTCCATCTTTGATGGAAGAAGAGTAGGTTTCCCGCACTATATTTAAGGATGGATCAGCCAATAACTACCTGCAAAAATTGCAGCAACCAATTCACGGGTAAATATTGTAACCAATGTGGAGAGAAGGTTTATTCACTTGAAGACAAATCGATCA
The DNA here is from genome assembly GCF_035299325.1 of Lacibacter sp. GTDB lineage: Bacteria > Bacteroidota > Bacteroidia > Chitinophagales > Chitinophagaceae > Lacibacter. Next base: position 180,538 of record NZ_DATGWT010000027.1, on the reverse strand, counting down.
TTCATTTTTTTTCAGAAGCGCTGCATTTTATTACGCATTTTGAAGGGACGCTGTTTACTACATTTAAGACAATGTTCAGGAGTCCCGGTCTTATTACAACAGACTATTGCAACGGGGTGCGCAAAAAATATTTTAAACCCCTGTCCTTTTTTCTATTGTTGATTTTCCTGTACCTGTTGTTCCCTGTTTTTGAAGGACTGAATATGAAGCTTGAATTTTATAAAACGCAGAATTATTATGGAGCTTATGCAACAAAGAAAATTCAAACGGTATTAACCAGTACCGGCATGACAATGGATGAGCTTACAGATAAATTTCATGTGAAAGGCGAAAAGATCTCCAAGTTCCTACTAGTTATCCTGGTTCCTTTTACCGCCCTCTTTTTCTATGCCATCGGCTTTATGAAACGGCGGTTTTATTTTGATAACATGGTATTTTCGGCTGAGGTCAATTCATTCTTCCTGTTGTGGGGATTTTTGTGTTTGCCGTTGATTACAACGGTTTTCAATATTATTTCGAATGCGCTTTTTCATGAGATGGTCCCGTTTCATGATAACACACTCGGCATCCTGATTTATGTTCCGTTATGTATCTATGTGGCAATTGGCGCCAGGAAATTCTATCACTTTAAGATTTGGGTATGCATTGTTATCATCCCACTATTTTATTTTGTTCATACTTTTATTGTGTACAGCTTGTACAAATTTCTTTTATTTGTGACCACTATCAATCAAATACATTAGCATGAAACTACTTGAAGGAAAAGTTGCCATAGTTACCGGCGCTGCACGTGGCATTGGCGAAGCCATTGCCATTAAGTTTGCCGAGCATGGAGCAAACGTTGCATTCACTTTTGTGAGCGACAGCAGTAAAGAAAAAGCTACAGCACTGGAAGCAAAACTGTTGGGCATGGGTGTAAAAGCTAAGGCTTACCAAAGTAATGCCGGCGATTTTGCGGCCTGCGAAGCATTTGTGGCAGATGTGCTGAAAGAATTTGGTACTGTTGATGTTTGTGTAAACAATGCAGGTATTTCAAAAGATAATCTGCTCCTGCGCATGAGTGTTGAGCAATGGGATGATGTGATCAAGGTAAACCTCAACTCTGTGTTTTACATGACCAAGCAGATCATTAAACCAATGATGAAAGCAAGAAGCGGCTCTATCATTAACATGAGCAGCATCATTGGCGAGATTGGTAACGCAGGTCAAAGCAGTTATGCTGCAAGTAAAGCAGGCGTAATCGGTTTTACAAAAAGTGTTGCAAAAGAATTGGGCAGCCGTAATATCCGTTGCAATGCTATTGCTCCGGGTTTTGTTGAAACTGACATGACCTCTTACTTAAAAGATGGTGAAGCGGCTGATAAATATAAAGCTGGTATTCCGTTAGGACGTTTTGGAACAGCCGACGATATCGCAAATGCCTGTCTGTTCCTCGCCAGCGATATGGGTGCCTATATTACAGGTCAAACAATAAGTGTTTGCGGAGGCCTTAATATCTGAGAATATGGTTCAACAAGCTCAATGTTTAATAAAAAAATGGTAAAGAGTAAAAAACCTTTATCATTTTTTTATGTTAATGTACAAAAGAGAGCTATATTTTTGCATCCCGGTATGAGGAAGAAACTAATCAGCATATTACTAACAGTTGTTTTAAGCATTCAGCTGTTGCCTTTAGCACAGATTAGTAAAGCTATGTACCAAAGTCAGCAAATGACGGAGGAATTGCCTCACAACGATGTGCCGTCTACACCTTCGTTAACCGAAGAAATCCATAAGCATTTTGTAAGTTCAACTCATGAAGGGCTGATGCATTTAACTGAGCTCCGCATTGTTGAATTAATTCACCGTGCAGAAAAAATATACTCCCGTTTTTCAGACGACGTACAGACTCAGCCGCCAAACGCCTCATAAAACAACAGCTTATGCAACTGTTTGCTATCTCATCCTTAAGCAACAGCCAGCTATATCTTTTCTATTTACAGTATTTATTACAGGAACCATTCTATAACAGTATCGAATATTTGGCTCCACGTGTATAAAACCGCAGGCTTTATTGGCCATTTCGGTAAAGTTATGGTTCAGCCAACTGAACGATAGCTTGTTTAAACACCTGTTAAAGCAACATAAAATGAAATTAGAAACAAAATATTTTAAAACAGACTTACTAGCCGGGCTGGTGGTATTCCTTGTGGCGTTACCACTTTGTTTGGGTATTGCACTTGCAAGCGGGGCTCCGTTATTTTCAGGTATTATCACGGGTGTTATCGGTGGCATCGTAGTAGGATTTTTAAGTGGCTCTAATCTGAGTGTTACCGGGCCTGCAGCAGGGCTAACGGCCATTGTGCTGGCTGGCATTACCAGTCTTGGTTCCTTCGATTTGTTTTTACTGTCGGTAGTAATTGCCGGTGGCATTCAACTTCTTCTCGGCTTTATTAAAGCAGGTACCATCTCAAACTACTTTCCATCGAACGTAATTGAAGGTATGCTTACGGGTATTGGTGTTATTATCATATTAAAACAGATACCCCATGCTGTTGGTTACGATAAAGACAGCGAAGGTGACTTTGCGTTTATTGAAAACAACACCGGCCACAACACTTTAACTGCAATAACCGACGCCATTAATTCCGTTCATTATGGTGCTGTAATCATTACGGTTATTTGTATTAGCATTTTGATTGCATTTAATAAGATCCCTTTTCTCAAAAAAATAAAATTGATTCCCGGCGGCCTGGTGGCTGTTATTGCAGGCGTTTTATTAAATGAACTGTTTATTGGTACGGGTTCAAAATTGGCTGTGGAAAGCGAGCACCTTGTTAACCTTCCTATGCCCGGCTCCATCAACGAATTTTTTCAACAGTTTTCATTACCCGATTTTGGAGGCATTAAAAACAGTTCGGTTTGGATTCTTGGTTTAACCATAGCTATTGTTGCCAGTATTGAAACATTGTTGTGTCTTGAAGCATCCGATAAAATGGATCCGCTGAAACGCTACTCAAGCGGCAACACTGAATTAAAGGCGCAAGGTATTGGAAACATAATTGCCGGCATGATAGGGGGATTGCCGATGACTTCAGTAATTGTCCGCACATCAGCAAACATTAATTCAGGTGGCCGAACCAAACTCTCAACCATTGCTCATGGTGTGTTCCTTTTGCTTGCTGTGGTTTCAATACCAAGCATCCTCAATAAAATTCCGCTTGCTGCATTGGCAGCCATATTGATCATGATTGGCTTAAAGTTAGCAAGTCCGAAAGTGTTCAAACATCAGTGGCAAAATGGAAGGTTTCAGTTCATCCCTTTTATTATTACAGTTTTGGCAGTAGTTTTTACTGATCTGTTGAAAGGCGTTGGAATTGGCCTTGTATTCAGTATCATATTCATTCTTCGTGGAAATATGAAACTGGCATACTTCTTCCGTAAAGACAAACACAAGGAAGGAGAGTTGATTAAAATCAAACTTGCGCAAGAAGTTTCGTTCCTGAACAAAGCAGCGATTAAACAAACGCTGGTGCACTTGCCTAAGAACAGTATTGTAGTAATTGATGCCAGTGAAACTGTTTATATTGATCACGATGTACTTGAATTAATCAAAGATTTTGTTGATTTTACATCGACTGATAAGAATATTAAAGTTGATCTTGTTGGCTTTAAAGAAGCCTATAAAATTGAAAACACCATCAGTCATGTAAATGATGCTGATGCTATTCTTGAAAAAGAAGTATTATAACAATCACGAAAAAATTATTAAAATGAAATCATACGAAAAGCTCTTAGCAGAAAACAAAACCTGGGCCGCAAACAAAACAAAACAGGATCCCGACTTTTTTAACAGATTAGTTAATGTTCAAACTCCTGAATTTTTATGGATTGGCTGCAGCGACAGTCGTGTGCCACCAAATGAAATTACTCAAACAGAACCGGGTGAAATTTTTATTCACCGTAATATCGCCAATATGGTTGTACATACAGATCTCAATATGCTCAGCGTTCTTGAATATGCTGTAAACGTATTGAAGGTAAAACATGTAATTGTGTGCGGTCATTATGGTTGCGGAGGCGTAAAAGCAGCTATGACAAGAAAAAGTATTGGCTTAATTAACAAATGGCTGCGTAATATTAAAGATGTTTATCGCTTTCATCGTGATGAGGTTGACAGTCTGTTAACTGAAGATGAACGTACAAACCGCTTAATTGAATTGAATGTGCAAGAGCAGGTAACGAATCTGGCCAAAACATCCATAATTCAAAAAGCATGGAAAGAACGCCAGGCTCCTCACCTGCATGGTTGGGTATATGATTTGCATGACGGTGTTATCAAAAATATATTTGAGATGGAGGCAGGTGCCCGAATGGATGAGTTATATGAGTTTGATAATTTATAAAAAAATGAAGAGCCTCTTTATAAGAGGCTTTTCATTTTAGTCTATTCAAAGAATTAACCCTGTTTATACGGGAGTGCCGATTTGTGAACAATGATTCTTAGTTTTCCATCTTTCCCTTTTTTAAATACCCATGTTTTATCAACCATAACTTCTTTACCATCTTTCGAAGTTACCCATACATTACCCATGGTAATAGCAACAGAGCCATATATCTGTATCCCTTCGTTATTTTCACCGGCATTATCATAACGTGCTTTTACCCAAGGTGTCAGTGCAAAACCTTTGTCGTTCGGAAAATCCGGGTCGCCGCCAATAAAGTAAGCTAAGGCACCTTTTTTATCGTTCCGAAACGTTTGATCACCAAAAGCAAGTGTTGGTTTAAAAAACACTTTGCTACTATCATAATTATAGGCTTCAGATAATAATTTTTCAGCATAAGCCTTATAGTCGCCGCCTTCTTCTTTCAGTTGTCCAATCTTTACCAATGCATCGCACCATGCCTGCTGGGCTGTATTAACCTCGTCATAAGTAATAACAGACTGGGCTCCATCTTCAACATACACTAAAGCCAGATCATCAATTACTTTTTTAACCTGCTCGTTTGTTTCCGACACTACTCTGTTGGTTTGTTCTTTTGCTTGCTGCACCTGATTGCAAGAAAATAATATACTTGTAATCAAGAACAGCATGCCAGTAATTTTTCGCATACTAACTTTTTTTGCATTTTAAACAGCTGCATAACCGGTTAAAATGTTTTGTGAACAAATTGCTTAATGGAAATAAAAAGCGGTTTCCGCCCGCTGATGCTTTAAACACTTTTGAAAGTGTTATTCACCGGCAACTGAAATAGAAACAACAGATCGAATGACAAGTTTTTTGTCTGAACCTTTTACTTCCTGAAAAAGGCGGTTTAGTTGCTCCATACTATTTGTTAATGCATGAATACGGTTTATATGAACAGGATCATCTTTGCCAAAACGTTCATTAGCACTAAAGTTTTTAATTTCATGAAAATTTGTTTTTCTCGAAAATAAATCGATCAGCAGTTCACGTGCATCTTCAGGTGTAAACTGGCCGTCAATTAAATCTGCTTGAATTTCGTGGTGCATAAAAAATTAAATAAATAATTAGTGATTGAAAGTATTATTTCCTGTTTTTTCTTTTTGTATTTGTACCTGGTTGCCATCAAATGACACTATGCCAATGGTAAGCAAAAGAAATATAACAGCTAACGCCATCATTAAAAGGCTCAACGTTTGGTCATTGGCAAAAAAGGAACAGACAAACAATGATAAGCCGGTAAATAAGCTAAGAAGCGAGATGAGAAGCTGTTTCATAAACTGCTTTTTTTGATTCGATATTTATTGTTGCATTAATCTGTAAAGGCTGACTGTGGTCAACGATCGTATTACGAATAACAGCAAGTTCATTCTGTAAATATTTTAACCGGCTTTCACGATATTTGATATCTTCTTCACTGCTGTTTAAAGAAATTTTACTTTCATGAAATTTAATTTTTACGTGGATCATTTGCGTAAGAATATCTAATGCTTCTGTTCCTGAAAATTGCCCTTTAATTAATTCGAGTTGCATAGTTCTTATTATGTTTTTTATTGTCCTTGTCCTAATGAGAAGGCAGCTACACCATCAAAGCTGTAGAGATTTTCCGTTTTAATTGTATCAATTTGTTGTGCGGTTGCTTTACTTAGCAGTTCAATTATTTGATTTTTTGTCATTTCTTTACCGTTGACGGGTTTAAAGCGGCAACGCCAATGATCTGTACAAAATGTTTCTTCAAAACCATCGGGCCAAACTTTTATGCCCCGGTTAGTAATCATTGATAGAGAAAGGTCACTTGATTGCAATGGTTGTAGTAAAGCTGCAAGGTCGTTTGCAGAATAACCATCCCAGTGAACAAACAGATCCACTCCTTCCAGCTTTTTGAATGCAGGTTGTTTACGTTTGTATTTTGGTAATTGCAATGGTTTGCTTACGGCATCTGATACAGGTTGTAATTGCTGAGGTTGTTTACCAAGATTTGCAATTACTGCTTCTGCAAAAGCACGGGTGCCCACTTTTTGCTTGCTGATTCCTTCTCTGTATATATCGTATGTATGGATACCATCCTCTATTGTTCTTAACCATGCATTCTGAATTTTAGCAGCCACATCTGCCTGGCCAATATGATGCAGCATCATAATTGCGCCCTGCAGCAAACCAGAAGGATTTGCTCTGTCTTGCCCGGCAACCCGAGGTGCCGATCCGTGAATAGCTTCAAACATGGCGCATGTTTCACCAATATTTGCAGAACCCGCAAGACCAACTGATCCCGTAATTTGTGCAGCCACATCAGACAATACATCCCCATACAAATTTGGCATTACAATAACATCAAATAGTTCAGGTGTATCAGCCATTTTTGCTGCACCTATATCAATAATCCAATGTTCGTTTTCTATTTCAGGATACTCCGTAGCGATTTCATCAAATACTTTATGAAACAATCCATCGGTCTGCTTCATAATATTGTCTTTGGTAAAGCACGTTACCTTTTTTCTATTTTGCTGACGTGCATACTCAAATGCATAACGTATGATTTTTTCAGATCCCGGTCTGCTGATTAACTTTAAACACTGTACCACTTCATCGGTTTGCTGGTGCTCAATTCCTGCATATAAATCTTCTTCGTTTTCCCGAATGATGACAATGTCCATAACGGGATGTTTTGTTTTCACAAAGGGATGCAGGCTTTTGCAGGGCCTCACATTTGAATACAACCCAAGAAATTTACGTGTGGTAACATTCAAACTTTTATAACCACCACCCTGTGGTGTGGTGATGGGTGCTTTGAGAAAAATTTTATTGCGCCGTATTATATCCCATGCTTCCGGTGCTATCCCTGCTGAGTTACCTGCGAGGTAAACTTTTTCGCCCACTTCAATTTCTTCGATCTCAATTCTTGCACCGGCGGCATTTAAAATAGTAAGAGTTGCATCCATAATTTCAGGACCTATCCCATCTCCTTTGGCTACAGTTATACGTGTCATAATGTTGTTTATTTTTTACACGGCAAAAATGCAGTATCTCCTTTATAAATTTTTATTTATATTTACTATAGTTCCCATAAAATATATTTATGAATTATACACTTAATCAACTTCAGATTTTTCTAAAAGTTGTACAAACAGAAACTGTTACAAAAGCAGCAGAAGAGCTTCATTTAAGCCAACCGGCAGTATCCATACAACTTAAAAATTTTCAAAATCAATTTGATTTACCTCTTACGGAAATAGTAGGTCGTAAATTATACATCACAGACTTTGGAAAAGAAATTGCAGAAGCTGCAGAACAAATTTTGCAACAGGTATATGCCATTAACCACAAAACACTTGCCTTTAAAGGACAATTGAGTGGACGTTTAAAAATATCGGTAGTATCTACAGGTAAATATGTACTTCCCTACTTTCTTTCTTCATTTATGAAAACACATCCCGGTATTGAACTGGTGATGGATGTAACCAACAAGTTAAAAGTAATAGACAGTCTCGAAAACAATGAAGTTGATTTTGCGCTTGTTTCAATTTTACCGGATCATTTAAATGTAGAAAAGATTGATCTAATCCGTAACAAACTTTTTCTTGTTGGTAACACAGAAAAAAAATTTCAAAAGAGCCCATACACAAAAGAACTCTTTGATGAATTGCCGTTGATTTTCAGAGAAAAAGGTTCAGGAACAAGGCAGGCAATGGAACGTTTTTTTAACCGGAATAATATTATCATTCAGAAAAAAATGGAGCTTACTTCTAATGAAGCCGTGAAGCAAGCCATTCTTGCGGGGCTTGGTTATTCTGTAATGCCACTTATTGGCATCAGGAATGAACTACAAAACAATGAACTGCAGATAATAAATGTGAAGGGGTTACCAATTAATACTACCTGGAGTTTAATATGGTTAAAAGGCAAAAAGCATTCACCGGTTGCTTCCTCTTTTTTACAATACATAAAAAAAGAAAAAGCTACTATTGCGGCAACAACATTTCATTGGTATGAGCAATACTAAGGCCAGTTAAAAAAACTAACTATGATGAGAAATTTATTGCAGCATGAAATTATTTAGCGACAGCAGCGGCAAAAATTTACTCCGGGGCAAGTAGGAACTTGGCTACGCAGCTGGGTATATGACCACGAAAACGGAATCATCAAACCTGTTTTTGATATGAAGGCCGGTACACATATTGATCAAATTTATGAGTACGATGATCTGTAATAGCGCAGGTGTGCATCATTGTTCGATCTTAATATTCCGTTTTTTAATATAAGAATGCCAGAGAATCATGGCAGCAATCGTACGATAGGGTCGCCATGGTTCAGCAATAGTGAGCATTTCTTCTTTCGTAACATGAGGGTGTAGTTGCTTGTTTTCTTTTAAACTATTCACCAAAGCAATATCGCCCAAAGGAAAAAGATCAGTGCGTTGCAATGCATGCATCAGGTAAACATCAGTTGTCCAGTTACCAATGCCTTTAATAGAAGTAAGCTGTTCTCTTACTTCTTCATCGGTCAACATTGAAAACTTTTTTAGCTGAATCTTTTTTGTTGTTACTGCTGTTGCCAACTCTTTTGCATACACTTGCTTTTGCCTGGTGAAATAGCATTCCCTCAATTCTTCATTACTCATCGCAAGAATTTTTGCAGGCGTAACAGCACCTATCCTTGCTTTTAATTTTTTATACGCTGCAAATGCTGCTGCTAACGAAACCTGTTGTTCGAGAATGGTGAGAATAAGCGTTTCAAAACCCTGCTTACGTGTCCACATAGGTGGATAACCATGTTCATTGATGATGGCTTTGAGGTGTTTGTCTTTTTTCGAAAGAAGATCGCAGTATGTTTGAAAATTATCTGCAGAGAAGGTTTGAATCATGTGCTAAAAATAAAAAAGAGAAAGAGGAAAACTGTCGCTTGTTTAACTAACGTGATATTTTTTATCAGACTCTTTTCTCTTTCTACTCATTTCAACTCTTCGCTTTAAATTTCGAAATGGCATTTCTTGTAAATTCACTCAGCACCAAGCGTCCGCTGATCTTTGCACGCTCGATCAACAGTTCATCCCAATGCTCTGTTCCCTTCCAGAATATCTTTTTCATTTCGTGCATGGCTTCGGGTGAAGAATGTGATAATGTATTGGCAAGTTTCGAGATTGATTCATCCATGTCTTCAATGGTAGGATGCAATTCAGAAAACAATCCCTTCCGTTTTGCCCAATCGGCATTGCGCCAGCTGGCTGCATCAATTGCCAGTTGCGAAAAAGCGGATGTGCCAATCTTACGTTCTACTGCCGGACCAACCACAAACGGACCAATACCAATGGCCAGCTCACTCAACTTAATATCGGATCCTTCAACTGCAATAGCATAATCAACGGCTGCAGCTAAACCAACACCTCCGCCAACACATTTACCATGAATGCGGCCAATGATCAGCTTCGGGCATTTACGCATAGCATTGATCACATGTGCAAAGCCGCTGAAGAATTTCAATCCTTCTGCTTCATTTTGTATTGCTACCAGCTCATCAAAACTTGCGCCTGCACAAAAAGCTTTTTCACCTGATGATTTTAATATGATCACTAATACATTCGGATCATGCGCCAGATGCGAAATGGTGTGTGCCAACTCACTTAATAAACTGCCGGGTAACGAATTACTTTGCGGATGATGAAACTCAACAGTTGCAATTCCTTTATGTAATTCCTTTTTTACGTATGCTTCACTTATCTGCGTAACCATGATTCATTGATTTAGTCTTATTAAATTACAGCACTCTTGGCACAAATGCAATGCCTGCTATTGCTTTAATTTTTTTACCATTGTTAAAATTGTAGCAACGCCGGTCAGTTCATCTGTTTCATCCAAAAATTCAACCAGCCACTTTACAATTCCCTTTTCAATATCATCGCCACGTTTAAAGTCTTCGGGCTTTTCTACAATGCGTTTATCATTTGGTAGCTTTTCTTTACAGGTAAAGCGGATATACATTTCGGCACCGGGATAAACAGGTTTGGTAAAACGTAACTCATCAATACCATAATTCAACAACACGGGATTTATGTCGTAACTGTCCACAAACAAACCGGCTGCAATGCTCATAATGAAATAACCATGCGCCACCTGTTGCTCAAACATGGTGCCTGTAAAATCGGTTGTTTTGATATGAGCGTAGAAATGATCTCCACTCAAATCAGCAAAACGATCTATGTCCTCGCTCGTAATAACTCTTTTTTCAGTGATGATCTGATCGCCTATCTGCAATTCTTCAAAATACTTTTTAAACGGATGCTTGCCGGGATCTTTTCCCTTCGCATTTGGTTGATATACGTTGGTGATAGCAGTAATGGTTGTTGGCGAACCTTGAATAGCCGTACGTTGCAGGTAATGTTTTACGCCACGTAAACCACCCATCTCTTCACCACCACCCGCACGACCGGGACCACCATGTACCAACAATGGTAACGGTGAACCATGACCGGTACTCTCCTTTGCACACTCATTATTCAACACAAGAATACGACCGTGATGTGTGGCAGCACCAATTACATATTGCTTTGCAATTTTATGATCGGCAGTTACAATGGACGAACATAAGCTACCCTTTCCTAATTTGCTTAATGCAATTGCTTCATCCATTCTTTTGTAGGGCATGATCGTACTCACCGGACCGAATGCTTCTACTTCGTGTACCTGGGCTGAAGCCCAAGGCGATTCATTCTTCAATAAAATGGGTGAAAGAAATGCTCCTTTGTTTGCATCAGCATCAACCACATCAACACTATCTAAACTGCCATATACAATTTGAGATGATGCTAATAATTTCTGTACCTGTTCTCTTACTTCCTTGCGTTGTGTTTCGCCAGCCAATGAACCCATCCTTACTTTTTCATTGAGTGGATTGCCAATGGTTGTTTGTGCAAGCGAAGTTGCTATTGCTTTCCACAGATCTTCCATTTTATTCTCCGGTACAAATATTCTGCGAATACCCGTGCAACGTTGCCCGGCTTTCAAGGTCATTTCCTTTCTCACTTCTTTGATAAAAATGTCCCACTCCGGCATGCCGGGATTTACATCATCACCCAGCACAATACAATTAAGTGAATCAGCTTCCATGTTAAACGGAACATTTTCTTGCAGAATATTTTGCTGGCTCTTCAACATTAATCCTGTTGATGCACTACCGGTGAACGTAACAATATCCTGGCTGTTTACATGATTCAATATATCACCTGCACTACCACAAATCAATTGCAATGCACCTTCCGGTAAAATTTTTGAAGCGATGATCTCCTGCACAACTGCTTCAGTTAAGTAAGCTGTTACTGTTGCAGGTTTCACCACTGCAGGAACACCTGCTAAAAGATTCACGGCAATCTTTTCCAACATACCCCACACAGGAAAATTAAATGCATTGATGTGTACAGCAACTCCTTCTTTCGGCACAAGAATATGTGTGCCCATGAATGTATTGTTCTTACTCAGGTTATGGCTTTCTCCATCAATACAAAATACTTCGTCAGGAAATTTGCGGCGAAGCGATGCATTTGCAAAGAGATTACCAATTCCACCTTCAATATCAACCCAGCTATCTGCTTTTGTAGCACCTGTTTGATAAGAGACTGCATAAAATTTATCGAGGTGATTGCGTAAATGAATAGCCAATGCTTTGAGCATATTCCCACGCTCATGAAACGTCATTTTTCGCAAGGCAGGATTACCCACGGTTCTTCCATAGTGAAGAATGGATTGAAAGTCCAATCCTTTGGTAGATGCAGTTGCAACAGGTTCGCCTGTAACAGCATTGTACAGGAGTTGTCCTTCACCATCGCCATTGATCCAGTGGCCGGTGATATAATTGCCGAGCTTATTCATATTTGCTAATAATCGTTAGGCTGCTAAGTTACAGCAGAAGATAGTTCGGTAAATGCCTTGCTTCATTTTTAACTCAGCAAACCAAACTGGCGTAAATGATGGGTAACATGTTTGTAGTGGAGTCGTACCCATTCTTCAAAGTTCAATTCGCCAAATACAGGATGAACAGCGGTATCGGTTGGATTAGTTTCGTAAAAATGAAAGAAGTGGTTTACTTCTTTTTCCAGTTTGGCAACCGCTTCTTCAGCTGATGAATAATGAACAGGAAAAGGCTCTTCACCAATAATACTTGTGGGAGCTTTTGTGTTTTCCCTGAACTGTTTATCGCTCATTAAAAATTCTTTGAGCTTAAGTATATGTTCGGGTGGTGAAACAAGATCGAACTTAAGTTTATGTGTAGATACTTTAAAGAAAGCTGAAACATGCTCCACCATTTGCTGAAAGTTCATTTTGCCCCATTTGGGTTGAGCAGAAGTATCGGCTTCACGAATGATCGGTATGTATTTGTTCTTTAGAAAGTTTAGTTGTTCTTGCATAGCAATCTGTTTTCGTTTTCAAATGTACAGGAGTTTATGTGTGCAGTTTAACCAAAAAAATCCCGTGCACTTTCGTACACGGGACCATTATCAGGATTCCATTTTAGTATTATCCTAAAGCAACACGTTTGAAGGTTGTTACTTTCACGTCGCCTGAAGCTTTCAGGAATTCACCAACGCTTTTAGAAGCATCTTTCACATAAGCCTGTGCAAGCAATGTTTGCTCTTTAAAGAATGCATTCATTTTACCATCAGCGATCTTAGCGATCATTTCTTCAGGTTTGCCGGCCATTTTCGGATCTTGCTTCATCAATTCAACGATGATATCTTTTTCACGTGCCACTACATCAGCAGGTACGCTGTCAGCATCAACTGCCACAGGATTCATAGCAGCAATTTGCATTGCTACGTCTTTACCGGCATCAGCAGCTTCTTTATCTAAACCAACTAACACACCCATGCGGTATGCGCCGTGAATATAAGAAGCAACATAAGGAGCTTCAATACGCTCAAACTTGCTTATACCGATCTTTTCACCAATTGCAGCCAGTTTATCATTGATCAAATCAGCAACTTTTGCACCATTCACTTCAACAGCATTCAGTTCATCAACACTTTTTACATCGTTTGCTACAGCAGCATCAGCAATTGATTGTGCAAAAGCAACGAAATCAGTATTCTTGCTCACAAAATCAGTTTCGCAGCTGATGCATACTACATAACCGATTTTTTTATCGGCACTTGTTTGTGCAATTACCACACCTTCTTTTGCTTCACGGTCGCTACGTTTTGCTGCAACTTTCTGACCTTGTTTGCGCAACCAATCGATCGCTGCTTCAAAATCACCATTTGTTTCAGTTAACGCTTTACGACAATCCATCATACCTGCACCAGTTGCCTGGCGAAGCTTATTAATATCCTGTGCACTTATTGTTACAGTAGACATATCTTTTAATTTGAAAATTTGAAAATTTGAAAAATGCTTTCTGCCAAAGTTTATAAACTAACTCAAGCAGAAAGCATTTTATATTTTTTAGAAGTCTTACTCTTCGTTCATCCTGCTTCTTACTTCCTGCCCATTATTATCTGGTTGAAGTACGCTTCTGTGTGCTTGGCACACGACGCTTAGGAGCTCCACCAGGACCACCGGCGTTGCCACCAGGACCACGACCAGGACCACGGCCACCACGTCCGCCTCTGTCACGACCACCTTCTTCACCTTCGTCGAACTTAGAACCTTTATCTTCTACTTCTTCAGTTTCGTCTTCTTCTTTTTCAACCTGGCGCTCAGCTAAACCTTCTGCAATTGCTGCAGTGAGGAACTGAGTGATGATAGCGATTGATTTTGTTGCATCATCATTACCCGGAATAAAGTAATCTACTTTATTAGGATCGCAGTTTGTATCAACCAAACCGAATGTAGTGATGCCTAAACGCTTCGCTTCAGCCAAACCAATATGTTCGTGACCAATATCAACTAAGAACAAAGCAGCAGGAACACGGCTCATGTTAGCGATACCGCCCAATACTTTTTCCATTTTCTCTTTATCACGACTTAACTGGAGACGCTCTTTTTTCGTAATGCTGTCGAAAGAACCATCATTCAGCATTTTTTCAATGCTCTGCATTTTCTTTACGCTCTTACGAACTGTATTGAAGTTTGTTAACATACCACCTAACCAACGGTCAGTTACGTAAGGCATGTTTACTTTTTGTGCGCACTCAGTAACAATTTCCTTTGCTTGCTTCTTGGTAGCAACAAACATGATCTTTTTACCGCTGCGTGCCAGCTGTTTCATAGCTGCTGCAGTTTCCTGCAAACCTTCAACAGTTTTGTTGAGGTCGATGATGTGAATACCTTTCTTTTCAGCAAAGATGTAAGGTAACATCTTGGGATTCCACTTCTTCTTCAGGTGACCAAAATGTACACCCGCTTCGAGTAATTGCTGTTGTAATGAAGTGTTATTTTCCATTGTATACTTTTTGTTATTGTATGTAATAGTTTGAAAGCTCTGAGCTTTGAGCAGCGAGCCACGAGAAGAAAACTCATAGCTCGAAGCTGTGGGCCTGAAGCTGTTTTGTTAACGTTTAGAGAACTGGTAGCTTCTACGGGCTTTCTTATGACCAAATTTCTTACGTTCAACACCACGTGGATCACGCTTCAGTAAACCTGCAGCTTTCAATACAGGGCGATACTCAGGATTCACTTCAAGCAAAGCACGGGCAATACCCAGTTTCACTGCTTCTGCCTGACCTTTAATACCACCACCATTAGCGTTAACTTTTACATCAAACTTATCTAATGATTCAACAGTTCTTAAAGGAGCTTCTACCTGGTTTTGTAAATACACCAGGCTGAAATATTCTTTGTAGTTTTTGTCGTTCACGGTAATTGTGCCGGTACCCTTGCTGATAAACACACGGGTAATGGCTTCTTTACGGCGACCAACTGCGTTTTTTTGCTTTTCCATTTATAAGGAGTTTGAAAATTTGAAAATGATTAGAACTTCAGTTCTTTTGGTTGTTGTGCAATGTGTGAATGTTTATCGCCAGCATATACAAACAACTTCTTGTACATCTTACGGCCGAGACGGTTTTTAGGAAGCATACCTTTTACAGCACGCTCAACAACCACTTCCGGACGACGACGCAGAAGGTCTTTTGCAATTTCAATTTTCTGACCACCCGGGTAACCACTGAAGTTGTGGTATTCTTTGTAGTCGATCTTTGTACCAGTGAAAACAACCTTATCGGCGTTAATTACGATTACATAATCACCACAGTCAACGTGGGGAGTGTAATAGGCTTTGTTTTTACCACGAAGGATTGCAGCGATTTTTGAACTCATGCGTCCAACGGTTTGATTGGTGCCGTCCACAACGTACCAGTTACGTTGCACAGTAGCCTCGTTCGCATGCTTCGTAGTGAAATGTAGTTTGCTCATTGTATTTTATTTTTTCCACGCCATCCCGTGGAGTTTTTAGAAAAGTCCCGCTTTTTAGAACGGGTCGCAAAGGTAGGGCTGCTCAACGCAATCTGCCAAAGAAAGAGGAAAGTATTTTTACAAGCACTTTTGTAACCGATTGATTTACAGTAAAAATTTTGCACAACTTTTTTTATCACTTCCGAAATGCCCTTAAACAAAGGGTTTGGGGAGATTTAAAAGGCCAAATTCGTATCCAGCTTAGGTTCCTGTGTTATACATATTTGTTTGGATGAAGCGGTAATGTTCGGGGATTATTCGCTTTCGTCGGAAATATCTTGTACTTTAATGAGAGTAAGTTCAACCCAGATCCTCTTAACAGAAAAAATCTTTCCCATGCAAAAAGGACTCTTCTTTCTGTTCATTGTAGTTACCGTAACGGTTTCCTCTGCGCAACCATATGTTGATGTGTTGAATGTGCGTACGATCCAGTCTCCGGATCAAGGATTCATCAGAAGGAACAACCACAAAAATTCATTTGAATATTTCAACGCCTCACTTACCTTGCCTATCCGTTTTAAAATAACCGGTGGTGCGCTGATCTTCAGTCCATACGTTGAGAATTGGCAGGTGAATCTTCCGGATAGGAATAAACAGCCTTCACTTATCGTGGAAAGAGAGCAGTTTTTCCCAACCGGCATCGGGCTTCCTGTAACACTTCTCACTCCAATAAAGCGTTCTAAATTTCTTCTCAACACCACCATGATCCTGCGCAATAATGCAGAGAAAATAAGCTTACCGGGTTCGTTTCAGGCAGGAGGGTTTGTTGTAATGAACTATAAGATCAACCCAAAACTCACTTTAAAAGCGGGGTTGTATTATAACCGTGAAGCTTTCGGAAATTTCTTTATGCCAATTGCAGGATTGGAATATAAAATTGACAGCAGCTTTCAAATATGGGGGGCATTGCCTGGCTCACTCTTTTTGGAAAAAAAATTGAAGAACCGCTGGTATGCAGGGCTTACATTTAAAGCAGTGAACAACAGTTACCAGTTATTTCACGGAAGATATATTCAGTTTAATGATAACCAGCTCAGCCTTTTCTCCGATTTATATTTCACTAAAAATCTGGTATTGAATCTTGAAGCAGGGCATAGTTTATTTCGTCGTATAAGATTAGGTAACAGCGGAAAAATTAAGCAATACGTTTACGAAGAAAAAATAAACGACAACCTGCTGTTCCGTGTTTCAGCCATTTACCGTATACGACTGTAATCATAAAGATGGCTCTAATTTGCAGTAGGACATTTATAAGATGTAATGCTGAACGTGATTCCTACTGTTGCCATAATATACTGATCACGTGGGCCACTAAAGCCACGTTGTGTTCCTGCAACTCCAATAGGCGTTCCTGTTTCATAACTTCTGTCTTGTAAAAAAGAGGCGGGTGAGCCAGCCGGAAATGTGGCAAGACCAGCATAAGTGCCGGAAACATCATCAATAAAATCAGATGTGGTAAAACGGTGTGCAATTTCAAAATTCAGATTCATTCTGTCAGTCAACGCAAACTTTACACCAACACCCACCGGAAAAGCAAAGGCAGTAGTAGAATAAAGTTTACGATCAGGATAAGCAGCAGAACCTTGTCCTTCTGTCCCTAAAGGACGGAGAAAATACTTTGTATCATTCAAATATGCATATGGATCGAAATTGAACACGCCTGCTCCGAAAGTGATGTAAGGAGTAAATCTTTCCCCGGGATTGGTTGGGTTGAAACGGAAGAAATTAAAATCGCCCTGCAACATCAGCTCCCAGAGATTGGTATTAAAGCTGAGGTTCCGACGCATCCGAAACTCATTTTTCTTTTCATAAATATCACTGTAACCCAATTGAGCAAAATTGGCTCCTATGCGTACAGCCACATAATTATTTATCTGCTTGCGGAAGAAAACACCGCCTGCAAGTTTAGGGCGGTTAAGTTTTTTGTCGGGATTGAGGTCGCCGAAATAATGGGCAGCACCAAGCTGAACACCAAACTCACCTTCATGCTTGTAGCCATCATACTGGGCACGAACAACGAAAGGGGCAACACATAAAGAGAGCAGAAAAAGGGTAAAAAGCAATGTTTTCATTAGCATCAGTTCTCAAAAAAAGTAATAACGCAAATATCAGGGTTTTCATATATCCCCGGCTTATTTGCTGTATTTAGTTTCTGCGATCGAGGCCCCAAGAGAGCTTATTGCGCAAAGTTTGCAGGAAGTTGTTCTCGTTTAAACGGATAAGGCTTACAGTAAACTCTTCTTTTTTCACCGCCAGTTGTATGGTTTTACTAACGATTTCTTTTCTTGAATCGAGTGTACATAAAAAACTATCGGCCCGGCCTTCAATTTCAAACGAGATAATATTGTTATCAGGCACAACAATTGGACGTACGTTCAGGTTATGGGGCGCCACAGGAGTTATCACGAAGCTTCCGGAATCGGGGAAAACAACAGGGCCGTTACAGCTAAGTGAATAACCGGTTGAGCCCGTTGGTGTAGCCACAATTAACCCATCGGCCCAGTAACTGTTCAAAAACTCGCCGTTTAGATAAGCGTGTATTTTGATCATGGATGAAGTGTCGAGCTTGTGGATTGCAAATTCATTTAATGCGTATGGCGTATCGCCAAAGAGCGGCATGTTGCTATCGAGATGAATGAGAGTACGTTCATCTTCAACATAGGTGTGGTTCTTTAATGACGCTACAACTGTTTCTACTTCTTCACGACCAATGCTTGCTAAAAAACCAAGGCGACCAAAGTTGATGCCGAGCAATGGTATGGGCAACTCTCTCACCATTGTAACGGTATCGAGCAATGTGCCATCACCACCAAGACTGATCATGCATTCGAATGTATCATCAAGTTCTTCGGAAGAATGAAATATGGGAGGCTCTTCATCAAACTGAATTTGCTCTTTTATCTGTTCATAAAAACCTCTGTAGATATATGCCCGGATATTATTTGCACTCAGCTCTTTTAATAAGCGTTGAATATCTTCTTTCTGATCAGATTCAAACACCCGGCTGTAGATAGCTACTTTCATGTGTTTACTTTAATTTGATTTTGGCACATCGCACTTTCAAAAAATCATCGTGGGTCTTTCTATCAGTCCAGAATTTTTTCAGGAAAATTGATGTGTATTTTATTGTTATTGTCTAACTGATAACAGTTACAATAGCTTGAATTTTTTTGTTTTTAAAGACTGCAGTGATCATTAAAAATCTCTGCGTATATGTAAAAATAATCCCTTTTCACCCAACTGGTTAAACGAATATTCAATGCGTGCAATAAAATCGTAGTAGCTCAACACATCAATACCTGCACCGTAAGTATACAGAAAACGGTTGTTTAAGATACTGTTTGTGTATGCAGGCAGATGACTGGCTCCAATATCTCCATAAACCTTTGCAATAATCTTGAATGGTATTTTTTTGTACTTCTCGTTTTTGATGATGAAAGTGGGTACGTTTAAATTCAGCACTTCCTGCCTTATTGTTCCCTTCAGTATACCCGCCTGCACGCCATCAATCACATAATATTCAAGCCCTCGCAAAAACCAATCACCGTAACCCAATGCGCCGATATTATACATCGGTTGTTTGAAAGGCACTTTCACCATATAATAGCCAACCGCAGAAACTGAGGTCTTTTTTGTTAGCTGGAAAAACTTGCCTGCTTTACCGGAAAACTGCCACAGGTTCATTCCTTTTGCTCCTAAGCCCCTTTGCATAAATGAACCATTGAAAAGAAAACCCTTCCAGGGGTACACAATATTATTTGCGTTGTAGTACTGATATGCATACACAAACTCACCAAATTGTTGCTTGGATCTGTTTTCGTTAAAATAAGGCAGATACCCTTTAAGTGAATTAGCGGCGATCAATTTACTGATCGTGTCGGGAATAGTTTCCTTTGCGTAACTAAGACGAAAAGTATGCCGATGGTTTACACCTTTCCTTACGGTAAAACCAGCTTCCATTTTAAATGTCGTGCGAACAAACTCACTGATCTGCCCATTACTTACCGGAAAGAATGCCTGCTTGTTACTGTCTGTTGCATAGGTCATTTGCCTCGACTGCTTATAATAAATGCTACCTAAAAATCCTCTCTCCAGTTTTTTATCGGCATAAGGTTGTTCATAAAAGATAGAATATTCACGGGTATATCCGTTAACGAAGTTAAAGTTGAGCTTGTCTCTTCTTCCGGATACATTGTCCCAGTTTAATTTCAATCCATAGTTTACACGTTCAAGGCTTCTGTTTTGCTCTGTCAGCCATTGATTAACATTGCGATCGACCAACTTAAAATAAGGGAAGGGGAATAAATACCAACGCTCTTTTACTTCAAACAGAATGTCTACATGTTTTTCATCCCATGCAGTTATCTTAGGTATTACTTCAAGAAACAGTTGTGTATTAGAAACATTCAGCCTTGCCTGATCAATCAATTCTTCCATTTGGCTGCTGAACATTTTTGATCCTTTTCTGAAAGGCACTTCCCGTAGAATGATGTATTCCTTTGTTTTTTTATTTCCTGTTACAGCAACTGAACGAACAATAAACTCAACGGAATCGGGAAGCTGACGAATAATCTTACGTAAATTTTCTTTTGCTGTTTCTATTGCAACAGAAGGTTGTGCATAAAGCCGCCCTACAATAACCTGCAGGAGAATAAGCAGGCAAATAGTATAAACCCTTTTTGGCAGCATAATTAGTTTTCTGTTAAAGACAGACTTTAAATGTACAATGAAACAGGTAGAAAAAACGGGTTAGCCCTTGAAACTATATGTTAAGATAGTTCATGAGATGATCGTAATTCAGGCGCAACTCTTCTTCCGAGAGGTTTTCGCCAAAATACTGGATTACATTGTATTCGTAACGTTCAAACGAAGAAAGTATATCCTGAATATCGTTCTTATTTACTTTAATGGCCACCATCAACTCACCTGTTGAACTATCTGTCCAGGTATTCAAATGAATGATCTTTGCATTATTAGATTCAACAATCCGGCCAATCTCTGAAATATAAAAGCTGTTTGGTTGCATTTGTAAAATAACAATGCCGCCGGGAACAGCTGCTGCATTATAGTGCGATGCTGCCTGTACAAGATCTTCTCTTGTAATAATACCCATCAATTCACCATCTTCCTTAACAACGGGTAAAAGGCTCAGCTTTTGCTGATGCATAATTTTTAATGGAACAAGGAAAAAATCTGCCGGATTAATATTTACAGGTTTGCCCGTATGAAGAAACTGTGCAATGGTTGCAGACTCATCTTCCCCTTCAATATCGTCTTCGTAAACAAGCCCCACATACTTTTGATCATTAACTACCGGAAGTTCCGTTGTTCTGTTTTCAGTCATCCAATCCAAAGCCTGCCGAACCGTATCTGTGGTTTGAAGTGTGGGTATGTGATTTGATATAAGTTCGGCTGCAGTCATTGTCATATTCTTTCTTCTTAGACGGGTACCGGGGCATTTAACTTGGTAAGGAACCCGTTTAATATTTCGTTAAACTCATCCGGTCGTTCCATCATTGGTGCATGGCCGCATTTATCAATAAAATGCAGTTCTGAATTTGGAATGAGCTTGTTGAATTCTTTTCCTACAAACGGCGGAGTGATTGTGTCGTTATTTCCCCAAATTAACAGAGTTGGGGTTTTAATTTCCTTCAACTCATCGCCAAGGTTATTACGGATGGCACTCTTTGCCAGCGCAATTACCTTAATCACTTTTATCCGTTGATTTACGATATCATATACTTCATCAACTAATTCTTTTGTTGCCATTGCAGGATCGTAAAACGTTACTTCCGTTTTTTTGCGGATGTACTCATAATCTCCACGCTTGGGATAGGTATCACCCATTCCATTTTCAAACAAACCTGAGCTACCTGTAAGTATGAGCGATTTAATGCGTTCAGGATGTTTCAATACATGCACCAATGCTACATGGCCTCCAAGGGAATTGCCCAGCATGTGTATGTTATCGTATCCTTTAAATTCAATAAACTTCTGAACATGTTTTTCCAATCCGCCAACAGATGTATGGAGTAAGTCAAGCTCAAACAACGGCAACATGGGCACAACCACTTTGTTGCGCTTGCTGAAATAATCAAGCAAATCTTTGAAGTTGCTTAATGCACCAAACAACCCATGCAACAGCATGAGCGGTTCGCCTTCACCGACTTCGATATATTTAAACTTTCCTTCCTGTATTATTTCGTAGTTCATTCCTGGCAGCAAATAACAGTTGTTAATTGCTAAAATAGTTGATTTGTGTGAAAAATTGTAATTCAGTTGCAGATTGCCGTTATTGCGGCTTTATTTGTGTGCCCAGCTTCTCAAAGAAGTCTTCTAACTGCGAAAACATATTGCTGAAAATGGGCAATACAATGCCTATAGTATTGATCACTTTTGGCCCCAATGGCTGAATAAATTCATTTGTTCGGGATGCTGCAATAGTTTCTTCTGTTAATAATTTCATTTGTGCAGCATAGAAAAATAAAACACTTAGTATTAACAGGTAGAGTACCGCATAGCCTAACACACCACCGAGTTTATTTGCCCAACCCATCCAGGCAAGATCCACTGCTTTTTCAATAAGCTTAGCTACTGCTCTTATTGCAAATACCGTTAAGAAAAATACAGCTGCAAATGCAATGAATGGCAACCATTGTGTATTGATGTTTGTTGATTGTGCCAGCCAGGCTGCAACAACTGTACTCAACTTGAGTGCTGCTGCTAATCCAATTACAAATGCAATAATTGAAAACACCGCAACGATCAATCCGCTGCGTAAGCCTTTTATGATTGCAAGTGCAATAGCGATCAATACAATAATATCAATGATCATTCTATTTGCTTAGAAGTTCTTTTACCACAGCGCTGATTGTTTTTCCATCAGCCTGGCCAGCTAACTGTTTGCTGGCAACGCCCATCACTTTGCCCATATCAGCCGGTGAGGATGCGCCGGTTTCTGCAATAATTGCTGCAATAATCGTTTTCAACTCTTCTGCATCCATTTGCTTGGGCAGAAACTTTTCGATGATTGCAATTTCTTCTTCTTCTTTCTGCGCAAGGTCTGTCCTGTTTTGCTGACGGAAAATATCGAGTGAATCTTTTCGTTGCTTCACCAGTTTCTGTAATAGTTTTATTTCATCATCAGCTGTAATTTCTCCGCTGCCACCTGCTGTTTTTGCTAACAGGATAGCTGCTTTAATTGCTCTCAGGCCACGTAATCCTGCTTCATCTTTTGCTTTCATGGCATCTTTCATTTGCGCCATAATGTTTTGTTCCAGGCTCATAGTTTATTACTGATTTTGGTTTAGCTGTGTTTTTTTGAATTTCTGTATGAAGTCTTTTGCAAACTCTTTCATTTCTGCGCTCAGTTCCGGTTGATTGGTTGCACGATTGAATGTGTCGGCCATAGTCATGAGTAATTGATAATAGAAATCCGCCATTTCATCAACCATCATTTCTTTTGTCCAAAGATCAATGCGCAGGGCTGATTTATCGGCACCATCCCAAAACGCCAGCATCATTGCTTTTGCAGTCTGGTCCATATCTGCACTACTGTCGCTTGCCTTCCATTTAATTTGCTCAGGCACTTTTTGCTCATCTAAATAAACGTCGATGGAAATATTACTTTTATGCATACTAAAATTTGTGCCGCAAAGGTAAGTTATTCGGCAGAGGCGGCCAGCTCAATACAGCTCCACATTTTTTTTGCCGACTCATCCCAACTAAACAACTGTAACCGATTTTTCCCGTTTTCAATAAGGCGGCTTCGCAGCACTTCATCTTTATAAATCAGCATCAATTTCTCAGCAATATCATCTGGATTTTCAGGATCAATGTATAGATAAGCATCGCCCCCTATTTCCGGCAGTGCGCTATTGTTTGAAACAATGGCAGGCACTCCACATTGCAGAGCTTCCAGCGGTGGCACACCAAATCCTTCAAAAAAAGATGGATAAACAAGTGCGTATGCTGACGCTACCAGTTTCGCCAACTCATTTTTTTCCAGGTAGCCGGTAAGAATTACATCATTTCTGAATCTGAAAGTGGAAAGCAGCTTGGTAAATTCATCTGTTTTCCAGGCAAGCCGGCCGGCAAAGATCAATTTCATATTGCTTTGTTGCCGTTTCTTGAATCTCGAAAAAGCCTTTAATAAATTGATAGGGTTTTTGCGGGGGTGAATGGATCCTGCGTAAATAAAGTATTCACAACCAGCGCTGTATTTCTCCTTCACTAGTTCCTTTTCCTCATAGGGAAGCTGTTGAAAAAGAGAACTGGGAGCATTATAAGTAACATGGATTTTTGCAGGATCTATGTTGTATTGATCAATAATATCTCGTTTCGAATACTCAGAAACTGTAGCAATTACTTTGCTCTTCTTTAAAAACTTACCTGTATTTTTTTGATAATAACTGACATGCGATTTCGAAATAAATTCAGGGTGATGATGAAACGCAAGATCGTGTAAAACAAGGAGTTGAGGCACTTTCGTTCTTAAGGAGCAGAAGCCATCAGGGCTTACAAATACATCGGCTTTTATCTTTCGTAAAAAAACAGGCAACATCCAGTTATACCAAATATCCCAAGCCAATGGAAACCTGGCCTGTGGCTTGATGATCACCAGATGGATGTTGGCAGCATAGATAAACCTCTGATCAAAAGGACGGTCAAACAAAAAATAGAATTGATGCTCAGGGTGATCGATGGCTATTCTGGAAAATATCTCTTCAATATAGTATCCAAAGCCCTCCATTTTACCCGGAAGCAACGATTTTGTATTAATTGCAATCACCATAGTAGAAATGCAAAGGTAGGTGTGAAACAATGAGATCGAAATTGAATAGTATCATTCTACAAATCAGGAAATTATGCAATTAAAAACGTTGATTTCCCAAGCAATTATTCAAAAGAAGTACGATAGGATGGTAACGTTTACGACTTTACTTTTACTGACGATATGATGATAACATCAGCCCTATAACTTAGCTGAAGAAGGTTCAAATTGCAGAAAATACGGTGCCGATTTTAAGCAGTTTCCCTTAATTTTTGAAAATACTTTTGAATCAAAAAAAATAATCTTGGCATTGAAAAAGTTTGGAACAGTAATTGCTATTTACTACATGTTCTTTTAAAACGAAATAATATTATAAACACATGTGCGTTAATAGTTTATAACTTACAAATAATTCTTTCGCAACAGGGAAGAGTCAGGATACATTGATGGTTTTACAATGTGGATTTTGGGTAAACGACCCCGCTTTCCAGCGGGGTCTATTTTTAAAATACAGATAAATACCTATTGCCTGATTTAATTCTTCCGTCTACATTTGTTTCGTAATCCAGTATTCCAATATCCTAAAACGTATTCTATGAAAAAGCTAGTCTTCGCACTCGCATTTTGTACGCTATCTATTTTTTCTTTCTCTCAAGAATTTCAATCAGGTCGTCAAAAGCATGATGGTAAGCCCACATTGTTCAGCAATGTTGCTTCCCGCTTTGCTCCATCGCAAACTTTTATAAGCGAGGTTATGAATGCACGCCTGAATCAAACTGTTGATCTGTTCGTAACTAACGGTCTTCGTTTTAAAGGTGAAGTAACTGCTATCAGCAGTGATGCTCCCGGTCTTACGACTGTTACCGTTCAATCAACTGACCGCCCTGGTCTTCTTCTTTCCATTTCAAGAACCACTTTGCCTGATCAAAGCATCGTTTATCGTGGTATCATGATCAGTCAAAAACATAGTGATATGTTGATGATGGAGAAAGATGCTGTTACCGGTACTTATAACTGGAACAGAAAACAGGTTTCACACATGATAGCTGACTAAAATAATTACTTGTTCCAGCAGGTATTTTTGTTTCCCTTTAAAATCCAATACTATGACACGTCTAATCCTATGCCTTGTTGCTGTATTTGCAACAACTGCATTCAAAGCATCCGCTCAGGTGCCTAAACTGAGCAGTAACCCAACTGCAAGTGCAACCATTTTTCTTGACTTCGATGGACAAACAGTAAGCACTCCTTACTGGAATGGTGGCAGAACATTTTACTGCACACCTTCAGGATTATCTGAAGCGCAGATCCTGACAACCTTTTACCAGGTAGCAGAAGATTTTAATCCGTTTAATCTGAACATCACCACAGATTCAACAGTTTATTTTGCAGCACCCATCAATCAAAGACAACGCATTATTGTTACGGCTTACAGCAGCTGGTATGGTAGTGCCGGTGGTGTAGCTTACCTCAACACATTCCGTTGGGGAATGGAAATTCCAGGCTTTGTGTTTGCTAATCTTTTAGGTTACAACGAAAAAAATATTGGCGAAGCCTCTTCGCATGAAAGCGGACATACATTAGGTTTAAATCACCAAACTTTGTATGATGCAAGTTGCAATTTTGTATATGAATACAACCCGGGTACTGGTACCAACGGTAGTGCAACAAGTTGGGCGCCTATAATGGGCAACAGTTATGGCAAAACACTTACACTTTGGCATAAAGGAACTAGCACACAGGGTTGCACTAAATTACAAGATGATTTAGCGATACTTGCGGGCAACGACAATGGCTTTGGCTATAAAACAGATATGGTTGGCAATACGCATCGGGATGCGACTGCTTTGCCAATGTCAACAACTTTATCGGCTAACAGCCAACCAACAACCGGATTTAATGTAAGCAGCGAAATCAACACATCAACCGATGTAGATATTTTCCGGGTTGATATTACCAGTGCTACACGCTTACAAATTGATGCTAATCCTTCTACAAACGGAACAACAAAACCAAATGTAGATCTGCAGTTAACATTACTCGATTCAAGAGGTAATACAATTAACACCTACAATCCTCCTGCAACATTAAATGTAGCAATCGACAGCTTTGTAAATGCAGGTACTTATTACCTCCGTTTAACAAATGCCGCAAACACCAACGTTTCAAACTATGGTATGTTGGGTGACTATACAGTGAGTGGTGCGGCTCTCCCTTCAACCCTTCCTGTGCAAAGCATGAAATTGAACGGAAAAGCAAACAACAACAACCATGAATTAACCTGGAATATTGTTGCCGATGAACCAATTGAATCGATCTCAATTGAAACATCAACAAACGGCATGAGCTTCAGCAGCATGCAAAATGTAAACAGCAACAGCACCAGCTTTGGCTACCAGCCTTCTGAAAAGAAAACAATCTACTACCGCTTATTGGTTACAACAGCTTCTCAGTTGAAATACTACTCGAATGTAGTTGCACTTCGTGAAGTTGGTGGCAAATCAAAAGTGGATGTAGTTACCAATATTATCAGCAAAAATGAAATTGCGCTTAACAGCAACGGCTCTTACAATTGGCGTATTATTGACATGAGTGGTCGTGCGCTGGCAAATGGCCGCACTACAACCGGCTTTAACCAGTTACAGCCCGGAACACTCAACAGTGGTATGTATCTGTTACAGATCATCGATGGCGGTGAAATCATAACAGAAAAAATAGTAAAACAGTAAGTTTTTAGATAGTCATAGTTTACCACTGGAACCTGCTGCCCCCTAAAAAGGGCAGCTTTTTTTATAAACCCTTTGCTTACATTTGCTATTATCAAGTTTATGGAATATAACACAACAAGAAATCATTTAACCATTCGTGAGTACGGACGACATATCCAGAAAATGGTTGATCATATCATAACAATAGAAGACCGTCAAAAGCGGCAGGAGCAGGCTCAGGTGGCAATTGAACTGATGGGCTTTTTAAACCCGCACCTGAAGAACGTAGAAGATTTCCGTCATAAATTATGGGATCACTTGTTTCTCATCTCCGATTTTAAATTGGATGTAGATAGTCCTTATCCGATTCCCACGAGAGAATCGCTGAAAGCAAAGCCGGAACGTTTACCTTATCCTAAGCGTTACCCACGTTATAATCACCTCGGTAAAAATATTGAAGTGATCATTGATAAGGCGTTGAAAGAAGAGAACCCTGAAAAGAAACAAGGTTTTGCCAATGCCATAGCTTATTACATGAAGCTCTCGTATAACAACTGGCACAAAGAAAATATTCATGACGATGCTATACAGGCAGAGTTAAGTGCAATTACAAAAGGTGAACTGGAGTTTAACAACAGGCCTTTTGTTCGTCAGTATCGTCCAAGTGATGATTTCAGAGAAAATCGTGGTGGCAGTGGCGGCGGTAAATTCAAAAAGCATTTCCAGCAACGCAGTGGTGGCGGTGGCGGAAGAGATAACAGAGGTGGTGGGGGCCGTGATAACCGTGGTGGTGGCGGCGGTGGGAAGTTTAAAAAGAGATACTGATCGTTGCTCAACCAAACTATTTGAAAGGTTAATAAGAAAAGTACTTGTTAACCTTTTTTATTTCGCAGTACTTTGTAGCAATAAGAGATTGTCATCACATACACTTAATACATTTAATTATACTCCATGCATTCTTTTGAAGTAAGAGGTGGTAAAAAACTAAAAGGCGAAATTGTACCACAAGGTGCAAAGAACGAAGCATTGCAGATCATCAGTGCTGTATTGCTCACACCGGAAAAAGTAACGATAACCAACATCCCCGATATTGTTGATGTAAATCTGCTCATTGAATTATTGGGCGAAATGAATGTAAAAGTGGAACGACCACAACGGGACACTTGTATTTTCCAAGCCGATGATGTAGATATTGATTACCTGCACAGCGAAAAATTTAAAAAGAAAAGCGGCAAACTTCGTGGAAGTGTAATGCTGGCAGGACCAATGCTTGCCCGTTACAAAAAAGCATTTATTCCAAAACCCGGTGGTGATAAAATTGGCAGGAGAAGATTAGATACGCACGTTATTGGTTTTGAAAAGTTGGGAGCCGATTTTAATTATCATCCTGAAGATGGCTTTTTTCATCTCACAACAACCAAGCTGCAAGGTGTGAACATGTTGCTTGATGAACCGTCTGTAACAGGCACTGCAAACATTGTAATGGCAGCAAGTATGGCCAGTGGCACTACTACTATTTACAATGCAGCATGTGAGCCTTACATACAACAGCTCTGTGCCATGCTTAATCGTATGGGTGCAAAGATCAGTGGCGTTGGAAGTAATTTGTTAAGTATTGAAGGTGTTGATTATTTAGCTGGTACTGCTCATCGTATTCTTCCGGATATGATTGAAGTTGGTTCGTTCATTGGCTTAGCTGCCATGACACAAAGCGATATTCTTATTAAAGGAGCAGGTGTAGATCAGCTTGGAATTATTCCGGAAAAGTTTCGTCAACTCGGAATTCAATTAACAATTGATGGTGATGATATTCATATACCTGAACAGGAGTTGTATGAAATACAACGCTATTTTGATGGTGGTGTATTAACGATCTATGATCATCCATGGCCAGGCTTTACACCCGACCTGTTGAGTATTGTTCTTGTAACAGCTATCCAGGCAAAAGGAAGTGTACTCATCCATCAGAAAATGTTTGAAAGCCGTTTGTTCTTTGTAGATAAACTCATTGATATGGGTGCGCAAATTATTTTGTGTGACCCACATCGTGCTGTTGTTATAGGTTTGGAACGTGAGCAAAAACTGAGAGGTATTACCATGAGCAGCCCCGATATACGTGCAGGCCAAGCATTGTTAATTGCTGCTTTAAGTGCTGAAGGGAAAAGTACTATTCAGAATATTGAACAGATCGACCGGGGCTATCAATACATTGATGAACGTTTACGTAAACTCGGTGCAGACATCAAACGCATTGAAGGTTGATTGTTTCTCTCAACAATCAAAACGAACTAAATAAAAAAGACCCCGATCAAATGATCGGGGTCTTTGCTTTTATCTTTTACGCCATCTGTGCGTTCATTGATTTCGATTGTTTCTTTCTTTCTTCTTCATCAAGTATCACCTTACGCATACGAATATAGTTAGGTGTTACTTCAATACACTCATCAAACTGAATGTATTCCATACACTCTTCCAACGTAAGTAATGTTTTCGGAGCAATGCGTGTTGCATCATCACTTCCGCTTGCACGGTGATTGGTTAATTTCTTCCCTTCTGTTGCATTTACAACAAGATCACCTGGTTTAATGTGTTCTGCAATGATCTGTCCTGCATAAACTTCTTCACCCGGATCAACAAAGAAAGTACCACGATCCTGCAACTTATCAATCGAATAACCGGTTGTTTTATCCTGGAATTTCGAAAGTAATACACCATTGTTACGGCCGGGGATAGCGCCTTTCCAGGGTTTGTATTCGCTGAAACGGTGTGCCATAACTGCTTCACCTGTTGTAGCTGTCAGCATTTGTGTACGCAAACCAATCAATCCTCTTGATGGAATTTCAAATTCCAGATGCTGCATTTCGCCTTTGGTTTCCATGATCAGCATTTCACCTTTACGGCGTGTAACAAGGTCAATAACTTTACTTGCAAACTCCTGCGGCACATCTACTACCAGCGTTTCGTATGGTTCGTGTTTTTTACCGTTTATCTCTTTGGTAATTACCTGTGGTTGACCAACAGTTAATTCATATCCTTCACGACGCATGGTTTCAATTAAGATACCAAGGTGAAGAATACCACGACCATAAACAATTAAGCTATCACCATCTTCGCTATCAGAAACACGAAGCGCAAGATTTTTTTCTGTTTCTTTCATTAACCTGTCACGCAAGTGACGGCTTGTAACAAACTTACCATCTTTACCAAAGAACGGTGAGTTGTTTACACTAAACAACATGTTCATTGTTGGCTCATCTACACTGATCACCGGTAATGCTTCAGGATTTTCAGCATCAGCCAATGTATCACCAATATTAAAATCATCAACACCCACAACTGCACAAAGATCACCTGCAATTACTTCAGCTACTTTCTTCTTACCCATTCCTTCAAACACATACAGTTCTTTTACTTTCAACTTGCGAACTGTACCATCGGCCTGCATCAAAGCAACCTGCTGACTTTCTTTAATTGAACCACGACTTACTTTGCCAATAGCAATACGGCCAAGGAAAGAAGAATAATCCAGTGAAGTGATCTGCATTTGCAACGGACCTTCTGCCACTTTTGGTGCAGGTACATATTTAATGATACCGTCAAGTAACGGGAAAATATTATCGATTTCTGTTAATGAATCGTTGAACCAACCATTCTTTCCGCTACCATAATAAGTAGGGAAATCCAATTGTTCTTCTGTTGCATCGAGGTTAAAGAAAAGATCGAACACTGAATCATGCACTTCATCAGGACGACAGTTTGGTTTATCAACTTTGTTGATCACCACAATAGGTTTCAAATTCAACTGAAGCGCTTTCTGCAACACAAAACGTGTTTGTGGCATCGGGCCTTCAAACGCATCAACCAACAGAATTACACCATCAGCCATTTTCAATACACGTTCTACTTCACCACCAAAATCGGCGTGGCCCGGAGTATCAATTACGTTAATTTTTACGTCGTTATAAATTACAGCGGCGTTCTTAGAGAAAATGGTAATACCACGCTCTCTTTCAAGATCGTTACTATCCATGATCAATTCACCAGTGTCCTGGTTATCACGAAACACCTTGGTTGCGTGTAAAATTTTATCCACCAAGGTTGTTTTTCCATGGTCTACGTGGGCAATGATTGCTATGTTGCGAATATTCATACTCAATGTGTTAGGCCGAAACGGTTGGTGTTCTTGCCTTTTTTAAGGCGGCAAAGGTACGGCATTTAAGCGGGGCGGCAAGGGAAAAGACGGTTAATGTTTGGTTACGGAGCAGATATGTAATCTGAAGGTTCCGCCTCTTCTAAAGCCCTTATGCACAGGCAATGCACATTGCGGGCCCGTAACAATTTGATAAGAAAATGTTGGCATCGTTTTTACATTACTGATTGTAATTCACCTAAAATCAAAATTTATGCAAAAGGAAGTAATGACCATCACCCGAAACCTTCTCAGCAACGGAGTGTTTAACCATCTTTCCGACGCTAGTATTTCACGTATGCAATGCTTATTGCTAAAACAGAACAATGGCAATGTGACCACGCAATTAATGCAGTACTGGTACAGTGGAAATTATTACACAGCAGGAGTACCGCAGGATTTGTTATACGCATGCAACCTGTTATTGATGCAGGCAGGGAAACCAATGATCGATGTTTTTATGAATGAAGAAGCTGAAGCCTGATCCATCATTCCTTTTTCCTTTTGTTTTTCTCCAACGGAGCTGCAATTTCTTTCTCCACAGCAACCCATCTCCCGTTTGCTTCTTGTAAATTGCAGGCTTATTTCGATTTATGATTGATTATTTAAATGGGCTGAACGAACGGCAGAAAGAAGCGGTAACCACTATTGAAGGACCGTTAATGATAGTAGCAGGTGCAGGCAGTGGCAAAACAAAAGTATTGACTACACGTATCGCCCACCTGATGGCAAGAGGTGTGGATGCGTTCAACATATTGGCGCTAACCTTTACCAATAAAGCTGCCAAAGAAATGAAAGAACGTGTGGAGCATATTCTTGGTAACCACGAAGCAAGGAATCTTTACATCGGCACTTTCCACAGTGTGTTTGCACGCATCTTAAGAAGCGAAGCAACCAAGATCGGATACCCATCGAACTTTACGATTTACGATACGGATGATGCAAAGAGTGTGATCAAAACAGTGATCAATGAAATGAACTTAGATGATAAGCACTACAAACCATCTACTGTTTACAACCGCATCTCTTCTGCAAAAAATGCTTTGGTAAACGCCGAAGAATATAAAACTGACTGGCATATACAGCAGGAAGATATGCGGTCGAATCGTCCTGCTATTGCACAGATCTACGATAGCTATGCCAAACGTTGTTTCAAAAACGGCGCAATGGATTTTGATGACTTGCTCATTAAATTTTATGAACTGCTGAAAACTGTTCCTGAAAGTTTAAGCAAATACCAACGACGTTTTAAATATATCATGATCGATGAGTACCAGGATACAAACCCTGCCCAGTACGAGATCATTAAGTTGCTTGGTGCTATGTATGAAAATGTGTGTGTGGTGGGTGATGATGCACAAAGTATTTACAGCTTTCGTGGTGCCACCATTGAAAATATTTTACAGTTCCAGAAAGATTATGACAATGTGCACTTGGTAAAACTGGAACAGAATTACCGCAGCACTAAGAACATATTGAATGTTGCAAACGAAGTTATTGCCAACAATAAAGGTCAGATTGAAAAAACATTGTTTACTGATAATGGTGATGGTGAGAAGATTCGTTTAGTTCGTACTATGACGGATAATGACGAAGGAAAGTATGTGGCTGATACAATACAGGAACAGAAACTCCGCAATCATTACCGTAATAAAGATTTTGCTATTCTCTATCGCACCAATGCACAAAGCCGTGCATTTGAAGAAAGCTTACGCCGCATGAGTATTCCTTATATCATTTACGGCGGCATCAGTTTCTATCAACGTAAAGAGATCAAAGATTTTATTGCTTATCTGCGTTTGATCGTAAACCCGAAAGATGAGGAAGCACTGAAACGTATCATTAATTATCCGGCAAGAGGCATTGGCAAAACAACGATTGATAAATGCGTGTTGTATGCTAACGAGCAAAACATCAGCATGTGGGAAGTTCTCACAAAAGCACAGCAGTTTGGTTTTAAAGCGGGAACTCTTGAAGCAATTGATGGCTTTGTAACAATGATCCGCAGCTTTGCAAGTATGTTCCAGAAAAACAATGCTTATGAAGTAGCAGTGCATGTTGGCAAACAGACGAATCTTGTAAAAGAGCTTTTTAATGATAAGAGTACAGAAGGCTTACAGCGTTACGAAAACATACAGGAGTTACTCAACTCAATAAAAGAATGGGTTGATGATACGGCCAACCGCCAGCAGATAGATGATGACGGGGTGATGATCGAAGAAGCCGATCCTTTTGCTGAATCAGAAAAGTCGCAACAGGAACCCTCTTTTGATGCTCCAACTGCGCAACAACAGTCAACCTCCGGTGCTGTTACATTGGGTGCATACCTTCAACAGATCACATTACTTACAGATGCAGATGCAAAAGATCCTGATGCAGATAATGTAAAGTTGATGACTATCCATGCTGCAAAAGGGTTGGAATTTGAATGCGTATTTGCTGCTGGCTTGGAAGAACAGCTTTTCCCGAATGCACTTTCAATAAACACAAGAGAAGAATTGGAAGAAGAGCGACGTTTGTTTTATGTGGTGATCACAAGAGCAAAGAAAAAGTTATGGATCTCGTATGCCAATACCCGTTATAAGTTTGGACAGATCGTACAAAATGAACCAAGCCGTTTCTTAGATGAATTGCCCGAACAATTTATTGATAAGAGTTTCGCAGGTGGCGGCTCGAGAAATCAAGGTTCATCTTTTGGTAGTGGTTCAGCATTCGATCGATTGAAAGGTGGATTTGGCAACAAGAGTAACGAATATGATGATGCAGCAAAAGCAGAGAAACGATACGGAGCTCCGCCAAAAACAGCGTCAGCTAAACCATCTTATGTAACAACGCCTCCAAGACCGCAAACAATAGAACATAAACCGGCCACTGATTTTGTTGCGAGTGATACCAGCAACCTGCAGGAAGGTCAGCGTGTGGAACACCAGAAATTCGGATTCGGTGAAGTAGTGAAGATGGAAGGCAGTGCACATAATCCCATTGCAACTGTAAAGTTTGAATTGAACGGTGAAAAGAAGATCATGTTGAACTATGCAAAACTCCGAATAGTAAGCTAAGCGTTTAAACAAGTAGAAAGAGAACAAAAAAGAAAGCCTCCGCAATGCGAAGGCTTTACTTAACTATAGGTCGACCAATTAAAACAATCCGTCTACACTAAAGTAGCGCTCACCAGTATCGTAGTTGAAGATCAATACACGACTTCCCTTTGGAATCTCGGGTAATTTCTTTGCTAATGCAGCCATAGTTGCACCACTTGAAATTCCCTGGAAAATTGCTTCTTCTTTCGCAGCACGTTGCGTGTATGTAAACGCATCATCCTTGCTCACTTGAATTACGCCATCTAACACATCTTTGTGAAGATTGGCAGGGATAAAGCCTGCACCGATACCTTGAATAGGATGCGGAGAAGGTTCACCACCACTGATCACGGGAGAAAGTTCAGGTTCAACAGCAAACACTTTTAAATTGGGGAATTTCTTTTTCAATTCACGACCAACGCCGGTAATATGTCCACCGGTACCGACACCCGTAATTAAATAATCTAATCCCTCAGGAAAATCATTCAATATTTCCTGTGCCGTTGTTTTTACATGCACGTCAATATTTGCAGGATTGTCAAACTGTTGCGGCATCCAGCTGTTAGGTGTTGCTTCAACAAGTTCAGTTGCTTTTGCAATTGCACCTTTCATTCCTTTTTCACGTGGAGTTAATTCAAACGTAGCGCCATAAACACTCATCAACTTGCGACGCTCGATACTCATACTTTCAGGCATCACAAGAATAAGTTTGTATCCTTTCACTGCGGCAACCATTGCTAAACCAATACCGGTGTTGCCACTTGTTGGTTCAATGATCACACTTCCTTCTTTCAAAATACCTTTTGCTTCGGCATCTTCTATCATGCTTAATGCAATACGGTCTTTAATGCTTCCACCAGGGTTTGCACGTTCCAGTTTGCTCCATACTTCCACATCGGAAGAGAACAAACGGTTAATGCGTACATGCGGTGTGTTTCCTATTGTTTCTAAAATGCTGTTCGCTTTCATTGTCGCTTAAATTTTTTATATGATAAAATTGAGAGGTTCAGTGAAATCTTTCTTGTCGGCCACTACGATCTGATTTTTTGTGTACACAACGCTGTGCGGTATTACACTTTCTGTAACCCAGGTGTTGCCGCCTACAATACTGTCGTGACCAATGACTGTTTTACCACCAAGGATGGTACTGTTGGCATAAATTACCACATTATCTTCAATAGTTGGGTGACGTTTTGTTTGTGCATCTTCTTTACGTACGGCCAATGCACCCAGTGTTACACCTTGATAAATTTTTACATTCTTTCCAATTACGGATGTTTCGCCAATTACCACACCTGTACCGTGATCGATAAAGAAGGGACAACCGATCTGTGCACCTGCGTTTATATCAATACCTGTTCTGCTATGCGCCAACTCACTCATCATACGTGGAAGAATAGGAACATTGTGTTTGTATAAAGGATGTGTAAGTCTGTACACAACAATCGCATAAAAGCCGGGATACGACAGAATCACTTCTTCAACAGAATAGGCAGCAGGATCAAACTCAAGTATAAGCTCTGCATCTTCTATCAGGTCAGCTTTGATATTTGCCAACCCATCCAGGTAAGCGTCGGTTATTGCGGGTACATCTAACTCATACCGTTTAGAAAGAGGCGTAAGTATTTCGGTCAACTGTTTCCTCAGTGAAACATTTGCACTGCATTGTTGTTCGACGTAAGCTTCTGCATCACCTACCATCGGGAAAAGGCAATTGATGAGATCTTCCGTAAACGAAACCACAGTATTCCTCGACGGGAAATTGCTGCTATGCAGGTAGCCGGGAAAATCACTCATGATAAAAAATTTAAACGTCTTCTGAAATGGCAGGCAAACGAACGGTCACTCACTTTCGCAACAAGCGATCATGCGAAAATAGGGCTTCTTTTATTTAGTCTACTAATTCAGTTGATTTTTTGCAATTCTGCAACCGTTCTGCTTCCAAATATGACAGAGAACTAACAAATTACTTTATTGCAGCGCCTTTTTCAAGGCTTCCACTGTTTTTTTATCGTTTCCGATAAAGATCTTGTCGTTCAAAATGGTTACGGGGCGTTTCAGAAAAGTGTCTTCC
The DNA here is from genome assembly GCF_035299325.1 of Lacibacter sp. GTDB lineage: Bacteria > Bacteroidota > Bacteroidia > Chitinophagales > Chitinophagaceae > Lacibacter. The sequence goes on along the minus strand of NZ_DATGWT010000027.1, from coordinate 143,891 downwards.
GCCAAAATGTAGTTCTTATAATCGTCTTCAGTGAGCTTTTTATCCTTCAGCCCGAGTTCTTTGTATTTAAGCGCCCTCCGGCTAAATAATGCTTCGTAACTACCGGCAAGTTTCTTCATTTCTTCCAGCTGTTTGGCGGTGATCTTTTGGTCACGGATGTTTTGAAATTCAAGTCCGGCTTTATCTGCACCTGTTTCTTTTATAATTGCCTGGCAAGTTGTGCAATGGGCCAGGTGATACATTTTCTTCTTCATGAGTAAAAAAACAAATTTGCGTGTAACTTAAATGAAATTTCTGCTACATATACATTTACGCAAACCATTTGGTTGAATGACCACCAACGCTGAACAGAATTTCCTGCTACTGGTGCAAGAACACCAAGGCATCATCAGAAAAGTATGCCATCTATATGGCCGCAATGATGCGGACAGGGACGACCTGTACCAGGAAATTGTGATTCAACTATGGAAAGCGTTTGGCAGTTTTCGTGGCGATTCCAAGATCAGTACCTGGATGTACAGGATCGCTTTGAACACAGCCATCAGCAACCTTCGGAAACAATCAAGAAAAGTAGCACTCAGTTTCCCTGAATTTATTCCAAAAGAAGAAGCAGATACAAACGAAGAAAGGATTAAAGAAGAAAACCTGAAGCAAATGTATGCAGCAATCGCCCGTTTATCGGAAGTGGAGAAAGCGATTGTGATGCTGTACCTCGAAGACAAGAGTTACGAAGAAATGGAAGATATTCTGGGTATCAGCAATGGCACACTGCGAGTAAAAATGAATCGTATCAAAGATAAATTACGTACACTCACAAAAGCAGAGGCTTATGGAGCTTGATCAATTAAAAGAAATGTGGAGCGATGTGGGGCAAAGTAAAACCTCAACTTCTGAACAGGAGCTGCAGGCTATTTTGCAAAAAAAATCAAAGAGCCCCATTGCCAAAATGAAACGCAACCTATTTATTGAAATGGTGATCGTGGTGGTTCTTTACAGTTCCAGTATTCTTCACTATTTCCTCAAATTCAAAGGAGCAATGCTAAGTCTTGCATGGCTGATGTTGATATCGGGCCTTCTCTACATGATCTATTATGTACGAAAACGAAAGCTGCTTCACGAAATGGAATGTGTTACTTGTGAAGTGCGGTCCAATCTACAGTTACAGGTTCGTACACTCCAAAAATATATCTGGTTTTATCTTGTAGTGGGTACCTTGCTGTTCCCGTTTATCATGCTCACTTCCGGAGTTATCATTTTTCTGTACGATCCCAAAATGCAGGCAAACTCAGCCAGCTTATCCTTCTGGCCGTTTTTTCTTGTTCTCGTAACGATAACAGTAGTACTTACAATCCCTATGTACTTTCTAAATAAATGGTATGTGCGTAAGCTCTACGGACAACATGCCGAAAAACTGAAACAGATCGTAAACGAAATGAGTGAAGAAGAAGATTAATTTTACAGCTATGCAAAAACTTATGACCAGCCTGTTAGCTTCTTTTCTTTTTGTTTCGATGAGTTTCGGACAATCAGCACCGAAAAGCAGTTTGCTTTGGGAAATTACAGGTAAGGATCTTAAACAACCGTCTTATTTATTTGGTACCATCCATATCATCTGCAAAGAAGATTTCTTTTTACCACCTATCGTTACAGAAAAATTTACCAATGCCGACCAGATTTTTCTTGAACTGGACATGGATGATCCGATGATGGTTTTAAAAATGATGCAGTTGCTGCAATTGCCAAAAGGACAAACCATCAAACAACTTTTTGGCGACAGTGCTTTTAAAACGTTTGACGAACAGTATAAAAAAATTACAGGCAGTTCTGCCATGATGTTTAATACGTTCAAGCCTTTTATGCTCATGAGCATGCTCACCGAAAAATCATTGAGTTGTACTGCACGGGAATCATATGAACAAACATTCATTGCAATGGCCGCTAAACAGAAAAAGAATATCAAAGGTCTTGAAACAATAGAGGACCAGGTGGCTGTGTTTGATTCGATTCCCGACAGTACAGAAATTGCAAACCTGAAAAACATGGTGGTTGATTTTAATAAAGGTGTGGAAGAGTTCAAAAAACTGGTTGCTGTTTACAAAACGCAGGACGTAGACTCAATGTACAGGCTCACCAACCAATCGCCTGAACTAATGGAAGCAGAAGAAGAATTGCTTGTAAAGCGCAACAGTAAATGGATACCCATCATTGAAACGAATATGCAACAAACATCTTGTTTCTTTGCTGTTGGCGCTGCGCATTTGGGTGGAGATATTGGAGTAATTGCATTGCTGCGCAAACAGGGTTATACAGTTAAGCCGGTGAAGTTGTAGGAAAGACTTACTTTTTGTCATCTTGGTTTTGAATAAATGATCTTAGATACTATTATAAGTCATGACTTATATTGAAAGATACTTAAATGGAGAAACGAAAGAGGTTTATAAAGAAATAACTGACTTAGGGCAAGAAGCATTTTATGCTGATAATTTTACTCAAATAGATTTTGTTTTACAAGAAACGTTCAAGAGAGTAGCTTTCAATTTAAATATTATATACCAAGAGCTAAAGAATATTGGCTACCAATTTACTTCAGATATTAAATATGATTGGCAGCAGCCTTTACTACCGCCTGATCCAAACACAGAAATCTTATTATCAGAATTAAAATCAAAAATCAGGGAGCGTGGGCATATTCCTTTGTCATTAGAATACTTTTACAAAATAGTAGGCTCATGTAATTTTTGCTGGGACTGGGGCGTTAGTCCTGTTATTCTATGGGAAGGGGCTGACCCAATTGATATTCCTCCAATTAAGGATTTACTTGAGATGGTTTATGATGATTATGATTGTGAGGATATTTTAATAAGCGGCGATTATTTACAAAAGGACAATGTTAGTGGGTCTTGTTATAATATAGAACTAACTGCTACTCCCGCTGTTGATAGTTTACTTCACGGCTGGGATATTCCTTTTATTGAATATTTGAGACTTACTTTTAAGAATTGTGGATTTACAATGGCAGATCAATGTAACTATGAAAGTTTGACTTCATTTTGTAATACTGTCAAGCCAAAATTAAAAGAGATATAAGTCTACTTGGTCTGCTTCTTATCTTCGTGCTATGCAGCGCTTTGCCATTTTTCTTTCCAACACATTCAACAAACAAAGTTTTATCCAGCAACTGCTAGATAAAAAAGCAATCGGCATATTTGCTTCTTTCAACAGTTCCGATGCTGTGCTTTTCTCTGCTTACACTGTTCAGCAATATTTATTAGAAGAAGAAATTCATGGTTACAGCGGCATTGAAGCAACGAGGAACCAAACGCTTCGCTCCATGTCGAGTGGCGAACAAAAGAAAGTATTGCTGCAGCATTTGTTATCATTGAAACCGGGGCTGTTAATTCTTGATAATGTATTCGATAATTTAGATACGGCAGCACAGGCAATGTTCAAAGAAGATATTCAACTTGCTGCTGCACACACACAACTTATACAGCTTTCACATCGCAAGCGTGATCTTTTACCTTTTATTGAAAACAGGTTAACAATTCGAGCAGGTGAGTTTGTTCCGCTTGAAAGAAATACAGACGATGAAATTCATGTGGATGATGCGCCCGTGCCATCTGCATTACACAACTATCAGCTTTCAACAACTGAATTGGTTCGCTTTAATGATGTACATGTAAGTTATGATGGAAGACAAGTGTTGCAACAGATAAACTGGACCATTAATGCCGGCGAGTTCTGGCAACTAAAGGGGCCGAACGGTTCCGGCAAAACAACGTTGCTCACGATGATCACCGGTGATAATGTAAAGGGCTACGGACAACAACTCTACCTTTTCGGACGAAAGAAAGGAAGTGGTGAAAGTGTATGGGATATTAAAGATAAGATCGGCTATCTCACTCCGGCTATGACTGATCTTTTCAGCACAAGACATACACTACTGCACATGATCGTATCGGGATTTGTTGATTCTATTGGTCTGTATACAATTCCAAGCGATATGCAACTACGTTCTGCTTACGAATGGCTGCAGCTATTACAATTACAAGATAAAGCAAACATCCCTTTTCCAAAACTTACACAAGGTGAGCAACGCCTGGCACTTGTTGCAAGAGCAATGGTAAAACACCCGCCGTTATTAATTCTCGACGAACCGTTGATGGGGCTTGATGATACAAACACAGAAAAAATTATTCAGCTCATCAATAAACTTGCTGCTGAAACAAGTACCGCTGTATTGTATGTATCACATCAGACAGAAAATGGTTTGCAACCTCAAAAAGTATTTGAGTTGGTGAAGACAGAGAATGGTTCTACTGGTACTATACACGATTAAGTGTGCTACAAGCTATAGCATGTTACTATTTAATTCGCTGGTATATTTCCTCTTCTTTTTCGTAAAAGAAAGAAAGATGCATATTCCTTTGAATAAACGATTTTAATTCTGCAGAGTTACTAAATTGTTCATCGATATTCTCCGTAACTGCATTGAGTGTAATGCGGGAACCATTTGCTGCTACTTCCATTTTATAGAGATAAAAATTTGCACCAGAACCTTGTTCACTCAGTTCAGAAATATTCAGGAATTTAACAGCATCCACTTCTGAAAGGTAAGCTTCATATTCTTCCGGCTTATCATCTGCCTTTGGTTCTTTTTTTGTTTTGCTGATGCTGACGATATAATCAGTTTTCTTTTTGATGGTTATGATCTCATCACTTGAACTTTGTGGTGCCCACTTTCCAAGCAGTTCAGCCGGAAACTTTACTGATGGGTCACTGATTGGCACTTCTGTTTCGTAAGGGCATCCCATTAACAGGAAACAACATGCCGTAATTGCAACCAACTGCACCAACTTATTCATTTGAATTAATTTAAGGTTATTTAAACTGTTCCTACTACACGCTTATAATTTATCTCCAATCATCATAATTGTAGCTAAACGAAAGTAAATCTATTCATCCTCTTTGGCAATACCTTTCAGCAGGTGTAGCTACAAATGAAAAGGCCTTCCGTTTCGCATTACTGCTAACGAAAGGCCGGTACTTACAAACAAACCCGAAGTTTACGAAGCTGCTGCTCCGTTTTGAATTTCTTTTATCTTTTCACGAATCTTCGCTTCAATTTCATTAGCCATACCAGGGTTATCAAGCAGTAGATTTTTTACAGCATCTCTACCCTGTCCCAGCTTATCGCCATTGTAGCTGTACCAGCTACCGCTTTTCTGAATAATAGCAAGATCCACACCCATATCTATGATCTCACCGGTTTTGCTTACACCCTCACCAAAGATGATATCGAACTCAGCTGCTTTAAACGGAGGAGCTACTTTATTCTTTACCACTTTCACTTTTACACGGTTACCAATTGCTTCATCACCATCTTTGATCTGGCTCATACGACGGATATCCAAACGAACCGATGCGTAGAACTTCAAGGCATTACCACCAGTGGTTGTTTCGGGGTTACCGAACATCACACCAATTTTTTCACGCAACTGATTAATGAAGATGCAAATGGTATTTGTTTTATGAATCGTTGCTGTGAGCTTACGCAATGCCTGGCTCATTAAACGTGCCTGCAAGCCCATTTTGCTATCGCCCATTTCACCTTCCAGTTCACTTTTTGGAACTAACGCTGCAACAGAGTCAATAACCACCACGTCCAAAGCTCCGGAGAGAATCAAGCGGTCTGCTATTTCCAATGCCTGTTCGCCATAATCCGGCTGAGAGATCAACAGATTATCTACATCAACACCCAACTTCTGCGCATAGGCACTGTCGAATGCATGCTCCGCATCAATGATGGCGCAAATACCGCCTTTCTTTTGTGCTTCCGCAATAATATGTGTGGCGATGGTTGTTTTACCACTGCTTTCAGGACCGTAGATCTCAATCACTCTTCCTCTTGGTACTCCACCAATACCTAAGGCAGTATCAAGTCCAATTGAGCCGGTTGAAATGGCTTCAATTTCGTTGACACCTTTTTCATTCATCATCATTACACTGCCTTTTCCATAATCCTTGTCAATCTTGTCGATGGTGAGCTTTAACGCTTTGAGCTTCTCGGTATTAACATTGATGCTCTCTTTACTCATTTTTTCCTTTTTTGGTTTCTCCAAAATTAAAGTCTCTTCCATAACGGGTTTGTTTTGTTTGTTCACACTAATTTGTTTAGCAAACGTAAAACTAATTATTTTAGAAGCCAAATATTTTAGCAAAAAGATTTTTTAAATTGATTAGATCATGTCATTTATACAGAATCCAATTTTTAACAGCCTTCATTTGCTTCCTTCAAACTCTTGGCTACCTTTGCCTTTCAAATTTTTGATTATGAAAAAACTTTCTTTTGTATTGATGGCAGCATTCATGAGCGTAGCTGCCCTTGCCCAAAACAGCCCAAAGCCAGCAGAAAAAGGCGTAACCTACGGTGCAGGAACAGAAAATAAAGATGTGGTTACAATTGCCAACATGGAAGAACAGGTGCAAAGCGCCGGTAAATTCAGCGGAAAAATAACCGGTAAAGTAACCGAAGTATGCCAGGAAAAAGGCTGCTGGATGAAAGTGGATAAAGGTAACGGCGAAACCATTATGGTGAAATTTAAAGACTATGCGTTCTTTATGCCAAAGAACCTGGCGGGTCAAACCGTGGTACTTGAAGGTGATGCAACGGTAAAAGAAGTAAGTGTAAAACAACAAAAGCATTATGCTGAAGATGCCGGCAAAAGCAAGGAAGAAATAAACAAGATCAAAGAAGCAAAGAAGGAAGTGCAGTTTGTTGCAAAAGGAGTATTGGTATTATAATTATATGATTAAAGCGATTAAAAGCCCTCTCACATGAGAGGGCTTTTGAGTTTATTATTGTTTAATGAATTGTTGTGATACAGATTGATGACCGATCTGTAGTTGAAGCATGTAAACGCCTTTCGGCAAGTCATTCACAGCGGTTAATTCATGGATCTGTAAGCCACTCCATTTTTGCAAAGCCGAACTGTAATGCGTTTTTCCATCGGCACCAATAATTTTATACTGTACAGTTTTTACTGCATTTAACTTTATTCTCAACCATGCACTTCCTGTTGAAGGGTTGGGCGACACATTGAACGATTCAAGCCCATCTACTTCTATAACCGGTGTTAGGGTGCACCCGTTCTCACAATAACTTTGAACAGCTGATCTGATGGCCGGAAGATCAGCATACAATAATGTTCCGGGGCATTCTGTTGCACAACCCTGCCGGTGGCCCGATATTGTGTTGATGGTTAAATTACTGCTGCTGTGAAAGAGTGTTGCTGACGGATCAATATTGCGTTCACATACTTTCCATGATAACAAACGGACAAGTGCATTCTTTGCTGCCGCAGTTGCAGTTTCCGTTGTATAGGTGCCCAGCATACAAACACCCATTGTGCCACCATTAGTACCACAGAAATGTGCACCCGTGCTATTTTCAGTACTGCTTTTATAACGCCCTTCATAAATAACACCATTCGGATCAATGAGCCAGTTGTACCCAATGTCTGAGTAACCATTTGTACCGGTGTGTGAATTCCAGATGCTCAAAACTGTTGCAGAAAAATCACTTGAAGTATTTGCACCTGCTGAATGATGCACAATAAGATGTGTAACGTTGGTGGTCGATGGATTCCAGGGTGCTTGCGGACAGCCCCAGCCTGCTCTGTTTGCAAACGAAGGCAAAGCACAGTTACAAGTAATTGTTGTGCCCGATGGTGTTGGCTGATCAGGTGTTAATGTAATATCGGCCGGTTCATTTTCGATCTTTTTACCGGGGCTGAAAAAGTTAAGAAAGAGATATTCGATCACATTTCCTTTTTTCTCTTTGTTACTGATCACTTTTAACTGGTAATAACGTTCAACTGCATCAGCATAAATGATCGATGATACTCTTGAGTATTTCGTTTTTTCATAATGCTCATCTTGTTTTACTTCAGTCCATTCCTTCCATTTCGAACCATCGGCTGAAAAGCGGATGTACAACTGTGAGTTATTGGCAGCATCAGCAATTTCGTTCCAGCCACAGGAAAAAGAAAGAAAGGGCGTAACAGAAGAAAGCTCCATTTTTTTTGCTGCAAATAAAATCTCCACAGGTTTTGCCGTTTGCTTTGCTTTATTCTTTTCAAGCGTAAGATTTGTTGTTTGTATGATGGCCAGCTTAGCAGATGACAGCTGCTGAAAGTTGATCTGTTCAACATAGTTTTCACTGTTACGTGTAGTTTGTGCAGCTGTTAACAAGCCGAAACCGCAGAAGGATAATAAAATAACAAGTTTACTCGGTTGCATCTTTAAAAATAAGAAAGGTTTCAATTGCAAAAAAGCAGTCCGCTCATTTGCTTGTTCCCTTTTATTATAAACGGTTTGTAAAATGCAACGTCTTTTCCTATTTTATACTTCTAAAAATAAATTGCTATGCAAAAAACTTACTCTTCACTTATCATCATTGCCTTACTTATGTGGGGCTGCAAGGAGCAGGCAAAAGCTCCCCGGGAAGTAAAACAATATACCATTGAACAGTTCTTTCAAACCGAAGGTATTGGTGGCGGTTCATTCAGTAAAGACGAAAATCGAATCCTCTTCAACAGCAACCGGTCGAAGATCTATAATGTGTATGAACTGAACCTTGCAGACACAACTGTTAAACCGCTGACTTCTTCAGGTAAAGAATCCTTTTTTGCCGTTGACTATCTACCAGGCACTGATGATTTTCTGTATAGTGCCGATAAAGGTGGAAACGAAAATGATCACATCTATTTGCAACGACGCAATGGTTCAGTAACCGATCTTACACCAGGCGAAAAAGAAAAAGCAAATTTTTATGGCTGGACAAAAGACAAACGTTCTTTCTACTATGGCAGCAATAACCGTAACCCGCAATTCTTTGATGTATATAAAATGGATAGTACTGACTGGAAACCAAAAATGTTGTATAAAAATGATAGTGGTCTTGATGTTGGTGGCATTTCCTTTAATGAACGCTGGCTGGTGTTAACAAAGTCTGTTACTAGTGATAAAAATGAAATGTATCTCTTCGATGCACAATCAAAACAAACAAAAAAACTTTCGACAGACAGTTTAGGCGATGCTACCTATTATCCAACCGGTTTTGAAACAACTGATACACATCTTTACTATATCACAAATGAAGGAAAAGATTTTACCTACGTTGTAAAATACAATCTTGAAACAGGTGCCAAAGAAAATTTCTTTAATACCAACTGGGATGTAAACTATATGTCAATCAGTGAAAAGGGGAAATACCACGTAATTGGTATAAATGAAGATGCAAGAGATAAGGTAATGCTGTTCGATCATGCAAGCGGTAAAGAATTAGAAATGCCGAAAATAGAAGGTGGCTACATTGCAGGTGTTACTATTTCTCCAAGTGAAACAAAAATGATACTCACTGTTGTGAGCGATAGAAGCAGCGCCAACAAATACCTCTACAACATCGAAACAAAAGAATTAAAGCAATTAACTAAAACATTAAATCCTGAAGTTGCAAGTGAAGATCTGGTTGATGCTGAGATCGTTCGTTTTAAATCATTCGATGGACAGGAAATTCCTGCTGTATATTATAAACCACACAATGCATCTTCAAGCAACAAAGTTCCGGCATTGGTATGGGTACATGGTGGTCCCGGTGGACAAAGCCGTGCTGGCTACTCAACCAGCATCCAGTATTTTGTAAATCATGGTTACGCAGTGCTTGCAGTGAACAACAGGGGCAGCAGTGGTTATGGTAAAGCATTTTATAAAATGGATAACAAAAACCACGGCGATAAAGATTTGAAAGATTGTGTATGGGGTAAAAAATGGTTAGCTGAGCAAGAGTATATAGACAGCAGTAAAATTGGAATTTATGGTGGCAGCTACGGGGGTTTTATGAGTCTCGCAGGTATTATTCAATACCCGAAAGAATTTGCTGTGGGTGTTGACCTGTTTGGCGTTACTAACTGGATACGTACGTTAAGAAGTATCCCTCCTTATTGGGAAAGTTTTAAAGTTGCATTATACGATGAAATGGGTGATCCTTCGTCTGCAGATTCGGTGCGTTTAAAGAACATCTCACCGCTGTTTAATACAGATAAGATCAAAACACCTTTACTTGTTTTGCAGGGAAGTAACGACCCACGTGTGTTACAGGTTGAAAGCGATGAAATAGTTGCAGGTGCTAAAAAGAACGGTACACCTGTTGAGTATGTATTGTTCCCCGATGAAGGACATGGCTTTGTGAAAAAAGAAAACCAGATAAAAGCAGCAGCAGAAACTCTGAAGTTTCTAAATAAATATTTGAAGAAAGAAGAACCGAAAGGAAACCTGAATTAAACGAATAAGCCGGGTAAATGATTGTTTACCCGGCTTATTAATACTTGAACACCTCTTTGATCTTATTCATAAACTCTTCTTTTTTTCGGCGGCTCACTTCCACTTCCATTCCGTTATCCATTACCACCAGGCCACCTTCGCCACGCTGATATTCCACCACATGTTCGAGGTTAATCATAAATGTTTTATGTATTCTGAAGAAAGAAGTATTCTGCAGAATTTTTTCATACTCCAGTAATGTGCGTGATACGGTGATATTTTTTTTATTCAGCAAATGAAAGATGGTATAATTTTTTTCAGCTTCGCACACCACAATTTCTTCCAGCTTTAATACAGAAAAACCTTTGAAGGTGGACACAACAAGTTTCATTTCCTGCTGGCGGTTATTTTTTTGCAGGTTGTGCAGCAGCACATCAATATTAGCCGGTTCGTCTTTTTGCTCAACACGATCTTTTACCCGGTTCACTGCTTCAATTAAACGGTCTTCATCAACAGGCTTCAATAAATAATCTGCAGCACTGAACTGCAACGCCTGCAACATGTATTCATTATGCGCCGTTACAAAAATGATCTCAAACTTCCGTTCCTGCATATCTCCCAGCATTTCAATACCACTTTTTCCGGGCATTTGAATATCTAAAAACACAACATCAGGTTGCAAAGACTGTATCTGTTGTGTAGCTGTTTCTGCATTGTTGCAAGTGGCAATAATCTCCACTTCGGGACAATTTACCCGCAGCATTTTGCTTAAGGTAGCAATACCATCTGCTTCATCATCTACTATTATTACTCGTAACTGTTTCATACAAGGTCTCTGTTTTTAAATTTTAATACAGCCAATGTGCCGCTTAATGCTGCATCTGTTTCACTTAAATCGGTAATGGTTAAACTACAGTCCATATCAAATTTTTCATTCATGATGGCAATGCGGTTACGCAGGTTATCAAGTCCAACCGATTTATGTGTTGCATGTTGAAGATTCTTATTGGCCTCAGATCGGCGGATACCAATACCGTTATCTTCAATGGAACAAATAATATATGACCCATTAGCAGAAAACCGAACGGTAATTTTCTTCTTCCCTTCTTTAAGAAGCAAGCCATGCCACACAGCATTCTCTACCAATGGTTGAATCATGAGTGATGGAACAACGATTTCTTCGTCATCAATAGCAGCGTCAACTTTTACAGTAGCGCTGAATGAATCTTTAAACCGTAATTGCTCCATTTCAAGATATGCATGGAGGTACTCCACATTTTCACGCAGGGTTACAAATGTTTCACGGGAGTGATTCAATGTTAAACGGATAAGTTGTGCAAACTTGCTGAGATAACGGGATGCTTTCTCTTTTTCATCATCCAATATCAAACGTTTAATACTGTTGAGTGCATTAAACACAAAATGCGGGTTCATCTGCGCCTGCAACGCTGAGAGTTGTGCTTCTGCCAAATGCTCATTGATCGTAGCAAGTTCTTCTTTCTTCACATTCAGCACCTGCTCACTCTCTACCTGTTTTATTTTGTTACCTGTAAGAGTAGCGATGGTTGTCATTATTTGAAGATCACGTTCTTTAAAATGATTCAGTTCACTGTTTTCTGAATCAATAATACCCATCAATTCACCCTCATGAATAATGGGTACACAAATTTCACTGAGGCGCTGCATATCATCTACCCTGTAACGTTTGTCGGTTCTTGTATCTGCAATGATCACCGGCTCTTTTGTTTGCATCACATAACCAACTACACCCTGACCCATTTCCACTTCAAACAAATGTTCAGCAAGTTTCTCCGGTGAATTTTTATTTCCATAACCGGCACGTTGTTGCATTTTTGTTTTGTCTTTATTCCACAAATAGATCATACAGTCTTCGCAACCCATTCGACCGATCAGGTTCTTTGCAACATCCCACAACACATCATCTGTAGTCTTCTTATCAGTAAGTGACAAGGAGAAATAATTACTGATCTGCTCCAGCTCAAACTGTGTTTTATATTTTTCAGCACGGAGTTCCTGCATACGTGCTTTTTCACTTTCAACTTTGCGGATATAAAAAATTCTCCATCGATAAAACAGGTAACCAATGATCAAGATCAACGCACTCAGGATGGAAATGAACCAAATTGTTTTCCAGAAAGGAGGTTTTACAATTAAATTAAACTGCTTTACCTGCACCGGCCAGCGTTCATTTTTTGCTGTCATTTTTATTTCAAACTTATAAGTACCTAGAGGCAGATTATTAAAATTGATCTCTGAGCCTGTGATCATTTTCCAGCTGCTGTCGTGTGAGTTTAATATCCTGTAACTAAGCAAATAACTACTAAACCGCCTATAAAAGTAGACACTTCCGATTTTAATGGTAAAGTCGTTGTGATTGTAATCTGTTATAAACGACGAGCCCGGTAGATAAACGCTAGAATCACTATTAAACCGGATGCTTTCAATAAATAATTGCGGTGGTGCGGTTGTATACAACAAACTATCAGCACAAAATTTTACAATAGCAGTACCAAAACCCGAATAGAGATAGTTGGCCTCCTTATCATAATAGAAGTTTACGGATGTAACAGATTGTAAAGGAAAACCATCATCTTTATCAAAGGAGGATATCTGTTTTGTGCTGAGATCAAGACCTGCAATGCCTGTTTCAGAACCCATCCACAACATATTATTTGAAATACCTGTTGTAAAAATATTATTGGAAGGAAGTTTGTTTTCTGTGCTGTAATGTTCAAATTTCTTTTCGCCAATTGAATAACTCACCAGCCCGTTACTGATATTACCAAACCATAATCTATTCTTATCGTCACAATACAAACCCAATACTGTTTTGCGTGGAAAAAGGATTTCGGGGAACGTATCTATAAAAAAATCGGGTCGATGCGTTAGCCGGTTAATGCGACAAAGTCCTTGCCCTGCAAACCATATATGACCAGATGTGTCTTCTGTAATCATATTTGTTATCAGGAGCTTTGTCATATAGGGATGAGCCATTTCTTTGAGATAAAACTTCTTTTCCCGGCTGTTATAATAATAAACTCTGTTGTCGTTACTTGTAATCCAGATGTTACCGGCACGGTCTTTAAATTGTGAGGAAACCCAATTGGAATTTGTCCATTTCTCTAAGTTGCAAGCTCCTGTTTCATACGTTTTCATATTGAACCAACACAAAGGGCCGTTTGTGCCAATAAATAATGTATCACCACCCGGATGCGTTACATTAATAATATCATCCGAAATAATTCCGTGTTTCTTAAAACTTAGTTTACGTATAAAATTGAGCGTATTTTTTTCAAATACCAGCAATCCGCCATCTCTCCTGCATCCGATAAAAATTTTATCGCCGGTAACAAATACATAACTTATTGTAGCGGCGGGTGTCTGCTGTAAAATTTCCTTTGGCAGCAGTTTCCATGTTACAGAGTTGCTGATCATATTTTGCTTCAACAACCCTGAGCTTGTGGTAACCCACAATCTTCCTTCTTTATCTTTTAAAAAACCGGCGCAGAAATAATCGGTTAGATATTTTTCAGGATATACTGTTAGCTTTCCCGTTTTTGGCTGATGAACTATTTTATAAAAACCGTTTGTACGGGAACTAACAAAATAGGTAGAATCGTTGTAACGGAAAAGACTTGTGCGCCAGTTAAAATCCATGTTAATGTTTCTGTCTGGTGCTTTTGAAATAATTCCAATTTTGGAAGAAGTGTTGATGTAAATAACAGTGTCTGACTGCGTTTTAAAAATGAAAAACCCCTCTTTATCTGTTTGCCTTATGCTTGCAACGTCACGTGTCATATGGGCCACAAAAGGCACACCATGATCATTTTGCTGCTGTACCTTTTGCATTTGCTTCTTACTGATATTGTATAGAAAAATGCCTTCGCTTGTTGACAGCAACAACTCATTTTTTGAGTAGTAGAGCAACAGATGACCAAAAATAAAATACTGTAATTGGTCTTGCTCTGTTGCATAATTATCGAAACGAAAAACGAGTTTATCAGTATTATCAAAATGATAAAACCCCGAACGGGTAAGTACAAAAATTTGTTTGCTGTCATCAGCCGTAACATCAAATACATCGTTGTATTTGAATGCATATTCTTTAAACTTTGTTGGAATAAATAAATTTCTTGCCTGCCTGTTACGGGTATCTATTATATGCAGACCCGTGTTTGTTGCAACAGCCAATTTCCCGGGTTCTAACCATTTCAGCAAGCGGATATTTTCATCCGGGATGGCCTGTTTCTCAGTTCCCGAATGATATTGAACAAACTGGTTGCCGTCAAAACGGTTCAGTCCGTTTGCACTACCGATCCATAAATAACCCTGTTCATCTTGTACAACACTTGAAAGCTGGTTGCTGCTGAGGCCATTTTCAATTGAATAAAGAGTAAAATCAGAAGAATGGTATTGTGCTGATGTAAACGAGTACAGCAGTATGAAGAAGAGCAAGAGGAAATATCGTACTGTCAGGTAGAGCCATTGCATCTTCTAAGTTAAATCCATATTCTGAAAATTGAAAGTGGTGAAGAGCAGTGAATTATACTTGCCGCCGTTTGTTCAGCAGGTACCGTCGTTCGTATTACTATCCAATCCGTTGGTTCAAACAATACAGTAAAATAAATTCAGCCATTCAAATTCCGCAACAAAACCGGCTTTCAACTGACGAAAACCTTTCATACAGTAGCTGCCGCTGTTCGATTGCTTTTACAACGCCGTTTGTTCATTGGTACTCTGCAACGCTTCTATACTGATTTATGTTTGTTCCCGATTTAGAAATTACGTGTTGCAATAAAGCAGCATTAACCATTAAACCTCAATAATGAAAAAGAAAAAACACACAACAGCATGGTTGTTGCCCTTGCTGTTAATCATCACCTTGCCGGCTTGTGAAAAAAATGAGCCGTTCAACATCACTACACCCGCTTATCAAATTAAAGCAAGTGAAAAGCTATCCATCCCTGCCGAAATAGAGTTACCGATTAATACGCCTTATGGAAATACGAGGGTTGCAACTTTTTACGCAACCGGTGTGCAGAAATACAAAGCCCAGCACAAAGCAGGTACCGAACCTGCTGTTTATGAATGGGTATTTATTGCACCCAAAGCTAACCTGTATGATGTAACCAATAAAAAAGTTGGTACACATGGTGCAGGGCCATACTGGGCAATCACTGCAGCTGATTCTATTTTTGCGCAACAGTTTACGCCGGCAAAAACAGCAACACCCGATCCCAACAGTATATCATGGCTGTTACTGATGCCGAAGACAGGCACAACACCCACCGGTATTTTCAGCAATGTTGATTACATACAACGGATTGCTACCAAAGGCGGGAAAGCACCTGCAACTGCACCGCAAAGCTTATCTGATACAGCTTATGTTTACTACACTGCTATCTATCGCTTCAGCAAGAAAAATTAATCATTACATATTTATCATTAAACCTTACAACAATGAGTACAAAAACAACACAAGGACAACTCTGGAGTGTAGCTCCTCAGAAATGGTCGCAACATTTTGAACCATGGTTTCTGCCCATGTACAAAACAGCACTCCGTCAATTACAATTAAATGAAGACCATTTACTGCTTGATGCAGGATGCGGTTCCGGTATGTTTACTGCAATGGCCGCAAAAGAAGGCGCAGAAGTGATTGGCATTGATGCAGCACCTGGTTTACTGGAAGTAGCAAGACAACGTAACCCAAAGAGCAATTTTCTGGAAGAAGATCTGGAAGCACTTCCTTTTGAAGATAATAGTTTTGATGTAGTAGCAGCTTTCAACTCTCTGCAGTATGCCGGTAGTTTTGAAAGAGCATTAGCAGAAGCAACACGTGTATTAAAGCCCGGCGGAAGAATGGTGATCGGCATATGGGATCAACCGCAGTACAGCGAAGCAACAGAAGTATTGAAAGCTATTGGTTCATTATTACCTCCGCCTCCTCCAGGTAAACCCGGTCCTTTTGCACTTTCAGAAGATGGAAGAATTGAAGAAGCATTCATCAATGCAGATCTGAAACCCTTGTATAAATCAAGTATTCCTTGTCCGTTCATGTTCAGCAATCTGCGCCATGCGGCACAAGCCTTCATGGGTACCGGACCCGCAGCAATAGCATTGAACAGCCACAGCAAAACAACAGTTGAAGAAACGATTGAACAGGCATTCAAACCTTTTCATATCACGGATGATTTCTTTTTCCTTCAAAACAAATTCCTCTTATTCATCGCAGAGAAATAAATACTCGCTAACCTTAAAAAACAAATATGAAAAAAACAATTCTCACAGGTATACTTTTCTACACTTCTATTTTGAGTGTGTTGCTGGTTGCCTGCCAAAAAGAAGAACACCCGCAAAAGCAAAACGAATATGATGCATCCGTTGCTGCATCATGGATGAATCTGTATTTGCGTTTAACCAAAGTAACACCCGGATTTAATTCGGTAGTAGCAACCCGTGCTTATGCATACGCAGGTTTAACATTGTATGAATCATTAGCGCCAGGAAGTAAAGATTTGCAATCGATCATGCCGCAGTTGAACGATGCTCCATTGATCCCTGCTGTACAAAATGAAAAGAAGTATTACTGGCCGGCCAGTGCCAATGCAGCCTTGGCAAGCGTTACCAAAAAATTATTCGGCAATGCATCAGCAGCTATGGTAACTGCAATTGATTCGCTTGAAAATGATTGGAACAACCGTTTTCAAAACAAAGCATCAGCAGAAGAAATACAACTTGCAACAGCGTTTGGCAAACAGGTGGCAACGATTATTTTCGATTGGTCGAAAACAGATGGTGGACATGAAGCTTATAACAATACAACTTCCGCTACCTATGTTCCTCCAACAGGTGCAGGGATGTGGGTACCAACACCTCCGGCATTTGGCAAACCATTGCATCCGTACTGGGGCAATAACAGAAGTTTTATCAAAAACATTGTCACAGAAACACAACCTGCAGCCCCAATAGCATTTTCAACACAGCAAGGTAGTGCGTTCTATAATGAAGTAAAGTATTTGTTCGATCGTTCCAAACAGTTATCCGGCAACGATTCCATTACTGTAAAGTTTTGGGGTGATATCACTGGCAATTACAATGCACCGGCACATGCGGCCAATATTGTAACGCAATTGATACAACGTAAAAACTTATCGCTGTATGATGCAGCCATTCTTTATTGCAAACACGGCATTGCTTACAGTGATGCATTGATTTCATCGTTCAAAGCGAAGTACCAGTATAATCTTTTACGTCCGGTTTCTTATATCCGTGAAGTGTTTGAAGAAACTGGTTGGAACCCGGTTATTCCAACACCTCCACATCCGGAGTATGCATCGAATCATGCAGTTATTTCTTCTGCTGCTGCGCAAGTGCTGGCTGCAAGGTTTGGAACGAATACCATGTTTACCGACAGCACCTATACTGCTGAGTATGGAGTACGTATTTATCCATCGTTTCAGAAGTATGCCGAAGAGGCAGCAATGTCAAGAGTACTCGGCGGTATTCACTATCATTTCACAGCCTTATCAGGTTTGGAGCAGGGAAAAAAAGTGGGCAACCGGGTAAATCAACTTGTTTTTTTAAAATAAAGTGCATGCTAACCATGAAAACGTTTTTTGATTAATGATCCTTTTGCTAACACATGAAAGAACTTAAAATCGGGCACTGGTTTTTTTATGCAGGGGCAGCGTTGATTTTTGCTGCCCCTTTTTAAAGACACATTGCTAACAAAATAAAAAACACTAAAAAATTAAAACTTATTATCATGAAAAAAATTATTGTAACAATTTCAGCAGTTCTGCTTCTTGTTGCTGTTTATGCAACAGATAAAGTTGAAAAGAATATTGAACGTTCCTTTCAATTAGAGTTTCCGGGAGCAACACATGTTTCCTGGATAAAAATTGACAACAGTGATCTATATGCTGTGCGTTTTGTATATGGCCATGAAGCAATGATGGCTTATTTTAACACCGAGGGAAATTACCTGGCAATTGTGAAAAGCATTCTGGAAGAAAACTTGCCTTTGCAGGTTAAGCGCACATTTTCCAAGGTAAACGCTTCTGGTGTACTTGCAACCATAGAACAAATACAAATGATGGGCGAAACAAGCTACTTATTTGTATTCAAAGAAAGTGGACGGAAGAAAGTCTACCAAATCAGTGAGGATGGTCGAATTAAACTGGCAAAGATCACAGATATACTTAATAGCAAACGATAACTCTTAGCTTATCCGCTTTATTTACAATAACGGAAGCTCTATAAAACACGAAAGCCCCCGGCAACCGCAGGAGGCTTTCTTATTTATACTTTAATCGATTATTGTGCCTTCGCTTTATTCATCTCAAGTAACACAGTAATATCAACATCCTTACCTACCACCAGGCCACCTGCTTCTGTTGCACGGTCCCATTTCAGGTTATAATCAAAACGGTTGATAGTTGTTGTTGCTTTAAAACCCGCTTTATCGCCACGTGTGCTGGTAGCAATACCACCAAACTTCACAGCAAATTTTACTGGCTTTGTTACGTCACGGATGGTAAGGTTTCCAACCAGCTCATATTTATTATCGCCAAGTGGCTTAAATGACGTACCAACAAACGTTGCTGTTGGATATTTTTCTGCATTGAAAAAATCATCACTCTTCAAATGTTTGTCACGGTTTTCGTTCTCTGTGTTGATCGAATTCATATCAACCGAAAAATTGATCTTCGCATCACTCATGTCGGCTTTTGTATGTTCAACCGTACCGTCGAAGATTTTAAAAGATCCTTCTGTTTCAGAAACCACCATATGTGTTACAGTGAACTTCAGGTTTGAGTGTGATCTGTCCAGCGTCCATTTTGTAGGTGTTTGCACATTCGCTGAAGAAGAGGGTTGAATGTTGTTTGTGTTTTCTTTCGGAAGAAAAGCCGCCATTACTACCAAAGAACCAATGGCAACTGCCGATACAAAGAAATGTTTCATACTGTGTTTGTGTTTAGGAATTTTAGTGTTTGAACATCAAAAGTAAAGTTTTAATCCTTGTTGTCCTGTTAAAAACTGATTAATTCAATTTCAACCAAACAAAACAATGATAATGAGCTTAGTCGCTAAAACCGTTCCATTCTTGTGCCGTTTATCAAAAACATTTGGAAGGGCGCTTTTGTTTTCTCAATTTCAGTTTTCCTAAAACAAGCTTGTATGAGAATAATCGCTCTGGCCGTTTCGGCCTTGTTGTGTCTTTCTGCCACAGCACAAATTAAAAATGAACAGTTTAAGAACCTGAAACCCCGTAACATCGGGCCTGCTGGCATGAGCGGTCGTGTTACGGCCATTGATGCCTTGCACACAAACCCCGAAACAATTTTTGTGGGTGGTGCCAGTGCCGGAGTTTGGAAAACAGACAATGGCGGCGCCACATGGGCTCCGTTGTTTGATGAACAACCTTTGCTGAACATTGGTGCGCTGAAGGTGCAGCAAAGCAATCCTTCGGTTATCTGGGTTGGTACCGGCGAGGGTAACCCCCGCAACTCACTCAATCTGGGCGATGGTATCTTCAAAACATTGGATGGTGGTAAAACATGGAAACGCATGGGTCTGGAAAAGACAAAAAACATTCATCGTATCCTGATCGATCCAACAAATCCCAACACGGTTTATGCAGCAGCTATCGGGAATCCTTATGGTATCCATAGCGAACGTGGTGTGTACAAAACAACCAACGGCGGCGAAACATGGGAACGTATTCTTTACACGAATGATACGAGTGGTTGTGCTGAGCTCATCATGGATCCATCAAACCCAAATAAATTAATTGCCAATATGTGGCAGCACCAACGTAAACCCTGGAACTTTAACAGCGGTGGTCCCGGTGGTGGTATTTATATTACGGTTGATGGTGGTAAGAACTGGAAAAAATTAGGAAAGAATGAAGGCTTGCCGGCTGATCCGATCGGTCGTTGTGGTTTAGCTTTTGCACCCGGTCGTCCAAATTTTGTATATGCAAAAGTAGAAGCAACAAAAAATGGTTTTTATAAAAGTGATGACGGGGGTTTTAGCTGGAAGCTGGTCAACAGCGATCCTGCACAAGTAACGGATCGTCCGTTTTACTACAATGAAATTTATGTTGATCCGAAAAATGAAAACCGCATTTACGATATCCACTCTACAGTAACGATCAGTGAAGATGGCGGTAAAAGTTTCACCACATTAATTCCTTACAATGGTATTCACCCCGATCACCATGCATGGTGGATTCATCCAACAAACGAAAACCTGATCATTGAAGGAAATGATGGTGGTATCGGCATCAGTAAAGACCGTGGTAAAACATGGCGTTTCGATGAGCAATTACCATTCGGACAGTTCTATCATATTAATGTTGATAATGAAATTCCTTACAATGTAATGGGAGGCTTACAAGATAACGGCAGCTGGCGTGGACCTGCTTACACATGGATCGATGGTGGTATCCGTAACTACTATTGGGAAAGCTTGTGGGGTGGAGATGGTTTTGATGTAGTGCCCGATCCTACCGACAGCAAATGGGTTTATGCAATGAGCCAAGGTGGTTCTGTTGGTCGTTATAATGTAACAACAGGTGCAACAGAATCTATTCGTCCGCCTGCTCCTGCTGCACGCACAAAAATGCGTTTCAACTGGAACAGTGCAATTGCTCTTGATCCGTTTGATAACAATACAGTTTACTTCGGCAGTCAGTTCTTAAATAAGAGTACTGATAAAGGAACAACCTGGAGTATCATCTCTCCTGATCTTACGACCAACAATGCTGAACAGCAAAAAGAAGAAACAGGTGGTTTAACATTAGATATAACAGGTGCAGAAAATTTCACAACCATTATGGCCATTGCACCATCATCCAAAAACAGGAATGTGATCTGGGTGGGTACCGATGATGGCAATGTGCAATTAACGCAAGACGGCGGTAAAACATGGACCAACTTCCGTGGCAAGATCAAAGGCATGAATACAGGCGCATGGATCACGCAAGTTCACGCAAGCAAGTATAACGAAGGCGAAGCATTTGTTGTGAGTAATGATTACCGTCGTGGAGATTTTGCCATTACCATTTTCCGCACAACTGATTTTGGTAAAACATGGGATAATATTTTAGCCAACAAAGGAATCAAAGGCTATGCACTTTGCATGATACAAGATCCTGCAGAACCTAATTTGATCTTTGTTGGAACTGAACATGGATTATGGGTGAGCTATAATAATGCGAAAACATTTGAACAATGGACCAATGGTTATCCAAGTGTATCAACTTACGATCTTGCAATACAGGAACGTGAAGCTGATCTGGTGATCGCAACATTTGGTCGTGCTGTTTGGGTGTTAGATGATATTCGTCCATTGCGTGCTGCGGCTAAAGCGAGTGGTGCTTCTCAAACGACGAAAGTAAAAGTGTTTGAAGCGCCCACTGCTTATCAGGCAAGTTTCCGTAATGCACCCGGTTATGAGTGGAGCACATGGGGTTTGTATGAAGGTGAAAACAGGCGCCGAGGTGCAATGGTTTCATTTTTTGTAAATCATGCAGCAGATACAAGCAAAGCAAAAGTGGATAGCGCAATGGTGAAAATTTTTGATGATGCCGGTAAACAACTACGAACATTAAAAGTAAAAGCCGACAGTGGCTTCAACCGTTTCTATTGGAACTTCGATACAAAAGGAAGTCGTTTCCCCGGAAGCCCAAGACCACGACCAAATGCAAATGAACAAGGCGGTGGTTGGCCGGTGTTTCCAGGCACTTACAAAATGGTTGTAACACTGGGCAAAGCAAGTGACTCAACGATGATCGTTGTAAAAGATGACCCACGCATTCCTACTCCACGTGCTACATATGATGCAAAGAAAAAAATGTTCGATCGCCTGCAACTGAGTGCTGATAAATTAACAGCTGCAGTTGACAAGATCGTTGATGCAGAGGAAACGCTTACAAAAATAGAAAGTCAGTTACGTGGTGCTGAAGGAAAAGATGTTGACAGTCTGCGCAAAGAAGCGGTGAAAATGCGTGATGAGATCAAGAAGATACGTGAAACTATTTTCGGACGCAGTGCAACAGATCGCCAGGGAATCACACGTTTTGCTGATATCACTACACAAAGCATCTTAGGCGTAGCACGCCAGGAGATAGCAGGAAAAATTGCAGCACCTACTGCACAAACAGAACGTTTGGTGGCTGATGCTGAAACAGCAGTAACTGAAAGTGTAACGAAGATCAATGAGTTTATAAGTGGCAAGTGGGCAGCCTTCCGCAAGCTTGCAGAAAGTACACCAGTGAAGTTATTTAAAGATTAAGCCAAGAGTTTGAAAAAGTAAAAAGAGATAGAGAGGGCCGCTAAAGCGGCCCTCTTTCATTTATACAACTTTCGCTATTTTTCTTTTCAATATGAGGGCCGTGATCAGAGACACAAGTAAACCCACCGGCAAAATTTCGATGTAGGTAAAGAGCACAAAGAACAACGGGTTCTTGTACATCTCTTTTTGTGTATTCATTTGTTCCGTAAGTTTTTGAATTTCGGCCGGAGTTGAAGTTGCCCTTTCATTTTCAATTACCTGGGCACAGTAACGGTCCATAAAATCGGGCATATAAAAATTGTAAACAATTGCCCACATGATCACATACATGGTAGAGCCGATGAGTGCAATCAATAAGCCCATCTTAAAAGCTTTTCCAAAACTGATAACGCCACCGTTTTGTTTATCACGTTGGTTTTTTACAGCTACATAAATCAGAGAAAACGCCACCAGCATACTCAGGTAACCAATGATCATAGAGCCAGCTCCATGATCGGCGGTATTACTTTTATACATGGTGATCATACTGATGGCCATGATGGTAGAAACAACCAATCCTGAAATGAGACCGAAAACAAGAACATTCTTTTTCATGTGCAATTTTTTTATGCAGTAAAGATGGTGTTTCCGGTGGCGAAAGTTCTCATACTAAAGTATGAAACTACTTGAACAGCAAGGAATTTATACCAAAGGATGAGGGTTATGCAATCAATTTCAACTGCCTTGCCTTTTCAATGGCTTGTGTACGTCTCTTTACATCGAGTTTTTCAAACAGTTTCGAGGAATGTGTTTTCACTGTTGGCAATGAAACAAATAATCGGTCGGCAATTTCCTGGTTGCTTAACCCTTCGGCCATTAGTTGCAGCACTTCCATTTCCCGATTGCTTAGACCCAGTTTTTGTTTTTCTTTCTCCATTGCTTCCAATTCTGCGGCTGAGAGTTCCTGGAGATACACATGTTTTTCCACCACCACCGTTTGTATTTCGGTTTTTGGTTTGATGAGTTTTAACGCCAGCCAAATGCCAAGACCGGTAAACACAACCGCAATGCTGAGAATATAGAGCTCGTGGGAATGATTGATGAGCACCAGCTTGTACTGCAGCAACTGCAGCAAAAGCAAAATGCCAACCATCAATGCAGCATAAAGCAGTACCTGTTTGTATTTCTGTAGAAAGCGGCGCATTGCTCTACGAATGTACGGCTGTTGATGATATGTAAGAAGTGGCGGCATGAACACTGTTGATGGTTTAATTACTACCTTTAAAACTGCCCGGATAAAACGCAGTTATAAATCAAGATGAAAGATAACTTGTCAGATGCCTCCATTGAGCCGCTGCTGCACTACTTTGAAATGCTCATTCCGCTGAATAAAGAGGAGCGTGAACAGGTGCGTGAAAAATTCAGGCCACGATTATACCGCAAAAAACAATATGTGTTGCAAGAGGGAGATGTATGCAACCAGATGAACTTTGTGCTGAGAGGCTGTTTGCGTATGTACAAGATCGATGATACCGGAGGCACGCATTTATTGCAGTTTGCAGCAGAAAATAACTGGATCACTGATCTTGGAAGCTTTCATAGTGAAGAGCCATCAACATTAGCAATCGATGCACTAGAAGATTCGGTTGTATTACAGATCAATCAGAAAGATCTCATTTCATTATATCTCTCAGCACCAAAATTCGATCGCATTTTTAGAGTATTGATTGAAAATAGTTATGTAAGCCTGCAAAAAAGATTGCTGCAAAACATCAGCAGCAGTGCCGAAGATCGTTATCAATCTTTTTTAGAGACCTATCCACATCTTGTAAATCGCTTGCCCCAAACACAGATCGCTTCTTTTCTGGGCATCACTCCCGAGTTTCTCAGTCGCTTGCGTAATAAACTCAGCAAGCCAAAGTCTTGATGTAGATCAAGTGTATTTCTTAACATGGGTCATTGGTAAGCTTTGCTGATCAACCCAATTTTGTATTCATAAATCATTCATTAAAAAACAGGTTATGAATACAACAACAAAAGTGGCTGTGATCGGGTTAGGAAATATCGGTACAGCGGTAGCAAACAATTTAGTAAAAGGCGATCGTGCAGTAATTGTTGCCGACAGAACAATTGCAAAAGCAAATGCATTAGCGCAACAGTTGGGAAGCCGTGCACAAGCAATGGAAATTCCTGCAGCTATCAAAGCAGCAGATATTGTAGTACTGGCCATCTGGTTCAACGCTACAAAAGAAGTATTACAGCAATATGCAACAGAACTGGAAGGGAAGATCATAGTTGATCCTTCGAACCCGATTGCACCAGATGAGAATGGTGGATTTAAAAAGATCATTGGCGAAAAGGAATCAGCAGGCGAGATTCTTGTTTCGTTGCTTCCAAAAAATGCAAAGCTCGTAAAAGCATTGGGCACCCTGGGTGTTGCGTCGTTAACGAATGCAGCTTTTCAACAACCGGCAAATGTGTTGTTTTATGCAACAGATGATACCAGCATCAACAAAGAAGTAGAGCAATTAATTCATGATAATGGATTTGAGCCCGTTCGTGTTGGTGGTCTTGATCAATCGATCCGTATTGAAGTGTTTGGTGACCTGCATGAGTTTGGCCCATTGGGTAAACCAGTTACCAAAAGCGAAGCAATTGTAAACTGTAAGATGAATTAGTATTTAATAAACAAGTAAAAAACATGAATACCACAAAATTGTTTACAACCCTCTTTTCCGTTTTGGGAATCTCATTTAGTCTTATTGCCCAAAAGCCGGAAAAATTTCAAAACTTAAAGTTTGAAAAACAAACCTTCGAACTTCATAACGTAACCGGGGAAATAATAAAATTTCAGGGCGAGCAGGTATTAAAAATCGAACGAGATTTAAATGCACTCCCTTTTGACAGCACCAACATTGAAGCAACAGTTGATGAGCCACACTATGCACGGCTTATTGGTTTGGATGATTTTGAAAATGGTACGATCGAAGTGAAAATGTATAGTCAGCTACAGAATCCTGCGCCTTATTCCGGAGTTGCAGGATTTATAGGAGTCTATTTCAGAGTTAAAGAAGACGACTCAGCTTTTGAGGGTATTTATGTACGGCCAAAGGTTGGCAGAGCTACTAATCAGCAACACAGGAATCATGCAGTACAATACATCTCGTATCCACATTACAAATTTGATACCTTACGGAAAATAGCACCCTATAAATATGAAGGCTCCGCCCCGGTTGCCTTAAATGAGTGGATCACCATGCGGATTGAAGTGAATGGCGAAACTGCCGAAATGTTTATAAATGATATGAAGTATTCCAGTTTTATTGTAGATAAAATGTTAGGCAATCATAAAAAAGGAGGAATCGGTTTGTACGTAGATATTGGCACTATAGGGTATTTCAAAGATTTGAAAGTAACAAAGAGAGCATTGAAAGTAAAAACGAAAGCTATTGAGAAGATAAACGGTATTTAATATTTTCTTTGCTTCGTTTGATGTTTTAAGAATCTGAAGTTGATAAAAAAGTAATGAGCGACTGTATATATTACAGTCGCTCATTTTTTATTGCGATTCCTTCCAATACTTGTGGCTTGCTCTTTCCATCAAACGCAATCACCATTGTTGTTTCTGCGGAAAGTATATGATTGTGCTCCACAAACTCTGTCCAATTAAAATTGATGGGTAACATCGCAAAACGAAGTTTGTGATGATTGAGTTTGTGTTCTTCAATCAGTTGCTGTTTAGTAGCAGCATCTGCTTCAGGTAATAAAACCAACACGGGTTTTATTTTATGCTGTAGATAATAATCGATCGTAATCAATTGTTGCAGCACTACATCTTCTGGATAAGCTTCTTTTGCATAAGCAAACAACTGCGTGTACACATCTTTCAGATCATGTTTGTGAAGATCGCAATGTTCGGAAAAGGAATTGCCAAGACCTTGTAAGAAATCGAACACACTGTAATACGCCGTTACATATTTCAATGTGTTGATAGCACGTGGCTTGTTCCAATACATTTCTAATGCTTCTTCGGCCAGCACCACCTGCTCCAGTTCAGCCTTACTCATGTATTTGCTTTCAATGATCTGATAAGGAGCAACAGGATCGTACACATAACCATGCACGGCTGCTGTTTTACGCACCGGTGTTCCTTTTAAAAACTTCAGGAAGCCCAATTGTAATTCAGGTGCAAAGAGTTTGAACACTTCTTCGAAACTGTATTTGATGTCTTCAAAATAATCGAGCGGTAAACCAACGATGAGATCAAGATGAAGATCAACTACATCCTGTACTTGTTTGATGATGCCTTTTGTTTTTTCGAAATTCTGTTTGCGGCTTACTTCCAGGTTTGCTTTTTGATTCACCGTTTGAATACCGATCTCAAAACGGAACAAACCCTTCGGCACTTTCTCATTGATGAACTTGATAATATCGGCATGCAGAATATCTGCCGTTATTTCAAACTGGAATACATTGCCCGGTTTATGATTGTCGAGAATAAACTGAAATACATCCAGTGTAAAATCACGCTTCATGTTAAACGTACGGTCGAGGAATTTGATCACACGGCCATGCGTCATTAAATAAAGCAAGTTGCTTTTGATATCTGTCATCGGCAGGTAACGTACATTGTTATCGAGACTCGCCAAACAGAAACTACATTTGTACGGGCAGCCACGGCTTGTTTCAATATAACACACTTTGTTATACAAGTCTTCAACCGGATCGTTGATGTATGGATTCACACCAATGAAATTGCTTACATCATACGTCACAGATTTCTCTTCGTAGCGTACTTCGCCACCAACTTTATACACAAGATTGGGAACTGCTTCTACATTCGGGTAATGGGTTAAAAATTCATGGAACGGAATTTCACCTTCGCCACAAATAATATAATCAATGCAATCATGTGCAATGATCTCCTCCCATTCGTAGCTCACTTCCGGTCCGCCCAATAAAATTTTACAGTTGGGATTGATGGCCTTGATGCGTTGCGCAACTTTCAATGTTTGTGTAATGTTCCAGATATAACAACTGAAAGCCACCACATCATATTCGGCACATTCCTTCGCCATCTCATCCACATTCATGCGGATGGTAAACTCCTTCCACGACAAACCTTCGTGGTGCTTATTCAACTCATACAAGATCCGGATCGCCAGGTTGAGGTGAATATATTTTGCATTAAGAGTGGTGAGTAACAAACGCATTGGGCAAAAATAGTTCATCTGGGGCAAGGTGACTCATCCTCATCCTAAGCTTATCGAAGGATAACTTACACGCTCTTAGAATCAATTTGTTATCATTTGAATAAGTTCAATCAACAAGCGAACAATGCCTAACCATTTTAGAAAATCAACCTTTCTTAGTCTTTTTAAGCAGCTTCTAAATCTTTTGATGCGTTTAAAAATGTCATTTTTCATAACTCCGTTTACTATAAATAGGTGTTCTTGCTGTCGTGATCAAAATGGGTGATCAGGGGCACTTGAGGGTTGTTTCAAAGAATCTTCGCCAAAAATTTGCGTAAGCAAATACTTACATATACATTTGTGTAAGTAAATACTTACGCATTAATATGGCATACGAAGCAAGAAGAGATGTGTTCCAGGCAATTGCCGATCCAACACGCAGAGAAATTATTGGTTTGGTGGTAAAGCAGCCGCAGAACCTGAATGCCCTCGCTGAAAATTTTAATGTAAGCCGACCGGCTATTTCGCAGCATGTGAAAATATTGACCGAATGTGGTCTTATCACCATTAAGCAGAAAGGGCGTGAGCGTTATTGCGAAGCAAAACTGGACGCACTCAACGAAGTATCAGCATGGATTGAACAGTACAAACAATTCTGGGAACAGAAATTGGATGCTTTAGAAACTTACCTGGAAAAAATTCAGCAACAACCAAAAGCAAAAAAGAATGCCCGCAGAAAATAATACATCTGATCGTTCCATTCGCTTAACAAAACAGCTCAATGCTCCTGTTGAAAAAGTATGGGAAGTATGGAGCAATCCCAATCATATTAAACATTGGTGGGGGCCGGATGGCTTTACCAATACCATTACAAAAATGGATCTGCAGCCCGGCGGCGAATGGTTATTAGTGATGCATGGGCCGGATGGTACTGATTACGATAACAGAAGTGTTTTTACCGAAATAGTTCAACACAAAAAGATCGTTTACGAACATATCAGCGGACATTATTTTATTGCAACGATCGACTTTGAACCGCAGGATAATACAACCGTAATGCATTGGGAAATGCTGTTTGAAACAAAGGAAGAATATCATCAGTTTGTTGAAGTATACAAAGTAGGCGAAAGCCTGCAACAGAATATTGAACGGCTGGCACAATACATTAAACGTTCAAATTAATCATCATTAAACGAAAAACATGCCTGCAGAAAATAATACCGCCGATCGGGAGCTTCGTTTAACTCGATTGCTGAATGCACCTGTTGAGCTGGTGTGGGAAGTATTTACTGATCCCGAGCATATCAAGCATTGGTGGGGACCAAACGGTTTTACCAATACCATTACCAAAATGGATGTGGTGCCCGAAGGTGAGTGGGACCTGGTGATGCACGGGCCTGATGGTACTGATTATAAAAACAAAAGTGTATTTAAAGAAGTGGTGAAACACAAAAAGATTGTGTACGTGCACATCAGTGTGCCGAAATTTTTAACCACAATTGAATTTGAAGAGCGTGGTAAGCAAACACAAATCAGCTGGCACATGCTGTTCGAAAGCAGAGAACAGTTTATACAGGTGGTAAAAACATTCAAAGCCGATGAAGGTCTTACACAAAATATTGACAGGCTCGAATACTACCTCAAGCAGCAATTATTGAATCAACAACCTTAACCATTAAACACATCATCATGCAAAAAGCAAACGACATTGTACTCGAAAAAATTTATAAAGCACCTGTTGCACTTGTATGGCAGGCCATTACCGATGAGCAACACATGCGTAACTGGTATTTTGATTTTAAAGGACAGTTTCAATTAAATACTGGGCATTCATTCGATTGGTATGCCGGCGACCTTAAAGACAAGCAATGGTTGCATCGTGGTGAAATGCTGGAGATCATCCCCAACAAAAAATTGGTGCATACGTGGACCTATCCCGGTTACAGCGGCAAAGCCATTGCTTATTGGGAACTGAGTGAGGTAGATGCGCAAACTACAAAACTCTACTTCCGTTTTGAATTTGCTGAACCGTTTGATGCAAGTGAACCTGCATTGGTGCGTGGCAATTTTGTAAATGGCTGGAACGAACTTATCCTCAACAGTCTTACACAATATCTCAACAAACAATAAACTATATCATCATGTCAACAGTTAAAGAACAGTTTTCAATTACACGTACATTCAAAGCAAGTAAGCAACAGGTGTTTGATGCATTTGCAAATGCAGAAGCATTAGCCAAATGGTGGGGGCCTGCAAAGATGCCCATTGATGTACTACAACTCGATTTTCGTCCGCAAGGCATTTTTCATTATAGCATGAAAGCCGGTGAGGTTTTACGTTATGGTGTATTTCATTATGTGACAATTGAAGAACCGAATCGCATTGAATGGATCAATTCATTCGCTAACGAAGCAGGAGAAATTATACAGGCACCTTTTCCGGGATTGGTTTTTCCAAAACAAGTGATGAATATATTGACGCTTACAGAAGAGGATGGTATCACTACATTACACTTAACAGGCTATCCGATCAATGCAAACGAAGAAGAAGAAAATACGTACTATAGTATGTTTGCAAGTATGAACCAGGGTTTCACAGGTACGCTTGATCAACTGGAAGAATATTTAAAAACTGTACAGTAACATAATGCATGACAGCTATTATTATTGATAGCTGTCATGCATTTTACTTCATCACTAACCTGCTTCTTTCCAATGCTTCTGTGAAACTCGTTGTTACATTTGATTTGCCGATGGCAAACAACAATCTTGCATCTTTCAATTCTTTCATCACCTGGTTGCTGTGCACTTCCGATAAAATAAGTTTCGTCCCTCTTCGCTTCGATTCTTTGTACACTTCCTCAATGGTCTTGATGCCGGTTGCATCAATAATGGGCACATGACGCATTCGTATAATCAATACGTTCGGTGTTTCTTCAATCAGCTTCATGGCGTCTTTAAACTTGTAAGCAGCGCCAAAAAACAGTGGCCCTGTTATTTCAAATACATCCACTCCATCCGGAACCTCGTAATTACCGATCGCTTCTTTATCCTGCTCATCAGAATTGTCTGCTGCTTCTCCCGAAAGCAAACGCACATCACTGAACTGGATCATTTTCCGCATGAATAAAAAAGCAGCCAGAATCATTCCTATTTCTATTGCAACTGTGAGATCAATAAATACGGTCAAGAAAAATGTTGTGAGTAAAACAGCAATATCACTTCGTGGTCCTTTTAATACCGAACGGAAATTTTCCCACTCGCTCATATTGTAAGCGATCACCACCAATATTCCTGCTAATGTTGACATAGGTATCAATGCTGCCCATTTCCCAACAAACAACATAATGAGCAATAACGTAACTGCATGCACTATGCCTGCTACGGGTGTACGTCCACCATTCTTAACATTGGTGGCAGTGCGTGCAATTGCACCTGTTGCAGGTATGCCACCAAATAAAGACGAGAATATATTCGCTGTACCTTGTGCAATCAGTTCCATATTCGATTTATGATTGCCTCCTGTCATACCATCTGCAACCACTGCAGACAATAATGATTCAATTGCGCCAAGCAAAGCAATGGTAAAAGCAGGTTGCACCAAACTTCTGATTGTTGCAAAATCCAGATGAGGAAATGAAGGTGTTGGAATGGAAGAAGGAATTGCACCAAACCGGCTGCCGATAGTTTCAACAGGCAATTGAAAAATTGAAACTGCCGCAGTTGTTACTAAAATAGCAATGAAAGTCCCGGGTATTTTGTGTGTTACTTTCCCCCAAAGTAATACGATCAGCACGGTTGCCAGTGCAATACCTGTTGCGTATACATTCATACTGCTGAAGTGAGTAATGTAAGCGCTCCATTTATCGGTGAATTCGGCAGGCACTGTTCCCATCTTCAGTCCAAAAAAATCTTTCATCTGAGATGAAAAAATAATGATCGCTATCCCACTGGTAAAACCAACAATAAGCGGATGAGGAATAAACCTGATCACAGATCCCAATCTGGCCAACCCCATAATGATCAACAGAACACCTGCCATGAAGGTGGCAATGATCAATCCGTTTACACCATGTGTTTGTACAATACCATAGACAATTACAATAAATGCACCTGTTGGTCCACCAATCTGTACACGGCTTCCACCTAATGCCGATATAATAAACCCGGCAATAACAGCAGTAATCAATCCTTTTTCCGGAGAAACGCCACTGGCAATAGCAAAAGCAATAGCGAGTGGTAATGCTACAATGCCAACAATAAGTCCCGCCATCAGATCTTTACTAAACTGTTGACGGTTGTAGTTTTTAAGGGTATCAAAAAGTTTGGGACGAAACATGATTATAAAGTGAGTTTTAGTGGTTGCCTTCGCTTCGTGTAATTGTAATAAACATGAAGTGATCTTTTTTGTACATCTTCATCAGCAGCAATTCTTAGACAAGTAAAAGGAGGATGCTGTTGGGTACAGCATCCTTGGTTGTTGTCAGGGCTTCCGTTGTGACGGTTTAATTTCTAAGACATGTTACAAGACGCCTTTTATACTTTGATCCAGAATTTCAACAGCTCGTTTGCTTCACTACCTACAAGATGGTAATCAGATGGTATTTCTTCTTCCAGGCTGTGAAAGGTTGCCAGTCTTGTACCGGCAGGTTTTTGCTGCAGTTTTCTGAATAAATAACGGTTGTAGTAGTTGTACAATTCAACTGAGTAATCAATACTGTCATCTATTTTATCGGTACCCGTCAGGTTTTCGTAAAACGGGTTATAAAAATAAAAATGGTCGTAACGATTAAAATCTAACTGTGTGAAATTCCCTTCAATAAAATGCACATTCTCTAACTCTAATTCTGCTTTTGCATGCTCAGCATAGTGGAGCAGCCATTTCCGTTGTTCAATGCCATAATAAAATGATTTGGGTTGATGTTGTGCAGCAGCAAGACAAAATTTTCCAACACCGCAACCAATATCAAGAATAGAAGTATTGGGTTCAGCAGCCAGGAAATCAGCTGCCTTGCGTGCTATACTCAATGCCGTCCAATGTTTAAATGCCAGTGCTTTTATATAGTATGGATAAAGATCATCGAACTCCTTGTCAGAACGAAACCATTTATCTCTGTATTTATTCTGTTCAAGAAAGTGCATAATTTTTATTGAGGATGATTAACTCTTGGCATACTTACTTTTGGTATGTATACTATATTCCTTAGGTAGTAACAGTCCGTTGCGTTCATCAGGTTGAAATGGAATAATCAATGCAACCCAACCTAAATTTTCAGGGTTATGAAGCAACAGCTCATAATTGCCTTCTAAAAAATGATCATTGATCTGAATGATCTTTCCATCCACCGGCATATGCGCTTCAATTTTGTAATCGTTGTAATGGATTGATGCAATTACTTCGCCTTTCTTTTTTACACCGGGAGCTTCATCAAACTTCATCTGTTGCACATTCCTGAAACCCGTTAATTTAAACCTGCATATCCCGGTATAGGCAACGGAACCCTGGAAATCGATCCATTCATGGTCATGAGTGAAATAAAGGTTTTTCTTGAATCGGTTATTCACTTGCATAGTGCAAAGCTACCGGCGTGTGCCTTCCGTTGCGGTTAACCTTATCACTCATAAAAGTGATATTTATCAAGTTTTATTAAACTAAATTTGAATATTCTACAATGAGTATACGCAGTCTTTTCCCTTTTGAAAAATGGGATTTTAAAAGTGAATCCATTTTGGCAGGTCTTCCACCGGAAGATTATGCTCTTCTTACGCTGCACCAAACAGAACATCTTTATGCAAAAGGAGAAATCATTTTCAGGGAAGGTGGTTTTCCCACAGGCATCTTCTTTATCAAGGAGGGAAAAGTAAAAAAATATAAAGCAGATAAAGAGGGCAGGGAACAGATCATTTATGTTGCCAACACCGGTGAGCTCATTGGCTACCATGCCATACTTGCGCAGGATCATTATCCTGATTCTGCAGCTGCCTTAGAAAACAGCAGTATTGTTTTTATTCCGAAAGAAGATTTCCTGGAAGCCATGCAACAATCGGAAGTATTAAGTAAACGGTTATTGAAAACACTCAGTCATGAATTTTCTGTGTTAACCAACAGCCTTTCTTTATTCACACAAAAATCTGCAAAGGAACGGCTGGCCATACAGCTCATCATCCTGAGAGAAAAATATAAGGTTGATTTTAAACCAGGCATGCATGTAGAAATAAACATGAGCAGGAAAGATCTCGCCAATCTTGTAGGCACAGCAAGAGAAAACGTAGTGCGCTTGTTAAGCGAATTAAAGCAGGAAGGTATTTTAGAAACAACGGGCAGCAAGATCACGATCCTTAATATTGACAAACTTTTATCGATCGCCAAAAGCTGAAAGAAAATACTGACAACCTCAAGAAATTATTTCATTAAGGATTGCTGATCTCCCAACCATCCGATAGCAATGAGCTCAACGAGTGAAACTATTTACTGTACAGCAAAAAAGTAATCTTTCAGCTATGTCAGGGCCAAGCAGCTTTCCTCACCCAAACAACAATTTCCGAAACGCAACTGCCGCCTTATGCACCAACTCGTTCCAGTCATCGGCGGCATCTCCATTGGCACCATCAGAAATGTATTTCAAACAGAGAAAAGGAATATTCTCCTGCATCGCAATTAAAGCAAGTGGATACGCTTCCATATCAACAACATTATAGTCCGTTGCTGTATGGCTCATTTCAAAATTATCGCCTGTGCCGCAAATGCTCTTTGGCAAGCCATCGATCTGTAAGCCGTATTGCAGTAGACGATCGATACCGCTCAACGGTGTTTCGTAAAGTTGAAAACCAAGTCCACGTACATCCATGTCCCGTTGTATGAATTGTGTACAGCAAACAATATCTCCTTTGTTGAATATGCTGCTTCCTGCTGAACCAAGATTGATGATCATAGCTGGTTTATGCTGTGCAATGTATTTGGTGAGTGCATACGCTGCACTCACTTTTCCAATACCGGTGATGAGTGTGTTGCAATCGGTAAATTCCTCTGCTGCTTCCGATTCAAGTGCAAAAACATACAAGGCTTTCTGCAAAGGAAGGTTCTGCGAAAGTGGGTGAAGTAAAGACATGTTGCAAATTAAGGAACGAATAGTATTTGAATGGTACAGGTTTGTATTTGGTTTCCGCCAAAGCAAATCATTTTTAAAAGGACTTCTTACATTTGCTTCACTCATGTACAAGCAACAACTCACCAAAGAACAGGCGCACCAGAAAGCAAAGCACTACTGTGCTTACCAGGAGCGTTGTCATAGTGAGGTAAAAGAAAAACTGTATGGCTTCGGGTTGCGTAAATCTGATGTGGAAGAGTTATTGTCGAAACTGATTGAAGAAGATTATCTGAACGAAGAGCGGTTTGCCGTTCAGTTCGCCGGTGGGCGTTTCCGTATGAAGCAATGGGGAAGGGTGAAGATCAAATACGAACTGAAACAAAAATATGTAAGTGAGTACCTGATTAAAAAAGCAATGAAAGCGATCGATGAAGAAGATTATTGGGCCACTGCGCAAAAGCTGTATGATCAAAAATTGAAACAACTGAAAGGTGAAACAAATATCTTCATCCGCAAAAGGAAGATCACCGATTATTTAATGCAAAAAGGCTATGAACAAAGCATCATTAGCGAATTGTTACGTTAAGCTTCATGTTCTGATTTTTAGTAATCTTGTAACCACATGTTGAAACCAGCCATTGTATCCTTCCTTCTATTTTCCTGTTTTGCCTTTGTACAGGCCCAGGACAAGGCGGCTGTTTATACCAAAGAGTTTACGTTAATTACCGAGAACGATAATTACAATTTCACCAAGCAGGATCGTTATTATTCCAACGGTCTTTTTCTTCGCTATCAATGGCTCGCAAAAAATACTTCATCGTCAAGACTGGCTACCAAACTCCATCGTGTTGAAGCCGGGCAAATGATCTATAACCCACATCTCAACCGTCGCTCATTGGAGCAGGTACTGGAGCGGCAGGACCGTCCTTATGCCGGTTGGTTGTATACAAGCTACGGACAAACCAATGTGTTTAACGATGAACGTGTATTGCTGTTCGATGGAGCAGTTGGTATTGTTGGTCCCGGTGCAAAAGGAAAAGAAGTACAAACGAATTATCATAAAATCATTGGTCTGTATAAACTTTATGGATGGGAAAACCAGGTGCAAAACGAACTAGGTGTAAATGCATCGGTGCGTTATTATCAGCCACTCATCGCTGCTACAAAAAACTTTAGTCTTCACGCCACAGGTAAAGCAACATTAGGCAATACGTTTACCAATGCATCAGCCGGCGTATTATTGAAACTCGGCTGGTTGGAAGATGAACAGTACACAGCTTACTGGACAGGCCGCCTTGGGCAAAACAAACAACAGCAACGACATCAAACTGAATTCATCTTTTTCCTTGAACCCACACTCATGGCGCAGGCATACAATGCAACTGTGCAGGGAGGTTTGTTCCGTGAGGAGAAAGGCAACTATACTTCAGAACTGAATCCGTTGATTTATATCGTTAAAACAGGAATCATGCTTTCAAACCGCCAGACTTCCTTCTCAGCTTTTTACCATATCAAACAACGGGAAGCGAAAACCATGATCGATCCGTTTGAAGTGTACGGTGCTTTTGCATTCAGCATCCGCTTTCGTTAACTTCGCTGCATGAGTCATCTTACATTCACACTCATTCAAACAAATCTTCATTGGGAAGATAAAGCAGCCAACCTGCAGATGCTGGAAGAGAAGATCAATTCTATTCAACATCCCACACAGATCATTGTGCTTCCTGAAATGTTCAATACCGGTTTCAGTATGAAGCCGGAAGAACTAGGTGAAGATATGAATGGCCCTACGGTTGAATGGATGAAAAAGATAGCAGCAGAAAAAAGGCTGATCCTTACGGGTAGCTTGATGGTGAAAGATGAAATAGTTCAGGCTGGCGAAACCATCCCTACCCTGCAATATTTCAACAGGCTGATCTGGATGTTACCGAACGGGCAATATGGTGTGTATGATAAACGTCATTTGTTTGCATATGCTGATGAAGACAAACATTATACAGCAGGCACTAAACGTTTGATCGCTTCGGTGAATGGCTGGAAGATCAACCTGATGGTTTGTTATGATCTTCGGTTCCCTGTTTGGGCAAGACAGCAATCAAACGATGATGAACCTGAATTTGATATATTGATCTATGTTGCCAACTGGCCCGAACGAAGAGTGCATGCATGGAAAACATTACTCACTGCAAGAGCCATCGAAAATCAATGCTATTTGATTGGCGTGAACCGAACCGGCAATGATGGCAACAGCATTTATCACAGTGGTAACAGCATGGTCATTGATGCAATGGGTGAAGTGTTGTATGAAAAAGAACATGAAGAAGATGTGTTCACCATTACACTCTCCAAAGAAAAACTTGAAGAGATACGTCATAAGCTTCCTTTCTTAAAAGACGGAGATGCGTTCAGCATTCTTCCATAATATAACATGCTGGCATTTTACAATGGAACAGTTTTTACCGGTGATCGTTTTATAAACGGTTATGCTGTGTTGGTAAGCAATGGAATGATCGAGGCAATATTACCTGCAGCTGATCTTGCTGCTGATATCGATCGTTATGATCTGGAAGGTAGTTTATTAGTACCTGCATTTATTGATCTGCAATTGTATGGCGGCAACGGCTTGTTATTTTCAGAAGCGTTGAATGAAGATGCAATACTTGCGACAGATGCTTATTGTGTAAGTGGTGGATGTACACGTTTCCTGTTAACGATGGCTACCAACAGCATAGATGTTTTTTTGAAAGGCATTGATATTGCAAAAACATTCCTGCAACAAAATGCAAATAGTGGCTTGATAGGGTTACACCTTGAAGGGCCGTATATCAATCCCTTAAAACGTGGGGCGCATTTGTCAGAGTACATTAAACAACCAACACTTGACGAAGTAAAGTTATTGGTTGATAAAAGTGAAGGCATTGTCAAGATGATGACACTTGCACCTGAACTGTGCAATGATGAAGTGATTCAGCTCCTGCTTGATAATAAGATTGTTGTTTCGGCCGGTCACAGTAATGCAACCTATGAACAGGCAACTGCCGGTTTCAACAAAGGCATTACAACAGCAACACATTTATTCAATGCCATGTCGCCTTTGCAGGGAAGGGAATTAGGCATGGTTGGCGCCATCTATGATCATGCAACTGCACATAGCAGTATTGTGTGTGATGGATTTCATACTTCTTTTGCCGCAGTGCGCATCAGTAAAAAAATGATGCAGGAACGTTTGTTTCTGATCACTGATGCAGTAGCTGAAACAAGAGAAGGTGCATATCAGCACTTATTAAAAGACGATCGTTATGTATTAACTGATGGAACGCTGTCGGGTTCTGCACTTACCATGATAAAGGCGGTGAACAATTGTGTGAACAATGCAGGTATTGAATTTGATGAAGCGTTGCGGATGGCTTCACTTTATCCTGCAAGAGTTGCACAGTTACATGATTTCGGTAAAATAGAAGAAGGGTTTAATGCCGATCTTGTTATTCTTTCCAAAGGTGGCTTGGTGAAACAGGTTTACCGGAATAACATGTTTCTTTGATGACAATCATCGCTACTTACAAAATAAAAGATGGACTACGGCAGGAATACCGCAGTCCCAATCAACATGAGTACCCTTGCAACATTCAATAGGCGGGTACTTCTTCTTGAGTTCGTTTCTTTTTTTGTTCCGGTATGTCTGGAAGTCGGTTTGACAGCGATTCCAATTGTATAGCTTGCGTTTTTGATCGTTTGTTGCTGAGATAGCGAAAGAGCTTCAATTTGTAGAAATCGTAAAAGATCACCACTACTAAAAACAAACTCACCACATAAAACAATCGAAAGCCCATATGCATATAAGTAATGCCCGACACAACTGCACCAGCCAGGTATGCAGCAGCAATAGATAATAACAGAATTGCTTTCCCTTTCATTTCCTTATTGTTTCGATATTCCTTGTGTGTGAACATCGAAAACAAAATACCCAGGTCAGTGGTAATGCCGGTAAGATGTGTGGTTTTCACAGCAAAATTTGAAATACTTGCCGTAAGTCCATTTTGTAAACCCATTGCGAACAACATTAACGCCAGCATGGCTTCTGTTTCAATGAGTGTTTCATTGTAAAAAAACTGCCCGTAGATACCCACTGCTACCAGGCAGATAATTTCCAGCACAATTGGTATTGCATGTGCTACATAGGTGTTTTTCTTATTCAAGTGTATGACAAACATGTTCGATACAAACCCTCCAAAGAAGAACAGGAAGATCCAGCCAAGTACAACGGCAGCCTGGTATAAATTTCCTTTTACCAATTCCGCCGCAAGAATGGCATAATGTCCCGTTATATTTGAACTGAAAGAAAAGAACAATAAAAGTGACGCAATATTGACCATGCCGGCCGAAAATGCAGTGAGCACGCCAAGTCTGATATTGTCACCTAACGTTCTGCTGTTACTGTATTTTCTGAGCATATGTTTCTGATTTTTCCCGTTCAAAAATTAATTGTGAAATCCCTCTTGCCTGCACATCCGATTCTGCATTAAGAATCATTTTATTATTATCTAAAACGGTTAGCTGATAATTTTCAATCCGGTCGTTTCCGTATTGGATCTGAAGTACATGACCCCTTCCTTTTATGCGCCAGGTTAAGAGCTCCTGCTGCCCTGCAATCTTTAATCGTAAATGCCCACCCGGTAAAAACTCCCAGTCTTCTGCTCTGTGAAAAGAAAACTCAGGTTGTGTTACTTTGGCTTTACTTGCTGCGGCAATATCTGCAGCAAAGGCAATTCCTGTTTCAAACTTCCAGTCTGTTTCTTTCCACTTTCCAAGGATCAGCTTTTCGGGATTTGCAGATGCATTGAACAACATGAAAACTCCAAGGATGCCACACAGAAACACAAGACTATAGGTAAGCACTAATTTCATAGATGTATAATTTGGTGTCAACTAACAGTTAAACGATTAAAAAACAACTCAGCCACTTTCCCTTTTTCAGGCATCGGCACATCTGATACTGAGCCTATTGTTTGAATACGAAGTTTACTTGCTTTGATATACGGAAGCAGGTCGAAACTGCTTTTGCTTTTGAACTTAGGATTGTAAAGAATGGGAATGCATACTTCATCAACACGGTTAGCTTCTGCATAATTGTTGAATGCTGCTTGTGTAAAACCACTAAACACGTCTTTGCGTATGCTGCGTATCTGCGATGCGTATTTATTTTTCAATACATGACAACCTTCATTAAACTCCCTGCTGGTTAATTCATCCAGCATGCGTGATTTGGAATAAAAAAGTAAACTCGTAATTGAATCTGCTTGGTGTAACCCGTGCAACAGGATAATGTTCAGCTTTACATCTGCGGGCTGCCCGTTCAAATAATTCTTTACAATGTTCAATGATGCAATGCTGAAGTCAGTTGGTATCAATACTGTTTTTTCCATAGCTATTTTGTTTTGCGTTTAGGATGCAAATTTGTTGTTGGAACATTAAAACGACTTTAAGCTGCTATTAGAATGTTGTTAGAATAACAGGACGGATATTAAAATGAGATTAAAAAAGACGCACTATTTTTTAACTGTTTAACAAACACAAATAACTGATGGAAGAATTGCTAAACAGGTTTTCGATTTTAATAAAAGCGGTGATTAATCGAAGCGGCCGATAGGAAGATTAATTTGTACTGTAGTGCCTTGCCCAACAATAGAAGAAACAAGTATTTCTCCATTATGCAAACGAATGATGTTACGGGTAAGCGGTAAGCCGATACCGTAACCTTCATATTTTAATGTGTTGGAAGCACGGAAAAAAGGATCATAAATATATTTCAACTCCTTATCAGGAATACCGATACCGTGATCCTTTACGATCACAAATACATTCTGATCAGATGCCCCGATGGATACATGCACCACATTGTTATTACTGTACTTGCATGCATTGCTGATGATGTTGCTTAAAGCAAGATGGAGCAATTGCTCGTTGCCTTTCACTTTCAACTTCACCGGGTTTTCGGGCAGGAGACTCATGTCGATATGAATACGGCTGTCAGTATTGATCTTTTCGATGGTTTCTTTTACATCCCACAGCAACTGATCGATACGGAGTTTATCAAACTTTTGATTTTTACCATTGAAGCCTGTTTGTGCAAGGAAGAGCAAGGCCTTTGTTTTTCGGTCAAGTGTTTCAGCTTCGTCTAAGATCACTTTGATGGTTTCAATATACTCATCTATGGTTCGGATCTTTGATAAGGTTACATCGGCTTCCCCAATGATCGCCGTTAATGGTGTACGAAGTTCGTGCGATGCATTGCTGATGAAATTATTTTGTGTTTCAAACGATGTTTCAATTCTGTCGAGCATATTGTTAAACGTGCGGGTAAGATCGGTCAGCTCATCGTTATTCATATTATTATCCAGGCGGAAATGTAGATTTTCAGAACTGATCTCTTTTACACGATCAGTTATTTTACGCAGCGGCCGAAAAACATAACGTGCAAAATATAAAGCAATCAATGCTGAAAAAAGAAAAGCAGCAATTATGGCGAAGATGAGTGTACGACGCAGATAAGCGGAGTGATGTAATTCAAAATAGTTTTGAGCCGACGCAATCACCACGTACTCACCCTGTTTACTTTTATAGCGTACGCCTTTATAAAACATGCTGTTTTTGTTGTACTCGCTTTCACCTTTTTTTATAACCTCGTTAAAAAAAGAAATAGGCAAACCAAGTTCCTGCGATTCATTTTTGAATGACTCACCCGGAGAGATACGGTAATAACGGTCTTTTTCCAGCGGCAGTTTTTCAAAAAACTCATTTCGCAGCGCTACCATTTCCTGCGAACTTCCTTCATGATCGAGTTCAACTTTCCCGGCAGTAACAGCACGTATTTCGAGCAGCTTATAAAAATCTTCGTACGAATAATTAGAAACAGAGAGGTACACAAAACCGCTAAACAACAGAATGATGCTTAAAAATGCTGTCAGCAATATAAGCGTGGTTTTGATCTGTATTTTCATTTTTATACTGTTGCCCTTTTCTATGAGAGCAGAAAGGATTATCCGTTATCTTTTAACACATACCCCATACCTATAACCGTGTGGATCAACTTTTGATCGGCATAGGTATCAATTTTTTTACGCAGATAATTTACATAAACATCTACCACGTTCGTACCAATATCAAAGTTCACACCCCATACTTCTTCAAGTATATCCGTACGGGACAGCACTTTGTTTTTATTTTTTATGAAATAGAGCAACAGCTTGTATTCGGTGCTCGTAAGTGAGACAGGTTTATTATCACGAACTACTTCTTTGCTGTAATCGTTCACTTCCAGGTCTGCATACCGGTAAATGTGGTCTTCCTGAATTTCCGGAATAGCCCCACCTGCTTCTGTACGGCGCAGCAATGTGCGGATGCGTGCAAGCAATTCAATAAATTTGAATGGCTTAACAAGATAATCATCAGCGCCTGTTTCTAAGCCCAACACAATGTTTTCAGAAGTGCCAAGAGCGGTTAAAAATAATACCGGGATATTATTATTCACCTTGCGTACATCCTTACATACTTCAAGCCCGTTTTTATCGGGCAACATAATGTCAAGGATAATCAGATCGAACTGGTTGTCATAAAAAAGCTGTAAGCCTGTATTACCGTCAAAGGCCACGGTTACATCAAAGCCTTCCTCAGTAAGACCCTTTTTAATAAAAGAAACCACATGCATTTCATCTTCAACCAGCAGAATCTTTTTCATACACATTGGTTTACTGCAACCTTTATTGGCCACAATAATGTGCAAAAATATCCTGAAACAAGTTAAACAAGATTAAAAACAGATTAGAGTATGGGTTTGAGTACCCTGATCTTAGATATAAACAGTAACTAACGGGAGCGATAAAGCGATCTTTTTACAGCCCGGATATGGACCATTTATAACTAACGCTTACGGATAGTTTCAATACTGTATACATCCAGCGGTTCTGCACAAAAGCATTGATACTTTTCATCTGTTTTCACCAGACAAGCTGATACTGCCAGATCATCTACCTGGTAAGTTGAACTGAGGTTCTTGAGCTTCACCGGTTTTGTAAATTCATCCGACTGGAAATACCAGCCCAACCCATCAACTGCAGGTTCACCACCCCACTGAATGGTTCCCTCAATACAATTTGCTTCTTTGGTGCAGGAAGTAAAAACGAAAGCGAATGCAATCAATGCACTATAAACCCTTTTCATGTGCTCATTTTTATTGTCAGAAATATTTCTATTTGGTGGCAACAATTGTGCTAACCAACATGTACCAATTCTGACAGATGTACTATCCTTTCCGTTGCATGATGAGCTGAACGGCTTTCTCCATTTTCGGATCACGGTTTTGCCTGATGCTCTCGGCACTGGCTTTTGCCTCTACATCGGGCAACACACCGTGGCCGTCTTTGGGGTAATCCTTATTATTTACAATGCGGTACAGCGGTAACCGCACCCGAAGTTTACTGTTTGGCAAGATCATCTCAGGAATAAACACACCGTTGTTACCATAATAGCCACCACCTGTTTCTTCACCAACAATTGTAACATTCTCCTGTCCTTTTACAACTGCTGCAAACAACGTAGTAGCAGAAAATGAAAACCCACCGGTAAGCAGGTACACCTGTCCGTTATAACGTTGTGGTAATGGTTCGTATATACGTTCATTAAAAAACCTGAACCTGTACTTTCCATCTTGTTGCTTTTTATTCAAAAAGAATAAACCAAGATTATAAATAAACCTGCGACTCACTTTTGCATCGCTTTGCACTTTTCGCTGAACAGAATAAATAGAGTCAGTAAACACAAACGGTTCCTTGCTGATGAAGCGTGTTAGGTATAATGATTTTTTGATGAGGCCGCCGCCATTGTTCCGCACATCAATTACCAGGTGCTGAATATTTTTCTTTTCTAACTGCTTAAACGCCCGCTTCAGGAAATGTTTCTGCAATGCCGGACCAAAACTGCTGATGCGTAATGTTGCAAATTTCTTTGATGAATCAATACTGAATGAACGGGTGCGTTGCAAACGTTGCTTTCTTTCTGAAATTTCAGGTTGTGAAGCCGGTGGGGTTTGTGGAGTAATGGAAACCGGTCGGCGTCTTGTTGTATCTCTTGCAGGATCAAACAACGGCAGCACAGTTCGTTTCACTTCACCCCTTGTATTTATATAGTTGATGGTGTAATTCTTTTGCAAACCAAATCGTATGTTATAATACGTGGTGAAGTTGTTACTGATATTCTGGTAGCTGAAATTTTTTGAATTACCATCAATAGACACAAGTGGCAAAAGCGAATCAATTACCTGTCTTGCTGTTAATCCATTGATGGAAAGAATCGGTGTTCCTGTTCTGATCAATGAATCACGACGATTAAGATTAGCAGTAACCACCAATGTCGAATCGTCCACCACTTTTGCAACAAAAGGAAAAGTTGGGAGACGCTTGCCAGCAATGAATTGATTATAGTTTTTAGAAAAACGCACACTGGTATGCCCGCAACGAATTGGGAAAATAGTTTCTGCAATTACATTCCTGAACTGTACTTCATTCAGCGAATCATTAAGCTTTTCATATGCCCGTTGAAATGAAGCATCCACTTCTTCTTTTGAATTATACCAGTAAAGTGAAGGATGATTTTTTTTGAATGTTTCTTCCATCACCTGCACATCTTCTTTCAACTGCTCCGGACTGTACTTACGTTCAGGTGTATAAGCAACACTTCCTGTTGCGGAACAGGAACTCAATGCATACAGAAACACTACTGCAATTACAAATAAGATGTTTTTCCTCATAAAACTATTTACCAAATGCATTCCATCCCTGAGCCGTCAGCTGATGTTTATTGCCACCTCTTGTTATGATATGCGCACCTTCTGCTGCTGCTGTAATATG
This sequence comes from Lacibacter sp., assembly GCF_035299325.1. Taxonomy (GTDB): domain Bacteria; phylum Bacteroidota; class Bacteroidia; order Chitinophagales; family Chitinophagaceae; genus Lacibacter. Next base: position 99,084 of record NZ_DATGWT010000027.1, on the reverse strand, counting down.
ACCTACGATCCTGATGCCGTTCACATCTTTTATCTTATCATAATCACTTTGTGCAATGGTAAAAACCAGTTCATAATCTTCACCTCCACTCAATGCACAAGCGGTTGGATCTAATTCTAATTTATACGCAAATTCTTTTGCGTCCGGATGCACAGGTATTTTGTCTTCGTAGATCAATGCACCCACTTCACTTTGTTTGCAGATGTGCAATATCTCACTGCTGAGTCCATCGCTGATATCCATCATTGCTGTTGGTACAATTTTCTCTTTCTCTAAAAAGTCGATGATGTCTTTTCTTGCTTCCGGCTTTAATAAACGGCCAACAATATAATCCCTGTTTTCAAGATCAGGCTGCACACCTTTTGTTTCAAGGAAGATTTTCTTTTCCCGTTCAAGCAACAATAAACCAAGATATGCACCGCCAAGATAACCGGTGACGCAGATCAGATCGTTTGGTTTAGCCGTGCTGCGTTTTACAAATTTATCGGGTGCTACTTCGCCAATAGCTGTTACGCTTATTACAAATCCTTTTGTAGAAGAAGTGGTATCGCCACCAACCAGATCAACCCCATATTCTTCACAAGCCACGTACACACCATCATAAAATTCTTCTAACGCTTCAAGACTGAAACGATTGCTCACAGCCAGGCTTAATGTGATCTGTGTAGGAGTCGCATTCATGGCATAGATATCACTCACATTTACCACCACACTTTTATAACCGAGGTGTTTAAGTGGTGTATACATCAGATCAAAATGCACACCCTCGATCAACAGATCGGTTGTAACAACAGTTTGTTTCCCGAAATGATCGATCACCGCTGCATCATCACCCACACCAAGAATTGTTGATGCGTTCTGATGCTCAATATTTTTTGTAAGATGTTCAATTAAACCAAACTCTCCGAGAGAGGATAATTCTGTACGTTCTTCACTCATTTCTAATTTCAGATTTTAGATTTACGATTTCAGATTCTTTCGAACCGATTTCTCAGTTTGTTTTTCAATTTCCATATTCTTTAAAGAAGTATTGATTGATGTAATAACAATAGACAATAATTCATTCGCCTCTTTATACAAATCTCTCAGTTCCTCTTTAAATGTTGGGTTAAACTCAGCCAGCAATTCAAAAAAATACATGCTTTCGTCTAACTCTTCTTCTACAATACGCAGCTTGTTAATAAAGTCAGGTTTCGACTTTGCCCTGCATGCCGCCCTGTAATTTGCTCCGCCAGAGGATGAGCTTCTTACAACCTGACTTACATACTCCTTATTAACGGCATTAAAAGGAAGTTTTAAGCATAGCCATCCTGTGTTGACAGCTAATTGCTTGGATCGTTTTTTTAGTTCATTCTTATCCATGGTGTTCAGGTTAATCTGAAATCGTAAATCTAAAATCTACAATTTCAGCAAGAACACATAATACTTCCTATAGCTTTTTCCTGTCATTAATCACTTCCACCAAATCATCATGAATTTTTCCGTTGGTGGCAACAATGTGAGGTTGATAAGGTGAATAATGATCGCCTTTAAAATCAGTAACCTTACCACCTGCTTCTTCCACCAGCAGAAAACCTGCGGCACTATCCCAAGCATTTAACTTATGTTCATAAAACCCATCAAAGCGACCTGCTGCTACCCAGCAAAGATCAATGGCTGCACTTCCTAAACGACGAACAGGAATACCCTTTCGGATAAACCGTTCAAACACCTGCAATGGACCGTTTGGCATATCGAGGTAAGTGTACGGGAAACCGGTAACCATACATGCTTTGATCAATTCGCTCTGTTCACTCACATGAATAGGTTTATCATTCAAATATGCACCTCCGCCACGTTCGGCAAAAAAGAATTCATTCATAAGCGGATTGTACACAGCACCCATGATCATCTTGCCATCTTTCTCAATGCCGATACTTACACAGCAGATAGGGATGCCGTTTGCAAAATTCACGGTACCATCAATCGGGTCGATGATCCATTTGTAATTTGAATCCTGCGCCATCTCTCCCGCTTCTTCACTCAAAATATAATGATCAGGAAATTCTTTCTTTATGACTTCAAAAATGGCTTTCTCCGCTGCATGATCAGCTTCGGTTACAAGATTGTTCACGCCTTCCTTGTTATGAACGATAAAATCACCATGAAAAAAATGCGTCAGTTGTTCTGCGCCTGCCTTGGTAGCAGCAATTAGGGTTTGTTTAAGCATGCGCAAAGATAACCCCGCAACACAGATTTGAGATTGCAGATTTTACCTGCCCGCCTTTTTATAATAATATATTTGCATTGGTCAGGCGGGGATTTTAGATTTGACCTTTTACAGCCTATGCAGCTTTCGGTTATCATCGTCAATTATAATGTAAAATACTTCCTGGAGCAATGCCTGCTTTCGGTGCAAAAGGCTGTTGAGGGGATTGATGCGGAAGTGTTTGTGGTTGATAATGCTTCGTCTGATGGTAGCCGTGAATATCTCGAACCAAAGTTCACGAACATTCATTTTGATTGGAATAAAGAGAATGTTGGGTTTGGTAAAGCCTGTAACCAGGCACTTAAACAGGCTAATGGCGATTTTGTGTTGTTCCTGAACCCCGATACTGTTGTTCCGGAAGACTGTTTTACTGCCTGCTTCAGTTTTTTTCAGCAAACACCGGATGCAGGTGCTATCGGCATCCGAATGCTTGATGGCAGTGGAATGTTTCTGCCGGAAAGCAAACGTTCTTTTCCATCGCCACTAACTTCGTTCTATAAGTTGAGCGGCTTGTCATTCCTCTTTCCTCATTCAAAAACATTTGGCCGATACCATCTTGGCTATCTAGATGAACATAAGAACCATGCGGTTGATGTATTAGCGGGTGCTTTTATGATGATACGGAAAGAGGTGCTGGCGCAAACAGGCGGGTTCGATGAAAGCTTTTTCATGTATGGCGAAGATGTGGACCTGAGTTACAGGATACAGAAGACAAAGAATAAGAATTACTATTTCAGCGACCGGTCGATTCTTCACTTCAAAGGCGAAAGCACCAAGAAATCATCGGTGAATTATGTGCGGATGTTTTATGATGCCATGAGTCTTTTTGTGCGCAAACATTACTCCTCCTCCCGTGCAGGTGTTTTCAGTTCGCTCATCAATGCGGCCATTTGGGCAAGAGCATTGATGAGTTTGTTGAAGCGTTTTATACAGCGTGTCGGTTTACCATTGCTCGATGCTGTGCTCATCTTCCTGAGTTATATGCTTGCAAAATTTGTATGGACAAATTATATAAGGCCTGAGATCGTTTACATGAATAAATTACTGTGGATCTCATTTGTGGTGTTTTCGTTCCTGTTTTTGCTGGTGAGTTATTACACAGGTTTATACGAGCAAAAGTTCCGCTATAAAAATCTCTGGCAATCATCGTTTATTTCCATTCTTATTATATTGGCTGTTTATTCATTATTGCCTGAAGAATATCGATTCTCAAGAGGTCTGGTATTACTTGGGGCAATGTACAGTTACCTGTTTCTTTACTTATGGCGAAGGATCTTGTTATATGCAGATATATTGGAGAAAGCCATTGATGAAGATGATTACTTTTCGTTGGTGGCAGGTACCGAATCAGATCTGATAAAAGTAAATAACCTTTTACATCTTCATGGTCGCAGCCAAACCATCCAGGGTTTTGTGAGTCCGCTGAACGAACCTAAATCGCTTGGTCGTTTAGACGAGCTGCAACAACTTTTGCAAAATACCCCGGCTAATGAATTGATCTTGTGCCAAAGCAAAGACCTGTCTTTTGCACAGATCATTACATTGTATGAGCAAACAGGCAAACGGGTAAAGCTGCGTTTACATGCCCAACATAGTGAAAGCATTATCGGTAGTGATTCAAAGAATGAAGCCGGTGAAGTATTGCATCGGCAGAAATTACAATTGAGTGAAGAAGTAAATCTTCGCCTTAAACGCTTGATCGATGTGAGTACATCAGCTCTCTTTTTACTCAGCTTTCCACTCCATTTCATCATCAACCGGCATGCATTGAGCTTATTGCAACATAGCCTTGCTGTCTTCACAGGTCGAAAAACATGGGTTGGTTTTTCTACTTCACGTCAACATTTGCCAACACTTCCCGCATCTGTATTGGGGCCTGCGGGACAACCGCATCATTCATCACAGCTGAAAGAAGAAGGTCTTTTATTGGCCGATGAATGGTATGCCCGTGAATACGAACCCATTTACGATCTCAAAACCATCTTTGCGAATTATCAAAAATTAGGCAGCAAGTAAGGCCTTGAGTTATTACATTTGTCAACACTGAACGGTAAGCATGTCATTAATTGAAATCAATCTCCCCAAGTCAATCAGCAAGGCGCTTAATTTGCCGGTCAATTCCCCGAAACGCCAGCAGATCAAAGTGCTTAAAAACCTGTTGAAGAAAGCGAAGCATACCGAGTTTGGTCAGCAATATCATTTCGACGAAATACTCAATAACCGCCACCCCGGGAAACGTTTCCAGGAATTAGTGCCGGTTCATGATTATAATAAGATCTACAAAGATTGGTGGCATAAAACACTGGAAGGTAATACTGATGTTTGCTGGCCGGGAAAGATCAAATATTTTGCGCTCAGCTCCGGTACAAGTGAAGCTGCCAGCAAATACATTCCCATCACGAATGATCTCATGAAGGGCAACCGTATTGCCATGATCAAGCAGTTGATTTCTTTACGCACTTATGAAAACTTACCGGTGCGGAGTTTGGGAAAAGGCTGGCTCATGTTGGGTGGCAGTACCGATCTGCAAAAAGGCCCGGGTTATTATGCAGGCGATCTCAGCGGTATTACCGCCAAGAAAATGCCTTTCTGGTTCAGCCCGTTTTATAAACCCGGAAAGAAGATCGCCAAAACCAAAGATTGGAATATTAAGCTCGACTATATTGTAAACGAAGCACCCAATTGGGATATAGGTTTTGTGGTGGGTGTGCCAGCATGGATACAGATGTGCATGGAAATGATCATTGAACGTTACCAGCTCAAAAATATCCATGAAATATGGCCCAATCTCGCCTTCTTCGTTCATGGCGGCGTATCGTTTGAACCCTATAAACATGGGTTTGAGAGATTATTAGGCAAACCACTTATTTATATTGAAACCTACCTGGCGAGTGAGGGGTTCATCGCTTACCAAAACAGGCAGGATGCGGTGGGTATGCGTTTAGTGATGAATGAGCACATTTTCCTTGAGTTTGTTCCATTTGAAGATAAAAACTTTGATGCCGACGGCAACATTGTGGCAAAACCGGAAGCTTTGATGATCCATGAAGTGGAAGAAGGAAAGGATTATGCATTACTGATCAGCACAAGTGCAGGCACATGGCGTTACTTAATTGGCGATACCATTCGTTTTACAGATAAAGAAAAATGCGAGATCGTTATTACGGGCCGTACTAAACATTTCTTAAGTCTTGTGGGCGAGCACCTGAGTGTAGATAATATGAACAAGGCTATTCAGGTGGTGAGTGAAGACATGAATATTTCAATTCCGGAGTACACTGTTGTGGGTGAACCGCACGGTAATTTCTTTGCGCACCATTGGTATGTTGCCTGCGATGATCGGGTAAACACAGAAGAGTTACGTGTTGCCATTGATAATGCTCTGAAAGAAATTAATGATGATTATGCGGTTGAACGTGGCAGTGCATTGAAAGACGTGTTCCTCGATATTATGCCTGAGTCAACGTTCATGGAGTTTATGAAGTTGAAAGGAAAGATTGGCGCTCAGCATAAATTCCCCCGTGTATTAAAAGGTAAAATGCTGGCCGATTGGCAACAGTTTTTAACAACAGGTAAGTTGTAAGTAATCGATCGCTTGATCGGTGTTTCTATCAATCCATCATCAGACATGACCGAAGCAATCATCAAGGGTTTGGCGTTAGGTTTATTGCTGGCCATCAGTATGGGACCGGTTATTTTTTCCATTATTAAACAAAGCATCAGTAACGGTCACAAAGGTGGGTTGGCATTTGTGTTTGGTGTATCGGCCAGTGATCTTACGCTTGTTCTCGTCAGCAATATTTTTACCGAGCTGTTTAACCGCCTGTTGAAATTTGAAAAAGTGATCGGTCTTGGCGGCAGTGCATTACTTATTGGCATTGGTGTGTATTTTCTCTTCTTCAAGAAAATAAAATTGAATGAACTAGGCGATGGTATTGAAATGAAACGCAGTGCCGGCGATTATGTAAAAATCTTTTTTGCTGGCTATTTCATGAACACACTCAACCCAAGTGTAATTGCCTTTTGGTTTACATGGGCTACGGCCTTTGTTACCATCCCGGTAAATGAACGGATCGCCACCTTCGCCGTTTGTCTTTCTGTAGTTTTTATTTTTGATCTGTTGAAAGTATTTCTTGCCAACAAACTCAGGAGCCGCCTCACTCAAAAGACAATCACCCTCATCAATAAAATATCGGGCAGCATCCTGATCGTGTTCGGAATTATACTCATCATCGGGCTTTTATTTTACAGGAAATAAATTAGCTGTACCTTCTTAACATACAATTTCATTTTTCTGATGTTCTTTTGAGCCTTGTTATGAAATGAGCCATAAAAATTATAGAGCAAATTATATACAGACGGTCACAATTTTTATGGCGAATAACATGTGGCAATAAAAACAATCATAAATAGACAGATGAAACCAGCCATTCTTGTACTGCTTTTATTAATTGCTTCTGTTGCCAACGCACAATTCAATGAATTGGTGTTGCGTAAAAATGGTATCGCCAAAAAACGATATGCCGAAGGTGAAACCATCACCCTTCAAACAAAACTTGGTTTAAAATATACCGGCACTATTTATCTGATCCAGAACGATAGTATCTATTTTCTTGGCGGCGGTATTCACAAACGTGATATTGCCATTGTGTTTAAGAAACAAAAGAAAAAGCACCGTTTTATTCCGTTTAATGGCCAGGCATTTTTATACAGCAATCTTGGTATTCCGTTATTTACTGCCGGTTTGGTCATCAGCGGGGAGCCTTTTTTAAACTCCGCTGTTTCGGGTGTGGCCTTAGTTTATATTCCTGTGCTGTTATTCAATGCGCAACAGCTTATTTTCAACGGAAATAAAAAATACAGGATCGGGAATAAATATGATCTGCAGGTTCTTGATCTTTATCCATCAGAAAAACTTCCTGAAAAAAAGCAGTAATACCATCTTGATTTTCGAAGTAGCCCAAAGGGCTTACGAGAAAATCTTAGATGGTATTAAGCAGCATTAAACAAATACTTACAACATAATCATATAAGCGGCATAACGTATATTGCAACCATGGCGGCAAAGAAATCCAATTCCTCCAACATGACATTTCTTCAAAAAACGTTTCGTTTCCTGAAACGCTTATTCATCATTCTTTTTATTTCCCAGTTTATTTATATCATATTACTCAAGTGGGTCGACCCACCTATTACCATAACGCAACTCGTAAGTGTACTAAAAGGCGAAGGGTTGAAACGTGATTACATCGACATCGAACAAATGGGCAGCAACCCACGGCTCGCCGTTATTGCTGTGGAAGATCAGCTGTTTCCCGATCATGGCGGTTTCGACTGGAAGCTGATTGAAAAAGCGATGGATCATAATGAAAAAAAACCAACACGTATCCGTGGTGCATCTACCCTTTCACAACAAACAGCCAAGAATGTTTTTTTATGGCAGGGCCGCAGCTGGTTCCGTAAGGGACTGGAAATGTATTTCACCAAAATGATCGAATGGATATGGGGAAAGAAACGCATTCTTGAAGTTTATCTTAATGTAGTGGAAATGGGTAAAGGTGTGTATGGAATTGAAGCAGCTGCACGCAGATTTTATTCGAAACCGGCCATACAACTTACACGTGTTGAGGCAGCGCAAATAGCCTCATCATTACGGAATCCCAAAAAATATACAGTAAAGCCATTATCAAAAGCAGTTGCTATCCGTTCCGGATGGGCAGTGCGGCAAATGAATAATCTTGAAGGCGATGAAGATATTCAGCAGTTGATTCGTGATGATGTGCAGCCAAAAAAAGAAAAGAAGAAAAAAAGATCAGCGAAGTAAAGCATCAACGGCTTTCACCGCTTTGTTGAAACGTTCGTCAAAATTTCCGCTTACAATTGTCCATGCTGTAGTTTGTTGTTGTAACAGTTCTTTGTACACAGCAAACAAATCGTTGCGTACTTTCTGTTCGGGATATTCTCTCAATTCATCTTCCACCCAGGGAATATCGGGTTTGCAAAGAAGATAGAGATCGTATTTCTGTTGTTTCAGTTCCTGAAGTATCCATGGATCACAGGAGCCAAATACTACTTCGCTCCATACTTTCATCACATGCATATCTGTATCGAAGAAAATTGTATTCACCTGTTTTGTGAGAGCATCAATTGTGTATTGCTCTGCAAGCTCGGTTTGATTTTTGGCGATTACCAATAAATCATCCGCAGTATAAGGCCTTCCCAACATCAGTAAATATTCTCTTGCATATTCAGGACACCATACCGATTGGTAGTGTTTTGCCAAACGTTCGCTTAAAAAAGACTTACCTGTAGATTCCGGGCCGAGTAGAACAACTTTCTTCGGGAAATTCATAAAGGTTGCAATGTAACGGGTGATGCAATACAAAACAAGGGTAAAACTGCTATCGTAATTTTACTCTTCTCATCCATTCTGCCAATCCAAAAAATGCCATGATCAATAACACCACATAATAGACACTGGTAAACACATATTGTTTCACAAAGTACAAAGGAATTGAAGCTATATTGGTAGCTATCCACCAATACCAACTTTCTACTTTCTTTTTTGCCATCAGCCACATACCTGTAAATGCAGTTGCTGCAGCAAAGGAATCGGCCCAGGGAATTGCACCCGGCGCAAAGTTCTGTTTAAGATAATACAACGAAATGTATAATGCAAGGTAAAAAGCGGCGAAGAATAAAAGTTGATAAATGATCCAGCGGGTATTTGAATAACTGATGTGCAAAACCTGCTGATGCTCTTTGTCCTTTTTTGCCCATAGCCACCAGCCATAAATACTCATGACTGTATAATAAATATTCACTGCAGCTTCGCCTAACAAATGGCCTTTGTAACTCAAATAAATATAGATAACCGTATTTACAAGACCCACTGGATAGACAAGGATGTTTTCTTTTCTGCTGAACCAAACACTCGCAATTCCACACACAACACCAATGTATTCAAGGGCCGTAGTTGCCTTCATCCCTGTTACAAACTGCTGCCAGATAGATTCGATCATGTTTCAAAAATGCATTGAAATTTTCAGATTGAGTGCTAAAAAATTTTCGGGCATCTTTGCAGAAATGTTTGCTGTATGACGATTGCTGTTCTAGGGGCCGGTATGGTAGGCCGTGCCATTGCACTTGATCTTGCCACCGTATTTGATGTTACTTCTTTTGATGTAAGTGAGCAGAACCTGCAACTCTTACAATCTAAATCAACCAAACTAAAAACAGTTGTTGCTGATCTGCAAAACACAGCTGCTTATTCTTCTTTACTGCAACCTTTTGATATTGTAGTTACTGCTGTTCCCGGTTTTATGGGTTTTGAAACCTTGAAAGCGGTGATCAATGCAGGTAAAAATGTTGCAGATATTTCTTTCTTTCCTGAAGATGCATTGCGATTAGATGCGTTGGCCAAAGAAAAAAATGTAACCGCTATTGTTGATTGTGGTGTTGCACCGGGCATGAGCAACTGGATCATCGGCCGCTACAATGCAGAAATGAAAATAGATTCATTTGAAATTTATGTTGGTGGATTACCCTTGCATCCAAAACCGCCGTTCTTTTATAAAGCACCGTTCTCACCCGTTGATGTAATTGAAGAATATACAAGACCTGCACGTTTGAAAGAAAACGGCGTGATTGTTACCAAGCCTGCGTTAACCGACAGGAAGATGATGAATTTTGATGGTGTCGGAACATTGGAAGCTTTCAACACCGATGGATTACGTTCGCTTTTATTCACCATGCCGCATATTCCCACACAGATCGAACAAACACTTCGTTATCCGGGGCATATCGATCTTATTATTGCATTGAAACAAAGTGGTTTTTTCAGCGAAAAAAAAATAGTAGTAGAAGGTAAAGAACTATCACCACTCCAATTCACTTCAAAACTGTTGATCAACGAATGGAAGCTGGGTGAAACAGAAGAGGAACTAACGGTGATGAAAGTAATTGTGCATGGTGAGGGAAAAACGATTGAATACAACCTGCTCGATAAATATGATGCGGCCACACAAACTTCTTCTATGGCTCGTACAACAGGATATGCTTGCACAGCTGCCGTTCATCTACTCACCAAAAAAATGGTTACAAAGAAAGGCGTATTTCCTCCCGAGCTGCTGGGTGATGATAAAAACGCTTTTGATTTTGTATTGAACTATTTACAGGAGAGAAATGTGAACTGGGTAAAGAAAGCATAAAAAAACTTTCATTAGCCCGGCTTGTGAAGAAACCATTTTTGAGTTAGATTTACCAGCTCAAATAAAAAACAAACATTATGATACGTCACGCAACAGCCGTTTGGAATGGCTCAGGAAAAGAAGGTAACGGACACCTGACAACACAAAGCACCGTTTTAACTGATACACAATATTCTTATCTCTCCCGTTTTGAAAGCGGCGTCGGTACTAATCCTGAAGAATTAGTAGCAGCTGCACATGCCGGTTGTTTTAGTATGAAGTTGAGTTTTGTATTGGGTGCCGCAGGATTTACTCCTGAAAAAATTGACACCAAATGTGAGATCACGTTTATTGAAGGAACATTATCTAAATCGCACCTCATTGTATCTGCTTCTGTGCCGGGTATTGATGATGCGAAATTCCAGGAGTGTGTAAAAGATGCAGAACAAAACTGTCCTATTTCAAAACTATTAGGAAAGGGTTTAGAGATCAGCAGCACAGCAACACTGGTTGCATAAATTATTGATCATTATTTATACAGCCGGTTTTCAAATGAAGGCCGGCTGTTTTATTTTACAGTATGGAAAAGATAAATCTTGCAGAAAAGTTTAACCTTTTTACCGAACACTGGAGCCCGCAGATTGCAGGCGAATTAAACGGACAACATGTTAAACTTGTAAAGTTCAAAGGACCATTCACCTGGCATCATCATGATCATGAAGATGAACTGTTTTATGTAGTGAAGGGAAGTTTTGATATGGAGTTAATTGATAAAACAATCACCATTAACGAAGGCGAATTCATTATTGTTCCAAAAGGTGTTGAACACCGGCCTAATGCAAAAGAAGAAGTGCACGTGCTGTTGTTTGAACCTGCTACTACATTGAATACGGGTAATGTGGAGAATGAGTTTACGAAGAAGGAGTTGGGAAGGTTGTAAGAAAAATTCTACTCATTTGATTCGTGTTGCAGCAAACAGCCCTCCAAATTTTCATCATGAAAACACACATTCTTCACAAGGATTGTGAATCACAAATCATATCTGCTTGCCCAATCACTTACTCCCATTTTATGATGTTGATTTAATATCTCCAACTCAACAAATCAACACCCTGCGGACTTCTTGTTTTTACTTCTTCGGCCCATTTAGTAATAAAGTAACGGTTGTAACGCAGGCGGCTGATGTAATTGGGTTGTGTATGATCGCCATTCCAGCAATGCTCTGCTCTATCGCCATAATCAACAAACGCAGCGGGAAATGGATTGGTTAAACGTTTCAATCGTTCTTCAAACAAATACACCGCATTGTTGAGGTAATAATTATCCATATCACCACAATAGATTTTTATTTTGCCTTTGAGTTTATTGCCAAGTTTATTCCAATCCCGTTCAAGGATGTAACCTAAATCATAATTCTCTTTCCAGTAACGTGCAACAGTTGAATCAATTTCGCCGCTGTATTTATTCCAGATGGGTTGCGGATACCCATCGCCACCGCAGGGAGAGAAAACACTCTCCCACACATCAAACTGTTCGCCACTGCGGCTGTTGGTGCCCAATGCCAGCTCACGAAGATTCATATCTCTCAATGTTGCATCAATATGACCCAGGTAATTTCTGTGTCCGGGACGTAACGTTTTTTTAAATGGCCCTTCCCGGTAGTAAGCATTTTTATCTTTATAAATATCAACCACCATATAGGCTCTGAAATCAATTGGATCGGGGCACGCACTATAACAACCATTGAATTCATCAGGATAAAACAGTTGGGCTGCCAGCACTTCCCAACCTCCTGTACTGCCACCATACATAAATCTTGCCCAACCTTCGCCAATACCTCTGAAACGTTTTTCAATTTCAGGAATCAGCTCATACGTAATGGCATCGCCATAAGGGCCATTGTTGGCACTGTTCACGGCATAACTGTCGTCGTAATAAGGAGTAGGGTGTTGAATTTCGATAGCAATTACTCTCGGAAAATCAGGACCCGTCCACAGTTTATAAAAATCATATTCTTCCTGCTGCACGATTTTATTGTAACCGGTTAAGTTGAACCGTGCTATATAATCGGGTTTTAAATCGGGATCGGGTGGCGTTGTTCTGAAACCACTAAAGTCATCAGGAAAATGTCCATGAAAAATTGCCAGCGGATATTTTACTGTGGGGTGCGTATCCCAACCTTCGGGCAACAATACATGAGCACCTATAAACATCGGCCTTCCCCAGAACTCCGTTAATAATTTGCTTTGTATTTTAATGTGCTTAATATACTTCGTGTCTTTTGGTGGTTCAATGGGGGGTATTTCATTATCAAGTGCAACGGTAACAACATCAGCACCGGTGTTGCTGAAACGAAGTTGAACAGGTTTGTTATACAAATTGCCCGGTGCTAAATTCCAATGTTGCCCTTCACCTCTGTCCATCGGCAATTTGACGGTGTGCCCGTCTTTTCGTTTGAACGTTTCATATTTGTGCAACAACACCTGAATATGGTAAGTGCCATTCTTTAATTGCTTCATATTTTCAACCGGGTAACCAAATGCTTTCGCATCAATTGTTTTTACTTCGCCCGGTTTCCAGTTGTCAACATTAATTCCAAACACCTGCTGTGTTTGTGGACCGTCGCTTATTTGAAAGCGTGGTTCTGATTTATTGTTGGTGCTGATGAGTAACAACAACCTTCCGTCTAACGGTTTGTTGCCGAATTTGGAAGGATAAGGAATAAGAAATTTTGTTTGACTGATAACAAGCAAGCTAAGAAGTGAGAGGTATGAGGTGAGAAGAAACTTCTTCATATCAATTATTTTAGAAAAGGAAGTTACTTGATTTTGCTTCTAATCCGGCTTGGACGATACAAATAAGGATCATTAATATTTTGCATAAAAAAAGCGTTGCAATATGTGCAACGCTTTTATCGATAGAATCATTTAAATCATTTCATCTGCGGTCTTATTCTGCCTCTGCCACCACTTCTTCCACTTCAGGGATCATACGCTTCATCATTCCCTCAATACCTGCTTTCAAGGTGATCATTGAAGATGGACAACCGCTGCAACTTCCCTGCAATGCAAGATTCACTTTACCATCTTTAAAACTTTTGAACTGGATAGCACCGCCGTCCATTTCAACCGCAGGCTTCACATAGTTCTCCAGAATTTCCTGGATGCGTTTTACCACATCGCTTTCATCGCCACTCAGGACAACTTCATCCTTCACCGGCTCAACGATCTTTGATTCGTCAATAACCGGTTTGCCTTCTTCCAGGTAATCTTTCAAAAACTGGCGGATGGTCGGGATCAGCTCCTGCCAATCAGTATCAGGTGTAGAACGGGTGAGTGTTACAAAATTGCTGGCAATGAACACGGCTTTCACAAACGGAAAACCAAAGAGTTCCTGCGCCAGCGGAGAGGCATCTGCTGTTGTTACTTCAGGAAAATCAATGCTCTTTCCGGGATACAATAGTTTGTTGGCCACAAACTTCATTGTTTCCGGGTTTGGCGTCATTTCTGTATAGATGCTGATAACGGGGTTACCTGTTTGTATCATGTTGGTGAAACTTTAAGCTGCAAATTTAACAACAAACGGGAGAGTTTGGTTGTGGTTTTCCCATTTTAGCAGATTTATGACTGTTTACAGGCAAAAAACTCCCTTTATCGTAACTTACAAAAACAAAAAACACAATTATGTTATCTCCAAAAATTGAAAAAGCACTGAACGAGCAGGTTTTGCTGGAAGCAGAATCATCTCAAATTTATTTAGCAATGGCCAGTTGGGCCGAGGTTGAAGGACTAAGCGGTGTAGCTGCTTTTTTATACAAACACAGCGATGAAGAGCGGTTGCACATGCTGAAACTGGTGAAATTCATTAACGAACGTGGTGGCCACGGGGTCATCCCTCAATTAAAGGCTCCTGCAGCAAAATATAAAGGAGTGAAAGAGTTGTTTCAGCAGGTGCTGGACCATGAAATACTGGTGAGCACAGAGATCAATCGTTTGGTTGACAGTTGCCTGAAAGAGAAAGACTACACCACACACAATTTCCTGCAATGGTATGTGAGCGAACAGATCGAAGAAGAATCACTGGCCCGCCATATCCTCGACAAATTGAAATTGATCGGTGGCGATAAGAGCGGCTTATATATGTTCGATCGTGATGTTTCTTCCATGGGTGGCGCTGCAGGTGGTAAAGCTGGACCTGCAACTACCTGATTGCACATCTAATAAACACTTCCTTTCTGTTTAAAAACAGAAAGGAAGTATATTGCTGCAGAAGCATGCGCTTCAATTAAATCTATATGTATGCATAGAGAATTATCCGGATGGTACAGCCCTGCATTGAATAAAGAAATGCCCATTGCTACTTACGGTCATTATGGTTTTGCGTTACTGTTGGTACCCACAGCAGCAGCTGACTACCTGGAGTATGAACGTTTTCAATTGATGGATACATTGCGTCCGTGGGTAGAAGCAGGTAAAGTGAAAATATTTTCTGTAAACAGCATCAATACAGAAAGCTGGATGCACAATGAAATGGAAGGCGCACATAAGGCTATCCGACATAACCAGTTCAACGAATATATTTTTAATGAAGTGGTGCCGTTCATCAAAACAAGCACATCATTCGATACGCCAATTATCACCTGCGGTGCATCATTCGGCGCATTGCACAGTATGAATTTATTTTTAAAACGTCCTGATTTGATCAATGGTGTAATTGCCATGAGTGGCGTATATAATCTGATGGAATACAGCAAAGGACATTATGATGAACAGGTGTATTACAACAGCCCCATGCATTACATGCCCAACTTAACTGATCATGCGGTATTGGAACAGATTCGCCAAAGCAATCATATTCATATTTTCAGTGGAAGTGGTGCTTATGAAGATCCTTCAAGCAGCGGGCGTTTTGCAAAAATTCTCTACGACAAAGGCATTAACTACGAACTGGATATTTGGGGCGAAGAGTGGCCACACGATTGGAATACCTGGCGTGCTTTATTGCCGCATTATCTTGAAACCAGGTTTTAGAAGCTCGCTTAATCAAGAGTTAAACATAAAGTCTTTCCATTCATCAAATGCAATCAACAATCTGTTGGTTGCATTTGTAGTTTTAGTAGTTTCCACTTCTTAAACCAAAACGCATGAGAAAATCATTCTTCTTTTTACTTACCTGTTTCCTATCTCTAACAATTGCTGCGCAACAAAAAGATACCATCAGCAAAGAAGATCTGAAGATCGCTGCGAAAGTGATTGGTCTTGATTTTACAGAACCTGAACGTGACAGTATGATGCGTGATGTGCGGGACAATTATACTGAGTATGTAAGAATGCGAAGCCTTCCGCTCAACAACAATGTGCCCATGAGTCTTTGGCAAAGTCCGGTGCTGCCGGGTATGCAGTTTGAAACAAAACAATTACCTGTAATATGGAATGTTCCTGTCAATGTAAACATGCCCATTAACAAAGCTGATCTTGCTTTCTATAATATTCTGCAGTTAGCTTCGCTCATCAAAAACAAAAAGATCACATCGGTTGAGCTTACAAAATTTTTTATCGAACGCATGCGCAAGTATGGCGACACCTTACAATGTGTTATTTCTGTAACAGAAGAAATTGCTATGCAGCAAGCGAAAGCTGCTGATGCGGAAATAGCAAAAGGAAAATATCGTGGACCATTGCATGGTATTCCATACGGACTAAAAGATCTGTTTGCAGTAAAAGGAACTAAAACAACATGGGGCGCTACACCATACAAAGACCAAACAATTGACGAAGACAGCTATGTGTACAGCAGGCTGAAAGATGCAGGTGCAGTATTAATTGCCAAGTTCACACTCGGCGCTTTAGCCATGGGCGATTGGTGGTTTGGTGGCCGTACAAAAAATCCTTGGAACCTCAACTTCGGTTCATCAGGTTCATCTGCAGGTTCAGCGTCTGCAACAGTTGCGGGTCTTGTACCTTTTGCTATTGGAACAGAAACCTTAGGTTCTATTATTTCACCTTCTACTGTTTGCGGTGCAACTGGCTTGCGACCAACATTCGGCAGCATCAGCAGAAGTGGAGCAATGACACTTTCATGGAGTCTTGATAAAGTTGGGCCTATCTGTCGTAGTGCAGAAGATGCTGCTGTTGTGTTCAATTATATTCATGGAACAGATGGGAAAGATCCCGGTGCGGTGAACATGCCGTTCAATTATGGAGTGAAGAAAGATATCAAAAAACTCCGCATCGGTTATGCAAAGAATTTTTTCGATCGTATTCGTGATACAAGTGCCAACGAATGGAAAGTGTTGAAAGCATTTGAACAAATGGGCATCAAACTTATTCCCGTTAATTTCCCCGACAGTGCTGCTTATCCATTCGACATTGTAGGCATCACCATTGGTGCAGAGAGTGCTGCAGCATTCGATGAATTAACAAGAACAGATATGGATGATCTGTTGACACGTCAAAATAAAAATGATTGGCCCAACTCTTTCCGTTCATCGAGATTAATTCCTGCAGTGGAATATATCAATGCAAATCGACACCGCTATTTGTTGATGCAACACATGAAAACATTTTTTGAAACAGTTGATGTAGTTATCACCCCAACTTATGGCGGGCGTCAATTAGCTATCACCAATCTTACAGGTCATCCCGCATTGGTAATGCCGACAGGTTTTAATCAAAGAAAGCTTCCAACAAGCATTACGTTGGTTGGCAAGTTGTATGATGAAGCAACATTGTTACAGGTGGGCAAAGCATTTCAATTAGCAACCGGTTGGGATGATGTGCATCCTGAAATGTTTAAGCAGTAAGAACAACTATAAGTAATAATTATTTGTTTGATGCAAGCAGCTGCTCTTCTTTCTTTAACTGCTTGTCATATACAAACGTTCCAAGCGGTAACCATGCTGCAACAAACGCATAGAGAAACTTTTTGAAGGGCCAGTTGTACACTTCCTTCACATAATAAGCGAGTGCTACATACACAACAAACAATAAACCATGTGCCCAGCCAACATACTTAACGGCCAAGGGAAGATCGAATATGTATTTCAAGGGCATAGCAATTAACAACAGCACCAGAAAAGAAATACCTTCTGCAATTCCTGTTTTGCGTAAAAGTTGGATCGGTTTCAGATTCATGTTACAAAGAAATAACAGATCAGTGATTACAATCTGTGGTATGACAATGATTTGCTTTTCTGCAAAAACGATGATTGAGAATATGTGCAGTAATAACCAATGCAACCGCCGGTATCACAAATACAAATGAAGAGTAAGGAAACTTTATAAACTGGTTGAGCGTAAACAGTAACATACCAATAGAGAAAGGAACGAGCGTTCCCCAATGGTGATGGTGTTTTTTATACCCATGCCACAAGGTTGAGAAACCGATCACAAAGGCGGTTCCCAATAAAAGTATTTCCACAAACACATTGTGGATGATGTTGATTCCGAAAAGAGGAAGGCTGGTGATAAATAAGGGCACAACAGCACAGTGGATGGCACAGGCTACAGATGCGGCGATTCCCAAGGCTTCCCAATTAATACGCATATTCATAAAGGACAGCAAAAATACATATTTGCAATTATGTTGCAAATTTTATTTTGAATTGAAATTCGCCTCGGTTCGCTCCGTACCTTTGCGGTTCATTTTAATGATATGTCCAAAAAGTTGTGGTTCTACCTTGGTTTCTTCGTGCTGTTAACGGGTGTTTTCTTTCTCGCTATTTTCTGGGGTACAGACCTGTGGCGTAAAAAATTGCCCACGATGAACGAGGTAAAAGACTTTGCGTTTGTAAACCAGTTGGGTGACACCATCACGAACAATAATGTGGCGGGCAAAGTACAGGTAGTGGAATTTTTCTTTACAACCTGCACCGGTATTTGCCCAAAGATGAACACCAACATGGCCGTGATCGCCAAAGATTTTGCTGATGAAGAAGATTTTATCATTCTCAGTCATACGGTTGATCCGGATAAAGATTCAGTTGCCCGTTTGAAGCAATATGCCGATTCAATGAAGATCGATCCAAAGAAATGGATGCTCTTAACGGGTACCAAAGAAAAATTATACGAAGCAGCCCGCAAAAGTTATTTACTCGATGATCAGAAGAACGGTCTTGATCCTATTGCTGATCAGTTTATTCATACCCAGCTTTTTGCCTTGGTTGATAAAAGCGGTAAACTGCGTGGTATTTATGACGGACTAAAAAAACAGGAGTTAACCAAGTTGAACGAAGACATCAGCCTGGTGTTGAAAGAAGGTTACGATGGCCCACGTTTTGTGAACGGAATTTTTCAGAATAACCCGAATTAAGTAATTTTCATACATGAGCGAAGCGATCAAAGAGTTGCTGAAAAAAAATCACATGAGTGTAACCGATAGCCGGTTGCAGATACTCGACATGTTTTATCATGCGCCCGGTGCATTGGCGCATGCTGATATTGAAAAGAAAGCCAGCGATAAAATTGACCGTGTTACCATTTACCGCACCTTACAAACCTTTGAAGAAAAAGGCATCATTCATACAATTCCAACAGCCGACAACTCGGTGAAATATGCATTGTGTAAAGATCAATGTGCCGAAGGTCATCATCACGATAACCATGTGCATTTTGTATGTGATCAATGTGGTAAAACCATTTGCCTGGATGATGTATTAGTGCCTGAAGTAAAATTGCCAACGGGTTTTCAACCACAGCAAAGTAATATGGTGGTGAATGGTTTTTGTAGTGATTGCAGAAGCTAGGGCTAAGAGATAAAGAAAGAAAAGAGTTAAAAAGAGAAGTGTACCAATGCTTCTCTTTTTTATTAATACTAATTGTCATATATCGTGCACTATCATCTACGCTTTTCCTCCTTCCACTCGTTCATCCTCTTGGCTAAAAATAAAAATGCCCTCCCGTAGAAACGGCAGGACATGATTAATGTTCTGATTTAGCAGTGCAAATATCGGTATTAATTAGTTAAGATTATCCATTTCTGTTTTTGTAAAATCCATAAGGGTTTTAATATGGCTCGGTGAAAAGTCGAACTTCAACCCTGCTGCTTCATACAATTGGGGCAATGTTTTCGTTCCGCCCAAGCTTAATGCATTGATGTAATTCTGCAAAGCTTCCTGCTGGTTCTGTTTGAACTGCATCCACAAACCAATGGCGCCTAACTGGGCAATTCCATATTCAATATAATAGAACGGCACTTCAAACAAATGCAACTGACGTTGCCATTCGTATGGACGGAATTGTTCCAAACCTGTGTAATCAATCAAGCCCGTACTGTATTCATTTGCCAGCGCCATCCACTTTGCACCACGCTCCTCAGCAGTATGTGCAGGATTTTCATAGAGCCAATGCTGAAATGCATCGATCCTTGCGATCCATGGTAAAATGGTGAGCACTCGTTCCAGTTGTTTGAATTTTGCACGGCGCAATTCTTCCTTATCCTTGAAGAAAATATCCCAATGCTCCATGCTGAAGAGTTCCATCGCCATACTCGCCACTTCAGCAATCTCAGCGCCATATTCTTTAAAGCCTGTAAGTTCAAGATTATGTGTAAGGAATGAATGAACAGCATGGCCACCTTCATGCACCATTGTAGTCACATCATCCAACGTACCGGCAGCATTCATAAAAATAAACGGTGCACCTGTTTCAGCTAACGGCATATTGTAACCGCCGGGTGCTTTTCCTTTGCGGCTGTCAAGATCAAAGCGTTTCAATTCATTCATCTTGCGCAAACAATCAGCAAAGAAAGGATTGAGTTGTTCGAAACATTCAATTGTTTTTTCTGTCAACTCTGTTCCATTAGTAAACGGTTGTAACGGAACGATGCCTTCCGGCTCTGCATCCATATCCCAGGGACGTAACTGATCAACACCAATCGCTTTGCGTTGTTCTTCGTAAATAATTTTCACCAGCGGTATCACATGTTGCTTCACTGCTTCATGGAAATTGAAACAATCTTGTGGCGTGTAATCAAAACGACCAAGTTCTTTAAACTTATAATCACGGTAATTTCTAAAATCCGCATTCAATGCTAATTGATGACGTTTTTCTACAAGTTTATCAAACAATGCATTCAATGCATCACGATCCTGGTAACGGCGGTTCTGTATTTTCATGTACACTTCTTCACGCAATTTCCGATCAGGATTTTCTAAAAATTTTCCTGCTTGTTGCAAAGTGTATTCTTTGCCATTTACTTCCACCGTCATCTTACCTGCAATCTGTCCGAACTGTTGTTGCATTACATTCAGTTCGCTCATGATCGGGATATTCGCTTCACGAAAAAGATCAATGCTTTTTTTGATCGAACGTAAGTAGGTAAAGTATTTATCGGCATCCAGTTCTTTGGTGTATTCGCATTCAACCAGTTTGCGGTTAAGCTTATCTGCATAGGGTTGCATCTTTGGTGCAATCTCAATGTAGAAATAGTTGAAGGCTTCTTCCAGTTGTTTATTCTCTGTGTCGCAGGTCATACGTACCTGGCGCCAGCAGGCATCTTCACTGATCACAGCTTCCAGTTCACTGCTGTTCTGCAACCATTGCTCAAGCTCTGCCTTACTGTTAATGGGTTGCTCAAGCAGCTGTTTAAAATAAGGCTCAAGAGTTTCCCAAGTTGTAATGGTGAAATCTTTCGGTAAGAATTCCCGCTCAATAGGTTTAATATCTGCTGTCAACGTCATAATCAAAACTGTTTAAAAAATGATGCCGGTAAACCGGTAAGCAGATAAGAAGTTTAACTTCCCGCTCCCCGTCTTACCGGCACCAAATGTGATGAGTATAAATTAATCTTCTTTCTTCTTTTTAGCAGCAGCCTTCTTTTTGGGTGCTTCTTCAGTAGCAACTTCTTCTGCTTTTGGTTCAGCTTTTTTCTTCGCTGCTTTCTTTGCAGGCTTCGCTTCATCTTCAACCACTGCTTCTTCAACCGGTGCTTCTTCCTCAGCCACCTCGGTTAATTTAATTTCAATTCCTTTTGCACTGATGATGCCATACCACTTCACCATTTTCTTCATATCACTGGTATACACACGCTCAAAATCCAGATCGGGGTATACTTTTTCGAAATAAGCTTTAATGGCTTTTGCATCTTTTTCATCGGGCAACTTGCCACCTGCACTTTCCATGGCTTTAAAAATATCAGTAAGATTTACATTGTCACGAACAGTGTAAACTTCAATACTTTCCAGGTGTGAGAACTGGTGTTGACGAGTAGATGCAAACTTTGTTGAGTTATCATCGAGCGAACGCACAATAGCACCATCGCTTTTGCTGCTAACGAGTTCAAACAAGCCGGGCATTCCGGTAACTGCAATTAATTTTCCGTATTCCATAATTTTCAATTCAAGGGTTGCAAGTTAAAGGATTTCGGTTAACCTCATTTCAATTTAACGCCAAACTAAGGAGCTATATCAGATTATCAGCGGCATTGGGAAATGAGGAATCAAAGCCAGTGAAAGCCAGTAAATATGCCTTTTGCGGTCATATCCGCCAGCTTTAACATGTATTTTGTAGTACTGTTTATGAAAAATGAGCGTTATACCTGCACAGTTAATTGCCTGAAGGCAGAAACTGTTTATATTCGTTAATAATTCTAAAAGCCAATTCCTATATCTTGAGCTTGCTACACACACAGGACGTAAATCTTGATCGAATTTCCAGTAAACAGGTTGTTTCTTTTATACATGATAACCAGTTGTACCAGCTGAATGATTTTGCGGCATTGGAATCGTTCTGTCCCAAATCAAATTGTACCAAGGCATTTTATACACACCATAAAACATTTCATATCCGTGAGCGGATCGAAAAAGTATGGGAAGCCTATAAAAACATTCACCCAAAACAAGCCTGGTGTGGCAACATGCTTCAGTTTGGTATGCAATACTGCCGCAAGAATAATTCCATTTCTTATATTGATGATGAATATACCGGTGCAAAAGCCGGGCAAATTGTTCTTATTCGTGTAAAAGCATTGGGCGGTTTGGCAAAAGTGGCGGTAGGTCATGAAATTACAGCCGTTCATGAAAAAGAGATGTGTCTTGAAACAAGCTATCTCGTGAAAGGAAAATCGTTGGGCAGCCAGCGTATTCAGTTAAAGACCTGTAAGGATGGTTTCACTGAAATTTCACATCACACAATTTATAAAAGCGGATCCTGGCTGAGAGATAGAATCATTTATCCGTTCTTCCACACCAAAGCCATCCGTGAATTCCACAATAATATACGCAGGTCATTAGGGCTTGCCTGATGCTGTTTCCCAGCCAACCAGTTTGAATACAAGATTCTTTTATCTTTAATCAAACACGCTTTTTTTATGAACTGGGAAAACACAATTGCCATCATTACCGGTGCCGGAACAGGCATTGGTAAAGCCACAAAAGAGCTCTTACGCAGCAAAGGCTGCACGGTTTACAATCTCGATTTTGCTGATCACGACCAAAGCGATCAACAATATTTTATTCCCTGTGATGTACGCAACCGGCAGCAGGTGAATGAAGCAATTGACAAAGTAATTTCTGTAGAAAAGAAAATTGATTTCCTCTTTGCCAACGCAGGTATTCATCTTTTTGCAACGCTTGAGCAAACCAGTGATGAAGAATTGCAACGTGTAGTTTATACCAATTTGTTTGGTGTGTATTATACATTGCAAAAAGTAATTCCTGTTATGAAGGCACAACAAAAAGGAAGTGTGGTGCTGATGGGATCTGATCAATCGTTTATTGGTAAAGCTGCAAGTTCTGTTTATGGCATGACGAAAGGAGCAATAGCCCAACTCGCCAAAAGCACAGCAATTGATTACGCACCGTTTAACATACGTGTAAATTGCATTTGCCCCGGCACAATTGATACGCCGTTGTTGCATAAAGCGGTCGATCGTTTTTCGCAACTGAGCAATACGGCTAAAGAAGAAATCTATAAAAGCTTAGACACAATTCAACCAATGGGGCGCATCGGGAAGCCGGAGGAAATTGCAAAAACTGTTGCCTTTCTGTTGAGTGATGAAAGCAGCTTTACCACAGGGAGTCTGATTGCTGTTGATGGTGGTTATGTTTGCCAGTAATTGAATGTTTCCGTTAACATTACAGCTATTCATTTATTTTTGAAGCTTTATGGAACAGGAATATCATAAGATCATCATCATTACCGCTCCTTCAGGCGCAGGAAAAACCTCCATCACCAGGCAACTGATGAAGCATTTCCCGCAACTTGCTTTTTCTATTTCAGCAGCTACACGTAAACCAAGAGCGCATGAAAAAGATGGTGTTGAT
Organism: Lacibacter sp.; assembly: GCF_035299325.1. Classification (GTDB taxonomy): domain Bacteria; phylum Bacteroidota; class Bacteroidia; order Chitinophagales; family Chitinophagaceae; genus Lacibacter. The sequence continues at coordinate 75,386 of NZ_DATGWT010000027.1, read as the reverse complement.
TATCATTTCATGAGCACAGAAGCTTTTCAGCAAAAAATTCATGAAAATGCTTTTATGGAATGGGAAATGGTGTATGAAGGAAATTATTATGGCACCCTCAAAAGTGAAATGGAACGCATCTGGAGTAATGGCCAAATTCCGGTACTCGATATTGATGTAAAAGGTGCTATTCATGTGCAGGACCTGTATCCCAAACAAATACTCACCATTTTCATTGAGCCTCCATCCATTGAAGAATTGAAGCGGAGGTTAGAAAGCCGTGGTACAGAAACAGCTGATTCGCTCCAGGCCCGTGTTAGTAAAGCCTCTTACGAAATATCATTCAAGCATTCGTTTCAACACGTGATCGTGAACGACAATCTTGAAAAAGCTATTGCAGAAGCAACTGCCATTGTAGGGGCATTCATCAAGGCTGAGTAATCGGCCTTTGTAATTCCTGCAAAAACACTATTTTTAATTACTATGAATTGGGTGTTATTGATATGGATAGGGGTAAGTATGTTGTTTGTTGGCTTTTTTGCCGGATTGCAAACAGCATTTGGTTCGCTCAATCGTTTCTCCGTAGAGCTTAAGAAAAAACAAGGTGTTGCAAGCGGCCGCATCCTTAGTTTCTTTATCGAAAATCAAAGCCGTTTTATTGGTGCTTTACTCGTTGCAGTAACATTATCATTGGTGGTGTTTGTATTGTTGGTGAACCGTTTCTTTGACCCGTTATGGAAACAGATGCCAACGCCTATCCGCAATTCCGCTTTTTTGCGCATTACCATTGAGTTGTTTACATCTGGCTTGCTTGCATTGTTGATACAGGTTATATTCAAAGCCATCTTCCGCAAAAAAAGCAACTCTGTTCTTTCATTTTTTGCACGAACAGTGAGTTTACTTTACAGCATATTTTCACCTGTTGCTTCTTTATTTGTTGGTTTGGCAGAATGGATTTTGAAATATTTATTTGATGTGCGCATCAGTGATAAAAAAGAAGCATTCACAAAAGTTGATCTTGAACATTTTATTCAGCAAGGCAAAGATGATAACGAGGAATCGCAAGACATCAATACTGAGTTATTCGAAAACGCATTATCGCTACCCGGCGTAAAAGTGCGTGAATGTTTAATTCCACGAAAAGAGATTGTTGGTGTTGAATCGTCAGCAAGTGTTGAAGAAGTGAAACAAAAGTTTGTGGAAACAAAACTCAGCAAACTCATTGTTTACGAAGGCAACATCGATAATATTCTTGGTTACGTTCACCAGCTCGATCTGTTTCGTAAACCCGATGACATTAAATCAATTTTATTACCGATTCCTGCAGTACCTGAAAGTATGGGACTTACAGATCTTATCAGTCAATTCACCCGTGAACGTAAAAGTATAGCATGGGTGGTTGATGAGTTTGGCGGCACCAGCGGTATTGTAACCATGGAAGATCTGCTGGAAGAAATTTTCGGCGAAATTCAGGACGAATACGACACCGAAGAGTTTGTTGAAAAACAACTTTCCGATAATGAATTCATTTTCAGCGGCCGTTTGGAAACAGATTATCTCTCCGAAAAATACAACCTCGAGTTTAAGGAAGAAAGCGACGCCGAAACCTTATCGGGCTACATTGTTGAACACCATGAAACCATACCTGTTGCAAAAGAACGTATCATTATCGACGACTACGAGTTTGATATCCTCTCCGTAAGCGAAACAAGAATTGAGACAGTTAAGATGAAAGTCCTTCGCTGATTTCAGTTGTAATAACCAGTTACAGGAAGCTTTGTCCGCTTATACAAACCCCGCCCATCTACGAAAACTTTATTTTACCTTTTCTTATCAGTTAACAACAAAACAAGAATTATGAACAAGCGTTTCGCATTAGCCTTATCAGCTGTTTGTTTGTTACTGGGTACTGAAATTTCAGCCCAAGCAAAACCCGGAGCAGCCGCTCCCGCTGACTCAACCAAAAAGGCGCCCCCAAAACCTGCCGGTATTACCGACAAAGTAAAAGCCAGTAAAAAACATTCCGGTCTGTTTACCCTTTACCAGGATACCGTAACAGGCAGTGTACAGATGTACATCCGGAAAGATCAGTTGAACAAAGACTTTATTTACCAGAGTTTCTCTCTCAGCGGCCCTACAAGTTTGTTTCTTCACCAGGGTATGCACCGTGCAACATTGGTGTTTAAAATGAAAAAGGCCTACGACAAGATTGAGTTCTCTACAGTAAACACCAACTTCTACTACGATTCAAAGAATGCCGTAAGCAAAGCTGCGAATGTAGATGTGGCCGATGCGGTTTTTTATGCCGATAAAGTAGGTGCAGAAGATTCAACCGGTTATCTCGTAAGTGTTGACCAACTGTTTCTGAGTGATAAACTCGATCCAGTGAAGCCAATTTTCCCTCCAACCATTCCTCCGGGTGCTGTTTTTAACCTTGGTGGTTACAACCCAACAAAAAGTAAGTACAGTAATATCCGTTCATATCCCAACAACAGCGATGTAGTTGTTGATTTGGCTTACGATAACCCGATGCCTTTCAACCAGGGTGGAAAAGATATTACTGATGCACGTTTTGTGCGCATTAAACTCCAGCACACGTTTATTGAAATGCCGGTGAACGATTATAAACCACGTTTCGATGATCCTCGTGTTGGATTCTTTACTCAGGAAGTAGATGATCTTACATCAAACGAGATCGTTAACTATCGTGATATGATCAACCGCTGGCATTTGAAGAAAAAAGATCCTTCAGCTGCATTAAGTGAACCCGTTGAGCCGATCACATTCTGGGTAGAAAACACCACACCTGTTGAATACCGTGAAATTGTAAAAGCAGCAGGCGAACGCTGGAACGAAGCGTTTGAAAAAGCCGGTTTTAAAAATGCAGTGGTGATGAAGATCATGCCTGATGATGCTACATGGGATCCTTCAGATATCCGTTACAATGTGATCCGTTGGGTATCTTCTCCCTATCCTCCTTATGGAGCAATCGGGCCCAGTTTCGTAAACCCAAAAACAGGTCAGATACTTGGCAGCGATATTACCATTGAGTGGGCAAGCGGTGCTGAAACTCCTTTCCTCGATGTAACAGAAGAGAACAATGCAGCTGCTGCAACGCTTAACCTGCAACAGCAAATGATGGAGAACATGCCATCGCACATGCGCAAGCATTGGGCTACCTGCACCATTGGCAGTGAGTTGGCAAAACAATACATGGCAGGCTCAACACTTATTACAACTGCTGATGCTCCTCCCGGAGAAGTGAGAAAAGCACATGAACAGTTTTTGTATTATCTCATTCTGCATGAAATGGGTCATACCCTTGGTTTGAACCATAACATGAAAGCCAGCCAGATGCTGAGCCCGGCAGAAGTACATAACACTGCTATCACACAAAAATTAGGATTGCAGGGTTCAGTAATGGATTATCCTTCTATCAATATCAATAGCGACAGAAGCAAGCAAGGAGATTATTACACCATGAAACCCGGACCATACGATCTGTGGGCAATTGAATTTGGTTACCGTGAGTTCCCTGCCGGCCAGGAACAAACTGAGCTGAATAAGATTCTCCGTCGCAGTCATGAACCACATCTTACGTTTGGTAATGATGCTGATGATATGCGTAGCCCCGGAAACGGTATTGATCCACGTGTTATGATCAATGATATGAGTAATGATATGGTTGCTTATGGCGAAGACCGTATCAAATTTGTGAACAGTGCCATGAGCAAACTGGTAAGCAAATATGCGAAAGGCGATAAGAGCTACCAGGAAGTACTGATCCGTTACAATGTTTTGAACGGACAGCGTTTCTCAATGGCCAATGCCATCAGCCGTTATATTGGTGGTGTGCAGGTTGACAGAAGTTTCCCCGGACAGAACAATGGCAGCAAACCATTTGTGATTACGCCGGTTGCGTATCAGAAAAAAGCAATGAACTTCCTGGCAACTTATGTATTTGCGCCAAATGCGTTTGAAGCAGATCAGCAATTGTTGCCTTACCTGCAGGTTCAGCGTCGTGGTTATAATTTCTTTGGGGCACCGGAAGATCCGAAACACACTTCACTTGTGCAGAATTTCCAAACGAATATTCTTGCACAACTGTTGCACCCAACTACGTTGCGTCGTATCAACAACAGTGCATTGTATGGTAATACTTACAGCGTGGCTGATGTAATGAACGATATTATGAATGCCATCTTTAAAGCAGATGCAGCGGGTGCAGTAAATGTGTACCGCCAAAACCTGCAGACAGAATTTGTTAAGGGTGCGGCAGCAATTGTGGCAGCACCAGCCGGTTTCGATAACCCTTCGAAAAGTGCTGCTTACAACACTTTACGCAAGGTAAGAACCATGCTTGCTACGGCGGTTTCGCCGAACGAGCAAACACGTGCTCACCGCAGCATGCTCACATTTTTGATTGATAAAGCATTGGCTGTAAAATAAACAGACCTGGTCTGTTGATTGAAAGCGGTCCTTCGGGGCCGCTTTTTTTATGAGCGTATCAGGGTTGCCAACCTGGATTTATTCCCGCAGGTGCAGAGGAATTGTTGAAAGGTTGGCAACCCTTTTTTTGCTCATCCATTTCGGGTTACATTTGCAACTGAAATCATTAACCGTGGCGGAAACTAAATCAGAACGCAGATCAATTATACAACGCATCCGTGGTGCAAGAGGCGAAGAAAAAGCTGAAATGAGTTTTATTGATCACCTCGAAGAACTGCGTTGGCACGTGGTGCGTGCCGTTATTGCCATTATTATTGCTTCCCTTATTGTATTGTTCAATATCGATTATGTGGTGAATAATATTTTTATGGGACCGGCACATAAAGATTTTATCACCTACCGTTGGTTGTGTGATCTTGGCAAATGGATGCATGTAGATGCTCTTTGCCTTTCTGATTTCAGTATCAAATTCCAGAGTAATGCCATGACGGAACAGTTCCTTACCACGTTCACAGTTGGTTTTACTTCAGGTTTCATTTTAGCCTTCCCTTATATCTTTTGGGAGATCTGGAAATTCGTTCGTCCCGCTTTGAATGATAAAGAACGCAGCGGCACAACCGGTGCTATCTTCTGGATATCGTCTCTGTTTTTCCTGGGTGTGGCATTTGGTTATTTTGTTCTCACACCGTTCATGGTAAATTTTTATTCAAACTATTCGCTCAGTCCGTTAATTGAGTTTCGCCCTACCATCAGTGATTATTTTGAGAACCTGATCTACTTAACTGTTGGTGTGGGATTGCTGTTTCAATTACCTGTGGTGGTAATGCTGCTTACAAAAGTGGGCATGCTTACGCCTATTACTCTTCGCAAGATCCGCAAGTATGCATTCGTGGTGATCATTATTATGGCGGCCATCATCACTCCATCAACAGACCCATTCAGTCTTGCTTTGGTGACGATTCCTTTATATGGCTTGTATGAATTCAGTATTATGCTGAGTATGCGTATTTACAGACGCCAGATCAAGCAGGAAGATATTGAGGAGTGGAGTTAGTTCTTAATGGATAATTTTAAAATGAATAATTGATATTGCCTACAACTTAAACAGAGGTGCTACCTTTGTAAAAGATCATCAATTCTAAACTATTCGATATGCAAATTTTTGATATGAGTAAGCCCGTTGCAATTGGTTGCGATCATGCAGGGTTCGATTACAAAGAAGACCTGATCTCTTATCTTGAAGGGAAAGGAATTGCATTTAAAGATTTCGGCACTTATTCAAAAGACAGTGTTGATTATCCTGACTTTGCTCATCCTGTTGCTTCAGCTGTTGAGAATGGCGAAGCTGCTTTTGGTATTTTGTTATGCGGCAGTGCCAATGGTGTTGCCATTACAGCAAATAAGCATCAGGGTATTCGTGCCGGGCTTTGCTGGGGCGAAGAAATTGCTCAGTTGGTTCGTGCGCACAATAACGCAAATATCATTTGTATTCCTGCCCGTTTTGTTCGTGAAGGTGATGCTGAAAAAATGGTGGACACCTTTATGACGACTGAATTTGAAGGCGGTCGTCATGGGTTGAGAGTTGGCAAAATTGCATGTGCCTGACAATTGCTTACTTACGCAACCGCTCATATATCTATCCCGCCAATGGCGGGATTTTCTTTTATATTCGGCCTTCTAAAAAAAATAATGCATGAGGACATTCTTATTGGCAGCACTCAGTTTGCTCGCCTTCTCCGTATCGGCCCAAAAGAAAAACAAAACGGCTGAACAGTTTTCGAAAACCATTACAGAAAATGATCTCAAAACCCATCTCTACATCCTTGCCGGACCGGAAATGGAAGGAAGAGAAACCGGCACTGCAGGACAACGTAAAGCAGCCGAGTATTTGAAACAACAGTTTCAGCGTATTGGTATTGCACCCGCAAACAATGGTAACTACGAACAGTTTTATCCTTTGTACAAAGACACGTTGAAAGATGCCACTGTAGCAGTGAGCGGAAAGAAGTTTGAATTTGGAAAAGACTTTTCAGCAGCACTCAACAGCGTTATCACTTCACAACAGTTTTTCAGTGAAGTGGTTTACATGAGTAAAGTTGATACAACAACTGATATTCGTGGTAAAGCAGTAGTGATCGTTGCAAAGAACGGCACACAGCTTCCTGCGTTTAACGATATCAATAAATTGTACAGCCGTCAACCTGCAGCTGTCTTGTTTGTAGTGAACAATATTGACAAACAACCTTCACCACGTGGCGGTCGTTTAACATTCAGTTTATACCGCAGCCGTCAAACTCCATTGGTTGTTCGTGTTTCTGAAGCTGTAGGCGAAACGTTATTAAAAGAAGATTTCGCAACGGCAAAAGCACAAACACTTGAAACAAAAACTTTGGCAACTGAGTTGATGCTTGATTTCCGTAAAGAAACAGAGATCACACAGGCATCAAATGTGTTGGGTATGATCGAAGGAACAGATAAGAAAGATGAGTGGATCATTATTTCTGCGCACTACGATCACGTAGGTATTATCAATGGTAAACTTCACCCCGGTGCTGATGATGATGGTAGTGGTACTGTTGGTGTATTGGAAGTTGCTGAAGCGTTTGCAAAAGCAAAAGCAGCAGGCAAAGGACCACGCCGAAGCATTTTATTTTTAGCTGTAAGCGGTGAAGAAAAAGGTTTGTGGGGAAGTGCTTACTATGCTGATCATCCTGTGTTTCCATTAGAGAAAACAAGCATCGATATCAATATTGACATGATCGGCCGTAAAGATGATAATATCAAATCACTCGATACAAATAATCATGTGTACTTGATTGGTGATGATAAACTCAGCAGTGAGTTGCCACGTTTTGTTGACAGCATCAACAACATGTACATCAAAATTATTACCGACAGAAAATACAACGATCCAAAAGATCCGAATCGTTTATACTACCGCAGCGACCATTACAACTTTGCAGCAAAAGGAGTTCCCATTGTATTTTTCTTTGATGGTATTCATAAAGATTATCACAAACCAAGTGATACGCCTGATAAGATCAATTATGATTTGCATGAAAAACGTACACGCCTGGTGTTCTTCCTTGCATGGGATGCAGCCAACAGGAATAATATGTTTGTGAGAGATATTCCTTTGAATGTTCCCCCGAGATAATTTATTGAATTGAGATAAAAACAAAACCCCGGCATTTCTGTCGGGGTTTTTTTGTACGCCGCTCTAAGATTAACATAGTTCAGCACTTATACTTTTTAACCACACACTTACAAAATAAGTTATCTCACATTTTGAAATCGGTTGAATCCCATTTACATTAGCACAATATCTTTTAACTTCTACATTCCATACAAAGCATCCCCAATTTGTGCGTTACCACAGCCGACCTTGTGTTTCCAACCTATTTTTCATTAGTAATTAAATCATTTTATGAAACAAAAGTTTGCTTTTCTTTTTATTTTTTCTGTTTTATTAGTCCCTGGTTCTTACTCACAGATTACAAAAGGGTTTTGGATGTTTGGAGGAAACGGAAGTTTTGAGCACAGTAAAACAACCTATCCGCAAGGGCAAATAAAGGTTACAAATATTCGGGTGAGCCCTAATGCCGGGTATTTTTTAGTTGACAAATTTGCTGCAGGATTGCGGGTAGACGTTCTACATACCAAAGGTGGAAGTATTACGCCACCTTTTTCCAAATCCACAACGTTACAAGTGGGGCCATACTTAAGGTACTATTTCTTAAAAGCCGACAAGAGATTTAACCTTGTTTCGGAGGCGGGTGTTTCATATTTCACCAACAAGGCAAGCGACTCTCAGGTTAATTCATTTGAATTTAATTCTTTGGCAGGGGCAGTTGTTTTTTTGAATTCATCTGTTGGGCTTGAGATGCTTGCCAGTTACAAAGCAGGTAAAGCGGAATCGATACCCTATAACAATTTTGGTTTCTTAATTGGCTTGCAAATACATCTTGAACGAGATCGGGACAATTAATTGAATTGACATAAATATAAACCCCGGCATTTCTGTCGGGGTTTTTGGTTTTTTAAACCTATACATCATCAATAGTAGTCAGTTTAATTTCCTGTTTTCAGGAGAGGAATAATATCAGCAATTGCGCTGCAATGATCCGCAAGATCATTGTCAATGGATAAACTGTTGCATACGTAACAGATGCCACTTCGTTTTTTGCCAGTTGTGCAGAGAATGCCAATGCAGGCGGATCGGTACTTGCACCTGAAAGCAATCCACACACTTCAAAAAATGTTTTACGAAATACGTAGTGAGCGATCATGCCAACGATCAACAGTGGAACAATCGTAATAGTAAGTCCCATCACGATCCATAACCACGCATTGTTACCGGATAATGCTGTTTGCAAATTCGCACCACTGCTTAAGCCTACGCTGGCAAGGAATAAACTGATACCTAATTCACGCAGCATTAAGTTAGCGCTGTAAGTTGTGTATTGATTCAAATAAAGCTTACCGCCATAACGGCTCAGTAACAAAGCAATAATGAGTGGACCACCTGCCAAACCGATCTTCACCGGTACAGGCATATTAAAGAAGAACATGGGAATACTCCCTAGCAATACACCAGCCACAATACCAATAAAGATCGGTGCCAGATCTGGCACATCTAAACGCTTTAATTGATTGCCGATTGTTTTGGTAACCATATCTACACCTTCTTTTGTACCAACCACTTTCAATTGATCACCGAGTTGCAGAACAATATCACCATGTGCCACCATCTCCACACCTGCACGGCTTAAACGTGTTAGTGTAAAATCGTGTTGATGCAGTGCAGCTATATCGCCTAATCGTTTATGCGTAACATCTGCCTGTGTTACCACAACAATACGAGAGATCAATTCACTTTGAGGAATCTCTTTCAGATTCATTTTGCTTTCTTCGCCAATGATCATCTTCAACACTTCCAGTTGATCTTTATGTGCAACAATCAGCAACACATCATTCTCACTTAAATGTGTTTGCGGCGTGGGCGTAACAACTGAACCATTGTGAAATAATCTTGAAACAACAATGGGCTCTTTCAGCAACTCAAAAATTGTACGAAGGGGTTTGCCGATCAGTTGTTTGTTCTGCATTACTAAATGAATGGAGACCGGCTTATTTGATTTGATTACATCAAGCTTACGGTGCAACTCCCGTTCTTTATCCAGGTTAACACGAAAGACAGCTTTCAAAATAAGAATGGCACCAATAATACCAAACACACCAAACGGATAAACCACCGCATATGCTAATGTGATAAACGAAGTATCATTTGCAGCAAGATGCAGATCTTTTGCAGCAGCCTGTGCTGCACCAAGTCCGGGTGTATTGGTAACTGCACCACTCATTACGCCGGTAAGTGTGGTAATGGGTTGCTGCAACAGGTAATAAAAGGCAACAACTACCGCTACGCCAAGAAAAACCACCATTGCTGCCAATCCGTTGGTAACAGCGGCGTTCTTTTTAAGTGACGAAAAGAAACCCGGCCCTACCTGCAAACCTATCGAGTAAACAAAAAGAATCAAGCCAAACTCTTTTAAAAAATGCTCCGTTTCTTTATTAATGTGAATGCCGAAATAGGATACCGCCAACCCCATAAATAAGATCCAGGTTACGCCCAGCGAAATACCGAAAATTTTTAAGCGTCCAAGCCAGATGCCGATAGCGATGACGATTCCATAGATGATCACGGTTTGAGGAATACTTTCTTCCGTGAGAAGTTTTATAAACCAATTCATAATGCAGTAAAAGTAGTAGCGGGTTATAAGTTGTTCAACCAATCACAATCAGCCGCAAAGCTTTTTATAAGCAGTGAAATTTAAAAACAAGGTAAAAAAAGAAGGCGACACTTTTTGAATGTGCCGCCTTTATCAAAATAAATGATTGTAATTACAAACCAAGAATCCATGCAAAGATCAAAGGCGCTACAATGGTAGCGTCACTCTCTACAATAAACTTTGGTGTGTTAATGTCGAGCTTACCCCAGGTAATTTTTTCGTTGGGTACAGCACCGCTGTATGAACCGAACGATGTGGTTGAATCGCTGATCTGGCAGAAATAACTCCAGAAAGGAACATCATGCCATTCAAGATCCTGGTACATCATCGGCACAACACAAATCGGGAAATCACCTGCAATACCTCCACCGATCTGGAAAAAGCCAACGCCTTTGCCACCGCTGTTCTGGCGGTACCAATCGGCCAGCCATACCATGTACTCAATACCATTCTTTACCGTGCTTGCTTTCAGTTCGTTCTTAATGACGTAGCTGGCGAAGATATTACCGGTTGTACTGTCTTCCCAACCTGGCACCACGATCGGAATATTTTTTTCAGCAGCCGCTACGATCCAGCTGTTCTTTGGATCGATCTCATAATACTGTTTCAGATCACCACTTAAAACGGTTTTGTATAAAAACTCATGTGGGAAATAGCGTTCGCCTTTTGCTTCTGCTTCCACCCATTGGCGGTGCAAATGTTTTTGCAAACGACGGAAGGCTTCTTCTTCAGGAATACAGGTATCGGTTACACGGTTGTAGTGGTTCTCTAACAGATCCCACTCATCCTGTGGTGTAAGATCACGATAATTTGGTACACGCTTGTAATGACTGTGTGCAACAAGGTTCATCACATCTTCTTCCAGATTGGCACCTGTGCAACTGATGATCTGCACTTTATCCTGGCGGATCATTTCGGCGAGGCTTAAACCAAGCTCAGCAGTACTCATGGCGCCTGCCAATGTGATCATCATCTTGCCACCTTCGTTCAGGTGTGTTTCATAACCTTTGGCAGCATCTATTAATGCAGCAGCGTTGAAATGACGGTAATGATGTTGAATGAATTGTGAAACGGGTCCTTTGTTCATTTTTTAAATTTTAAAAGTGACCGCCTTCAGATCCCGATCGTTTGCATCGGGAGACTTTGCGAAAGAGCTGCAAAAGTAAAGATTATCGGGGTTTGGCTTTATTAATTCATAAATAAAAAAGCCCCCCGATTCAGATCGGGGAGCCATTCCAAAACAACACCTGTAGTGTTTTTATTTTCTCTTTTTTGTTTTACTGATGCGTGTATAATCACCAGATGCAGAAACTTTATAAATAGAGAAGCATTTTGCTTCATCAGTTTTTACTAGGTAAAACAATTCACCCTGCTTGCTTATTTCAGCGATGTTCAATATTTGTTTGTCTTTGGTAAGCTGTGTCACAGCTTCCGATGCGAGGAATGTCATTTGCTTTTGTTGAATCAAACGATGAACAGCTTCCACTTCACCATCTGCGGTATACCAGGCCAGCATGCGATCATTATTCAATTTAAAAGAAGCGAGAAAGTACCCTTGTTTTTCAGTCCATGAAACATCTACTGCTTCTGTAAATTGTTTTTCGAAAGCAGCCATTACTTTTTCATTTTCTACAGGAGAGGGTGAAGGCGAGGCCCAGGCTGATGCAGCGATGACAACTGCAAACAGCATTACAAATACTTTTTTCATAATTAACATTTTTAAGGTTTAATGATTAATGACTCTTTTACAGAAATCATTGATGAGCCAAATGTAGTTTGCTGTATATAGTAGTGCAAGCTAATCTTGACAAAAGGCTGTTAACACATCCTTCATAGTGATGAACGGGTGCAACAAGTGTAACATGGACATTGCCAAATAGTAAAACCCTTTACAGCAAAGGGTTTCAACTACTCTTAAAGAAATGATAAATGCCGAGTGCCATGCTGAGTGGCAAAACCGGTAAGGATGAATGGAAACGGGTTTACTGTTTTTTACATAGCTCCAGCCAATCGTTGATGCCTTTTACAATGGCATCGGCCATTTGTTTACGGTAAGCCGGATCAAGTACATTGGCTTCATCTTCGGGATGGCTGATAAACAATGTTTCTACAAGAACATTGGGAAACTCGGTAAAGCCATTAAGGATAAAATTAAAATTGCCAATATTACCGTACTCGGCCAAACCCATCTCCAACATACGCTGCAGAATTGTTTTTGTTAGCAGTCGGTAACCGATATGCTTGTAGTATGTGCTTGCTCCTTTTACACGCACAGGATCGGCACTGCTGTTTAGATGAATACTGATGAGCAAATGAGGATTCGCCTGTTGAAACACAGTATAGCGATCGTGGTTATCATAGGTGGTATCTCTTGTTCTTGTGGTAACCACTTTTGCTCCTTCAGCTTCCAGTGCAGCCTGAAGTTCCTTAGCAATGGCCAGAGTCATATCTTTTTCCATTACACCTGTTAAACCAAAAGCCCCTTTATTATTACCGCCATGCCCTGCATCAACTGCAATAACAAGATTGTTGAGCGAAAGTATTTGTGGCTGACGCTTGATGCGAATGACGAGGTTGTTGCCATTGTAATAAATACGATGACCCCAGTGTCGTTTGTTTTTAAGATCAATACTGATGCGGAAAATATCCTGGTCGAGTTGATTATAGTAAACATCGCCGATCTCTTTGGTACTGCCCATTTGTGTGATCCAGTTGCTATTGGATGTTGCACCAAATACATCCACCACGATCTTTGATGGGTTTACCTCCTGAAATGTTTGATAGGCCAACCGCTCAGTTAATGGAAGAGATACATAATCAAAACTGCTATCGCCCCAAACCCGCATATTGCCGGTGAGCGATGATGGTGTATAATTATGTTCAAGCACTTTCACATGTTCATCTTCAATATAAGCCTGGCGATTTTTGCTCAACTGCACACAATATTTATTCCCGACTTTGCTCACAGCTTTTAACCGAACAAGTGAATCAACATAGCCCATCTTTGTTCCTCCCAATCTGTCTTCACCAAGTCCTAAAAGAATGTACGGTATCTTTCCTTTTGTTTCAAGTAACAAACCATTGGCAGGCATCATTGCAAAATTACTTTTGCTTGTAGCTTCAATAGGATCATCAGTTCCTTTAGCCCATACCATCAGTTTTAGTTTAGATGGCTTATCAGCAAACAGATCGTCTTTATCTTTCACCACATATTCCATTTGATAAATGCCTTTTACTCCGTTTGAATCCTTCACATAAATTTCTTTGAATGATGTGCCATTTTCAAGTTGTACCACAGCACCAGGCAGAGCTTTGACTGTCATCTTTAATTTATCGCCCGGCTTTACCAATAACAGATCGGCCTGTGGTTCTATTCGCCAATAGGCGACGGTATTTGTTGTAAGAGTTTTTTCCTTTTCAGGCAATTGATAATTGAAAAAGAGACGCTTCGATTCCTTTGCTCCTTTGTCATTTGAAGCTTCCAGTAAAAAACTTGTATCGCCGAGTTTCAGATTCAGTTCAACAGCAAACGTACCCGTAGGCCATACTTTTGTTTCAATTCCGTTTACTGTAATTGTACAACCCTTGCAGGTAAGCCCTGCCACAAATTGTTTTGACGATACAACAGCATTCTGTGTTTTTGATGGAGTACTGATGCGCAGAAAAACCTGCTGTGCTGCTACCGTATGAAAAAACAAAACAGAAGTAATGAAAAAAAGAAACTTCATAATGTGAGTTGAAATGAAATAAAAAATCCTTTGCAAATTAGGCAAAGGATTTTTAAAAGGTGAGATGACTCACCACATCAACATTATAACGGATACTTTCCGTCGTTTCTCAGCTTTGCTACGATTCGCCTTCTAGCTTCTTTTGAATTATAGGGATCCACTTTTGTAAAACGTTTCAGGCCCAGCAACATCATGCGATGTTCGTCTCCATCTGCAAATGCATTGATGGCATCTTTACCATACTTGTTAATACGGTCAGCTGCATCATACAAATACGTATGCATCATATCCAGTTCAAACTGACAGGCTGCTTCACCTTTTTCTTCAACCATTTTGGCCGCACGCAACAAGGCGCTTTCCGCATTAAATGTTTGAATGGCCATGTCTGCAATATTCATCAATACTTCCTGCTCATGTTCGATCTTCATCATGAATTTTTGTACCGCAGCACCTGCTGTTAACATGATGGCTTTTTTGAAATTGGCGATGGCCTTGTATTCTTTTGCAAACGGCGTATCATCTTCACTGCCAAAATCAGGAATGCTCATCAGTTCTTTTTGCACATTCATAGCAGCCGTCATAATATCCAGACGGCCTTTCATGGCACGCTTCAAAACCATATCAACGGTGAGGAGTCGATTGATCTCGTTTGTTCCTTCGTAAATACGGTTGATACGGCTATCACGATAAGCTCTTGAAATATCATATTCATCACTGAATCCGTTTCCGCCATGTATCTGCACACCTTCATCAACTACATAATCCAATACTTCACTACCATCAACTTTCAACATCGCACACTCAATGGCATATTCTTCAGCGGCACCAAGCAATGCTTCATTGAAAGGTTTGCCTGCAGCTAAAAGATCATGTTCCATATCATCGATCCACTTACTGGTGCGATACAAAGCACTTTCGCAAACCCAGATACGGGTTGCCATTTCTGCCAGCTTGTATTGAATGGCGCCGAAGTTGATAATAGGTGTTTTGAATTGCTCACGTGTTGTTGCATAGGTTAATGCAATATTCAATGAGCGTTTTGAACCCCCTAATGCAGCGGCTGCTAATTTCAAACGACCAATGTTTAAGATGTTAAACGCAATGATATGACCTTTGCCTTGTTCACCCAATAAATTTTCAACCGGTACTTTACAATCCTGGAAATAGAGTTGCACAGTTGATGAACCTTTAATGCCCATCTTATGCTCTTCCGGTCCTTGTGTAAACCCTTCCATACCACGTTCAACAATAAAGCCGGTAAAATCTTTCCCGTCAATTTTTGCAAACACGGTATAGATATCTGCAAAACCACCATTGGTGATCCAGCATTTTTGTCCGTTTAAGATGTAGTGCTTACCATCTTCACTTAACACAGCTGTTGTTTTTGCACCCAACGCATCACTGCCACTGTTGGGTTCGGTTAAACCGTAAGCACCTTTCCATTCACCCGTTGCTAACTTGGGAATGTATTTTGTTTTTTGTTCGGGTGTACCGAAATATAAAATCGGTAATGTACCGATGCCCGTGTGTGCAGCAATAGCAACAGAAAAAGAGTAACCACCACCTAATCCTTCATTCACTAATGTTGCAGTAATAAAATCTTTACCGAGTCCGCCAAACTCTTCAGGAGCAGATGTACCAAGTAAACCTTGTTCACCGGCTTTATCCATCAGCGAAGGCATCAACCCTTCTTCCATTTTATCGAGTCGGGCTACAACAGGTAAAACTTCAGTATCAAGAAATGATGCACACATTTCTTTCACCATCACTTGTTCCTCATTAAAATTTTCAGGCGTAAATGTATACTGCGGTGTGCTTGTTTTAATTAACCATTCGCCACCTTTCAGTTTTGTTGCAATCGTTGCGGTGCTCATATCAATAGTATTTAAAGTGTGTAGAATTATTTTTTTGAAATGATTCTTATTTCAGATTATCATATACTATCTGTAACACTTCTTTACAGATATCAATTTTATCAGCAGGTACTCCGAGTAATGCTTCGTTCAATGTGTTGTTGGCTACATTCATCGTTTCTTCTTCCAGCTTACGACCCTGATCAGTTAAGAACACCTGGTTAATACGCCGGTCGTTTTTACTCGCTACCCGTTTTACAAGCTTCAGCTTTTCGAGGTTATCGACCAAACGTGTAATACTGGGTTTATCCCGAAACGTAGCATTGCACAAATCCTGCTGACTCAAACCATCATTCTTCCACAAATGGTAGAGTACGCTCCATTGTTCAACGGTAATTTCAATTTTACCCTGCTTCATATTCTTCTGCAAACGCCGTGCTATTGCCGTGCTGGCTTTGCCCGTCATGAAGCTGTATAATTCGCCTTTTCTAAATTGGTTGTTTGGCATATAGTTGTTTATGCAACTACCCAAATATAATAATACTTTCCGAAAGCTGGCAAAATTTTTCTTAAAAGAGTATCTTACTATTTCTCCTCTCCCTACACAAAGCTGCCTCCCATTTTTCACCACCAAAACCAATCTAACATGACCATCGATCAGGCCGCTCCTGTTTCGCAGAGCGAACGTATTGTTCTTCTCGATTCCCTGCGGGGAATTGCTATTCTCGGCATTTTATTGATGAATATCCCGGGCTTTGCCTTACCCGATCCTGTTTATCACGATCCATCTGTACTCAATGAATGGGGAACCATCAACTTCAATACCTGGTATTTTATTGATTGGTTTATGGAAGGAAGCCAGCGGGCACTATTTTCCATGTTATTCGGTGCCGGTATTATTTTATTTATCAGCAGGCAGGAAAAGAAGAGTGAGGGACTTTGGCCGGCCGATTATTTTTTCCGCAGACAACTCTGGCTGCTCGTGTTTGGCCTGTTCAATGCGTTTGTGCTGTTGTGGTTTTGGGATATTCTGTTTCACTATGCCTGTATTGGTATGATTGCGTTTACGTTTCGCAGAATGACGCCTAAAGCATTGATCATCGCTGCTATTGTTTGTCTTGGTTTGCAAACGGCAAGAGATAATGTAGATGCATACCGTGATCGTAAAATGATTGCAAAAGGAGAATTGATCGCTAAGATGGATACATCAACAATTAAACTCACTGATCAGCAGAAAGAAGATCTCGGGGCAATGACTGCTTTGAAAGAAAAAGCCAGTGAGAAAGGAAGACTTAAAGAAACGAATAAAAACCTTGCAATTGTGAGAGGTGATTATTGGGGTTTTTATGATTATCAAAGTGCAAGAAGTTTGCGGGGCGAATTATTTTACACCTACTTCGGCATTTGGGATATTTTGATCTTTATGTTTTTAGGTATGGCCTTTTTTAAATCGGGCATCTTAATAGGACAAGCTTCAACAAAAGTTTATTGGGGTTTATTCATTGGCGGGCTTGGTATTGGTCTTGTGCTGTCTTACTTCCGGTTACAACCTTATATCGATTACAAGTTCAACGAATTTGATTATAAGAAAAATGTACTCTTCGAGTTTTATGAAATTTCAAGAGTCTTCCGTTCAGTTGGAATTTTTGGTTTGATCATGTTGCTTTACAAATCGGGTTTGTTCAAATGGTTCTTTGCATTGCTTCGGCCTGTTGGCCAAATGGCGTTCACCAATTACCTGATGCAATCGCTTTTAGTTGGATTGTTCTTTTATGGTGTTGGTTTTGGCATGTATGGCAAACTAACCCGTTTTGAAATGTATTATGTGGTTGGAGCAACCTGGTTGCTGCAAATTATCTGGAGCCATATCTGGCTACGGTTCTTCCGCTTCGGTCCGCTTGAATGGTGTTGGCGTAGTTTAACATATTGGAAGCGTCAGCCGTTTGTAAAATAAAATTCAAAGCCTGTTGTGTGA
This sequence comes from Lacibacter sp., assembly GCF_035299325.1. Taxonomy (GTDB): domain Bacteria; phylum Bacteroidota; class Bacteroidia; order Chitinophagales; family Chitinophagaceae; genus Lacibacter. The sequence goes on along the minus strand of NZ_DATGWT010000027.1, from coordinate 57,610 downwards.
TCATACAACAGGCTTTGTTCTTTTGAACTAGTCGTGCAAATACTTTTTTTGCGGCTATCTTTGATCCCTCAATGCCGCAATTACACCGTAACGATATACTCAACCTTTTTTCGAAGATCACGCCACGTCGTGCATGGAATATGACGAAAGTGTGGAGCAGCTACCAGTTAAGCCGATTTTTAAAGAAGCCTGTTCAATGGGGCTACCCCATTTCTATTTCGTTTGAACCAACTACAAGCTGTAATCTGCGTTGTCCTGAATGCCCGAGTGGTTTGCGTGAATTCACCCGGCCAACAGGTATGTTGCAGAAAAGTTTTTTTGAACAAACGATCGACGATATTCATAAAGATCTGCTTTATCTCATCTTTTATTTTCAAGGTGAGCCCTATCTCAATCCTGAGTTTTTACCAATGGTAAACTATGCTGCAAAGAAAAAAATCTATACAGCCACCTCTACCAATGCACATTATTTAACGGAAGAAAAAGCAAAGCAAACAGTAGAAAGTGGTTTGGACCGTTTGATCATTTCCATTGATGGCACCACACAGGATGTGTATCAGCAATACAGAGTTGGCGGCAAGCTTGATAAAGTATTGGAAGGCGCAAAGAATATTGTGAAGTGGAAGAAAGAACTCAACAGTAAAAAGCCATTTGTTGTGTTCCAGTTTTTAGTGGTGAAACCAAATGAACATCAACTGGAAGATGTAAAACAATTAGCAAAAGAAGTAGGTGTTGATGATGTGTGGTTTAAAACTGCACAGGTATACGATTATGAGAATGATCCAAACAAACTCATTCCAACGCTTAACAAATACAGTCGCTATAAAAAAAATGCTGATGGTTCTTATTCACCCAAGAATAAATTGCAGAACCATTGCTGGAAGCTCTGGCATGCAAATGTTATTACCTGGGATGGATTGGTAGTGCCCTGTTGTTTTGACAAAGATGCCATGCATCAACTCGGGAATCTAAAAATGCAATCGTTCAAAGAGGTTTGGCACAACGATAACTACAAACAGTTCCGGAGCGAACTTATGACCAGCAGAAAGAATATTGATATCTGCGCCAATTGCAGCGAAGGATTAAAAGTGTGGGAAGAGTAGTTTTCTGTAACGTTACCATCAACTCATTTCCGGCACGGTTTCGGGTTTGGTTTCATACCTTATTATTTTAAGAGGCAACCAAAGTGAAGCGTTCTCCGTTACTGTGTATTATGGTCAGCTATTTAATAATTAAGCTCAAAACTATCAGCATGAAAACATTGGTATTAAATTCGGCAATGTTGCTTATTTGCACAGCATTTCTTTTTTCCTGCAAAAAAGATAAAAATGATGGCCCTTCAGTAAGAATTGTAAAAGAGTGGACGCTTCCTTTGAGTGCAAAAAATGAAAACCCTGCGCCTGCAGGCCGTAATGAAACCGGAACGTTTGTGTTACGTATTATGAGTGATAATTCTGTTCAATATAATATCACTGTTACCGGCCTTACTGCCGGTGATGCATTAACTGGAGCACATATTCATACAGGCAACCCGGGTGTTAATGGCGGTGTAATTTTAAACTTTGCTCCAACATTTACGGGCGGCTCGGCATCTGGTTCTGTTGCAAATGTTCGGCCAACCTTGCTCGACAGTATGAACAATGGTATTGCCGAATTGTATGTTAATGTTCACTCAACCCAAGTAACAAGTGGGTTGGTAAGGGCGCAGTTAAACAGCACTGTTCAATGGGCGCAGGATGTTTCTCTTTCCGGAGCAAATGAAGTTCCTGCGGTCACAACTACGGCAACAGGTTCTGCAAGGTTTCGTTTAACCACCGATGGCAAATTGTACTATGTTGTAAATGTTACAGGCTTAACAGCAGGCGATGGAGATCTGACTGCCGCACATATACATAACGGTGCTGCCGGTACAAATGGAACTGTTTTGGTTGGATTAATAAGTGCTGTGGCAGATTTTGGTGTAAACAAACAACTGCAGCTAACCGATGTGCAAAAAACAGCAATTGAGGGAACTGGTGCCTTGTATGTAAACGCACATTCTACCCTTTTCCCTGCAGGTATTGTAAGAGGTCAGATTCGATAACAATCACATCTTAAAATATGACCGGGCATTCAGCCCGGTTTTTTTATGCATGTATTTAATTGCTTGTCTTTCTTCAATTCATGTTCTCATTTATCTGACGTTTACTGGTTAGGGAAGAGCATCTTCCTTAATTCTTCTAATACATTTCATGATTCACACATTTTACTCTTGTGGCATGGTTTAAGCCACAATGAGCTACTCAGCTAATCAGGAGAATTTTATATCTCCAATTTCATTATTAAAAAAATGTGCGTTATGCAAAAATTCTTATTAAAAAGTGCGGTGCTGCTATTTTTACCTGCTGTCTTCTTTTCCTGCAAAAAAAATAAAACCGATACAACTGTTGTAAAGGAGTGGTCGCTCAATCTGAGTGCAAAAAATGAAAACCCCGCACCTGCAAGCAGGGCTGAAAGCGGTTTGGCAACAATTAAACTCATGAGTGATAATTCAATCACTTACAATTTTAATGTTACCGGTCTTGCAAGTACTGATGCGTTGACTGCAGCGCATTTTCATTCCGGTAATGCGGGCGCCAATGGTAGTGTGATCTTAAATTTCAATCCTTCGTTTTCGGGAACCGCTTCAAGTGGTACAATTTTAAATGTGCGTCAATCATTAGTTGACAGTTTAAAAAATGATGCGAATGAAATTTACTTCAACGTTCATTCAAACCAGGTTGCTTCAGGTCTCGTTCGTGCGCAGATCAACACAAAAGTTGAATTGGCAATGGATATCATGTTAAGCGGAGCCAATGAAGTTCCGGCAGTAAATACTTCTGCTACAGGTATGGCACAACTCCGACTGACTGCTGATAAAAAATTATACTCAGTGATAACTGTTAGCAATCTTGCAGCAGGCGATGCATTACTTTTTGCACATCTGCATAATGGTGCTGTTGGTGTAAACGGTGCAATTGTATTGGGCATTGCCGGGTCTGCCAGCGATTTTGCTGTTAATAAAGTATATGCTCTAACCGATGCTATTTATAATTCCATCAAAAGTGATGCGATGTATGTAAATGCGCATTCAACACTTTACGCAGGTGGTGTTGTAAGAGGTCAGATCCGATAAAAAACCCTTCCTCTATTATACAGCCGGGCAAAGCCCGGCTTTTTTTATTACATGAAATGATCATGTGATGTTTCTTATACATTCTGTTTTATTTGTAATTTCATTGCATGGCATCATTCAGCAGCCGTTTACGGCAAATTATTCTCTTAGTTGTTTTAATTGCATTGGGCTTACTGCTCGTAAAAGAGCTCTATATTTTTCTGCCGGGTTTTCTTGGCGCTATCACACTTTATATTCTCAGCAGGGGTTGGTACCGCTATCTTACCATTAAGAAAAAATGGAACAAGAGTTTAACTGCAACAGCTTTCATGCTCGGCTTCCTGGTGCTGTTTGGATTACCTGTTTATTATATTATCAATTTACTATCGCCAAAAATTACTGAAGTATTCAGCCATTCAGATGAAGTAGTACAGGGTTTAAAATCTGTTTCGGCACAAATAAAAGAATGGACGGGACAGGAATTGTTTACCGATGAGAACGTAGCTGAACTGCAGAAACGGGTTGCGAATTTTTTCCCCGCTTTTCTGAACAGCACAGCCATGATCGTATCTAACCTTGCGATGATGTTGTTTGTTTATTTCTTTATGCTCACCAATGGCAAAGCCATGGAAGCATCATTCGATTATTTTATACCCTTACACGAAGAAAATATTGATATCCTTGCTAAAGAAACCATCAGCGTAGTAAGAGCAAATGCTATTGGTATTCCGCTCATCTCGTTGATACAGGGGATTTTTGCACTCGTTGGTTATTGGATATTCGGCATCAATGAATTTGTGCTGTGGGGTTTTATTACCGGCGTGTTTGCCTTCTTCCCGATTGTGGGAACTACGTTGATATGGGCGCCGCTGGTTGTGTTCCTGTTTTCACAAGGCAATACCGGACAAGGTATCGGCTTATTGATCTATAGTTTACTTGTAACCGGCAATGTTGATTACCTCGCAAGGGTTACCCTGATGAAACGTTTAGGCGATGTTCATCCGCTTGTTACTGTACTGGGTGTTATTGTGGGATTAAGCTTGTTTGGTTTTTGGGGTTTCATTTTCGGACCATTACTCATCAGTTATTTTATGCTGCTGTTTAAAATTTATACAAACGAGTTTGGATCAATGAATCCGGTAGAAAACCCACATAATCATGGCTCATAATAACCACTAATTGCCATAAAGAGCACAAGAAGAAAATTTACTTTATTGCGTTGTGGTACTTTGCGGCTTCGTGTCTTTGTGGTTCAATTTTTCCCAATTTCTTTTATCCATTTTGAAATCAACGCCACACCTTCTTTATGAACTCTGTTGCGTCCAAGTTCAGGCATCGCAATACCCGGATCAACACTATTCATTCGATAGATCATAAACGATTGGTTGGGTTTACCCGGATCAATGGCATATTTTAAATGACCACTTCCTCTGCCTGCTGCTACAGGTGTTTTATTAATGCCTAAAGCAGTTGGGTTTGTTGTATGTATATCTAAGAACAAGCCCGAAGTATTTGCCGGGCCATCGGGATTATGACAATTTCCGCAGTTAATATCAAGATAGGCTCTTGCACGATCGTTGAGTGTTCCGCTTTGTTCATCGTTCCATTTTGCATTTGCGGGAACCGTTGAGGTTGGCAGATCGATAAGACCCAGTTGTTGCCAATACTGCAATTGATTTCGTTTCCCGTCTGCATAAACATAGTCGCCATTAAGATGCCGGGCAGCAATACCAATCGGAATGATGGTATCCTTACGACCATGACAACCCTTGCATTGCGGTTGACTGGGAACAACATATTGTGCTTTTAGTTTCTTTCCTGCCGCATCAATGTATTCAACAGTTGTTACATCACCAATAGGCTCAAACACCGCTTCTGTTTGTTCTTCGTTCCATATGTATTGATACGTGTGCCAGCCGTCTTCCATATTTGCCAGCAACCTTGTTTCAATAATCCGTTTGCCAAGAGCTGGTTTGCGCACATCGTTGAAGTAATAAAAGTTTTTGATGAGCACAGTACCCAACGGCATATCGAATGCTGAGGTAGAGTTGTAGTTGATCTTTTTACCGGCAGGTACTTTTATAAATCTTGCTTTCTCGGCATAATCACTGAACAATGGCGTATTGAGATCGTAAGGAATGATACCATCAGCAGGTTGCAGCTCATTCAATTCTCCTTTGAAGAAATTGTATTCGCTTAGGTTTTCATGAAACTGAAAAGATGGATCGGTTTGTTTATTGCTGAACGATAGAACAACAAACATAAAAGTCAGCAAAACAACTGTAACGATCAGTTTCTTCATGGTTCGAATGTATAATTTTCAATTGTCATTTCGACGAAGGAGAAATCTGCCGGGCTATGTACTGCAGTTGAACAGATCCCTCCTTCGTCGGGATGACAGTATTATTCATCAATTTTTCAATTCTGTTTTCGGTACCGGCTGCAACGTACAATCATGTTTCGATGCATCTCTGCTGATATGCTTAAAACCGTTCTCTGCATCAAGATTTGCAAAGCTTTGATTGCTGTTATTGCGGATGCAAATCTGTGCAGGTTGTTTTGTATCCACAATCCCATCGTATTGTATATGTGGTACATTTTTTCCGAATCGTAATTTAAAACGGTACATCTTGCCCATACGTCCCTTACCGGTTGTTCGCACTGCTTCACGTTCGTAACTGTTATTATAAATATTGATCTGCGTTGGAAAAGGGTAGTATGATGAATCCTTAATTGGATTTTCGGTAATGTAATAACTCACAATAGCTGTGCTTGCAGTAATATTATTGATGATCTTATTTTCAAACACATCAACGTGATTTGTTGCAAGGATCATTACACCGGTTCCCTGCGGCACTTTACCCACAATATTTCCCTTGGGTGCAAAGTTGACATGATTGTTATGATGCACATTGTTGCGATACACCCGTATGTAACCACCTTTTTTCTGCACAAGATCGGGCAGATCAAAAATTAAAATACCACCGGTATTATTGGTGGCTTCGTTATCATACACATCAGCATACAAAGAATTTTCAATTTCAATTCCAGCTACATTTTCGGTGGCTTTTGAATTTTTTACAATAATGTAACTGCTTTGTCCCACATAAATGCCCGCATCACTTGCACCTCTTGCTTCACAACCATCTATCAACACATTGGTACATTGAACAGGATATAAACCATAAGCCCCATTCTTGCTGTTGGCTCCTCTTGTCCACTCTGCTTTCACCTGTTTAAACGTTATGCCATCTACGTTCTGTGTTTTCACTGCATCTCCTTTGGTATCCTGTACCGTGAGATCCTGCAATACAATATTTTTTCCGTTGGTAACTTTTATTCCCTCTGCACCACTCACCTGGTTGCTGAAGTTAAGAATGGTTTTATCCATTCCTTTTCCTTTAATGAGTACATTTTTCTTTCCATCGAGCCACAAACTCATATTGAGCTGAAACGTTCCTTCCGGCAATTCAATGATTGAGTTATCAGTTGCAGTAACAAACAGGCGCTGAATTTTCTTTTGTTCTGTTTCCTGCGATTGAACAGTTGCAAACGAAACTAATAAAACAAATGTTGAAGTAAGACGAAGTTGGCAAAGCATAAAGGTTGTATAAGGTTGCAGACAAATTACAAATTCTTTTCTATGCTTGCAGGGCTTTCCCTAACTTTCATTACTAAAACGTTTGTTATGTCATTCAATGGAAAAACAGTTTTTATTACAGGTGCGTCGAGAGGTATTGGTAAAGCAATGGGGTTGAAATTGGCGAAGGAAGGAGCCAACGTAGTGGTGGCAGCAAAAAGTGTGGAAGAAAACCCCAAGCTGGGCGGTACTATTTTTTCGGCAGCTGATGAAATGACGGCGGCTGGAGGAAAAGGACTTGCCATTCAATTAGATATTCGTTTTGAAGATCAGATACAGGCAGCTGTTGATAAAACTGTTGCAACATTTGGTGGTATTGATATACTCATCAATAACGCATCGGCTATTTCATTAACTCCAACAGAACAAACCGAAGCGAAACGTTTCGATCTCATGCATAGCATTAATGTGCGTGGTACATTCCTCATGACGAAAGCCTGTATTCCGCATTTACGCAAAGGAAAGAATCCACATATACTCACCTTATCACCTCCCGTTAATTTAAAACCGAAATGGCTGGCCGGGCATATTGCTTACACACTCACCAAGTTCAACATGAGTATGATGACACTTGGCTGGAGCGAAGAATTAAAGAAAGATGGTATTGCAGCAAACGCACTCTGGCCACGTACAACCATTGATACTGCTGCTGTAAGAAATTTGTTAGGCGGTGAGGCATTAGCGAACATGAGCCGTACTGTTGATATACTTGCAGATGCTGCACATATTATTTTAAGCAAACCATCGAATGAATGCACCGGCAATTTATTTATTGATGAGCAGCTTTTTGCTGCAGAAGGAATTACTGATTTAAGTAAGTATAGTGTAGTACCGGGTGGTAAGTTGTTTACTGATTTATTTGTGGACTAAGAGATTGAAAGATGAAAGAAAAATTGTGCGCTTCGTTTACAAATTTTCAACACAGAGAAGCAGAGATACGGAGAACGGAGAGGATTTGAATGTTTGAATTTTGGACATTGGTTTTTGGATTTTTCTTCTTTGTGCTTTAGTGCCTGTGGTTCAAAAAATGAAATACTTATTCATACTTCTTTTATTCGCCGCATGTAAAACAAAACCAGCCATGCAAAACGACGAAGTAAAAATTCACGCTTTCCGTTTAAAACCCGGACAGGATCTGAAACAGGAAATAACCTCTTATGTGCAGCAGCATAAGATTGAAGCAGGCTGGATCATGACCTGTGTGGGCAGTGTTACACAATACAATCTTCGTTTTGCAAATCAACCTGATGGTAGTAAAGCCAATGGTCATTTTGAAATTGTGAGTTTGGTTGGAACAGTCAGCATCAACGGTTCACACCTGCACATGAGTGTGAGCGATAGCACCGGTGCAACAATTGGTGGTCATTTGCTCGACAGCAACATTGTTTATACCACAGCTGAAATTGTAATTGGTGAAGGCAAGCAGCTTGTATTTACCAGAGAGAAAGATGGAACTACGCATTGGGAAGAACTGCAGATAAAACCAAAACAGTAAGCATGTTTAAGCTCAGCCGTTTGCAGGTGATCAGCTTGTTTTATGCAGCAGCTTTATTGCTGTTTACAGTTTACTGGAGTCAGTATTACGACACTTACGCAACAAAAAAAGGTGAAGAGTTATTTATTGCATTGGAAGTATTGTTGTTTGTCAGCTTCTTTTATTTTGTTGTGCTGCAAATCTCCATTGCAAAAACCAATTGGGTATTGACCTTAATGCTGCCGATCATTAACGGCATTATCAGTTTCCTGTTTACCATAGTTGTGTTATGGCTTGGTTCGTTAGATGGCAATCCGGAAGAAGATATTTTGATTTTTGGTACTGTTTATACATCTCTTTCGGGGGTTGAGGGATTGGTGTTGTGGAATAAGACAGAATAAAAAACCGGAGCTTATAACTCCGGTTCTCTATTTCTATCATTCAAAAATTTATCTCAACACATCCTTCGGCACTTCTCTCTCCAATAAATTCTTATAAATAAACATTGCTATTTCATTTTGTGAATGGATCTGCTGGTTACCACCCCAACCATGACGACCACCGGGGTACAACATAAACTCAAAATGCTTTTTCTTCTCCTGTAATTTTTTCACCAGTTGCATACTGTTCTGCATATGCACGTTATCATCCATTGTTCCATGATAAATACGCAGCAACCCTTTGTACTTATCAATGTGTGTGTAAACAGAAGATGATTTGTACCCTTCCGGATTTTCTTTCGGCGTATCCATAAAACGTTCAGTGTAATGAGTGTCGTATAAACTCCAATCGGTAACACTGCCCCCAGCCAAACCATGTGTAAAATAATCAGCACCATATGTTAAGGCATAAGCACTCATATAACCACCATAGCTGAAACCGCTGATGGCAACTTTATTCTTATCAACACCTGCATTTTCAATCAACCATTTTACAATCGTGATCCAGTCTTTCATTTCCCAGTAACCAAGGTTGCGGTGCATGTAGTTGATCCCCTCCTTTCCAAAGTGACCACTTGCACGATGATCCATCGCCACCTGTATCATTCCTTCTTTCGCCCACCATTGTTGCTGCATGTTTAACGCCCAGCCATCAGAAACCGTTCCTGCATTCGGACCACCATAAATGCTGATCATCACAGGATATTTTTTATTCTTATCGTAATTAGCAGGCCAAACAATCCGCAACGGCAGATCATATTTTCCATCTTCACTTTTTACACGCAGCAATTCCGTTTTTGCCAAAGCAGTTGTAGCAAAAGCTTCACCAACTGCATTTCCTAATTCACGAATCACTTTTCCTTTGTTGTTAACTACTACCATTACATCGGGCGTTGCAACGTTTGAATAGTTGGTTACGAAATGCATTCCGTTAGGTGATACTCGAATATTGCGATGTGTAAACTCACCAAATGTTAAGCGCATTAAACCAGTGCCATCAAATTTTACTTTGTACAGATCAAATCTTGCACTGTTGTCTTTACGGCAGGTGAAATAAACGAGTTTGTTTTTTTCATCAACCAGGTTTACAGCAGTAACTGTGTAAGAACCGCTGGTGATCGCATTGATGCGTTTACCACTCATATCATGCAGGTACAAATGATTCCATCCTGTTGCATCGCTTTGCAGAATAAACTGTTTGCCATTTTGCAAAAAAGTAATCCGGTTTGCATCGTCGAGATCAACCCATGTTTTTTGTGTTTCATCGTAGATCACTTTCTTGCTGCCATCTGCCAGGTTCATTTCATATACTTTCAGGTTATCCTGAGTACGTGGCATCCACTGGATCCATAATGCACTGCCATCCGGTTTCCACAAAGGCATACCAAAGTATTGATCATCTTTCTGATTAAAATCCGCCCACACAGTTGAGCCACCATCCGGAGCCACTACACCAACTTTTACTTCAGGATTTTTATCGCCTGCTTTGGGATAACGTGTACGTTCAATAAAACCATGTTGTCCTTCTTCGCTGTAAATAGGAAACATCGGCACTTCGCTTTCATCCATGCGCATGTAAGCGATCTTCTTACTATCGGGGCTCCACCAAAAAGATTTGTAGCGGCTTGCACGACCAAGAATTTCTTCGAAATAAACCCAGCTTGCATAACCGTTCAGGATCACATCGGTACCATCGTTGGTAAGCTGTGTTTCTTTTTTTGTAGCAAGATTGATCGTATACAGATTGTTGTTACGAGTAAAAGCAACATATTGTTTATCTGGCGAAAGAACAGGATTTTTTTCTTCATCAACATTGTTGGTCAAACGTATTTCTTCGTTTGCCATTTTCAAAAACAGATCCTTGTCTTTATAAATAATTTCCGGCACCACCACCATAATATGCATGTCGGGTGCTTTGTAATCGGTTTCTTTTCCTGTTTTAATATCATGTACATATTGTTTTCCTTCACGACGAATAATGAAACTGTTATCGCCTGCCCATTCTACAAACTGCGGTAATGGCTTGGTTACTTTCTGTGCCGCTCCTTTGAGCATCTGATCGGTGGTTAATGCTGTTTGAGCCGATGTTGCTGTGGCAACGATCATCCACAACAGAAACAATCCTGTTTTTCTCATGCTTGAATTTTTTTAAGGGGATGAAGATAATTTTTTTGCTGATTGCCTGCAGGTGAATTGGATGAATGGAATAAAAAAGCCGCAGTTGTTTTCAACTGCGGCATAAATATGAATTGTCGACTACTTTTTCTTTCCGAGATTAACCTGTACACCAAAGTTGAGATTGAGCGTTCCCGTCGAATATTTGATTTGTCTTTCCAAGTCTCTGTTATAAGTAAGTTGCGAAAACAGGCCAATTTTCGGAGTTACAAACCAGGCGACACCTGCTCCACCACCAGCATTCCAGCTAGCCGAAGTGTAACCTTGTGTATTTCCATTAACAAATTTTGTTTTTTCAGATAGCCAAATACGCTCTGCCTCTAGGGTAACATACGGCCTAACGGACTTTTTGCCGATGTAGTATTTTGAATATGACTGTATTCCAAAGCTGTTCGATATGCTCTTTGTATAATAACCGGACATCCGACCTCTTGTCATCCCAAATAAAACGCCTGCTCCAACTTCCCAATTGTCTTTTACAAAAAACCCAACATTGGGATTGAGTTCTATAGAGAAACTCTTGATTAAGCCGTTTGATATATTGCTGTGCTGCCCGCCACTATTGCTTCCAAATTGGCCATTAATATTAATGGTTCCTTTTTCTGTTTGTGCAATGGACGCAATACCTAAGGTGAGTAGCAGTGAGGTTAAGTAAAATGTTTTCATGATTATAAATTTTCAGCAAAGAAATTATCAGACTCTGTTATAAAAAAGCAAAGGGTTGAATATGTTTTTATTTTAACATATTCCGAAAGCAACAAAAAAGCCGCAGCTGTTTCCAACTGCGGCTACTTATTTAACATTTATACTTATCAACTTACTCCACTGTCTTCTCCGGTCTCATCATCGGGAACAACAACACATCCTGAATGGAAGGTTGGTTGGTCATCAACATACACAAACGATCGATACCAATACCAATACCGCTTGTTGGCGGCATACCATATTCCAATGCACGTAAGAAATCATAATCAATAAACATCGCTTCATCATCGCCACGCTCTTTCAGTTTCACCTGGTCTTCAAAACGGTCACGTTGATCAATAGGGTCATTCAACTCACTGTATGCATTCGCAACTTCTTTTCCGTTGATCATTAATTCAAAACGTTCTACCAATCCGGCTTTGCTGCGATGTTTCTTTGTAAGCGGACTCATCTCAACCGGGTAATCAATAATGAATGTTGGCTGAATACATTTTGCTTCGCTTGTTTCACTGAAAAGTTCATCGATCAACTTGCCTTTACCCATTGTGCCATCAACACGAATGTTGAGTTGCTTACACACATCACGCAAACCATCTTCTTCCAAGTTACTTACATCAATACCGGTATTTTCTTTAATGGCCTCGAATATAGAAATGCGTTTGAAAGGTGCTTTGAAACTGATATTTTTATCACCTACTGTTACATCGGTTGTGCCGTGCAATGCAATGGCGATTCGCTCCAACAGATTTTCTGTTACATTCATCATCCAGAAATAATCTTTGTAAGCGGTGTACCATTCAAGAATAGTGAATTCTGGATTATGTGTGCGGTCCATGCCCTCGTTACGGAAGTTGCGGCTGAACTCATACACCCAATCGAACCCACCAACGATCAAACGTTTTAAATAAAGTTCATTGGCAATACGCATGTACATGGGCACATCCAATGCGTTGTGATGTGTACTGAACGGACGTGCCGTTGCACCACCTGGAATGGTTTGCAATACCGGTGTATCAACTTCCAATGCACCATGTTCGTTCAGATATTCACGAATGGTATTGATCATGATGGTACGTTTTACAAACGTATCCTTCACTTGTGGATTAATGATGAGATCAGCATAACGCTGACGATATTTGAATTCAGGATCGGTTACTGCATCAAAGGTTTGTCCTTCTGCTTCTTTCACTACCGGTAATGGCTTCAGTGATTTTGTAAGCACAGTTAATTCTTTCACGTGCAAACTTGTTTCACCTGTTTTGGTGGTGAACACAAATCCTTTCACACCAATAATATCACCAATGTCTAATAATTTTTTAAACACAACATCGTAGAGCGTTTTGTCTTCCCCTGGGCAAATATCATCCCTGCGCACATAGATCTGCAAACGGCCATGACTATCCTGCAATACTGCAAAGCAGGCCTTGCCCATATCACGCACACTCATAATGCGGCCCGCAATACAAACATCCTTGTACTCTTCCTTTGTGTCTTCATTAAACCCGGCCTTAACGGCTGTTGAATAATGGGAAACCGGATATAAAGGTGCAGGGTATGCATCAATGCCCAGTTTAGTTAACTCAGCCAGTTTCTCTCTACGGATGATTTCCTGTTCGCTCAAATGTGTACTCATAACGATTGTTTGATGTAAAGCCTTGCTGTTGTTTGGCTTCTTTTTAACAGCCCGCAAAATTACCGTAAGTAGGGCATACCAGCAAAGCAAGTATCTTCGGCACAGAATATGCAACGTTTTGCATTGAAAAACCGTTTATTAATGAAAACAAACCGACAGATGAAAAAAATTATCCTCTCTCTTACCCTTGCGGTATTTCTTTTAAGTTCTTGTGAGGTATTAAGCCAGTTACCCGGCGCTTCGATGGGCACGCAGGTGACCGAAGGCGAAGCCGGTCAAGGTATTAAAGATGCATTAGGACAAGGACTGGGCCGTGCAGTTGTGAATCTTAACCAGACAAATGCCTTTTTTGGCAGCGATTTCTATAAAATTTTATTGCCACCTGAAGTGCAGAAAGTGGAGCGTACCCTCCGGAATATTGGGTTGGGCAGCACAGTTGACAAAGCCATTCTGCAGATCAATCGTGGAGCTGAAGATGCGGTTGGTTATGCCAAGCCGATTTTTATTGACGCCATTAAGCAAATGAGCATCAGCGACGCCATCAATATCATTCGTGGACCAAAAGATGGTGCAACGAATTATTTCCGTGAAAAAACAAGCGCTGCATTGATCGCTGCTTTTTCACCTTCTGTAAAAGCATCGTTGGATAAAGTAGAAGCAACAAAATATTATGGTGATTTGGTGAATGGTTATAACCGTTTGCCCACAACACGTAACAAGATCAATCCCGATCTTACAGCTTATGTGGTTGGTAAAACGGTGGATGCCTTGTTCGACCAGATCGCTAAAGAAGAACTGGAGATCCGTGAAAATCCATTGAAGCGCACAACAGAAATTATGAAGAAAGTGTTTGGTGCGAAGTGGTAAGCTAAGAGTAGAAAGAAGAGAAAAGAGAATAAAAGAGGGCTGCACTTGGTGCAGCCTTTTGCTTTTATATTGTTTCTCACTGATTTCACAGATCAGCACAGATCTAGATATTCAACTTCTGAAGACTCCTTTCTTTGTGACTCCGTGTCTTTGTGGTAAAAATTGTGAGCGAAGCGAACAACAAATCCTTTACTCCTTCTCCTCATTCAAACTCTTAGCTCTGCCTTTCACCTCATCAAACTTCGCATCATAATCATCACGCAGCGTTCCCAAAAGTCTATCCCAAAACAAAAAGTATAATCCATAATTACCGGTGAAGTATTGGTGATGCTGGTTATGTGTAACAGATGTGTTGATCCACCGACCGATCCACGTACGTTGAAAATTTTTAGGGAATAATTCCCAGCCCAAATGACCATACACATTGTAAAACATCTGGAACAAAAAGAAAAAGAACAGGTGGGCTTTAGTAACAGGTATGGTATAGATGAGTACGATCAAAATACTTACTTCAAGAACTGCTTCCAATGGATGAAAAGCAAAAGCTGCCCAAGGTGAAGGGTTGGTGCTTTTATGGTGAATGAGATGAAATATGCGGAACAGTTTGGGATGATGCATCAACCGGTGAATCCAATAGAAATAGGTATCGTGTATCAGCAACATTAACGGAAAAGCCAGCCAGAAATACAATTGTCCATACTGGTTGATGTCTTTATAAAACGTGGTTGTTTTTCTTATTTCTGCATGGCCAAGAAAGAACCAGGGCACAAATGCAAACAGGAACATGGTACAAAGCGAAAAGAAAATTTCCCGTTGGTAATCTTTGTTGGCAGGAAAGCGTAATTGAATTTTCCTGAATGCGATCTTCTTCTTCAGTAAAACATACCATAACAAAAAAGCCAGTCCGGCAATAACAATATATCGCAAACCAATTACCAGGAAATAACTGATCCATGTACCGTCGGGCTGAAGCATGCTGTAAAGTTAATGCAGGCTCCGGTTACCGCTAATGAAAATGGTTTGTGGGCATCTAATTTTTATTTGATCTGTTCTTATTGTGATGCCAAATCCTGAATTTATCAAACCGGGCTTTCTTGCCATCAATGACATATCGCTTTCGCTTAAACATCCGGAAAAGACTATACCCGAAGAGTAGTGGCGAAAGCCAAATCAGGAAATTAGCTTCACCCAATCCATTATTAAACACCGGGATCACACCAGTGAGCATAAGATAAATAACCGTCATTCCACCCAGGCTCAACAAAAAAACCAGCCAGTTTGCCTCCCTGTAACGGATTGAAATAATATCAGAATAAGGAATTTCCACCTGTTCATAAATAAATCCCTTCCTTACTTCTTTATTTGTTCCCGGGAGAATGTAGATGGAGCTGTCTGTTACATATTGCAGTTGCCCCAGGACTATTTTTCCTCCTGTTGTAATAACTTTTACAAACGGAAAGGTATCACGCTCATTCCAAACAGTTGCAGTTGCATAACTTTTCATTATAACAACAGTTAAGATCAACAAGGTAAATGTGTGTTTCATAGGTGGATGGTTAATTTGATTGAAGGAATTGTAACTCTGCTAATTCTGTTTCGTTGCATTTTTTTGATGACTTGTTCTGTTGTTGATACTGAAAATGCTCTTTTATTTTTTGATGATACAACAAAAAGAGGTTCACCGGTAACAATAGCGGCAATACCGGTTGTGAATGAACTGTTCTCTGTATGATGATTGCTGTTTGTCACCTTAGCTGTAACCGGTACTTCTTTTACGCTTGTTTTTACCATATTAGTACTTGCCGCAATTCTGGCTGCGCCAACCCCGGATAAGAGAAATCCTCTTGCGATAAAAATAATACCTCCAGTTGTTTGCCGGTTAGTTTTAAGCTGATACTGTTTTGCTGAAAGTATTTGAGTGGTGTCTGTGGGTATGGAAGATGCCGTAACGCTGTTTGCAAGCATAGCCACCAGCAGAATTAAGATAAACTTTTTCATACACAGAAGTTTGATAGTAGTTGATGATCGATACAGGTTTTACCCTGTTTCTTTTCTACCACTAAGCTATTTCCGGTCTGAAAAAGTTCCTAATTGATGTTTACATAATGAAAAATGAAGGTTTGCAATTTTTGCCGAACAACGTAACCGAAAAAGAATCTTTTATGAAAATATGCAATTAACTATCAGCCAGCAGTATCTGCCAAGCTTCGTTCACTTTTCCCGCATCTAATAATTCCTTTGCATACCTGTGCAGTTCCTGGTCCATTTCATCAGGATTAATAGAGAAATATTGAATGATATTTTTCAACCGCTCGTCTTCAAACGTTGCATCCACAGTTGGGTAGTCGTGTACATTGGCCAGTTGACCAAGATTGTTGCCGGTTAAGATATTGCTGTTACGGATCGTTTCCGGCAGGGCATCAATACCAATGCCGAGCTGTGTATTTGGTTTGGCTACATGAAATAAACTGTTCTCATCTACTTTGCAATACCAATCGCCGCCGAGGCGTGCAATATGATGCAGCTTCCGCTGGTCGATCATGGTACCTTCTGCATTAAGAATGCTTTCATCAACGTGCATGCGCAACACTTCGCAAATAACAAGATTGCCTGCACCACCTTCAGTGCCGAGTGGCTTTACTTCAATCACCTTGCATTCCATCTTCACTTTGCTTTCTTTTACCATTGGCGGCTTTACAACTGTTGCCACTTCTTCTGTAAATCCAGCTTTCACAAATTCGTTCACCTCTTTAGGAAATTCGCAGCTTGCTAAACTAACTTGTTGCACCATGTCATAATCAACGATGTTGATCACCACCTCCGGCACTTCTAACACATTCTGCAATGTATGTTTGGTAGTATTGTCTCTCACTCTTCGTGCCGGTGAAAACACAACAATGGGAGGGTTCGAAGAAAACAGATTAAAGAAACTGAAGGGGCTCAGGTTAACGTTCCCTGCTTTATCGATGGTTGATGCAAAACAAACGGGTCGTGGAGCAATTGCATGTTGCAGCCATTGTTGTTTTTGCATGGGAGCGAGCTGTTGTAAGTCAATAATCACTGTTACGAGTTAAATGTTATGGGTTACGGGTTTGTACACCCTGTAGTTTTGTTGAACGGGCTTTTTCATCGGTTATTCTGGTTTTTACTTTCTTCATCAGTTCGCCAATCTGGCTACTAAGCAACTTTGATTCATTACACATTTCTGACCCTTCTTTAACTTCAATAAATTTCATCCGAAGAATGAACCTTATCTTATTTCTTATTTCTCCACAAGAACCTTTTGCCATTCGAAGAAAACGATAAAAATCCGGGTTATTGTTATACTCAAAACCTTCGGCTATATTATCCGAAATAGAAAGAGCTGCACCTCTAAGCTGGTCTTTTAAACTAAAATCTTTCTGAATAAACTTATTTGATTCTGCCAGCTTGTAAATCTTTTCGGCAATCTCTTGTGCTTTTTGCCAAATAATCAAATCTTCGAAACAGGTGATTTTTGAATTCATAAATTAAAGTTTAGGTTAACGGGATGTACAAATTAATCAGCACAATCGAATTATGCAACCCTTAACCCATAACTCTTAACTCATAACTTCTTCTTAGCTAAGATCGAAAAATCATCCTCTTCGCTCACCATCGTATTACTCAATCTTCCTAATCCATCAATTTCCATTTCCACTATATCGCCTTCCTGTAACCATTGTTCTGTATAGTTCGGATCGTTGAATTTACCAGTGCCGTTGAGCTCTAAAAAACAACCTGTACCAACAGTACCGCTGCCAATAACATCACCGGGATAAAGATCAACACCATACGATGCACGTTCAATGATCTCTGCAAAAGTCCAATCCATATCAGCAACATTACCTGCGCTCACCTGTTTGCCGTTCACCCAACATTTCATATTCAAATTCCAGTTAAGACCGGTATGATTTTCTTTTGCGGGCACAACATGTTGTTGCAACTCATCGAGCGTTACCAACCATGGACCAATTGCTGTAGAAAAATCTTTTCCTTTTGCCGGACCAAGATTCAGCAGCATCTCTTCCATCTGTAAACGACGTGCACTGATATCATTCATGATCATCAATCCTGCAATGTATTCATCAGCTTCTTCTGCACGGATATTACGTCCGTGCTTACTGATAACAATCGCAACTTCCAATTCAAAGTCGAGCTTTTCAAAATGATCGGGCATGCAACGCACATCACCCGGGCCTTGTATGCTGTGATGATTGGTGAAATAAAAGATCGGGTATTGATCGAACTCAGGGATCATATCCACCTTACGATTTCTTCTGGCAGCTTCCACGTGCTGACGAAACGCATAACCATCCCTGCAACTCGGAGGCATAGGAACTGGTGCCAGCAATTGCACTTGCTCAACAGGCACAACATTACCCGGCATTAAGCGACCTTCCTGTACTGCTTTTAAACTTGCCTGGGCAAGTTCAAGATACTCATCCCAGTATTGCAGAAACATATTCATGCTTGTTGGCAGATCAGGATGTAGCGTGTCCATATCATACACAAGTCCGTTGTACAATGCCGCTAACTGTTCGTGTTCGTCTTTTAAGTAAGAGATCAATTTCATAATGGCAATAGTTTAATACTGAAGAGGCCAAAGGTAGAGAAATCAACAGCACAGAAAATTTGTTACCTTAATTCTATGAAGACCTTTGTTACCATTGCTATAATCATCCTTGTATTTGTTGCACTCAAAAACAAACCCGGGGCAGAAACTGCATGGATACGCATTAACCAACTCGGTTATTTACCCAACGGAGCCAAAGTAGCTGTTTGGTGCAGCAAAGGAGAGAAAGGAATCAGTTATTGGGAATTGGTTGATGCAGGCAATAACAAAGTAGTATACAAAGGAACTGCCGGAAAAAACTTTGGCGCTTACGGACCATTTCAACAAACACATCGTTTAAATTTTTCTGCATTTAAAAAAACAGGGAAGTATTATTTGAAAACAGGCAACACGGTATCTCCTGTATTTACAATTGGTGAGGATGTTTATAAAGGAACTGCTGATTTCTGTTTACGCTATATGCGGCAACAACGGAGTGGCTTCAATCCGTTTCTGAAAGACAGTTGTCATACACAAGATGGTTACACATTGTATGGAGCAGCTGCCGGTTTACCCGATAGTACATACATCGATGTAAGTGGTGGCTGGCACGACGCAAGTGATTATTTACAATACTCCACTACCAGCGCCAATGCAACGTATCATCTGCTGATGGCGTATCGTGATTTCCCAACTGTGTTTACTGATGAAAAACTGGCGAATGGCTTAGATGGAAAAAATAATCTGCCCGATGTTTTGGATGAAGCCAAATGGGGGTTGAACTGGTTGTTGAAAATGCATCCACGTGATGATTGGATGTTTAACCAGTTAGGTGATGACAGAGATCATATCAGCATGCGTATTCCAAAAATGGACAGCCAGTATGGAAGAGGCTTTCAACGACCCGTCTATTTTATTAATGGAGAAAAACAACAACGTGGAAAATTTTTAAACAATACAACCGGAACAAGTTCAACTGCGGCGAAGTTTGCAAGTGCGTTTGCGTTGGGGTTTGAGTTATTTGGGAAAATCGATCGTGATTATTCTAATGAATTGGCGATTAAATCTTCTACTTCCTTTGCTTATAGTTCAAAAAATAAAGGAGTAACACAAACGGCATCTGTAAAGGCCCCATACATTTATGCAGAGGATAATTGGAAAGATGACGTTGAACTTGCCCACATCCAAATATATAATAGCCAGGAAAATAATCTTGAAAACTACAGATCCATATCCATTACGGCTCATCCAACACCTCCCTCCAAAGAGTTGGTTAACGCTTCTTATAAATATGCAATTCAAGAACCCATCACCCCTTGGCTTGGTGCTGATACCGCCAATCACTACCAATGGTATCCATTTATCAATCTTGGACATTACGAATTAGCAAAGCAATTAAAAGATAGCCGCAGAGATACCATCATTGGTTTTTACAAAGAGGGCATCAATCGTGTCTGGAGCAAAGCCAAACAAAATGCTTTCTATAGGGGCGTTCCGTTTATTTGGTGCAGCAACAACTTAACCGTTTCATTCGCCATGCAATGTTACTGGTACGGGCAATTAACCAACGATCAGCAATTTGCAGAACTGGAGCAAGCCAATATCGATTGGCTCTTTGGTTGCAACCCGTGGGGCACAAGTATGGTATATGGTTTACCTGCCTGGGGCGATACACCTGTTGATCCGCACAGTGCATTTACCCATCTGAAAAATTATCCGATCGATGGCGGTTTGATAGACGGACCGGTTTATACCAACATCTTCAAAAGCTTAATTGGCTTGAAACTATACCAGCCTGATGAGTATGAGCAATTCCAAAGTGAGTTAGCAGTGTATCATGATGACTATGGTGATTACAGCACCAACGAACCAACCATGGACGGCACCGCATCACTCATTTATTTGCTGGCAGCGATGGAGGCGCAAAGCAAGCCAAAAAAGTAAACGCCTCCGCAGGAGGCTTTCGTTATGATCGTGGAGCTGTGGTGCGTGGCGATACAACAAAGAAAGAGTTAGCGCTTGTGTTCACCGGTCATGAGTTTGCTGATGGCGGAACAAAGATTCTGCAAACATTGAAGCAACAAAATATAAAAGCCTCTTTCTTTTTTACAGGAGATTTCTATCGGAACAAAAACTTTCAGCCGCTTATTCAGCAACTCAAAAAAGATGGTCATTATCTTGGCGCACATTCCGATAAACATTTGCTTTATACGGATTGGAACAAACGTGACAGCCTGCTTGTTAGTAAACAGCAATTCAAAAAAGATCTGCTGCAGAATTATGCAGAGATGAATAGTTACGGCATCAGCAAAACAAAAGCAAGTTTCTTTCTTCCTCCATACGAATGGTTTAATGATTCAATAACTGTTTGGACAAAACAACTTGGCTTGCAACTCATCAATTACTCGCAGGGCACAAGATCAGCAGCAGATTATACTTGGCCCGAATTACCGAACTATCAAAGTAGTGAAGCCATTTATCAATCTATCTTTAACTATGAGCAATCAAAACCTTCAGGCTTGAATGGCTTTATTCTTTTGTTACACATCGGCACGGATCCAAGGCGAAGCGACAAATTTTATCATCTTTTGCCGCAATTAATTCAACAAATCAAAACAAAAGGTTATAAGCTGAAACGGATTGATGAAATTTTGAAATGATCTCTGCGATCAACTCCTTTTCTCCTTTCTCTCCCGATAGTTATCGGGATAAATACGCTAAAAAATTCCACTTACATTTGCTTTCTATGATCACTTCTATTAACGACTTCAAAAACGTTTTCTTCATTGGCGTTGCCGGCACCGGCATGAGTGCCATTGCGCAATATTTAAAAGGCATTGGTAAAGAAGTAAGTGGAAGCGACCGCTACTTTCATCCGGGTGAACCAAATGAAACAAAAGAAAAGCTGGAAGCAGAAGGAATCCTTTGCTTTTTGCAAAATGGAGAAGGCATTACTACTGCAACTGATCTCGTCGTGGTATCAACTGCTGTTGAAGATACCGTTGAAGAAGTGATCAAAGCCAAACAACTGAACATTCCTATCATCAAACGTGCAGAGTTGTTAGCCATTATTGCCAGAAGTAAAAAAACAATTGCAGTTGGCGGCACCAGTGGCAAATCAACCACCAGTGCCATGTTGTTTGATATATTGCAACATGCAGGTATGCAACCCAGCATCATTAGTGGTGCAGGATTAACCAGTATCATCAAAGAAGGAAAGATCGGCAATGCAAAAGTAGGTAGTGGAGATTGGCTGGTAATTGAAGCCGATGAAAGCGATGGCAGTATTGTAAACTATACTCCCAAAGTTGGTTTACTCATCAACATTGATAAGGATCATAAAGAGATCGATACACTCATTGAAATTTTTGAACAGTTCAAAAAGAATACCTCACAATTCTTCGTTGTGAACCAATCGCATGCGTTAGCAAAAAAATTATCAGCAAATCCGGCACATAATTTTTCAGTTGATGTAAACGATGATGCTGCTTATCATGCAACCGGTTTTAAACAGGATGGTTTCAGCATTTCATTCAACATTCAAAAAAGCGGAGGGCAATCACTCATCACTGATCACTCATCATTCATTCTGCACTCTCTCGGCAAACACAATATGGAAAACGCCCTTGCTGCTGCAACAGTTGCTCATCTCATCGGCGTTCCATTGCAAACAGCTGCCGAAGCGTTGAAAAATTATGAAGGCATTTACCGTCGCCACCAGATCATCGGGCAAAAGAATAGTGTTTGGCTGATCGATGATTATGCACACAACCCGGCCAAATGTGCGGCAAGCATTGAAGCTTGTCAGCCATTGGCAAAAAAGGTCATCGCCTGGTTTCAGCCGCATGGTTACGGACCAACAAAATTCCTGCGCAACGATTTTGTAGAAGAGATCCGTAAGGCCCTGCGCCCGGAAGATGAAATATGGATGAGCGAAATTTTTTATGCCGGTGGCACTGCCGTAAAAGATATTTCAGCCAATGATCTTATCAACGATCTCAAGGCAAAAGGGTCACAAGCCTTTTTTGTTGAAAACAGGAACGATCTGGTTGCAGCCCTTCGTCCGCATTTTACAGAAGATTGTGTGTTGCTGCTCATGGGTGCACGTGACCCCGGACTGGAGCAGTTTGCAAAAACGGTATGGGAACAGTTGTGAGATGTCTGATTTCTGATGCAGGAACTATGATTGAGAGTAATTTGGAATTTGGATTTTGGACATTTGGTTTTCCTGTGCCTTGTTCCTTGAACCTTGTGCCTTGTTCCTTTCAACCTGGATTTTAGATTTTGGACATTGGGTTTTCTTTTTGTTTTCAATTGTAAAAATTTAGTTGCATCTGACGTCTATCAGCCTCACAAGGCTTGCCGTTCCTCAAATTGGCCTAAATTTGTGCCGCTTACAACTGATTAGTGTAAAAAAGGCAAACATGAAGATGAATATCGAAACAGCAATTCCTATCGTGGATGGCACAACCATCACCCGTAAAGAATTTACCGAAAAGTACCTCAAACCCCAGAAGCCTGTTATTCTTCGTGGCTTATGGAAACAATATCCTGCTTACGAAAAGTGGACGATGGATTATTTCAAACAATCCATGGGCGATATAAAAGTGAAGCTGTTCAGCACCAAAAAAGCCAACCCAAGTGAAACATTAAGTGTGGCACATGCTGAAATGAAGTTCAATGAGTATCTTGATCTCATCGAAAAAGAACCCACCGATCTGCGTTTGTTCCTGTTCCCCGTTTTCAAACACAAACCCGAACTGTTGAAAGACTTTGGGTACCCAAACATCACGGGCCGTTACATCAAAATACCATTTATGTTTTTCGGGCCGAAACATTCGGTAACCCGTATGCATATGGATATTGATATGAGCAATGTGTTTCTCACACAGTTTGTTGGCAAACGTCGGGTGGTATTATTCCCTCCTGATCAAAGTGATTTTTTATATCGGTTACCGTTTAACGTGCATGGTTTGGTGGATATTGATAAGCCCGATTTTGAAACATATCCTGCCATGCAATATGCAAAAGGTTACACCGGTTACCTGGAGTATGGCGACACCTTGTATATGCCTAGTGGCTACTGGCACCATATTGAATATGCTGAAGGTGGGTTTGGTTTATCCGTACGTACCATTGGCGCAAGCGTGGGTACCATCCTGACAGGTTTATGGAACGTAACCCTGCAACGTAAGTTCGATGATATCATGTTCAAGATACGTGGACAAAAATGGTTTAACTACAAAAAGCAACTGGCCATTAAACGTGCAGAGAAAGCGATGCAGAAGATACAGGCCGCAGCTTTGCAATAAAAGAAATCAATTAAGGAAAGGGTTGCAATTCGCAGCCCTTTTTTTATTCTCATAATTTCCGGAAGAAAGTTATTTTTATCTATCACTTAACCACCCTCTATGCCTCAGGACGAAAACGGTAGTCTTTCAGTTACCTACACTATCATTGGCATCAATGTTCTTGTTTTTATGATCATGGGGTTACAGGGCGCAGGTATTTTCGAAGCAAATGGTTTGGTGCATCTTCGCTGGGGAAGCAATTACGGGCCGCTTACAGCAAGCGGCGATTGGTGGCGATTGTTTACCGCAATTTTTCTTCATTTCGGTATTCTCCATCTTGCGTTTAATATGTATGCACTTTTTTCTATTGCTGCATATCTCGAACCGATGTTGGGAAAACTACGGTACATCACTGCTTATTTATGTTGCGGCATACTCGCCAGTCTTGCAAGTTTATGGTGGCATACTGATTCAGTAAACAGTGCCGGTGCATCCGGTGCTGCGTATGGAATGTATGGTGTATTCCTGGCATTGCTTACAACGAACATCATTGCTAAAAAAGCACGAAAGCCATTATTACAAAGTATTGTGATCTTCGTGCTTTTCAATCTTGCTTACGGACTGAAGGGGGGCATTGACAGTGCTGCTCATATAGGAGGATTGGTAAGTGGCGCCATCATCGGTTACTTGTTTGCTTTCAGTATCAAAAAAGAACAGAAAAAACAAACTGCTTCATGGGCTGTGCCTGCAATTGTTGTGCTGAGTGTGTTGATTTGTGGTTGGTATCTGCAGCAAAACAAAGTAACAGCAGAAGTGCGCAACAATGTTCTTCGTGATATAAAAAACGATAGCTACCCCGATGTAGATCGTTTCAAAGAATTGTATGAGCAATTTGTGATTGTACAGGATGACGCCTTGCAGATCTATCATCAACATGGCGACAACCTCTCGAGTTTACCTAAACCGGTACAGGAACAATTCAAGCATAAGCTTGATCAGGCAAACAGCATTGCGGTAAAAATGATGAACCTGAACGTGGGTGACGAAATGAAAGAATTAGCAGCAACGGTTAACCGGTATGTTGAATTACGCAAAAAGGAAATGGAGCTCACCATGCGAATTTCAGAACAGCCAACCAATGCTGACACGCTGAACCAGGAGCGGGAACTGGTGAAGAAGGAAATTGATAAAGAATTGCTTAAACTAAAATAAAAGAGGGCGACCAATGGTCGCCCTCTCGTTACTTATCAGGCCATAACACTTTGACCTTCCCAATCATCTTTTATTTTTCTGAGTTTAATTGCATAAGGAATCAGTAATAATAATTCCAACCTTAGTGATAATACAAATCCATTTCCTTCTTTAAAAAATGGATAACCAAACATTACAAATCCACAAATAACAATTCCAATAAGAGCGTCTACAATTCCCAACTTTATAGCCCACCCAGTTTCTTTCAACAAACCAATAGAAACAACCCCTTTCAACAAAAAAAGACCCATAAGTAAAAGACCAGTGATGGACAGTGGTCCATTTGTTTCAATTCCATAAAGTGACATATGAAAACCGAAACCTAAGAAAGCAACAACTAAGCTTATCGGAACTAGCAATCCAAAAATCAAGAAGATCCACATGAACACTTTAATCCACCAGGGAAGAAGCTTAGATCGTTTGATTTGCGAATTAGTAATTATTTCAGTAAGGACGTCTGGCTGATGTTCCATAGAGTTCATAAACAAATCAAACATTTACGCTCCTCTTTGTGCGCCGCCAACATGCTTTCCGGCATTACTTGACGTTTTTGTATTTGCCTTTCCGCCTCCTTTTGGTGCAATAAACATGGATGATTTATTACCTGCCGGCGCATTTTTCTTTTTGTCTTTTTTATTCTTTCCTGTATTAAACAACGACATAACTATGAGTTTTAGTGAATAATAATAGTGGGTTCGTTTGACGCTGCAAACGGACGTGAATATACCAATTCTTTTTTTGAGCCACAAAGACACGAGGCTAAAGAAAACCCAAAATCCAATGAAAGTCACAAGGGACAAGG
This sequence comes from Lacibacter sp., assembly GCF_035299325.1. GTDB lineage: Bacteria > Bacteroidota > Bacteroidia > Chitinophagales > Chitinophagaceae > Lacibacter. The sequence goes on along the minus strand of NZ_DATGWT010000027.1, from coordinate 31,626 downwards.
TACAAGTTCAAGTTACAAATCATAAATCCAATATCAGAAATCAGCCATCTTCTTCAGTCTCTTAACTTATCTTCGTTCTAATGGTAGAAGTTGGTCAATATAACCGTCTTATCGTAAAGCGTTTGAAAGATGCCGGAGCTTATCTTGATGATGGAGCTGAAGGCATCCTGCTACCAAAGCGTTTTGTGCCACGTGGCACAAGAGCGGGCGATGAATTAACGGTGTTTGTTTACCACGATGGTGAAGACCGGTTGATCGCTACCACACAACACCCAACCGCCGTAGTGGGCGATTTTGCTTTGATGAAAGTTGTAGGTACCAGCCCGCATGGTGCTTTTTTAGATTGGGGTTTGATGAAAGACCTGTTTGTACCCAAGAGCAAACAAATTTCAGCCATGCGTTTGGGTGGCGAATATTTGGTGCATGTATATATCGATGAGCAAACAGGTCGTGCAGCAGCATCGCAATACATTGAACATTTACTGAGCAATGAAGAACTGACAGTAAAAGAAAAAGATGAAGTGGAGTTGATCATCTATCGGCAGACAGAATTAGGCTGGTCGGTCATCATCAACAAAAAACACATCGGGCTTTTATTTTTCAGTGATGTGTTTCAACCACTCAACATTGGTGATAAAGTAACAGGCTACATTAAAACCATTCGTGAGGATGGAAAGATCGATGTAGGTATTGGCAAACAAGGTTACCAGCGTGTAGAAGATGAAGCACAAAAAATCATGCGTCTGCTTGCAGAAGGAAACGGCTATCTCCCCTACCATGATAAAAGCGATCCCGAAGAGATCTACAATTTCTTCGGCATGAGTAAGAAAGCATTCAAAATGACCATTGGCAAACTCTATAAAGAGAAAAAGATAGAGTTAACGAAAACCGGAATTAAAGCGGTAGAACAATAAGTAATTTAATTTCTCTACAATATTGTTAGCTTAACTGCTTTTAGTGTTTGTTGTTTCCCGGTTTTAATCACCAATACATAATTCCCCGCCTGTAATCTGTTACTGAATTGTATTTGCTTTGTTTGCCCCGGGCTCCACATCAGCATATTACTTTCAATTAATCTTCCTTCCGTGTTATACAACAACCACTGGTAACGGCCCGCTTCTGTATTACCAAGATCAACTGCCACCATATTGGAAAGAACAGGATTAGGAAACAGCTTAAACCCTTCTACTCTTACCGGTTCATCAACTGAAGTAACAACACCCGTTTTAAGGAGCACAGTTTGTATGTATGCGTTTTCATCCAGGTCGGTTAAGTCGACATTTGAATTTCTTACACCCACTCTGCTATTAAAGAAAACAGGCGACCCTTGTGACGTGTATGCAAAGCTGATTAATGAATCGTTATAAATATCACATCCAAGCATTGTTTCCAAATATGGAGAAGCCACTCTGAATACTTTTTTGGCAACAAAATTTGTATCGAACTGAATTGTAACTGCATCTGACATACCTGCATTGCCCACATTTACGGTATCTATCACAAGCGGACCAAAATTGCTTCCCGAAGCATAAAGCATTTTATTATGTGCCTTTAAAGAAGTAAACACAAAGTCTGGCTTAACCTCACTTCTGGAATTGAAAACCCGATGTTTGTAATAATTTAAATCTGTGTCCATTCCCAGGATGAAACTTAGGTAACTGCTACTATCAGTTATAATGCGGTTATTGTTGAAATAAATGGAGTCTTTTAAATTAGATTTTCCAAGCAATAAAAAAATCTTATTATTTACTTGTGCGCTTGTTTTGTATATAGAGTTTAAAGGACCAATGGTTGCAGAACCATTCATACTAAAAAAGCTTGTATTTGCGACCAGCAGGTATAATTTATTACCCGTACTGGTGGGCAGGGGATTTGTTACAGAATAATTGGTTGCTGCACTTAATCCATTGTGAAAGCTAAACGTATTTCCTGACGGACTCTGACTCAGGTTACTAACCCATAAAATTTTAAAGCTCTTTGCCAGCGTATCTGTGATTAGTTCTGTCGGCAATGTCAAGGATGTATTTGCAGACGCTGAAAACTTAACTGCATCCAATATGTTTCCAGAAGTGTCGAACCTTGCAACATACATGCCTGATGTGCTCGTAAATGATTTCCCCGGCACGTTAAGCGCTGTGGAAGTTCCCACACTTGCAACTGCCAGGCTTCCATCAGAAAAAACATCAAACATAGGCGCTGCACTAAAAGGCGCTGGTAAGAACAGTACTTTAAACTTTCCGTCTTTATCAAATATTAAAAAGCCGGTTGTTTGCGGCGGGTTTGATGTTACGAAATAAATAGATGTATCAATTCGAATATAATTATTCGTTCCACTATTACGTGGCCCAACCAATGCAAATGAAACATAGACCATTTCATTTCTTGTGGCAATTTTTTGAATTTGAAAATTAGCGAAGCTGTGATTTAATCTTTTATACCAACTTACCTGGTCCTTCTTATTCATGCCTACAAAAAACAAATCACTTTTCGCCAGGTTGCTGACAATATTTGTTGAATCAATATCAAGCGCAGTTTTGCCTTTCGCCAGTCCAACGATGGCCTTACTGCCATCGGAAAAATATTTCACATAGTTAGTAATTTCACCTCTGTCCGCATTCGTTTTCATTCCACCGCTTAAAACATTGAGTGAAGTATCTACTATCCATGGATTCCATATATTATCGATAAGATGTAAAAAATAAAGCTTCCCTTTCCTTTGCGTAAAAAAAGCAGGTGTTACCGTGGGGCTTTCATAAAGCGTATGATCTCCAAGCCAGGTTACTTTACTATCGCTCAAATCTTTTCTTGTTCTAACTACAAAGCTTTTGCTGGGCCCGGCAAAGTCAATTTTAGCTTTTAACCCATAGACTAAATCAACCTCTTGTGTCTGTGGGCTGATACCTTTCACGGGCAAGGCATTATTCATTCCAGTTATACGGCCACGGAAATAATAATAATTACTATCGGCTGCTGTATGACTTAAACCGACTCTAAGAACAAAACCACCTATTCGCTGAATATTTAAAGGTTTTACTTTGGCTGTTACAAAGTTTGTGTCCATTACTACAAGCAAACTTTGGTCACCCACAGGTACATTAAAACCATCGAGTGTATAGCTCCCTGTATTACCGGAGCCAGCTAAAATCATGAACAAAGAATCGCCTTTTTCAGACATTGTAAATCCAGTATTCTCCAGCCATAAAGTATAACCATACCCTTCCCCATTTGGATTTAATATTTTATACTGAATGTCTGAAAAAGAGGTATCGGTTTTTATCAGCAGTTGGTAATTTGATCGAACGGGAAAGTTAATTGTTTGAGAAGCAAACTGCATACTTTCGGTAGTTGCTGTATTGAGCAAAAATATCAGTTTATTGTTAGCAGCCGGAGCAGAGTTGATTAACGTAGGGTTTGTAGAACCGGGCGGTGAGGAGCTCAACAATTTATGGCCTTTGAAAGTGCCGTCCGTAGCCATGTAAAGAAAAAATGCTCTATTGGTTGAAGCAGCATTTTCCAACAATGATTCTTCGAAGTAAAGCGAAGCTGTATTCATATTGTTTTGTACTCCATAAACATAAAGAATGTCGGATGATGGCATAAGCTTTGGAAACGGTAGTGAGTTTTTTCTTACCCACTGAATTCCTCCAGCAGTTGTATCAATTTTTAAGATAAGTGAAGTAGGAATACTTGACGAGTAAATATTATAGGTTACATCATCAATTTCTGTCGCTTGATAAATCATCATGCTTAGATAAAGCGATCCGTGATGAAACACAAAACTTGAAAAAAGATCTGTACCGGTATCACCAATCTTTTTGGCCCATACAACCTGGCCATTGGTATTCGTTTTTACAACAAATAAATCTTCAACACCATTACTTGTAAACAATGTTTGATTATTAATGACAAGTGCACCTTTAAATGTTCCGGCATAATAAATATTCCCAGCGCTGTCAGTTGCCTGTGCCTGCATTTGCGAGGAGGGTTCCTGGTAACCCAGCAATTGATTCGATAATGTTTGACTGAAAATTGAAAACGAAATAAGGAGGGTAACGGCAAGAAGTATAGATTTCTTCATAGCATCTGTTTATTGGGTACTAAAAATAGTGCATTCATGTAGAAAAAATACAGCAGACTCAACGGAACAGTGTCCTTGAATTCATATTTTCCAGACTACTGTTTTTCAAAAATTCATCTGTTACGCAGTTGTATAAATTGTTACTCATTTATAATAAAAAACAGCGCACTAAAAAGAGTGCACTGTAGAATAAAGTCGAATAATAATAAAAAGAAAAACCAGGATAATTTTTGCAACTAGTCTAAATACCACATCATACTACCGCACTTTCACAAACATAAGTCGGCACAATACCTGTTGCACGGATTCTTGTTTCTGCATCATCGGGTAATGTATTACCTGAAAGAACCAGCACAGTATCTAGTCCAAACTTATTACCACCAAGAATATCGGTGTGCAACGTATCACCTACCATCAGGATATCTTTTTTGCTCACCGGAGTGCGCTCACGAATAAGATCATAGGCAAACATGAACATCTGCGAATCGGGTTTGCCAAAGCGGATGAATTTTTTACCGACTATACTTTCGATCATGGTTGCAACACCACCAATGGCAATCGATACTTCATTACTTCCGGTGATGGGATAAATATGATCTGTATTTGCAACAATAGCAGGTATGGTTCGCTTACGTAAAATATTTACCGTTCTGTTCAGATCATCAAACCAGTTAAAGCCTTCATCATCCAATAATACCAATGCGTTTACCTGGTCAATATTGTATTGTGTAATGGCACTCACAGGCAATGTGTGCAAACCCGAACTATCAATATAATGTGCCGAACTTTCGGTACCGAGATATGCAACAATTCCATCATTCACTTTCAGATCAAGATATTCTTTCGCCAGCATACCTGATGAAATAATCCGATCGTGTTGAATAATATCCAATCCAACTTTATGATAACTCTCCGCCAGCTGCATCGGGCTTCTCGATGCATCATTCGTCACGATATAATATTCTTTGCCCTGCTCTTCAAGATAGGCAAAGGTTTTTTCCATGCCGGTGATAAGCCCGTTGTAACTTTTGATAACGCCGAAGGCGTCGAAAAAAATTATTTTGTACTTATCTACTACCGATTTAAAATCCTGAACTGAAAACATGCCGTTGTTGGGTTTTAAGAGTTACAGCAGGTGTTATTTTTTCACAGGTTCCTCTTTTATCTTCAAAGCCTTGATCAATTTCTCCGCATCAAAATCTCTGTCAACAGAAGGAAGATAGATCTCATAAGCTTCTGCTTGTAATTTTTTTGCATACTGTTCGCTGAAGAAATAACTGCCGTCCTTAATAACATAGTTCAATACAAAAAAACGATAGCCTTCTTTTAAGAAACGCAACTCATCTGCAGTAAGCGGATTTACTTTATGGTATTCTTCCAGGAAAAGAATAAACCGGTCTTCCATCATGGTGTTGATATAATAACTGAACACCGTTCTGTCGCCCGCATCACTCACCACCCTGCTGAAAAAATAAAAATCCATCATGCGGCTGCTCATACGGAACCAGTCATAATCCCAACGTGAATACAATTCAAGTTTATCTGTTACCGAGAAGTTGCCGATGTTCCAATCAATAAACACTGGGATGGTTTCAAATGAAGCCGCATTTGTTTTCAACCGGTTCTTCAAAAAAAGTTCGCAATGATATTTGATCATATCGGCCTGCGCCCTTGTGCCGAACTGTTTTTCATCAGCTTCCACCCGCTCCATCAATGTATAAATATCGGTGCGGAGTGTTTTAGATGATTTCGGTAAATTATTCCGAAGCTTCGAACATGCTTTGTGAAACCTGCCGATCTGTTGACCGAACTTACGGATCAGTTTATCATCCAATCGTTTGGGCATACGCTGCAACACACGTACGGGATTATAAAAAACCACCCAGGCATCTTTTTTCTTATAACGGTAATGATACGTGTACACCCGGTTATTTTTCAGCAACGATTTCGCCAGCAGGTTTTCAAACGGGTACAACAAGTTGTTTGAAAGTGTATGGATGATGCGATGATCCTCTTTGAAATGTTCGTACTTACCAAAATAAGAAAGCTTGGCAATCACAATATCTTCATCTTCAAAAGTAATGCGGTACACATGGTTGGTTGATACCATGGCACTGATCTCTTCTATATGTGCAATCTTTTTCGTGGCGTCATAACCTTCCCACGCTTTATGAATAATTTTTAATGCTTCAGTCATACTTGTTGTTTAAACCACTAAGGCACGAAGGCGCAAAGGAACACAAAGATAGAGGTCAAGGAACAAGGTTCAAGACACAAGAGAGAATACCCAAAGCCCAAAATCCAAGGTTCAAGTACCGAAATCATAAATCCTACATCCGAAATCAGACATTGTTAGATGATCTCAAAATACCGCTTCAACTCCCAATCAGTTACATGTTTATCAAACTGACGGCATTCCCATAAACGTGTTTTTGTAAAATGATCAACAAACTCATCACCAAACAGATCTTTTGCAATGGACGACTGCTGCATATGTGTTGCTGCTTCCAGTAAGGAAGATGGTAATACGCCGTTGTCTTTATCCGTATAACCATTCCCTTTTGTTGCCGGAATATTTAATGGCAGTTGATGTTTGATGCCATACAATCCCGAAGCAAGTGAAGCTGCAATAGCTAAATAAGGATTACTGTCGCTTCCCGGTACACGCATTTCAACACGGGTATTTTTAACGGTGGGGTGCAACACACGTAATGCAGTTGTTCTGTTATCTATACCCCATGTAATGGTAGTAGGAGCCCATGCACCTTCCACCAAACGTTTATAACTGTTGATCGTAGGAGCATACATAGGCAATACATGTGGCAAACAATAAAGCAGGCCCGCAACATAATTCTTCATCAGTTCACTCATGTGATGCGGATCTGATTCGCTGTAAAAAATATTTTCTTTGGTTGCAGGATGCCACAGGCTTTGATGAATATGTCCGCTGCAACCCGGCAACTTTTCATTCCACTTCGCCATGAAAGAAGCCATGATGCCATGCTTGTAAGCAATTTCTTTCACAGCTGTTTTGAGCAGCACGGCTTTATCGGCTGCAGCTAATGTGTTATCATGTGCAATAGCTGCTTCATACACACCCGGACCGGTTTCTGTATGAATACCTTCAATGGGTATGTTGAATTTGTTGAGCAGGTCGATCAGGTCAAAATAAAAATCACTTTGCAGCGAAGTGCGGAGAATAGAGTAACCAAACATGCCCGGCGTCATTGGCTCAATGGAGGTGAATTGTTTTTGCTCTAAACTCTGCGGAGTTTCGTTAAAGTTGAACCATTCAAACTCCTGTGCAAATTCTGCATGGTAACCCATGTCTGTACATTGCTTCACTACTTTCTTCAGCAAAGAACGACTGCAGGCTGCCACATCAGTGGCACTGAAATCGGCTAAGAAAAAGGGCAGATCATTTTGCCAGGGAATGGTACGCAGTGTTGAAAGATCAATATGCACCGGCTTATCGGGATAGCCCGTATGCCAGCCCGTTAGTTTCACATGATCATAAGCTGCATCATTACTGTCCCACCCAAATGCTACATCACAAAAACCAATGCCACTTTCCAATGAATCGAGCAGCTTTTGTTTACTGATCACCTTGCCCCGCAACACGCCATCAATATCTGCAAAGGCAAATTTTACCTGTTCTTTATCATGTTGCTGCAGGTATACGATCAATTCCTGTTTCGTCATTTACTTGTTGTTTAATGAGTGTTTACAAAGTTGTAGTTTATAATGGGTATTTCAAAGTGAAAAGATGATGAACAGGTAACAGCTATCGCTCCGGGCAAAATAGCTTCAAAAAAGACGTGGAGCCGATCAAAGAAAAGCCGCACTATTCAACAACACAGTAGTAATAACATAAAAACTTTCTTATATTGTAATACAGCAGATTTCTTTCCGGTATTTGGATTTTTTCATTAGTCATTTCAACCCAAATCGCATGAAACCAAAACTTAGGAGAATATACCCGCTTGAGTACAACATTGTGCGCATTCTTCTTATAAGCAATATCTGGTGGCAAGGCTGTTTATTATATAAAAATCCAATCCGTTCGTTTCGTGCAGTGGTAAAGCTTGTAACCCGTTTTAATAAACTGTTTGGCAGAAAAAAACTTGTAAGGGCGTTTAAGCTTGATGGAAAATATGTTTGGGATATGTTTAACCCTGCATGGCCTTCGGCAGGCTTCAACAAGTTCTTTGAAACACACCTGATCGAAACGGATGCAATTACCGGTTCGGAACAAATACTCCGCCGGCTGCTGATAGCTATAACCAAACGCTGCCCTTTGCAATGCGAACACTGCAGTGAAGCAGCCACACTTTACCAGCAGGATGTTCTTTCATATGCTCAATTTGTTGATCGTATTGAACCGTTTGTTCAAAACGGTGTGGGGCAATTGGTTTATTCGGGAGGTGAACCCCTGAGTCGTTTTGAAGATTTGCTGAAACTGCTCAGTCATTTTAAAAGCAGGTGCGACCAGTGGATCTATTCATCGGGTTATGGACTAACAGCAGAAAAAGCTGTACTGTTAAAAAAAGCCGGCTTAAACGGTGCGGCGATCAGTCTCGATCACCATCTCGAGGAAGCACATAATAAATTCAGGGGCAATAAAAATTCTTACCATTGGGTTGTTGAAGCAATAAAAAATCTGCAGAACGCAGGTATAATGGTTGCGGTAAACACCTGCCCTACCAAAAAATATATTGAATCGGGCGAATTAGAGAAACTGGTTGAACTCTGCAAACAACTCAATGTGCCTTTTGTAAATATGCTGGAGCCAAGAGCTGTAGGCAATTACCAGGATATGGACGTTGAACTACAGCAACAGCACAAAAACACACTCGAGGAGCTAAGCATTAAATTTAATTTCAACAAAGAGTATTTTAACTACCCAACAGTATTGTATCCTGCTTCTTTCAGAAAAAATGCACCTTGCGGTGGCGGCCGTTCTTATCTGTTACTCGATTACGATGGTACATTATATCCCTGTCCGTTCTGCAAAATAAGAATATCGGTACCTAAACAAAACCTCGCTTTATGCGAAGCTGTATAAGTGTTGCTTCATTCTCGTTTCTATGGTAAGCATTACTAACCAAAATAAAGAAACTGCACTAAAAGTGCTTACTACTGCTTTCGGCAATATTCCCGGTGTATTGTGGGTAGTTAAAAAAGACAGGCATATTCAAAAACGCATCTATGTATTATGCAAATTCTGTCTCACTGTTGCTATGCAAAAAAAAGGAGCGTTTATTACTTCCGATAGTAAAGGCGTTGCGTTACTCTTCAAAAGCTGGTATAAACAAAACCCTCTACAGTTTCTTGCAGGGTATTTCCGTTTGGGGCAATACTGCATTGGATGGAGCAGGGCCATCAGCATTATTAAACGTGAACACGAAATAACCAAACGCCGACCCAAACACAAACACCTTTACTTCTGGATGATTGGCGTGGAAGATCACAGCTACGGCCTTCAAACAATTATTGAGTTGCGTGATTTTGTTTTTGACTATTCACGTAAAGAACAGCTCCCCATTTATGCAGAAACAACTGTAGAAAAAATGCTCACACTGTATAAACGCTACGGATTTCATGTGTACGATGAATGGGATACCGGAAAGGATGGCATAAAAGTATATTTCATTTACCGTAACTGGGATGCTTAGCTTTTTCCTTGCGAAATTTAACGACTGAACGAAGTTGTTTAAACGAATGATGATAGCCGGGATGGTTACTTGCAAACAGCCGGTCCCAGATATTCAGATATATGCCAAAGTTGTAGTGTACATATTGATGATGCTGTGAATGGTGCAGAGAAGTATTAAAGATGTTAAACAGCTGATGCTTATTGGGCCGAAGCTCATAACCCGAATGACCATACACCGTAATAAACATCATAAAAAAAACAAACAGCATTAATACTATTTCGTGAAGAGGGAACAAAAAAGCCAGCAACGGAACAATACCGATTTGTATAATACACTCTGCAAAGTGAAACGAAAAAGCCGACCATGGATTGGTAGTATGCGATTGATGATGCACACGATGCACCTGCTTGAACCAAAACCTTAAATGCAATAGCCTGTGTGTAACATAAAAATAAACATCGTGTACCAGCAATGCCAGTAAAAAACTCGCAGGAAGATAGATGATGCTGCTTAATTGTGCCGGGGTTTGTGAATATACTTTTGTATAACCACCGTCAATAAAAAAACCCAACAAAAGACCTGTTAAAGCAAAAACTGCAAGATTACTGATCGTATTGCGGTATTCTTTCTTTGTTGCTGTTAATGCAGCAGAGGTATTAATACGGTACACGTTGGCTTTACCACGAAAAATAAAATCGAGATAATGAAAATACAGGATGCATAAGAATGCAGCACAGGGTATAAAAAGCATCCACCTGATCATTCTAAAATATGTTTAGCAGCAGCCATGCCGTTGTTTTTTAAGAGACGGAAATGCGAAATATATGCATGCAAAAAACTGTCTTCGTGCTTGTATGCCAAACCAAACTCTGCTGCAGTTTGTTTTATAACAGGTGTAACATGTATGTAATGCACATGGCATATTCTAGGAAACAAATGATGCGCTACATGATGATTAAACCCTCCAAACAAAAAATTAAGAAACCAGTTATTGGTTGCAAAATCAATAATGGTAAGCAGCTGGTGATGCGACCATGAGTGTTGCATAACGCCACGTTCATCGGGCAGAGGAAAATGAGAATCTTCTGCCACATGCGATGGTATCAGCGCCAGTGTTATTAAAAGGCTGGCACAAAAATTCATCAATAAAAAAGCTAAAAAAATCATTCCCGCATCAAGTTGCGAAACAGTAAGAGGAATAACAAGTATATAGGAAATATAAAACAGCTTAAAAAAAACAAGCTTTGCAATTTCTTTCCTGGAGTGGCCCTTAAACTGAAGCGACCCGATCTGCTTTGCAAAAAAATCCTGGAAGTCTCGTACAAAAAGCCAGTTAATGGTATAAGCAAGATATAGCAATGGTGCATACAGAAACTGGTAACGATGGATAGGCTTTAATTCATCTCCTGGAAAAATACGCACCAACGGATTCTGTTTCAGATCTGCATCGCTATTTAAAATATTGGGATAGCTGTGATGTGAATATACATGCCGTCTCTTCCAAATGTAGGAATTGGAGCCCAGCAGATCAAACAAAAACAATACAATGCCATTAATCGCTTTATATTTTGAGATAGACCCATGTGCAGCATCATGCGCCACATTTATGCCAATAAGAATGGCGAACGGACCCATTAATACCATGCTCACAAACGCAGCTGCTGTATTATCAGAAAACAGCAGGTTCAGGTATAACAGCACATAAGTTGAAATAAAAAAAACTGCTTTCAGGTAAAAAAAGAAATCAGCATACCTGCTTTTTTTACTACCCGCAAAATAAATTTCCACCCGCTTCTTCAGCGTTTCATAAAAAGCATCCGGCTCGGGTGGAAAATGAATTTTTTCGTGCATCAGTTTTTTGCTGTTCGTTCATACAAATCGTTGTACAGGCTTTGCGAAAACTTTGATAACTCTCCCGGGTTCTTAAATTTTTTCAGCTCCTTCCGGTACGTTTTTCCTGTAAACTCCTCTTTGGATGTATAATATCCTTTACTGCGAAGGATGATCGTTCGCTGCAATGCCGGGTTCAGTAACAGGTTTGTAAACGTAACGGAAGTAGATGCTTTTTCGCCGAGATGTTCCATATAGCTGTTGTCATCATAACTCAGCTGTTGCAAATAATCCTGTCCCTTATCTCCTTTTGCAGCAACCGGTTTTAATACCTGTGTTTCAATTTTAACCTCAGGCGAATAATCGATGCCGGCATAATCAAGTTCCCAAAACATAAAGCCCGTGCGCAAACGCAGGTCGAGCCGTTTTGAACCTGCCGGTATATTCAGCGGAACAACAATTGAATTAAAATTTGTTTCACCAATAAGATCAATTTCATCAATCACTTGCCAGCCTTTATCTGTTTTAATTTCCACCTGCATTTGTATGCCTTGTTCTCTCATCCATTTTTCCCGTTCTTCTTTCGATATGTTTTTATTTTTTTCAACCCACCGGCTGTAGTTTTTACCAAACAAAGAGCTGAACTGATGATACACAAAACCCGACCATGATGTGTTGCGCAAACGAACCAGCAGTTTGGCCTGCTCCGGTTGTTGTTCGGGCACTGCAAACTGCATGTATGCTTCGCTAAACCTTGCATTGGTGGCTGTGTTAAACTTATACGGTTGCAGATCAGCTTGTCTTATTTCACTCATAATTGTACGGCCATTAATGTCGTTGGCAAGCAATGGCTGTTGCAGCTGCTGTATGGTGAATAAGCGACCCTGTTTATCGGCAAACACCTGCACATCTTTTGGATGTATTGCAACCATCAGCTCCAGCATATTGGTATACTGCTGCTCGTTCAATTCATTTACAATATTTACATTGTAGTTCGAAGAACTGCTAAAATAATCAGGCATCTGTTTGTGATCGAAACGTTCAAGCTGCGGAGCTTTTGCACCGGTGTACATAGAGTTGGTAAGTTCCTGTGAGGTGCCGTTATCTACATACACATGCGGGCAGTTACAGGCGATCGCCAAAAAAATACCAATGGCAGCTGCTGAAATTCCGAGTGGCAGTAAAATATTCAATGCTGATGCATGATCTGAAACATCAACCTTTTCAATATCACTTACTAAAAAGCGCATACTGCTGCTGTCGGGTGTCGCAGCGTTCTTCACAAAAAAATGAATTTGTTTTACTGCAGATCTGTCTTTCCGAATTCCTCTTCTAGAAATACCATCACTATCCACAATAACTTTGTTATAAAGCTCCAGCGCTTGCCCGCTTAATGGTCGCAGGTTACCGCTTACTTCTTTGCTGCCCTCGTTGTATTGCACATTGTAAAGTTCTTTCATGCTGCCACCATAATGAACCACCAGGTAATTGGTCCGGTCGAGTTCTTTCCAGCGGGAAGCTATGTTTGATTGATAATAGTTGCTGCGCTCTTTATTTTTTGCATACCTGTAAAATGTGCAGCCTGAAACTGTTGCAGAAAACAAAAGCCAGGCGATGAAGTTGAATAGCTGTCGTACCATGGCAGTGGATTTTGGTTATAGTAATATAAACATTAAATCCGGATATTAAAAGCAGGCAACGAACATTCTGTATTTATGAACTCTCCTTTTTTAAAAGACATCTGCTCTTTGTTTGTAATTCATAAAGGATATTTCAAAGTGTAAAAAATTTATACCACGGAGTGATGGAAGCCACCGGAAGATAAAATCCCCGTCTGACCAATTCATCCGGGCAGGCAAAACCCAAATTCCAAATTACCAATTCCCGGTATCTCTGCGCCTCTGTGTCTCTGCGGTAAAAAATAATGAGCATAGCGAATACTCTTCTAAATCTGAACCTTTCTCCATCTTTATCCGTAATTAGTGGTATGAAGTTGTTGCTCATCTGCATATGCATCTTTCTTCTTTCTGCCTGCAGTAAAGACGAACCCAACCGCACGGTAGTAACACCGCCTTCCTCTCCAATCATTCATTCATGGCTGGCGCTCGGTGATTCATATACCATTGGACAAGGCGTTGCAGCCAATGAACGTTTCCCTGCACAAACTGCTGCACTGCTGTTGCAGCAAGGCATACAGCTGCAAACGCCCACTTATATTGCCACAACCGGCTGGACCACCACAAACCTTCAATCAAACATCAACAACAGCAATCCCAATAAACATACCGTCGTGAGTTTGCTCATAGGTGTAAATGATCAATTTCAAACAAGAGATACAACAGGATACCGTCAACGCTTTACGCAGCTGTTGGAAAAAGCCATTGAACTCGCCAACGGCAAAAAGCAAAACGTATTTGTATTATCCATTCCCGATTATAGTGTTACACCTTTTGCTGCTTCGTATGATACGGCACAGATCAGGAAAGAAATTGATTGGTTCAACAACATCAACCGGCATGTAACACAGCAATACAATTGCCCGTATCTCGATATTACAGCATCAACACGTGAAGGCCGTACCAACAGAAACCTTATTGCTTCTGATGGATTGCATCCTTCTGCTGCAGAATATAAACGCTGGGCCGATAAGCTGGTGCCAATGATTACGCAGGTATTGAAATAACTCCGTTGTGTTACCCCTCAAACCTTAATCGTTAACTTGCGTTGTAATGAAGTAATTCAGCAAACCTGTTCGTTATAAAATAAACCATGGCCAGAGCAACCCGTCGATCAAACAACACAAAAGATACAGGATCAGCAAAAGCAAAGATTTCAAAGGAGAGTCTCAAACAGGCACTCATCCTGTTCACCTATTTAAAGCCATATCGTGGTAAATTTATCTGGGGCCTGGTGTTTATTGCGGTATCTGCATTTACCACCAGTTTGTTTCCTTTCTTATTAGGAAAGATGATCGATGCCGCTTCACCGGGCGCCAGTCTTCCCGGCATGAGCAGTGTTTCACAATTCGATTTTGGATTAAAAAATATTAAGCTCTCCTTAAACACAACACTGCTGCTCATTTTTGCGCAACTGAGTTTACAAACTGTTTTTTCGTTCATGCGTGTGTATCTGTTAACGGCAGCAGGTGAACGTTCTTTGGCCGATATGCGCAAAGATGTGTACAGTAAACTGCTCACCATGCCCATGAGTTATTTCACCGAAAAAAGAGTGGGCGAATTAAGTAACCGCATCTCCAGTGACCTGTCGCAGATACAGGATGCCATCTCCTTTACACTGGCTGAATTTCTGCGTGGCATCTTCACACTCATCATTGGTTTGTTCTTTATTTTCTGGATCAGTGCAAAGCTGGCCCTGATCATGCTGGCTGTGGTTCCCATTATTGCCATTTTAGCGGTGCTGTTTGGTATGCGCATCCGTAAGATGGCCCGCAAAGCACAGGATCAACTCGCCGAAAGCGGAACCATAGTGCAGGAAACCTTCCAGGGAATCTCTATTGTAAAAGCATTCACCAGTGAGTTTTATGAGATCGGTCGGTATGTAAGAAGCATACAATCAGTAGTGACAACGTCCATCAGCAATTCACGCTACCGTGGTGCATTTATTTCGTTTATGATCTTTAGCGTGTTTGGAAGTATTGCGTTTGTGATGTGGGTGGGTGTTGGTATGATTCAATCGGGTGAACTCACGTTGGGAGCACTCACCATGTTTGTGATCTTCTCGATGTTTGTGGGCGGTACGTTTGCTGGTTTTGCTGATATGTTTTCGCAACTGCAAAAAACATTGGGAGCCACACAAAGTGTGCGGGAAATTTTACGTGCAGAAGGCGAACCCGTTTCATTAACCGATATTGAAATAGAACCACAACATCAACTGAAAGGAAATGTGCGGTTTGATAATGTTGCCTTCAGTTATCCCGGACGAAAAGATGTGCCCGTTTTAAAAGGACTCACACTCAGTGCTGCCAATGGAGAACAGATCGCTATTGTGGGACCAAGCGGTGCAGGTAAATCAACCATCGCTTCGTTGCTCCTCCATTTTTATGAACCCGATAAAGGCACCTTGTATTTTGATGAACGACCTGCCGCATCTTTTCCTCTCTCACAATTGCGCAGGCAAATGGCGTTTGTTCCACAAGAGGTATTGTTGTTTGGCGGCAGCATTAAAGAAAATATTGCCTACGGTAAACCCCATGCAACCGAAGAAGAAATTATGGCCGCTGCTAAAAGCGCCAATGCACATTTATTTATTCAACAGTTTCCTGAACAGTATGAAACCATTGTGGGTGAACGGGGTATTAAATTAAGCGGTGGTCAGCGGCAACGCATTGCCATTGCACGTGCTATTTTAAAAGATCCGGCAATTTTAATTTTAGATGAAGCCACTTCATCACTCGATAGTGAAAGTGAACAACTGGTGCAGGAAGCCTTGGATAATCTCATGAAAGGCCGCACTTCGTTTGTGATTGCACACCGTCTCTCCACCATCCGCAATGCCGATAAAATTGTGTTGATCGACAAAGGTGTTGTTACCGAAAGTGGCACACATACAGAACTCATGAGCCATAACGGGCTATACCGAAAACTCAATGAGATGCAGTTTGAGTTTGGGATTGTAACCCAATCGCCGGCAGTACAGGAAGATGAGGTGGAACAATAGTTCATTTACCCTCCTTTGCCCCGGCTAACCTGTAAATTGTATAAACGTTCTCCAAAGCTGTATAACATTTTGGAATAAGAAGGCAGCTACCTTTCAGTTAATTGTACAGTTGTTTGTACAAGGCAATTTGTAAACGAATGAATGACGAATTGTTCAAAGGCCTGCTGCAGGATTGCATGGAAGCAACTTCACGTTGTTCACGTGCATGCCTTGGGGAGGAAGAAAGCCATTTCCTCATCCGTTGTGCGAAGTTGAATCAAACTTCTGTTATCATCTCTAAACTGGCCATGAAAGCGATCACCGCCCGCAGTGAGCTACTCTCGCAGGTATGCCGTTTATGCATCGAAATTTTTACCACCTGTGCCGAAGAATGTGAAAAGTTTACTCACCTGGAGTATTGCACACAATCAGCTGCTGTTTGCCGGAAAAGCATAGCTGAATGTCGTTTATACCTCGCAACACTGTCTGATGAATACAGCACTACAAAAACAAATGAACACCATGAACTATATTAAAAAACTTACATGGACAATGGGCCTTGTTTTACTGTTGGCCGCATGTACAGGCAGCCCCAGCGTAAATCAACTGCTGGCCAATAAAGAAACAAGAGCCGCCATCATCGACACGATTGCCAATGATGATAAAATGTCGGCAGAAATGATGCAGGCCATGATGAATAACAAAGACAGTATGCACCGGCACATGGGAGCCATGATGGAAATGATGCGGCAGAACCCCGGGATGATGAACACCGTCATGAGCAACCTCATGGAAGCATCAAAGAAAGACAGCAACATGATGATCCACATGTATGAAAACATGATGGACAATAATGAAATGATGGAGCGGATGAAACAGCGGATGATGAAGAGGAAAGATACCAGCACAATGCGGTGATTAACCCCCTTATTCGCCGCATATTTTGCGGCGAATAGAGGTTAATGCATCAGAAACTGAACAGCCATCATTTCTAATGCACCCCCTCTTTACTCCAGTCAACCACCGTTTTATCAATCTCCAGGTCAACATGGCAATCATTACAATTGTTGATGAGTAAACGGTACGATTCAACAGCTGTCGGAAAATCAGTTTTATGCAGGGCCTTGCGGATATCGTTGATGGGAGGAGCAAGTTCTTTATTATAAGATTGTTTAAACGGCCGCAGCAGTTTGCGGTGTTCTGTAAACTTCAGCGTCAGTATCTGTAAAGTACTGTCCATTCCTTCCAGTAACCACAGCGAATAATCTGCATCCTGTTTGCGCAGGTATAATCCAAGATTATCACAGTACATCGCTAAGTCGAGCATGTTTTCATCGAGGTCTTTTTTATTCTCCACCCCGTTGCTGCACTGCACAAACAAAAACACAATGCCAACAATAAAGACCATCACGAGAAGTGCTTTCATACAGTGAAAGTAAAAGGGATTGCTGAAAGAGAAAAGAGAAACCCGTACTCAGATTTTACTGCACAACCGAACATACCTCCACAAAAAAACTTAACTTCAAAGAAGATGTTACGATCCTGTATCATACTCTGTTTGTTGTTGCTGATGCAACAAAGCAATGCGCAAAAACTCATGCAGTTGCCCGACAACATTGCCCAGCTTGCCGAACCCTTACAGGTAAAACAAAAAGCAGGGATTGGTTTTCTCCGTTATGAATTCGGGCCTTACCGTTTACTGAACAGCCGCAAAGGATGGACGAGTAAATCAAACTCAACAACCGAACGGCACGATGTACTCTCCCGTCTTTTATCGAACGTGGAAGAAGTGGAACAAAGCATCAAAGAGAAACGATCATTCAAACTGCTGCGCAACGATACCGATACAGCTATTGTGAACATGGCCATTTCCACTACGCTTTATTATTCTCAACCCAAGAACAACATCTTTGGCCGCAACGAAGGACCCGCCACTTACAATCGTGGTAAGAGTGATCTCATCACAACTATTCTTTCAGCCGATACCAGCGATTGGATCTTCAGTACTGCCCAACAACAAACAGGTGGCGTGGTAAGTATTTCAGAAGAGATCATCGGTGTGCTCACCAATGGTATCCGTGAAATTGAACTGCTGCCGGTGAATCATTATGCTGATGGAAAGAAAGCCATGTATGTGCTGGGTTATGTATTCAGAGAGAACGGAATACCCATTGCGGCGGTTCAGTTCAGAGGTTTGCCCATGATGGCACAGAAGCAAAGTTTTGTGTGGCTCCCGAAAAACGAAAGCAAGGAATTGCAGTTTGTGATTGCTGCTGTGGCAACGGCTATGATGGCCATGAGTCAGGAAATGATTGCGCCGGGTGGGTAATTTTTTGAACCACGAAGACACAAAGGCACGGAGAAAAATACAAAAGAAAAACTGTTGGTGGTAAGGGTTGCCATACGGTCGGCACGGCTTCGCCGGTCTGAACGATGGGTGGTTAGGGTTGCCAACCTTTCGAAGGTTGGCAACCCTGTTCAGCGGCCGCTCTTGCTACAAAACCCATCGAATGCTTGCAATTGCTGTTTTAATCAACTACCTTATTACCGATTGTAATCTTTCATTACCTGATTACATCTCGTCCCTTCCCTTTCCTGCATCATTTTTAAACCCAAAACCATTTTTACATGAAACAGATCTTTGCGTTTTTTTGTCTTGCCTTTGCGTTCACCGCCTGCAACAATGCGGAAACCAAAACTGCTGAAACAACAACAGAAGCCGCTGCTGCTGCCGATGTTAACTTGCCTTACACACTCACAGAACCTTACAAAGACTGGGCGATCGGCAGTAAAGAAAATGTAGCCGCTGCTATGGCCGGACTAAAAGCCTTTGTTGATAAAGATTTTACAGCGCTGGCCGCAGCCACAGGCGATTCTATTCAACTTGACTTTGATTATTACCAGGCGAAACTCAGCCGTGACAGTGCCATGAAATTTTTCGCTGATGCACGCAACATGTATAACGATCTTGTGGTGACCATGGGCGACTATGTATCCGTAATATCAGCCGATAAAAAAACAGAATGGGTAACCCTTTGGTACAAACAAAGCTGGAAAGATGCAAAAGGTGTGGCCGATTCCATGAATGTTGTCAACGACATCAGAATGGAGAATGGTAAAATGGTACAGCTCGATGAAAAAGTGAGTCATTACCAGAAGAAGTAAACGTTTTTGTTTTTATAGTAGGCCCTCCGTTAATGGAGGGCTTTTTTGTGAGAATAGAATGGTTGCATCCCGAACACGCAACGTCCCTTTCAGGAGACATTGCTATGAATAAGGTTTGCCAACCTTCGAAAGGTTGGCAACCCTGCTCAAAAGCTGCTACAATGAGCTTGCTACCTTGTCGGATTTATACGTTGTTAACGCACTATATACGCTTAATCTACCTAGTATCGTGGGAGTATCGTGCCTTTAGCAGCGAAGGATGAGCGAAGGATGGTGGCAATAGCCAATTGGCAATTGGCAAAAGGGGAATTGGCAATTGGCAAAGCCGAGAGAGCCGGAACTATGCGAAGCCCAGCAATTCTTCTTCCGAAACCGTTTCTGCGAATTCTTTTGGTTGTGGTTTTGGTTGAAACCTGCCGGGAAAGGCGGTGAGGATATTTCCTTTACTGTCGGTAAAGACAGTGAGGTGGGCGGTGTGGCGGCCTTCCTGATCGAAGCCGATCTCTGTATCACATTCAAGGATACGGTAGCTGCCGGAATGGTTGGGTGCGGAATGTTGGGTGCAATCTTTTGCCTGTCGTATATAGTCGAGAATGGTGCTGATGGGTATGCAGAATTTTCCGGCACCGGGGTGGCGTGGTATTTTATGGTAATGCCGTTCGAGGATGTGGACCAAGGCTGCAGGGCTGAGGTAATAATCGAGTTTCTGGAGTTTCTTTTTGCTCATGTGTGGCACCTGGCTGAGTGCAGCGGAGGAGAGGTCGCTGATCCATTGCTGGATGTCGGCGAGGGTGTAGAGGAGGCGGATGAGTTCCGGTTCGGAATACATAGTTCTAAGTTTTTAGTTGTTGGTGCTTACGGATTGAAGAGAATAAATGCTGTGTGCCACAGCTATTCGTTCTTTTGTCTTGACACAAAAGAACCAAAAAGTCAAGACGGGAATTATTACCCCCAATTCCCGTCGGAAGCCTTGATTTAGCATTTCTGCTACTGTAATGAACTGCTGTTGTACATGCACAGTCATCCTGTGTGTTGCAGTTTGATTTATGGTAGCATATTGCTTTTTAATGGCGTGTTCAGACTTTAGACTGGCTCAATCTTTAAGTTTGCGGCGGGGTTTGCGGAACCATTTTTTGAACCAATAGGTGTGGTGCTTATCACGCCACTTGCAGTAGGCATCGAGCAGTTTGCTGTTGCTGTTTTTTGGGAAGAGCAAACCACAGGCGTCCATTTCTTTAAACATTAGGCGGAGGTCTTCTTCTGAATAGTGGTGCTGACCGTAGCCGTGTGCAATAAAATAGTTGATGAGGTTTTCTTTGGCCTGATCCCTGCCCTCTCTTTGCCAACTGCCGCAAGCGAGGTTATCCATAAAATCGTGGAGCAGTTGTTCCGGTTCTACTTCTACAAGGCGGCAGAGCAGCAGGAAGGGATAAGGGAGGGTGAAGTGATAGGTTGGGTGGCGGGTGTAAGCACCGGTTTGCCATTTTAGCAAGGGTTTGAGTTTTCTTAGTTTTTTGTAACGGCTGGCTATGGAAGGGGTCTTTTTCATGTAAAGCTTTTTAACTATTTGGGATTGAAAAATTGACTACTTGTATAGAATATCAATACCAAAGTATATAATAACCCACAATATTCCTAGCAATTGTATAGTTTTTTATGCTTTTTTTATCTTTCAAACTACAAAACGTATAGAAAAACCTAATAATCAATGACAACGCTTGGCCTTTATCTTGCCCAGAAGTCGGTAAATAAATCTGAAGTTGCCAGAAAAGCCGGGCTAACTAAGGCACGAATGAATGAGCTTACACTAAATGAGCGTAGTCATTTAAGAGCTGAGGAACTTTACTTGATAGCGCTTGCTATTGATGTGAAGCCGGGGGATTTGCTTGAGGTGTTATATGGCGATCTTACTTTGGGAAAATAAATTGACTTTTCGATCTCGATCAATTAGTATTGAACTTCTTCGATAACGAATCTTAAGGTTGTTTTCTTAATGAACTAGTGACTGCGAAGCAAAAGAAATTGAGTGTTAATTCACTTCAACTACTTCTAGATTAGAAACACAATAATCAGAAAAAATATCATCAAAGAGTTTTTTCTTAAAATCAGAACTTCCCAAAAGTATTGTAGAAAACACCTCTATCCTGTCATCAGGGCTTAATAAATTTAGTTTTTCTGTATCACGAAAAAATTTCATGAAGTCATCTCTTGTTAGTTCGTTCTTTTTTGAATTAAACATTTTAAAAGAGTTGTGAAGCTTTAAAAGTTCTGTTTAATTTACCTAAACAAATATTTCAGGCGATAGTCATTACGAATGAAGTATCTAATATACCCTATTACCCAACAGCCATTTTAGCCGAATCTTTCCATAAGTATGGAGGCATTGGTTCGTTTAACTCCCACTTAATGCTCATTGGCCTAGAACCATAATAATCTTGAATATTTCCTTCTCCTAGGAATACAAAAGATATTTTATTTCCAAATTGATCTTCATTCTTCTCTCTAACAAAAAGGAGAATTCGTTTATCCTTTTTCTTGTGGTCGATATAGGAGAGTCCCTTTTCCGAATCTGGGGTAACCGCATTTTGAGATTGCCAATGAAAAACCTTGTCACTTATTGCAAAGTCATCATATAAAGTTGTAGGAGAAAAATTTTTCTCAGATTTATTCAAGGTTATAAAAAGCAACTCTGTATTATATTTTTTAGAAAACGCAACCCCTTCTCTTATACTTGATTTCTTCTCAAATGAACTAAACCCAAAAGCAGAAAGTATTTGATCTCGGGTATATCTACTATGAACCCTAAGCGGTTGTGAGAATGGCAAATTAATTTCTCTCTCTAAAAAATCTATTCTATCTACCAATAGCTCAAGGAGTTCAATTATTTCCTTATTCAAGATTTCGTTTTTGCCAAGTGTGTTTATACTTTCTTCAAGGGAAGAAAAGCCTCCCTCGCTTTGCCAAACATCATAGTGAAGCATTAAACACATTGCTTTTTCTTCTTCGGTTAATTCTTCAATTTTAATTCTAAAGCTTTTTCTAGCTAGTTTTATTATAAATTCAAAGTACGTGTTAGAGCAACAAGACAGCCACTTTAAGCTTATTGCCCTTAAAATTTCTTTTTCATTAGTCAATGGGTAGTCGTTTTCTTTTCCCGCCAATACACAAAGGCGTTTCCAAATTGCTTTACTATAAATTGTTTGAAGAGGAAGATGGTAAAAATTTATAAAGTTTTTTAATGTGAGCGGTAGTGTCGTTTGGTGTTGATAATTTTTGATTTTATTTAATAGTTGATTCCGGTTAGGAGATGTAGCTTTTTTTATGTTCATTAGAATTGTGTCTTTTGCCTTTTTCTCTAAAACAATTGTGCATCCTAATGGCAAATGAGGAAAATCATCTTCGATTTCTTTTTGAACTGAGGTTGTTGTTTTACCAACTAAAGCCCTAAACTTTCCTTCAAAATCATATTCCGGTCTTGCATTTCCTACAAAGTCTAAAACAGTTAGGCACTCTTTTCCATCAGCTAAGCGCAAGCCTCTTCCAAGTTGTTGAAGAAAAACAGTTAAGCTTTCTGTCGGCCGCAAAAACAATACAGTGTCAATGTCAGGAATATCAACACCCTCGTTAAAAATATCAACAACAAAAAGGTAGTTAATTTCTTTAGACAAAAATCTCTCTCGTATCTCATCTCTTAATTCATTTCGTGTACTAACAAGGTAATCTGCTTTATACCCGGCCAACATAAATTTTTCGGCCATGAACTGGGCGTGTTCTCGAGTAACACAAAAACAAAGGGCTCTAACGTCATGTGAATCGCTCAAATACTTTTTTACATTGTAAAGTATCTCTCCAACCCTTCTATCATTCTGCGTATAGATACGGGAAAGTTCACTAGGCAAATATCTTCCGTTAACCCATTGAACCTTGGAAAGATCAGTACTATCAGAAATGCCGAAATATTGGAAAGGACAGAGTAGTTTTCGGTTTAATGCTTCAGGTAATCTTATCTCGGCTGCTATTGTATCACAAAAATCTTTAAGTATGTCTTCGCCGTCCATTCTTTCCGGAGTTGCCGTTAGGCCGAGTAAAACTTTTGGTTCAAACCTTTTTAATATTGGTCGATAACTTGATGCAGCAATATGGTGTACTTCATCAATTATGATAAAATCATAGTATGTCGAGGTTAGAGATAGAGTTTCAATTCTATTGTTTAAGGTCTGAACAGAGGCGAAAAGACAATCAAATTTCTCTGGTTCAATTCCGTCTACCCAAAGGTTTCCAAAGTTGTTATCTTTTAATATACCCTGAAACGTTGCTTGTGCCTGTTGAAGAATTTCCTTTCGGTGTGCAACGAACAGTAGCTTAACTGTCCCGTCTTTTTGCTTAAACCTCTTGAAGTCAAACGCAGATATCACAGTCTTACCCGTTCCTGTTGCTGCAACAATTAAATTTTTGAACCGTTTGTGAACAATTCTTTCTACTTGCAACTTTTCCAAAATTTCCTCTTGAAAAGGAAATGGCTTTATATCAAAATATGCAGCAGAATTATTTCGATCAGATACTCTTTCCTTTTTTAAAGCTTTTCTTAGTTTTTCGGAATCACGATTCGTTTCAAAGTTTTCAAATTCTTTGTCTAACCAATATGTTTCGAATGTCTTTTGAAATTTATCGATAATATGACCTACTTCTTTTGTTGTAACTTTTAGATTCCATTCTAAGCCATTTGTTAACGCAGATCTTGAAATATTTGATGAACCAATATAACCTGTATGAAATCCAGTGTTCCGATAAAAAAGATAAGCTTTTGCATGTAGCCTTTCATTATCTGTATTATAAGAAACCTTTACTTCTGTATTTTTTAAATTGGATAAAAATTCAATCGCCTTTAGATCAGTAGCACCCATATAAGACGTTGTTATTACTTTTAGTTTACCTCCTCTGTCTGTAAACTCAGTTAACTCTCTTTCAAAAATTCTTATACCTGTCCATTTAATGAAAGAAACTAGAAAGTTAATTTTATCAGATGAAAGAATTTCCTTTTTTATTTCACTTTCCAGAGATATGCCAGCGTTGTTTCCTGTAAATAATTCACTTTGCGCTAATCTAGTGTAAGGAGTAATTTCTTTGAGATGCTTTTCAAAATCAACAAATCCGGCATCAAGCTTTGAAAAAACAGCAGTAAGTATTTTCCCTTCTGTTTGTATCAAATCTTCATCGAAGGTTTCAGCCTTTATTTCACTTTGTAATAAGAGTATAATCTTATTTGAAATCTCAATTTGCTTTTCAATACTGTGTTCACCAGCAATAAGTGTCAATGCAAATCGAATAACATCACTTAAATACTGAGAAAGTATTCTTGCGGCTTCGCTCTTATCAATTGAAGTTTCCTTAATATAAAAAATGCTCTTATCTAGATCTTTTAATTTAGAAAAAACCAACTTATTAATTAGCTGTTCATATAGGCCTTGGTTCATACGTTACGCCATTGATTAATCTTAAAGATAGCAAAGTGATAAATAGAATCAATATACTCTGGTTCAAAGTTTACGCCCCATTCTACATTTCGATGCAAATTTTCTACGGCTATCTGAAATCTCATAATTTTCTTTAGCTGCTATATATGCGATATCTGCAACTGCTTCACAAACAGAATAGACCTGTTTATTCGTCATTGTATTTTGGTTTAAGCGTTCATGAGTACAATAGTAAAGCATGTGACGTAAAATACATTTGCCTTTAAGTCACGTTCAGTTCGTGGCAGTAATTAATCAGGAGAGTTTTTTTACCAGAGCGGTAAGTGTTTGATTGAGCTTCGCTGGTTTTAATTTACACTCCCACACAGTTATTCACTTTCCAACCATCTTTCTTCAGCAGCTTCATTGCTTTCACATCATTCAAACGATTCTTATTGATCTTTTCTGCTCCGAACCTTTTCTTTCACAAACAGGGGGGATGAACAGTAATGCCGGTATAATGCTTGCAGGTTTCTCTTTTAAACCATAGATTTGTTTCTATAATCACATACTATTTCCTATGACCGCAAAACTTTATGAAGCTGCCGCTACAAAAGCAATTAAAGCATTCCGCAAAAAAAAACTAAGCCAAGGGTTTCCGTTCATGATTAACTCCGATGTACTTATCAGCAGCCAATGCTACCTGGAATATCCGGATGGTTCCATTAAAATTGTTGAGGCAAATACGAAAAAGCATGACTTTCATGTTGTGTACGAGTTGTCGGAAAGAGATGCTGATGATATACGGCGCAAATACAAGCTTGTATAACTTCAACCCTACTTTTATTATTGGCTTACGAAGTTTCTGCAAAAACTAAACAAGCTTATAGGTGATCAAAAAGCAAAGCAAAAAGGATAAAGCGAATCTATAATTTCTTCAATAATGAACTAAGTGTTTTGTCAAACTTTGCAGGTTTTAACCCGCATTCCCAGGTGGTAATCATTTTCCAGCCATCTTTCTTCAGCAGCTTCATTACTTTCACATCATTAGCAATATTCTTATTGATCTTTTCTGTCCACCACTGCGTTCTTGTTTTGGGTATGGTAAAGTATTTACAGTTTTCATGTCCGTGCCAGAAGCAACCGTGTATGAAGATGACGGTTTTGTATTTCGGTAATACGAGATCGGGTTTGCCGGGTAATGTGTTATCGTGAAGTTTGTAACGAAAGCCCTGTGCATGTAAATATTTGCGCAGCAGCATTTCGGGCTTTGTGTGTTTGCCTTTGATCTGTTGCATATTAAAACGACGCTGCTCTTTTGAATGCACATCTGCCATGTGTATAAAGGTAAAACGAGAAGTTGATGCCGGTGCGCCACCCCTTGTGCTTCAGTTGTGGAATGCTCTGCCTGCTCAGCGCTAAGCGTGTGTTGCACAATGCAGCAAACCGGTGCGGGTGACGCACCGATTCAGCAGCAATTCGGGCTTTGTGTTTTTGCCTTTGATGCGGCTCATGTTGCAGGAGCGTTGTGCTTTGGTATGTACCCGCCCCGAAGTCGGGCAGGCATCGGGCATGCGAATAAAGTCAGGCCACGGATGGACACCGATAAACGCAGATATGATCCACGAATGAAAGAACCTTACGTGGCCTTCCCGCATCCGTGTTATTTTGAACTCAGGTTTTGCCGGGATCGTTTACCGGCAATATGCGGCAGTGGAACCCGACAGTGGACGAATCGTTATTTTATGATCATGAAGGGTTTGTTTAACTGCCTGCTTCCGTTTATCCATAATACCTGATAAATACCAGCAGCCAGTTCTTTTACAGAAACGGAGGCCTGCTTTTGATTTCTTTGTGCAACAATTGTTTTCACCACTCTGCCATGCATATCGATAATTTGAAGTTGTGCATTCCTGGTGGAAAGCGGATGTTTAATCATAATTACATCAGTGGCAGGGTTGGGATTTACGGTTAACTCTTTTGCGGTGTTGTTACCAACATTGTTTACATTGGTTACAATACCATAGGTAAAGCCACCGAGTGTTGCCGTACCACCGGGCGTAGTAACGCTTACATCGCCTGTGGCACCGTTTGCAAGAACTGCGGTGATGCTGGTATTGGAATTAACGGTAAATGTGGCAGCAGACACTCCCCCGAATTTTACCGAGGTTGCTCCGTTAAAATTCGTTCCTGTAATGGTGACGGGGTTGCCTTGTGTGGCAGTAACAGGATTAAAAGATGTAATAACAGGAGGAGCGTAAAACTGAAATAAATATTTATAAAAGAAGCCTCCTGCTGTTTCAACAACTACCTGCCCTGTGGCACCTAGGCCCACAACAGCCTCAATCAATGAAGGGCTGATAACTGTAAATGATTGTGCCGGCACATTTTCGAAATAGACAGCTTTGGCGGTGGCAAAATTTGAACCGTAAATGGAGACTTTTGTACCTGTGGTACCGCTTGTTGGAGAAAATGAATCAATAACGGGAGGAGGTATATAGGCAAACCCTTGCAGAGAAGCCGAATCTACATTCCCAATTACAGTTACAGCACCCGAAGCTCCAAAACCAACGATTGCGGTTATAGAGGTATCGGAATTTACAGTAACCGATATGGCTGGTTCGCCACCGAATTTTACGCCGGTAACCCATCTTAAGTTTTTTCCTTTGATATTAACAGATGTATTCTGGCCACCGCTGTCAGGACTAAAGGATGTAATAACAGGAGGCAAGCCATATAAAAATCCCGGCAACGAAGAGTTACCCAACGGGTTAGTAACAGTTACATTACCCGACGATCCGGTACTTACCACGGCTGAAATAGTTGAAGGCGACAGTACTGAAAATGATTTGGCAGGCATGCCGCCAAAGCTCACTACGGTTGTACCGGTAAAATTTGATCCTGTTAACGTAATCACTGAATCGATGATCCCGTTTCCCGGGCTAAAAGAAGTGAGGTGAGGTCCGTTTGTTTTGTTTTTGAAAATATAAATATTTCCCGGGCTGGAAAAGGTGCCTCCTGCGCAAATGATTTCAGGGCGTCCGTCATTATTGAGGTCTCCTGTGCATAAGCCTGCCGGACTGCCACTGTTATTATACAGATAGGTAAACGGCGAAGCAAGTGATACAGAATCTGCTGTACTGTTATTCCTGAGGGTACCAATTGCACGCAATGGGTTGCCATTATTAAATGCTATGTCGGGTTGGCCATCACCATCAAGGTCTTCAGGTGTTAGTACAACGGGGTGGAAATAACCGGTCTTCCTGTTATTCGCTAAACGAAAAAGAATGTTCCCTGCAGTTGAATAATTTTTTAATACCGATATGGAAAAAGAAGAGGCCGTGTTGGATACAGCGATATCAATTTTACCGTCGTTATCCAAATCGCTTAGACATAGATTCGATGAACCATAGTAATCAGTTCGATCATCCATTATTGCAAAGTTTACCGGCGATTCAAATAACAGGTTGCCTCGGTTGCTGATATTCCGTAGAACTGTTACAGAGTCTGTAGTTGCATTGATCAGTACAATATCAGGTTTCCCATCCGCATCCACATCGCCTGCTTTAATGGTGGCGTTGTGTTCACCAACGTTGATTGAAATCATGGGGGCCAGTGAAATTCTGTTGAGGAAACTTGTATTCCTGATAATCGATACTGTTTTGTACCCTGTTATCAGGATATCCTGTTTGCCATCACCATCCATATCAGCGGTTGTAAATGCTCTTACATTCGATGGAAAATCGGCCAGGTAATAATCTTTCCGTTCCGAAAAATCGATGGTACCTTTTACAGATGTGTTCTTAAATACAGACAATGTATTGGAATAACTGCCGGTGGCTACAATATCTTTCTTCCCGTCGCCATCCATTTCTACACTTTCAATAAGACCATACGGGGAGAACCCGGCAATATCCACTTGGCTGTGAAAGGAGATGTTAACTGAATCTGACTTATTGCGGAGCAAAGAAATACCTGAACGGGTTGCCTGCACTACGGCGAGGTCGTTTTTGCCATCACCGTCAAAATCGGTCATACAAACATCTTGCGGAGATGCCCCGGTTTCAAGTGCGATATGATCACTGAACGATCCCGATGATATATTCCCTCCATTGGGAAAAATGGGAATAAATGCGTTGGGTGAAAAAGCGGTTAAGGAATTTGTGGTAATAGAAACCGGGCCGTAACCTGCACCTGGCGGCAACTGAACTGTAAGCGTATTGGCAGAAGCTGCTAATACTTTGGCCCTGACGGGGCCGAAATAAACGTAATTGAGAGCAGTATCTGTACTAAAATGATTACCGGTAATCGTTATTACTGTACCCACTGTTGCTTTATTTGGGGAAACAGCGATAATACCCGGAAGAGGTGGTGGAAGATAGGTAAACCCAGCCAACGAATCGGATCCATCGGGATTGGTTACGCTCACATAACCGGAAGCACCTCCCAGTACAGTAGCAATAATTGTTGTGGGTGATGTTACCCTGAAGGAATCTGCAGGCACTCCACCAAAGCTAATGTTACCGGTGTTGGTAAAGTTAAAACCGGTGATTGTTACGTTGGTACCAAGGGTGCCCGTGGTGGGAGAAAAGGAAGTGATGATTGGCGGAGCGATAAACATAAAACCAGGTATCCGGGCCGAATCCACGGGCGTTGTAACAACAATATCGCCCGTGGCACCCGTATCTACCACGGCGGTGATTGTTGTTGTATTTACTACTGTAAACGAAGAAGCGGGTATGCCTCCAAAGCTGACTGCATTTACACCTGAAAAATTCACACCGTTTATAGTTATTACAGTTCCTTTAATCGCTGGTGACAGAGGTGAAAATGAAAAAATCTGCGGACTCGAAGTTCTGTTTTTCCAAACGCTAACCCGAAACATCCCTGCTTCAAAAGCAAGATCAGGTTTATCATCTCCGTCAAAATTTGCGGAGATTACTTTTGAATTATAACCCGTGAGCGTTTTGACACCTGCATTAAATAAAACTGTGCCGCCGGCAGAGCTGGTATTTTTAAAAAGTGAAAATGACAGCACGCCGGTGTTTACAACCAGATCGGGTTTACCATCCCCATCAAGATCGTTGATTGCCATGCCTCTGGGCGCCAGTCCGTCGGAATGCGAACCATCGTTTTGAAATGTAATTGCGCCCACAGAACTTGTATTTCGCAGAATCAGTACCCGTGCATCAGCATAATGCCCAACAACGATATCTGATTTACCATCATTATTTAAATCACCGATTTCGATTTCATCAGGGTTTGTAAAAGTGCTTATATTCACCAGCGGCGCAAACGACAAATTTCCGGTTGTACTTGTATTTCTGAAGATTGTTATTGCGTGTAAGCTGAAGTTCGGCAGTATAATATCGAATTTACCATCGCCATCAACATCAGTTGTTCTTAGTTCCTCAATTGATCCGCCTGCTGCCTGCAGGTCAGTTTTCGGAGCAAATGAAATGGTTCCGCTGCTGCTTGTATTTCTGAGTAGGGAAACATATCCATCCAGATTAACTGTATTGATTATAAGATCTGATTTTCCATCTTTATCCAGATCAGTGATTGAGATGGCCGCAGGTTGTGTAGCTGTGGTAAAATCAATTTTCGGGGCAAATGAAATGTTCCCACTTGTAGAAATGTTTTTAAATACCGAGACGGTATTGCTTACAAAATTCGAAACCACTATATCCAACTTTCCATCTCCATCAATATCACCTACCGAAACGGATCGTGGGCTTTGTCCTGTAGTAAAATCATTTTTTGTTGCAAATGAAATATTTCCGCCTGTGGATGTATTCCTGTAAACAGACATTGTGTTATTGAACCTGTCTATCGTAATGACATCTATTTTATCATCGTTATCTATGTCAGCAATAGTATATTTTGTTGTTTCAATATTTGCGTCAACAGAATCGATACGGGCTGCATATTCAAAAGATTTCGAAGAAAACGCTGAAGCTGCGCCATTAAACGTAACTGTAAAAAATCTGCCTGAATACGCTGTGAGATTATTAACAGTAACCGTGATTGGTTGGTACGTTGCACCGGCCGGAACAGTAACCGTGAGCGATGTTGCTGAGGCCGCTGTTACAGTAGCTTTCACAACTCCAAAAAATACACTGTTGCTTGCGGCCGTAGTACTAAACCCGGAACCCGTAATAGTAACGCTTGCTCCAACAGGTGCGGATGTGGGGTTGAATGAACTTATTGCGGGTTGCGCCAACGCATTCAATGAGAGTAATAAGGTGAGAAGGCAGAGGCCACTTATTTTCAGTAATACGCTTTTACAGGATAGGGATTGTTGAATCATCGGGATCAAATCAATTTACATCAAAAATACATATATTCTACAGACGTGGCGGTTCAGCGGGCTTTGTGTTTTTGCCTTTGATCTGTTGCATATTAAAACGACGCTGTTCTATTGAATGCACATCTGCCATGGAATAAAGTTAAGAAGGCACAAGGATCAAGGGACAAGGAACAAGAAAGGCACAAGGGACAAGGATCAAGGCACAAGAAAGACACAAGGGACAAGGAACAAGATTCAAGGTGCAAGAAAGACACAAGGAAGAAGAAGGAATGTCCAAAATCCAACTACCAAAATCCAAAAGAAAAGGCACAAGGGACAAGGATCAAGGCACAAGAAGGAATGTCCAAAATCCAGTGTACAAAAAACAAGAAAAAGGCACAAGGCGCAAGGATCAAGGCACAAGGATGAATAAAAACCAAACCCCAAAAAACAAATTCCAAGGAAGGATAGGTATGCCATACTTAGAACACGCTGATG
>NZ_DATGWT010000026.1:0-195525 GCF_035299325.1 Lacibacter sp. | reverse complement strand
ACTGCAAACAAAAGCGAATGTGTAAAACCACGATGTGCCAGCAGATCATCGGCAGTGCCCATCCAGAAGGAAGCAACAAAATCAATATCAGGAATACTTTGTGCCAAAGCACCCCAAAGCATTGCTTTTTTACCAAACCCTTTCTCAAAAAATGCTTCACCAATGCAGGCACCCAGTGCAATGTGTGTAATTGAATCCATACTGCTGATTATGCGGTGAAAGTAAACTGAATGTTGGTAATTTCAAGTTCAAGCCATTTAAAATCTCCTTCTTTCAATTTCCAGGTAACATTATTTTTTACCGGTATACGGATGCCATTAATAGTTTTGTGATCAATACAGGTAACCTGCCATTTTTCGAGTGATGAATGATTGTTGTTGATATAATAACGGTCGGCCTCAAATTTTACGACGTCGCCATTTGCGTTGAAACAGAATACACCCGATGCTGTTATTCCTCCATAACTCATCGTTGCTTTTGCAGTTTTATCATCGATCGGTTCCCATTTTATATACTCACTGAGTGCTGCACCGGGGAACCAACAGATCTCCGCAAGATAGCGCAACAACGTTCCTTGGTCGGTTTGTAAACCCTTGCTGTCAGCAATGGTAAAAAGTCCGTAGGCTTTAATGAGCATGTTTCCTTTTCCTTGTTCATACTTGTCTCTGCCGGTGATGAATAAAAAACCGGAAGGACGAATTGTTGTTTTCCAGGAAAAGGAGGGAGGATCAATTGTGAAATATTGTTCTGCTTCAAACGGTATCCATTTCCCATCGGGTTTGTTTTTCATTTCGCCCCTTTGTTGCAGATACACCTGTTTAATTATCGGCCGGTCAACCACGCCGCTGGCCTTTAACCATTTTTGAACTACAGATGGTAATACCTGAACCTGTTCATTTGTAATTGTATTTACTGATTTGTTGATCTGTAGTGAAAGCATCCGCTGCACTTCTTTTTTATACATGCGGTTGAATTGCCATTCGCCCAATGCCGGGATAACAACCAACAGGATGATGAGATTAGCTGCTGTTCCCATCTTCGCATCTTTCCAGTACCATATGATGAGCACTTGAGAAATGATGACAGCAGCAACAGCAAACAAGGCCCAGTTTTCTTTTTTCAGCAGATAGTAAACAGCAGCAGCTGTAAACAGCATCGCTGCAAAAAGCCATAGCATACCTGTTGGTTTGGACATATATTTTGTTAGTGCAGGCAGTTTACTGAAACCAAATCCATTGGCAAAACCCATCAGGTGAATAAGCCCGTGTATCAACAGCAGGAAAGAAAAGAGGTATTTCATGCCGAAGTTGTTTTTTTCTTTCTCTTCTTTATTTCTTCTTTTATCTTATCGGGCATTTCTCTGCAGCTGCAATGTTTTGCGTGTTCAATATGCCATGCAATGCGCTCCTCTAATGTTGGGTTGTTTGGCATTAGATGCTGAATATGCCATTCTTTATTAAGCTTCATAGAAATAAGTGTAACATCCAGTTCTTATGAATTGGATGTGTGATGAACTGAAAGCCAGATGTGCTTTATGCTTTAATTATGCGTTTGTTTTCTTTGTTGGGCAACTGCTGATGCCAAACAAAGCATACAGAGGGCAAAAGCTTACGAGGCTTGTGATAGCAAACACAGCTGCCAGTACGAGTAACACAATACCCCAGGTGCCGGTAACAATATTCTGAAACCAAAGTAATGCAAAAACACCGGCCAGTAAGAGGCGGATGATGCGATCGGTATTACCAATGTTCTTTTTCATGTGATGTGTTGTTTTATGATTGAATAAATTCTATCAGGAAGGCAATTGCAACCGCAAATCCTACACATAATAAACAGATGAGCAGCAGTTTTGCGATAGTCTTTTTGTTAATTGCCATATTGCTGTAAACCTACTTATTGGCGATGTGGTACTGTATGATGCTGATTGCAGCAATCAATGATCGTGATCATGATCGGTGTAATAAAAGAGAGGGGCCGATGGATATCGGCCCCGAAACAATCACCAACCAAATTGCTATCTATCTG
The DNA here is from genome assembly GCF_035299325.1 of Lacibacter sp. GTDB lineage: Bacteria > Bacteroidota > Bacteroidia > Chitinophagales > Chitinophagaceae > Lacibacter. The sequence goes on along the minus strand of NZ_DATGWT010000026.1, from coordinate 193,500 downwards.
TGTGCGATAAATACGGGTAACTTATGTTCTGCAATCACATCTTTCACTAAACTCCTGCGAATGAGTTGTGAAATAGCAGAACGTCCAAATGCACCGGATACCACCAAAGCACTTTCACGATTATTGATCCAGGTGCTGAAATACTTCTCAGGACTCATATCCAGTTTCATTAATGTGAGATCACTGAAATGTCTTGATACGAGTTCTTCAATATTTACCTGTTGTGGAAATTCATTTTTCCCGTCTTCATGGATATACACCAGTAAAGTGGGCTGTTTTGTTAATTCAGGAAACAGGTATGCAAATTGTTTAATGGCATAAACTGATGATTCGCTGCCATCGTAGCAAAGAATGTTTGTTTTCGGAAAATTATATTTCTCCGGCACAACTACCACCGGGCACTCCGATCTGTGCAGGATGTCTTGCAAATATTCATTCAGCTTGCCGCCAAGGTTCTCATAAAATACTTCACTACCAATAATAAGGACATCTGCAAATCTTGTTTCAGCTTTCAATTCTGGCAGTGCAAAATCATACAAGTCTTCATGCACACGGTATTCCATGCCATTTTTGCGGCAAAGTGTTTCAAATTTTTCCTTGTTTGCCTGCATCACTTCTGTATCACGTTCTTCCACTAAAGGAACAAACATGGGGCCGCTCATGCCATCGGCATAGCTCCATAAGTTGGCGGCTTGTGCCTGTGGCAAAAAGGCGCCGGTTACTAAAGCAGGTTCCAGCTCATTCAGTTGACGGGCAAATTGAAAAGCACCGTTTGAAAAATGAGTTCCGTCGAATGCCAGCAGAATCTTTTTCATGATGAATGATTTTGAAGGTTAAAGATCAATTAGAAGCGCTCTATAAAGAATGACTCGCAATAGCCGGGGGGCTGATTCGGATCATAAATATTTTTTATTTAATATTTTGTCCCCTTTTTTTACTCATGGCCTGTTCTATCTCGCCCTTGTTGAGCCGCTTTTCCGGCGGGATATAGTTCATGCCCAAAAAACTGTACATCTCTTCTTCTGTTTCTCCGGCCAGCCACTTATCCTGCTTATTGAAAATGCCGTATTCGTTTATTTTGAGGCCACGCTCTTTTGCGATGCTTCGGAGTTTGATGTTGTGTTCCTTTGAACCGGTGAAATAGAGCATGGCTGCTCCAAATTCATGATCACTAACTATACGAACGTCCACCTGTACATGTTGCTCTTTTAATACAATGCTTGCCTTGGTGCGCCCTGCTGCAATAATTTTTTCTACGCCGGGCATAGTTGTGAGTTTGCTGATGATCTTTTTCCGGTCTTTTTCGTTGGCTGTAATGATCAGATCAATATCACCAATCGTCTCTTTTTTTCTCCTCAAACTGCCTGCCAGTTCTGCACGCTTTACACCAGGAAATGTTTTCACCAGTGCCAGTAGTCTATTTCCAATCTTTTCTGCATCCGCAAATGCAAGCCGTTTTTTGTTTTCTTTCTCCAGTTTCAACGCCTGCATCATGTTGCTGATCTTTTTCGGGCCAAAGCCTTTCAGTTTGCTCAACCTGTTATGCTGCAGAGCATCTATCAGTTCATCTTTTGTTTTTATATGCAGTTGCTTGTGCAAAGTTCGCAAGGTTGCAGGACCAAAACCAGTGATATTCATCAGCTCCAGTAATTCAAACGGTACTTTCTGTTTGAGTTGTTCATAGGCTTTTATTTTGCCAGTGCGCAGGTATTCAATAATTTTTGCGGCAATACTTTCACCAATACCTCCCAACGCATCCAGGGCTTTCACATCTTTATACAGCGAAATATCTTCACTCATGTTGTACAAGATCTTCGCAGCATTTTCATAAGCGATGCTGCGAAAGCGCTCTGTTGCTCCAAGATAGCTGTAGCAATCGGCCATGCTGTGAAAGATGGTTGAAAGATTTATATTATTTGCAGGATGTTTCATGTGCTGTACAAAGGACCATCATCTTACATCAGTCTTTTATGAGTAGCATCAAAGATTGGCGTGATGATTGTCATATGTTTTCATGTTGAATTGAAATAGCTTACATCTCTAAAATCAAACGACATGAACGCAAACATTGCACCTGAAATTCGTGAAGTAATGGGAGCATTGCATTACAGGCCTTCCGTTTCAATCATTCTCCCGTTTGAGCCAAAAATGAATTTAAAGACAGAGTTGATGTATTCACTGAAAATGGCAGTGAAGAAAGTGGAAGATGAGCTGCTGGCAGAATATCCGGGTGAAATGTCGTCGCTGGTAATGGCAAAGCTTAATGCTCTTGTGAAGAATCTCAACTTCAATACGTATAAGAAAAGTATTGCGTTGTATGTATCGCCGGTATTTGAAAAAGTATTGTACCTGGATGTACCGGTAGAAGAAAAGATCATTATTGATGAATCATTCGAGATCAGGGATCTTGTGTACAGTAAGAAGCAACTGCACAAATATCTTGTGTTATTGCTGAGCGGAAAGGAAAGCAGAATGTACCTCGGTAACACCGGTGATCTTGTGCGTATCATATCCGACAGACCGGAACATATTGATGCTTATGTAAATGAAGCGCCTGAAAGGGTTGCTAATTTTTCAGATGTATCAGACCGGAAAGAGATTATGATGAAAAAATTCCTCTATCACATCGATCATTCGCTCGATATTGTATTAAACGCTTATCATCTGCCTTTGTTTGTGATTGGCACCGACAGAATACTGGGGCATTTCAGACAAATTACCCGGCATGAAAAAGCCATTGTGGAGATCATACACGGTAATTATGAAGAGAGTTCTCCTGTGCAGTTGAAAGAAGTATTGCAGCCATATATCAACGATTGGAAAAAAGTAAAAGAAAAAGATCTGCTCAACCAGATTGAAGAGGCTGCAGGTAAAAAGAAACTGGCAGTGGGTATGACAGCTGTATGGCGTGATGCCTCACATAAAAAAGGGCAGTTGCTGGTGGTAGAAAAGAATTATATGTTTCCTGCACAGCACAGTTCAACTGCTGATGTTATTGAGAAACTGGAAGAACCTTATAATCGTTTCTCCTATATTAAAGATGCCGTGGATGATGTAATAGAACGTGTACTTGATAATGGTGGTGATGTTGAATTTGTGGACGAAGGATTACTGAAGGACTATGAAAAGATTGTGTTAATTAATTATTACTGAGTAAAGGAATTGGGTAAAATAAGAACAGCAGATCATTAAGAAACTATTTCCTGATGATCTGCTGTTTTTTTATTCTGCTTATTTCAGGATATTATTTTTCACCATTTCGTTAATGATCAGTTTCCCGTACTCATGTCCTAAACTTTCAGAGTTGGCAGGATCAAACGATTTGGTTTGTACAGAATAGATCAGGGATTGTGTACTCATATCATACACATTACTTTCCCAGAAATACTCCGTGTCGGTAACATAGTATCCCTGTTCATAGATACGGTAATTGAGTGTGCCATAATATCCCCAGAAACGATTGTAATACATGCCATAGGGTGAATAGTAAAGGCGCCCCGGTACATAACTGCGTTCTTTTTGTTTATCGAGCAGCACAATGGTGATCACTGCATCAACAGCACTTTCTTTTAATTTGTTAACCGCTTCGGCCTCTGTCATATTGCTGAAAGCTTTTGGTCCGTATTCGCTTAATGAACCAACGGCATTGTAACCTTTCTCTTTCAGATCATCAATCATATGTGCTTCCATTTTCTCTTGCAGACTTCTGTCGGTATCACGGATCAACCCCAGCACCAGGATTTTTTTGTATTGTTTTGCTTCAACATTTTGTGCCTTCCAGCTGCTCGTAATTTTTGTAGAGGTACATCCTGTGAGCAAAAAAACAAGAAGTACTATCAGCCATTTTATCTTTTTCATAATTACCTGTTTTATTTATTACAGATAATATAGCAGGCGGTGAAAAAGAGATCAGTAAACAACAATTCGTAACGCTTCTGTTTTTACAGGAGCCGCTTCTTTCGGAATATAAATATGCAGCAAACCTTCCTTATAGGAAGCCGATGCTAATTCGGGATTTACATTGTCAGGCAACAGAATATGCCTGTCGAAACAATCATAATTGAACTCGTGCAGGTGAAAGTTTTCGGTAACACAATCAACACTGCTCTTTACAAACAAAGCAATTGATAAAATATGATCCTTCAATGCAATCAAAAAATTCTCCCGTTTTACACCAGGTATGGCTACTTCAATCGTAAAACTTTCCACTCTATCACGCACATTCACCAATGGCTGCACAACGGTACCTTCCCTGTGTACCTTCAGTTCGTCTGCCAACCGTTCAAGTTCAGGCAAAGGAGTATATTCTCCGGGATAGATGTAGTGAATGCTGCTTTTTGAAGAATAATGTTCCATAATTAAGATTTACAAGTTTGGCAATCGATTTTTTCTCGCACCATCTTGTTTTCATAAAGCAGGGACAGATTCTTTTAACAGGGAACAGGTTGCTGTTTAATGGAATTCTTCTGTTTGTTTCAGATTATTCATATAGGTTTTCACATCTTCATCCGTTACCTGTTTAAAATCGTGGTAAAAAGCACCAACGCCATAGAACTCTTCAGCTATCAGTAAAAAAATAAATTCATCAACCTCCTTTGCTAATTTTTTATATGCTTCTGCCGCAGTAACGGGAACAGCTATAATTATTTTTTCGGGTTCTTCTTTACGTATCACCTTTACAGTGGCCAGCATGGTGTTACCTGTGGCAATACCATCATCCACAATAATGACTGTTTTACCTTTCAATGGAAGAAATGTGCGATCGCCCGTAAATTTCTGCTGCATGTCTTTTAATTTATCCTGCACCTTCTTTACTTCCTGTTGAATATATACTTCCGTTACATCATCATGTGGTATTACAAAGTAATCAGTAAGGCTGGCAGCGCCAATGGCATATTCTTTATTGATGGGATGGCCTATCTTTTTCGTGAGCACCAGTTGCATCGGGAAATTTAATTCACTGGCAACTGTATATGCAACCGGTACGCCTCCCCTGGGAACGGCCAATACAACGCATGGGTCTATCACATACTTCTTCAGTTTAAATGCTAACTGTAAACCCGCATCAATTCTGTCTTTGAAAGTCATGGTTCATTCGTTTAACTGTTTAAGCATTCACAGCCTGCAGGTATTTCTGAAACCATTTTGCCGCAAGCTTTTCTACTATTTCCATTTTACCTTCTTCTTCAAACAAATGCGTGGCACCTTCTACAATATCCAGGCGCTTAACACAGGTAAGCTGTTCAAATGCCTGGCGGTTCAGCTCAAGCACAACAGCATCTTCCCCACCTACAATAAGTAAAGTGGGTGCAGTTACTTTGTGTAATTCATCAGTTGCCAGATCGGGTCTGCCACCTCTCGACACTACTGCTGCTATTTCAGGCAAGCGTGCCGCAGCCTGCAATGCAGAGGCAGCACCTGTACTTGCACCAAAATAGCCAATGCTGCAACCCAATGCAGCCGGATGTTTTTCCAGCCATTTTGTAACGTTGTACAGGCGCTGTGTTAGCAGGCGTATATCGAAACGGTTTTGGTAACGCCTGTCTTCTTCAATGGTAAGTAAATCGAACAGCAAGGTTCCGAAATTCTGATCGTGCAGGTAGGCAGCCACCATACGGTTACGTGGACTGTGGCGGCTGCTTCCGCTGCCATGTGAAAAAATGACAATGCCCTCTGCATTTAACGGAACAATCAACTCGCCCTGCAGCACCACAGTGCCAAGTGGTATATCTGTTTCACTGTTAAACCGGAAATTCATCATTGCTGCTGTTTTTTACGGTATAAGAATCGGCGCTTTTGCTTTTATGTTTATTTCATACTCTGCCAGTTGTGTTAAACGGTCGTCGATTTGTTTTTCATGCACTTCAGCTTTGTGGAAAAAGATAGCAGCTTTTTCCATACCTAATGTGTTGGCAAAGGCAGCCGCAGTTCCATAAGCGCTGATCTTAAAGTGATTGATCATTTGTACACTTGCCAGCAAACATGCATCTGTTACTTCTGCATCTGCACACATCACCAGTTTTTCATTTGTATCCTGAATGTAAGCACTCATAATGCGGTTGGTAAGGCTTAGTGAAATAAGCTGCTCTGCATTTACAAATTCTTCCAGGTTAAACAAATGCTCACCAATATCATCTCTGTATCGTTGTAATACGGTTTTCAGTTTTACTGAATTTGCTTTACTGATCCATTGTGGTAATGCATTGTTCAACTGCATTTCAGCACTGGAAAATTTACTTGCTTCATGATCAAGCAGGTTGTGTAGTGTTGTAATACTTGTAAGTTCCTGTTTCATAACATACTATTTTGGTTATCGAATGTATTGTTTTACAAAGGCGTTTCCTATGATGCCTGTCATACATCTCCTGATTGTAACTCATAGTTTTTTGCACAAAAACCTGCTTCATTTGGAATGATGATTGCAGTTCTGTGTAACAGGAAACTATATAGCAGTTGCAGCAAAAATTGTACTGCTGTTTTACTCACGTAAAGAGTTTGTAATGAAACTGTTTTTATTTCTCCTCACAGCATTTGTGGCTCTTACAGCTATTGTGAGCGGGGCATTGCTTGTGAGCTATCCCGATGGTTCAGTGTTCAATATGTCAACGGGTTTACTCAAAGCAACACCATTCAGCAATTTTTTTGTGCCGGGACTCATCCTTTGTATTGCTGTAGGCGGTACAAATCTGATAGCGGTGATTCGTAACCTGCAAACACATCCGCAGCGTTACAATTGGTCTGTTGCCGGTGCCGTTATGATCATGGGTTGGGTAATTGTGCAAATGCTGCTCATTGCGGTGTTGCATTGGTTGCAGTTTGTGTACCTCGGTACTGGATTGATGATGCTGTTGCTGAGCTGGCAACTGAAAGGAAAGTGGGCGGTGTGAAAAATTCATGCATCCAGTCGTCATTTCTTCTTCTGCTTCTCCAATCTCCTGAAATAACCCCTGAACAAAAAATTACTTTTTAACGCCTCCATGTTCTGGTTAAATCCATCGGTTCCTTTTTCAATATTCTGCAAGCTGTTGTTCAGCTTTTGTACCAGCAACGAATCTCTGAGTAAACTATGGATGGTGCCGTTACCATTGTTTACATCGTTTTTAACAGAAAGGGTAAATGCATGCAAATCGGTTGCCAGCGAATCGGCATTACTGCCAACCAGTTTTATTTTTTCAATGGCTTCATTCAGGTTGTAAGCAATGGCTGTATCGGTAATAATTTTTCCCAACGAGCCCTTGCCTTGTTTCACATCAGCGATAATGGTTTGCAGGTCCTTCACCATCAGATCGGCTTTTATTGTTGCTGACCGTATATTGTTGACGGATGCAAGAATATTTTTCGGTAATGCTTCGTTATCGAGCACCTGCCACAATGCTTTGCTGTTGTTAATTCGTTGCACGGTATTCTTCAGATCTTCTGAAATAACCGCAACGTTTTGGTTGGTGCGGTTCAGCAGTTCCAGCATTTCATCGGTGCTGATGAGTTTTTTTGTTCTTAAAAAATCACCATCAACCGCAAAGGCTGATCCGTCTTTTGATGGGGTGATCTGCATCAGTTTATTTCCCATCAATCCATCGGTTGAAATGCTCACCACATCATTCACCCGTATAAATTGTTTCATGTCTTCTTCAATGAGCATGGTTACTTCAATCGATGAATCGTTGATGATAGCTACTTTTTTTACTGTACCTACCTGTATACCTGCGTAACGGATATTATTGCCTGGTGTTAAACCCTGCACATGTTCAAACCTTGCTTTCAATACATAGTTGCGGCTGAACAGATTACTGTCTTTGCCGATCATATACAATCCAAATATGAGCAGTAACAATGCAGCAATAATGAAGATGCCCAGTTTTGTATTATTTATTGTTTGCTTTGCCATTGTTCAAAAAATTGTTTTACCTGCGGATCATTGTTTTCTTCCAGTTCACGATAAGTTCCCTGTGCGTAACATTTGCCATCGATGAGCATTACAATGCGGTCGGCTGTCATGCGAATGCAATTCATGTCATGTGAAATAATGATGGAAGATGTGTTGTAGTGTTCGCCCATTTCTACCATCAACTCGCTGATCTCTTTGCCGGTAATCGGATCAAGTCCCGTTGTTGGTTCATCATACAACATGATCTCCGGATCAAGGATCAATGTTCTTGCCAATGCAATGCGTTTACGCATACCTCCTGAAAGTTCAGCAGGCATCATATCAACAGTATGTGCAAGACCAACATTGCTTAACACCTGCATCACTTTTTCATTTGTTTCTGCCGCAGTTACTTTGATCCAGTGGCGACGTAACGGGAACTCAAGATTTTCACGAACCGTCATTGAATCATACAACGCATTGCTTTGAAACAGGAAGCCCACTTTTGCACGCAGTTCGTCCAGTTCTTTGTTGTTGAGGTTGATCACATCATCGTTTAATACGGTGATGTCGCCTGCATCCTGTTCCAGTAAACCAATAATGCATTTAATTAGCACTGATTTTCCTGAACCTGATTTGCCCAGCACCACTACGTTCTCACCTTTGTACACATCAAGATTAAAATCTTTCAGCACATGATTGTTGCCAAATGATTTGTACAAATGCCTGATGGAGATAACCGCATCCCGGTTTTCTGTAGTTGAAGTTTCTTGTTGTATGGTTTGTTCATCAAACATTGTTCATCAATTTAAACCAAACAGATCGGTGATTTGCACGGCCAGCAGATCAATAATAAAAACCGCTACCGAACTTACCACCACGGCTGAGTTCGCTGCACGTCCAACACCTTCGGTTCCTTTTTGTGCATGGTAACCTTTATAACAACCGATCATGCCAATGGCAAATCCAAAAAAGTAAGACTTGATAAAAGCAGGCATTACATCACTGAACGCCAACCCATCAAACACCATTTTAAAAAACAATTGAAAACTGGTAACGCCTTTGATGTTTACGCCAACGTACGAACCGTATAAGGAAATTGCATCGCTTGCAATTACCAGCAACGGTAACATGACAGTTGATGCAAGCACTCGTGTAACCACTAAATATTTATAAGGATTAGTACCGCTCACTTCCATGGCATCGATCTGTTCGGTTACTTTCATGCTGCCCAGTTCTGCACCAATGCTGCTGCCGATCTTGCCCGCAAAAATCAATGCTGTAATAACAGGACCTATTTCACGTACGATTGCAATGCCCACCATTTCCGGTAGTTGGGTTGCAACACCATAATCGAGCATGGCAGGACGAAGTTGCATGGTCAATACCAGGCCCATAATAAAACCGGTGAGTCCCACAAGCGGAAACGATTTGTAACCGATCATATAACACTGGCGGATAAACTCACTGAATTCGAAACGGGCTTGCAGAGTTTGCCCGATAAACCGAAAGGAAAAGCGACCGAGTAAGCCGGCCTCGTCGAGCGTCTTTTTGAATGTGGCAAACATGGCTGATAGAAATCAATACCAAATGTTGATAATAATCAGTTGCTGCGAAATGAAGACTGTCAGTTGGCGGTGTGATGCATATCAGAAGCAAGACTGATTTAACCCTATCCCTGTATTGATAAAATTTTATTCCTCGCTATCAAACAGCTGCCCATTACACCGGCTTTTTCGCCAAGCTTTGAAAGTTTTAATTGTGTATCGCTATTTACTAAGCTTAATGAATATTTATTGATGGCGCTGCGAATAGGTAAACGCAGATAATCGCCTGTTTCAGATAGGGTGCCACCAAGAATCAATAACTCCGGATTAAAGATGTTAATGAGCATGGCCAAACCACGTCCGATTTTTTCACCAATATCGGCCAGTAATTCAATGCTCAACATATCTTCATTATTCGCTGCATGAATAATATCAAGCAGGGTGATATCTTCGATCAGTTTATTTTTCCGCAATGCATTGGACGTAGAACCCTGTGCAATTTTTTCTTTGAAGTTGCGGATTAACGAAGCGCCTGATGCTTCTGTTTCAAGGCAACCTTTTTTACCGCAGTAACAAATGATCTGATTATCAAAAAAAGGAATGTGGCCAAACTCACCACTAAAACCCGACTTACCGTAATATACTTTTCCATCGATGAGAATACCCAAACCAATTCCATAGTCCATATTCACAAACAATACATTTCGTTCGTTATGTACTTCACCGCAACAAAATTCGCCGTATGCCATGGCTTTGGAATCGTTTTCAAGAAATGTGCGGATGCCGATCTCCCGTTCAATAATTATGGAGAGTGGTTCTTCCTGAAAATGAAAATAACTGTAACTGTAACCGGTGGTATTGCTGATGCGGCCGGAAAGATTGATACCGATGCTCAGCACTTTATTTTCTTCAACCGGCAGGTCAGCAATAAATCCTTTGATGATGTCGAGCAGTTGTGTAAGCGATTCCTGTGTGTTTTCTAATTTATACGGAACCTTTTCGGTGATGGTTACCAGTTGTTTTTTAAAATCGAGTAACCCGAGGTTAATGTAGAATTTCTTTACGTCCACCCCCACAAAAAAACAGGCGTCGGATACAAGGCCGTACATACTGGCCCTTCGTCCACCGGTGGAATCCACTTTGCCATAATCCTTCACCAATCCATCTTCAATTAATTCATTCACAAGGCTGGTGGTTTTGGGCACGCTGATATTTAATTCCCGGCTGAGTTCTGTGATTGTGGTATTGCCACCCTGATCGAGAAAGTTGATCAACGAGCGTTTGAGTGCTTTGTTTTTATATGCAACCCCCGAGGCATTTTCATCGCTGAAGACCTCAAAAATCTGATGCTGTTCAGTCATTTCAGTAGTTTGTTTCGAAAAGTGAAGACTAATATAGGAGCTTTTAAAGAGAAAGGGTTGGAAATTTCTAAGTAAATAAAAAAATTAATTAAGTTTGTTCGATAAAGTAAATATTTTTCCTAAATTCGGTTTTCAAACAATAAAATCCTTACTAACTAAGGACGAACTATGCAACCAAAATCAGCTGCCATACTTTCTTTAGATACTGCTGCCTATACTTCTTTATACAGGAACGAGCTGGTATCGAATATTCTACCGTTTTGGCAAAACCACAGTAAAGATGAAGTAAATGGTGGTTTTTTTACCTGTCTCGATCGTGCCGGAAATGTGTACGATACCGATAAGTTTATGTGGCTTCAGGGACGTGAAGTTTGGTGTTTCAGTTATATGTACAAACATGTTGAGCAGAAAAAAGAATGGCTCGATATGGCTTTGCATGGTGCCCGTTTTATGCAGCAGCACGGCAGAGATGAAGAGGGCAACTGGTATTTTTCTGTAACTGCTGATGGCAAACCATTGGTGCAACCGTATAATATTTTCAGTGATTGTTTTGCAACGATGGCATTTGCAGCGTTGGATAAGATCAACCCCAGCGATGAATGGAAGAAGATTGCGGTTGATACGTTTGAAAATATTATCCGCCGTCGGCATAACTGGAAAGGAACCTACAGCAAAGCTTATCCAGGCACACGTCCGCTTAAGAATTTTGCGTTACCGATGATCCTTTGCAACCTCTCATTAGAACTCGAACATATTCTCGGCAGCGATCGTGTAAATGAATTTGTTCCGGAAGTGATCCATGAAGTGATGGATGTATTTTATCAGCCTGAACATGGATTGATCCTTGAAAATGTAAACCCCGATGGAAGTTTCAATAACAGTTTTGAAGGTCGTCTGTTGAACCCGGGTCATGCGATTGAATCAACCTGGTTCATTATGGATCTTGCCAAACGTATGAATGATCGTGCATTGATCGATAGAGCGGTCGCTATTTTATTAACTACACTTGAATACGGATGGGATAAAGAATACGAAGGCATATTTTATTTCATGGATATAAAAGGTATGCCGCCCCAACAATTAGAGTGGGATCAAAAATTATGGTGGGTACATGTGGAAGCATTGGTGGCATTGGCAAAAGCTTATGCATTAACTGGTAATGAACAATGTGCTGTTTGGTTTGAACGGATACACAATTATACATGGAAGCATTTCAGAGATGAGGAATACGGTGAATGGTTTGGTTATTTAAACCGGAGAGGTGAGGTGCTGTTATCATTAAAAGGAGGAAAGTGGAAAGGATGTTTTCATATTCCACGGGCGCTTTACCAGGTAGCCGCCACTTTTGAAGCCATTTAAAAAACGATTACATAACGATTGCTAAACTGCTGAATTGAAGACTGCATATCTATATTATTCTATTGTTGTTTTACTGCTGGTAAGTGGTTGTACTGCTCCTGCAGAGAAAGGCATTTACACAGATGTACTTGTGGTGGGTGGCGGAACTTCCGGTACTGCGGCCGGTATACAAAGTGCAAGACTTGGTGTAAAAACAATCATTGCAGAAGAAACAACATGGCTGGGTGGAATGATTTCATCAGCAGGTGTTTCTGCATTTGATGGTAACCACAATATGCCATCGGGCATTTGGGCCGAGTTCAGAGAAAAAATTTACCAAGTATATGGCGGGCCGAAAGCTGTTGAAACCGGTTGGGTAAGTAACACGCTGTTTGAACCTCATGTGGCTGATAGTATTTTCAAACAAATGGCTGCAGCAGAGAAACAACTTTCTGTGATGCAGCAATTGCGTTTTGTAAAAGCACTTACAACAGGCACAAACATTACCGGTGCTGCCTTCATCGATATAAAAACAGGAGATACGGTAACCATACATGCCAAACAGATCATCGATGCAACAGAGTTAGGTGATGTAATGGCCAGTGCTTCGGTTCCGTTTGATATGGGGATGGAGGCAGATAGTATGACCAATGAAAACGTGGGTGTACCTGCAAGCAATGATATTATTCAGGATATTACATACACTGCTATTCTCAAAGATTATGGCAGCGGTGCAGATTGTACCTTGGTAAAACCAGCGAATTATGATCCGATGGAATTTGATGGTTGCTGCAATGAGTTTTGTAGTGATCCAAAAAAAATGGCGTCGAATGTTACAGCAGCACAACTGCTTGATTATGGCAAATTACCCAATGGCAAATACATGATCAACTGGCCGGGTAAAGGAAATGATATTTACCTGAATTTGATTCCGCTTACTCATGAGCAACGTCAACAAGAGATAAAAAAGGCAAAAGAAAAAACAATCCGCTTTGTATATTTTCTGCAAACACAATTTGGATTTAAACATCTCGATTTTGCAGCAAATGAATTTCCAACAACTGATCAGTTGCCGTTGATTCCTTATCACCGTGAAGGAAGAAGAATGCAAGGTGTCGTACGGTTTAAAGTGCAACATATTGCAGAACCATTCAATCAAGCACAGGCATTGTACCGCACAGGTGTTTCGGTTGGTGATTATCCCATTGATCATCATCATCGTGAAAACAAAAATGCCCCACAGCATTTAAATTTTTATCCTGTTCCATCATACAATATCCCATTGGGAACCTTAATTCCTCAGCATCACAACGGCTTACTTGTTACAGAAAAAGGAATCAGCGTAAGCAATATTGTGAACGGCACTACACGTTTGCAACCTGTTGTATTTTTAACCGGACAGGCAGCAGGCGCATTGGCGGCCTTGAGTGTACAACAAAAAAAGCAGGCACGTGAAATTTCTGTGCGGACTGTACAGGAAGTATTGCTGAATGCGAAAGCTTATATCATGCCTTACTTTGATGTGCGGGCAGATCACAAACATTTTGCTGCGGTACAACGGATTGGCGCTACCGGAATTTTAAAAGGAAAAGGTGAGCCGTTTAAATGGGCCAACCGTACATGGTTCTATCCCGATTCTACCATTGCTGCTGCAACATTCTTCAACGATTATAAAGAATTTGCTGACGTTAAACTTACCTCAGCAACTGTAACTATTGGAGATGCTGTAACAATAGTTGCAACAACTGCCAATCAATATCCTGCACTTCAGAAAAATACAAACTGGAATTTTTCAGAAATAAACGAATTGCAACAACAGCTGGCAGCAAAATGGAGTAGCTGGGGTTTTGCAAATTTTGATCTGCAACGAACTATTACACGACTGGAACTGGCCGTGTTGCTCGATGCTGTTATCAACCCATTTCAATTGAAAGAAGTTGACCACGAGGGTCACTATAAATGATATACAATCATCACTAACAAACTAAAACTTGATTATGAAAAAGCGAATGCTCATGCTGTTGATGATTCTTTCTTCGGTTCTGTATGTTTCAGCACAGGAACTACGGGTAACAGGTACTGTTACTAACGCTACAGGTGCTGCTGCCGAAGGAGTTTCAATTACAGTGAAAGGAGGCAAACGAGGTACAGTTACCGGATCGAACGGTAGCTTCTCAATTACAGCAAACAAAGGAGATGCATTGGTTTTCTCCGGCATTGGTTACGTTGCAAAAGAAGTAACCGTTGAAGATGCTGTCGTGACTGTAACACTCGAATCAGCAGCCGGTAACTTAGGTGAAGTGGTTGTGGTAGGTTATGGTACACAACGTCGGTCGAATATTACCAGTGCTGTAGCAACAGTTAAAGGTGATCAGTTGATCAAACGTCCTATTGCTTCTACATCAATGGCTTTGCAAGGGTTTGCGCCGGGTGTGGTAATTCAGCAAGGTTCAGGTCAACCAGGAGCTGATGGTGGTGCTATTAATATCCGTGGTATTGGTTCTATTACAGGCAGCAGTAGCCCGTTGATCATTGTAGATGGAGTGGAGGGTGTAAGCTTGAATGATGTTGATCCGAATATTATTGAAAACGTATCGATCTTAAAAGATGCTGCTTCAACTGCTGTTTATGGTGTGCGTGGAACGAACGGTGTTATTCTCATCAAAACAAAAAGAGGTCAATCAGGTAAAACTTCTATTTCATACAATGGATTTGTAAGCCAGCAAACGCCTACTAATTTTCCTAATCTGTTATCGAGTGTTGATCATATGATCCTGGAGAATGAGTATAGCACAAATGCAGGTGGCCCCGTAATTCATAACGATGCAAAAATTAACACCTATCGTACAACGGCTGCAGATAATATGAATGTATTTAATACCGACTGGAAAGATCTTATTTTCCAGAACAGTGGTTTAATGCAAAACCATAACATTATCATCAACGGTGGTTCAGATAAAGCTAGCTTCCTGGTATCAGGAACATATTTAAATCAACAGGGGTTGGTAGTAAACAATAGTTTTAAGAAATATGATCTGCGTATGAATGGTGATATTAATCTTACAAGGAAGATCAAATTCACCACAGATCTGTTTTATACCAAATCAACAAGTGTGCAGCCAGGTGGAATGTCGCCCAATGAAATTATTCAGCGTGGTATATCTATGGCAAGATTATGGCCTGGAAAATTCGATAATGAGAAGTACGGTGATGCGGGTCAGTCGAACAGAGTTAACCCGGTTGGTGCAGCTGAATCTTCCGGCTATAACCATGCGGAAACTCCAACATTATCTGTAAGGTTTGGGCTGAATGCGGAAGTTTTTAAAAACTTTGTGATCGATGCATCGTACAATGCCAGAACATCTGCAACGGAAGCGTATGTAGCAAGAGGATCGTATGACGTGTACAATCCAAATCCTGCAACAAATACTTATTTATTGGCACAGGTCATTGGTGATTCTGCTCTTAATTATACTAACAGACGGAATATCACCAATCAATATAATATTTCAGGAACCTATTCTTATAACCTGAAACAAGATCATCAGTTTAAATTGCAGGGAGGTTTCCAGGCACTGGATAACAGAGTAACTGCAGTAACTGCCGGTCGTCAGGGTTTGCCTGATCCGAACCGTCCTTATTTAAACCTTGCTTCACCAACACAGCAAACATCGGGTGGCTCTGCAACTGATTATTCACTGGTTGGTTTCTTTGGAAGATTTAATTACAGTTATGCACAAAAGTATTTGTTAGAAGTAACTGGCCGATATGATGGTTCATCAAGGTTTAGCCAGATATTAAATAAACAGTGGGGCTTCTTCCCGGGTGTATCTGCAGGTTGGGTTATTTCGAGAGAGAACTTTATGCAGGATGTATCTTTTATTGATTTTGCAAAACTTCGTGTATCATATGGCGAAACAGGTAACCAGGAGGTTGGCGAAAACTATCCGTTTGTATCAACTATTAACGCAGGAACGGCCTATTATTTTAATAATGTGTTGACAGGCGGATCTTCATTAGGAAATATTCCTAACGAAGCTATTTCCTGGGAAACTTCCAAACAAAGTAATATTGGTATAGATCTTACTGTATTGAAAAACAGGTTGAATGTAACGTTTGATGTTTATCAAAAGAAAGTAGAAGATAACCTGATTGACTTCCCGATTTCACTTGCGCAGGGTTATACCAGTTCATCCACCATTCCACGAAATGCAGCATCTTTTGTAAATAATGGATGGGAGTTCTCAGCAACCTATCGTGACAAGATCGGTAAGTTCAATTACAGCATTACAGGTAATCTGTCGGATGTAAAAACAAAAACACTCGATACAAAAGGCCGTGATATTGTCAGTGGAAATCAATTAACAAGGGAAGGTTATCCGCTGTTCTCCTACTTTGTTTTTTTAACTGATGGCCTGTATCAGCAGGGAGATAATTTTGCGGTTCCTTCAAACAGCACAAGAACAACAGGTGCGGGTGACATCAAGTTTGTTGATGTAAACAAAGATGGCATCATTAACGCCAGTGACCGGGTGTTGATTGGTAACAACTTTCCACGTTACGATTATAGTTTAAATCTGAATGCAGATTACAAAGGGTTTGATCTCAATATTTTCCTTTTTGGTGTTGGTAAAAGAGATAACTACATATCGGGAGTAGCTGTGCAACCGTTCAATGCAGGCAACTGGTTTGCGTCAGGACTTGAATCTGCACTGGACAGATGGACTCCCACTAACACCGATGCAAAATATCCACGGTTGTATAGTGGTGGAAACGGAAACTATGTTTCGTCTGATTACTGGTTGCGTAACGGTGCATTTATGCGGGTTAAGCATATTACACTCGGTTATACATTAGCAAGAAATATTTCCGAGAAATTACGCATTCAGCAATTACGTGTTTATGTAAATACGGTGAATCCGTTCACATTCTCGAATTACGAACCTGGTTTCGATCCTGAAGTAAGTAATACCAATGGTTCTTTCTATCCCATTATGCGTACAACAACAGTTGGTATAAACCTGAAATTCTAATTCTGAAAAAATATTTATATGAAACATATTAAGATAAACAGAGTTGCCCTGCTTTTATTTTTTGCAGTTGCTCTTGGTTCCTGCAAAAAGTATCTCGACAGAAATCCGCTCTCGGCCAATTCACAGGCAGATTTTTATAACGATGCTGCACAGGTGCAACAGGCACTTACTGGTGTGTATAATGCTATTGGTGCACGTACTATCAGTCCCGGTTACAGCAACCCAACTTCCTATTACTCGAAATTAGATTTGTATACAGAGATTGGAATGGAACGTGGACTTTCGGGTACAATCGCTTCAGGTGCGTATGATGCAACGAATGGAACTGTAGCTGAATTATGGGGTGGTTTTTTCCAGGTTGTACAACGGGCAAATAATCTGTTGTTATACATGACAAAGGCAGAATCAGTAATGGATCCTGCAGAATACAGAAGAGTAATTGCGGAAGCGAAGGTATTACGTGCAATGGCTTACTGGCACCTTATTTCGTTATATGGAGATGTTCCTTTCTTTACAAAACCGCCATCAAATCAGCAGGAATTATTTGAGTTTACAAGAACAGATAAGAAAGTGATCATCGATTTTCTTCTTAAAGATCTTGAGTCTGCTGCAAATGATCTCGATTGGAATCCAACACAGGCAGGCAGAGTTAGTAAGGGTGTAGCAAAAGGCATCGGTGCCCGACTGGCAATGTTAGATAAGAATTATACATATGCTGCAGCCATTACCGATGATATTATTGCAAATGGTGGTTATGGATTGAATCCTGTATTTCAAAACCTGTTTCGCAAAGCCGGACAAACAGCGAATGTAAACAGGGAGATTATGTTCTATTATCCGTATGGCGATGCAGATGCAGGTTCGTTCAATTATTTAAACCTGGTACAAGGTTCACGTAACAATGGTGGTCAGTCAAGTCATTTCCCCACGCAGTTCCTTGTTGATTTGTTTGAGTGCAGAGATGGAAAGAATATTGCAGAATCACCATTATACAATCCTGCAAAACCTAATGCAAACAGAGATCCCCGCATGGCACAAACAGTGATTGTTCCCGGCGATACAGTGGTAGTGCAGGGGTTTACCAGTATTATTTTCGATTTCTACAGCCGATATATCACACGATATAATCCAACTACACAAGTGGTGGATTTTCCAACAATTGTTAACCAGGACAGCGCTAATATTTTTGGTCCACGTGTAAACGGTTTGGGAAATTTATGGCGAAAGTATTGCCAGGATCGGGATATCAATGGAACGGCCGGAAACTTTTACAAAGTTGGTTGGGTGTATATGCGCTTTGCAGAAATATTATTGATCAATGCAGAAGCACATCTTGAAAAAGGATCTCCTGCAATAACTGTGGCTACCTCTGTTAACAGAGTAAGAGCAAGAGCAGGTATGCCGAATATTGCGCCTGATGTGTTAGCAGATGCAAATAAATTAAAACAATTGGTACGCAGAGAAAAAACAGTTGAGCTTGCAAATGAAGGCTTGCATCTTGCTGATATGCGCAGATGGGATAACGGTGCTTATGCAGCCAAAGTGATGCCATTGCAAATGTATGGTGAGTCAAACTCGCCGGTTAAATTCACCGCAGGTGTTGGTTTGGAATTTATTAATCCTGCACCGGTTCCAACATTTGATCCTGTATATCTTGTACCTGTCGCATGGCCTAATGGTGATGCAACACGTTTGAAAAGAGAATTGCGTGTGTTTCGAACTCCACAACATTTATTATGCCCGATACCTTTGGGTGAAAGAGATAAAGTTCCGGCATTAACACAGAATGCCGATTGGTAGTCAGTTTTAGTTTAGGGTTGGGCGCTGCTGCAGAGCAGCGCCCTTTTTTATAACTTGATTTTTTTCGCAAAAGTAAATTCTTGTTCATGCAACAACGAAACGAAAGCCTGGATGCACTTCGTGGCTTTGCCATATTAACGATGCTGTTAAGCGGTGCAATTGCCTACGGGAATGTATTGCCTGCCTGGATGTTTCATGCACAGGTGCCGCCGCCGCTGCATAAGTTCGATCCATTGATTCCGGGTATTACATGGGTTGATCTGGTGTTTCCCTTTTTTCTGTTTAGCATGGGTGCAGCCATTCCGTTATCGTTGAAAAAACAGATTGAAGCGAAAAAAGGTTTTCTGATTGTGTTATGGATAGCGCTCAAACGCTTTTTATTGCTGGCCTTCTTTGCTTTGTTTACACAGCACATGAAAGCATGGGTTATTGCTGAACAACCAACGGCTGCTGATCATTTGCTGTCGATGCTGGCATTTGCATTATTGTTCTTACAGTTCTATAACAGTAAAAATGAAAAGTTGAAAACAGTTTTTCTTCTCATGAAATTCATTGCTTTTTCGGCCGCTGTGTTTTTGTTGTGGAAACTGCCTTTCTGGAGTGGAAAGGGCTTTGATTTTTATAAAAGTGATATCATCATTTTAGTGTTGGCAAATATGGCATTGTTCGGAACAATTATTTATTACGTGACTTCTGATAAACCACTCTTACGCATCGGCATACTGCCTTTTTTAATGGCGGTATTTCTCGCTGCAAAAGAACCGACCAATAGTTGGGCAAAAGAGTTGTTTGAATTTTCAGCAATTGGCGAATGGAAGTTCGACTGGTTATATAAATTTTATTTTCTGAAATACCTGTTCATTATCATTCCGGGAACTTTTGCGGGTGAGATATTGCTTTCGAACTTGAAGCAGAATGGGCTCAATACGAATGGAAAAACCGATACTGCTACCGAAAATGTGTTGGCTCTTGTGAGTGCTGTTTTATTAATATTAAATTTATATGGGTTGTTTACACGTACATTATTCTTAAATGTAATTGTCACAGCTTCATTTTGTATGATGGCATTTTATCTTGTACGACGTGTAGCCAACACGAATCTCTACAAGCAACTCTTGCATGCAGGAACATACCTGCTGCTGTTGGGTTTATTCTTTGATTCCTACGAAGGAGGAATTAAAAAAGACCCTTCTACCTACAGCTATTATTTTGTAACAAGCGGTCTTGCTTTTTTTAGTCTGATCACTTTTTCGGTGATGAGTAAGCGACGATTTTTTTCTTCAATCACTACCTATCTTTCTTTGAACGGAAAAAATCCAATGGTAGCTTATGTAGCAGGTAATTTATTGCTGCTGCCTTTACTGCAGCTCACACAAACAAAACAATATTGGGATGCGATGAACCATAATTTTTTTATGGGGTTGATGAAAGGCGTTTTGTTTACTGCAGTTGTATCGCTGATTACAATCTTTTTTGTGAAGCGGAACTGGTTTTGGAAAACGTAAATGAAAACGGTTCATTAATCATTTACGAACAGTTCAAGTATACCACCATCCATTAGCTGCCGATGTGTAATTGAGCGAACAGGGATTATCTTTCCATTCAGGTTTACTTTTGCAATAGCACTTTCTTTTTTATCTGACGTACGAATGACCTTAATCTGTAATTCGTTTTGATTAGGTAACTGAATGGTTGCGTTGTTGATGAGCGGATAACCAAACATGTATTCGCCGCTTGCAGGATTCATAGGGTACATGCCAAGACATGTCCAGATATACCATGCACTCATTTGTCCGCAATCATCATTGCCAATTAAACCATCAGGTTCGGTTTTATACATACTGTCCGCAACAACTTTGATCCATTTTGCTGCTTTCGCCGGTTGTCCCAATGCTGTGTACATATAAATGATATGATGGCTTGGCTCATTACCATGTGCATATTGACCGATCAAGCCGGTAACATCAGCCGAAGTGTTTTCTCCATGTAATTCCGATGGAGCAGTAAACAACTGATCCAATTTTGCAATAAGTTTTTCTTTGCCACCAAACAGTTGTGCAAAACCACTTACATCATGTGGTACAAAAAAACTATGTTGCCATGCAGTTCCTTCAATATACTGTCCTTCAAAACCATGTTCGCTTAGCAATGGATCGAATGGTTCAACAAATTTTCCCTTACTGTCTTTGCTGCGCATAAAACCGGTTTGTGCATCAAATAGTTTTTTATAACTCATGGCACGTTGCATAAAAAGATTGTAATCATCCATTTTGCCAAGCTTCTTTGCTACTTGTGCAATACACCAATCATCGAACGCATATTCCAATGTAATGGTTACACTCCAGCCATGCTTATCCTGTGGTAAGTAACCGTATTGAATATATTCCGGCGTTCCTCGTTGGTTTTGAAAAGCACTTTTGCGCATAGCTTCGTAAGCCAGGTTGTAATCAAATCCTTTGATGTCTTTCAATATCGCATCTGCAATAATGGGCACGCTATGGTAACCGGTCATCGTATTCGCTTCCCATGTGCTGAGATCCCACACAGGTAACAAACCGTTATCTTCATACAACTGCAGCATGCTGTTGATCATGTCGGGCAAGCGTTCCTGTTGCGTAATGGTGAACAACGGATTTAATGCACGAAACACATCCCATTGTGAAAAAACAGTGTACTTGTTTTTGCCTTTTGTGAATTTCAGTTGTTTGTTATCGTGTGTTTGATAGGCACCATCGGCATCGCTATGCACAACAGGCGCCATACAGGTACGGTAAAGCGATGTATAAAACTTTGTTGCCAATTCTTTATCATCGGTATTGATGCGGATCTTCTGTAATTCGTTTTCCCACAAATTATTGGCAGCCACACTTACTTCGTCAAATGTTTGAGCAGTTGCCTTCTTTAATTCAGCCAACGCTTTTTCTGTGCTTACTGAACTGATGGATACTTTTACCAATAAAGGATCAGCCGTTGCAAATTGCAAAGCCAGTTTCACCAGCCTGCCTTCAGCTGTTTGATTGTTTCTTGTTGAATCATCAATAAATAAATGCTGTTTGACAGTTGATGAGAAAGTTGCAGCGAAATATACTTTTTGTCCTTTGGCCCATCCAGTACTGTAACGATAGCCAGTTATGGTAGAATCGTTCAGCAGTTGCAACATACCGGCAGTACTTTCATCCCAGTTAATACGGAAGCCCATATCAAACCGCAGCCAACCTTCTTTACCCGGGAATGTATAGCGATGAAAACCTGTACGTTCTGTTGCAGTTAATTCTGCATTGATGCCATTATCCAATTTCACACGGTAGTAACCCGGCTTTGCCGATTCGTTTGTATGCGAAAATGGTAGTTTGATTTTTTCGTTTCTGATGACTGTTGTATCGGTTAATGGTAATACCGAAATATCGCACCAATCGCCAATACCTGTGCCACTTAAATGTGTATGACTGAACCCGGCAATGGTCTTGCTGCTGTAATGATAGCCTGCACACCAATCCCAACCTTCATCGCCGTTATCAGGACTTAGCTGAACCATGCCAAATGGAACTGTTGCTCCCGGGTACACATGCCCATGCCCACCTGTACCGAGAAACGGATCAACAAAAGATGTGAGTTCTGGTGAGGGTTGATTACATGATAATCCAAGCAAAGCAATTGCAACTGATAAATATCTCATTCAGAAATATTGAACTAAGTGATGAAACAATGAAGCGAAAATTGATTATTTAATATACGGATACTGTAGCTGAAACCAACTGATCTGGTCTTTGATGCCTTCATAAAAGAAAAAGCATTCGCCTTTAAAACCATTGTTACGGTTTGTCTGGATCATTTGATTTAACAGCGAAACGGAAGTTACATTGTTGCCAACTTTTAATAGCACACCGGGATAAAAAGCTACTGCCGGATTTTTATAATAGCCTTTCTGTTGTGCAATGGTTGCATTGTAAGCAGCAATATCGTAGCGGTAACATTGTGGCAAAACAGCATCAACCCAACCACTGTCCACCCATGTTGGCCAGTCCTGTAAATACTCATCTCTTCCCCACGGATACGGACTGGGAGACATGGTGAGCATGATATTCGGTTTTACAGCTTTCACTTCATTGCGCAGCCGTTTCATGAATGCATTTAATTTCTTTGTTCTCCATTCCAACCAATATGCTTCTCTGTAATTTGCAGGCGGATCAAATCCGTTTTCTGTTTTAAACATGTTAACGGTATATGCATCGTAACCGCCGGTTGATGGAAGCGCAGGCAAACGGTCATCGCCTTGCAAACCATCTACTTCATATTTTGTTGCTACTTCTTTGAACAGGCTGATCATAAAATCCTGTACTTCCGGATCAAACGCATTCAGCCAATCGAAACCATTTTTCATCAGCAGCTTTCCATCAATATCTCGGCCAGCCCAATTAGGTTTTGCTGCAAGTATATCGCCGCCGTTTGCAGAATAGGATGATGAAAATCCATATTCAAACCAGGCGTGCACTTTAATGCCTTCGAGCTTTGCTTCTTCAATCATTTCTTTTAACGGATCTCTGCCGGCAAAGCGTTCCATAATGGGTTTGCCGATGAGATTGTTCATCACCGTGCTTGGATAAATGGTACGTCCATTATTATAAGTAACAATGAAAATGTTGTTGATTCCTGCTTTCTTACAGTTCTGTACAGTTAACTTAATATTGTCTCTTGAATCGAGTGCAGTACTTGCTACATTCGTTACCCAAACACCACGCAGGGCATTAGGGTCCCAAACGGGTGGCTGCGGGTTAACCGGTGTGCCGGGATTGGTAGGTGTATTACCCGTTGTTCCTTTCTTTGAACAGGCCGGAAGAAAAGTTGCTAAAACCACACATGAAAAAATGTGTACCAGAAACCGCAATCGTAACGAAGCCGCAAGCATGAAAAATTATTTTGAGTTTATTTGTCGAACTTAATTAAAAATTATTATAAATTCACAAAAAGTTTTTAAAATATTTTATTTAAGTCTGTTTTACAGGCAGGCTCTGCTTAAACCAACCGATTGTGCCGCAACAAACAACCACACCACGCCACCCCGCCACATGGATACCAACCACTTGGTTTGCAATGGGTTTACCTTTTGTTGCGTTGGCGACTGCTACTTCCATCATGTACAAGAATATGGGCATTTCTGATGGCAAGATCGCTTTCTGGACCTCGCTCATCATGCTGCCATGGACCATCAAGCCGCTCTGGGGGCCTTTCCTTGAGATGTTTAAAACAAAGAAGTTTTTTGTGTATTCAACGCAGATCATCACCGGTGCGTTGTTTGGTCTCGCTGCTTTATCATTACATGCCGATTATTTTTTCAGTATTTCAATCACTGTTTTTTTCATCATCGCCATCAGCGGATCAACGCATGATACGGCTGCAGATGGTGTGTACTTAAATGAGCTAACACCAAAAGTACAGGCACAGTATGTTGGCTGGCAAGGTGCGTTCTATAATATTGCCAAAGTATTTTCCGGTGGCTTATTGGTTTACCTCGCAGGAGAATTAGAAAAGTCAAATGGTGTTGTGAATGCATGGACGGTGGTATTGCTGATGTATGGCGTGGTGATGATTCTCTTAGGCATTTACAACAGAGCGATGTTGCCGCAGGGAGGCAAGTCGGCCGAAGTGCATTCCGTAAAAGAAGGGTTTGCTACGTTGAAAGATGTGATCATTACATTCTTTCAAAAGAAAAATATCTGGTACAGCTTATGTTTTATTGTGCTGTATCGTTTTGCCGAAGGACAGGCTATTAAGATCACACCATTATTTTTTAAAGCAGCACGTGCCGATGGCGGACTAGGATTATCAACATCGCAGGTGGGTGTACTATATGGTGTGTTTGGTGCCATTGCATTTGTATTAGGTTCCATTGCGGCCGGTTATTTTGTATCGAACAAAGGATTAACACGCCGCACATTGCTGATCCTTTGCGCCTTTTTTAATATACCGTTTGTGGCTTATGCCTATCTCGCCATAGCACTACCTGTGAATGTGTACATCATTGGTTCGGCTGTTGCAATTGAATATTTTGGATATGGTTTTGGTTTTGTTGGATTGATCTTATTCATCATGCAACAGATTGCTCCCGGCAAATACAAAATGGCGCATTATGCATTTGGAAGTGGCTTGATGAGTCTTGGTTTTTTATTGCCTTCAATGGTGAGTGGTTATGTAAGCGATTGGCTGGGCTACAAAGAATTTTTCATTTGGGTATTAGTCTCAACCATACCGGCTTTTCTTGTTACATGGCTGGTGCCGTTGCAGGAATTTGAAGAGGAAACGGAAGCAGAACAAGTGACAACTTAATTACAAGATGATGCTCAAACGAAGTTTATGGATGCTGTTGTTTGTTGTATGTTTTCAATTATTGAAAGCACAGGCAGCTTATGATTCATCTTTCCGGTTTTATTATTACGATCAAAAGCTGAGTATGTTTGAACAGATGCCTACACCAAAAAAAGCGATTGTGTGGTTAGGTGACAGTATTACGGATGGTGGTGAATGGAGCGAATTATTTCCGGAATACAATACAATGAACCGTGGCATCAGCTCCGATAATACGTTTGGTGTGCTGAACAGATTGTATGAAGTAGTAAAGCGGAAACCCCGGAAGATCTTTTTGCTGATTGGTATTAATGATATTGCAAGAGGAGTTCCTGATGAAGTGATTCTTCGTAATTACCGGAAGATCGTTGACAGTATTCAACAGCAATCGCCTTTCACCAAACTTTACATACAAAGTTTATTACCCACTAATAACAGTTTTACACAGTTTAAAAATCATCAGAATAAAACAGAACATGTGTTGAACGTGAATGAAGGATTGAAAAAGCTTTGTGTTGAAAAGAAGATAACCTACATCAATCTGTACGATGCATTTTTAAATACGGATGGTAAACTCAATGAAAGATTTACCAACGATGGCTTGCATTTAACAGGTGAAGGATATCGTCATTGGAAACAATTTTTGATCAACGGAAAATATCTCAAGTAAGATGCTTATAACAGGAACATTTATCGACGAGATCAGCCATGATATTCCCCACCAAAACTGGGGTGCTGCCGAATGGGAGAAAGATTTTCAGCACATGAAAGCAGCGGGTATTGATACCGTAATTCTCATTCGCAGCGGTTACCGTCGTTTTCTTACGTATCCGTCAAGTTATCTGATCCGGAAACACGGTTGCTTTGCGCCACCTGTTGATCTGGTGGAATTGTATTTATCCTTAGCGGATAAATACAGCATGCAATTCTATTTTGGTTTGTACGACAGCGGCATTTATTGGGATACCGGTGATCTTACGCATGAAATTGACGATAACAAATTTGTGATCGATGAAGTTTGGAAGAAGTATGGCCATCATCCGTCGTTTAAAGGTTGGTACTTAAGTATGGAGATCAGCCGTAAAACAAAAGGCGCAACAGAAGCATTCCGCACATTGGGTTTGCAATGCAAACAGGTAAGTGGCGGATTGCCAACATTTATTTCTCCCTGGATCGATGGCAAGAAAGCAGTGATGGCAGCTAGTAGTTCCATTACAAGAGAAGATGCTGTTTCGTTGGAAGAACATGAAAAGGAGTGGAATGAAATTTTAGATGGTATCAATGGTGCCGTTGATGCAGTGGCTTTTCAAGATGGGCATATTGATTACAGTGAGCTGGAAGATTTTTTTCGCATCAATAAAAAATTAGCCGAGAAACATGGCATGCAATGCTGGACCAATGCTGAAACATTTGATCGTGATATGCCCGTTAAGTTTCTACCGATCAAGTTTGAAAAACTGAAATTGAAATTAGATGCAGCTCGGCGAGCAGGATATGATAAAGCCATCACATTTGAATTTTCGCATTTTATGAGCCCGCAATCGGCTTATATCCAGGCGCATCATTTATACAATCGTTATTTAGAATACAAGGCAACTTTTTAACTCATCTGCAGTCGGTCATCCTCAAGTCCTGAGCGTGTGGAATGATGAGGTGACCGACAGGCTATCATCAAACAACAAACAAATGAAGCAGATTACTTTTTTACTTTTTACGTTTTACTTTCTCACAGCCTGCGCACAAAAAAAATCAGAAGAACCCATTCGTGGTACATGGATCACCAACGTGGCAAGCCAGGCTTTGTCATCAAGAGAAAAAGTAAAAGAAACCGTAGCACTCTGTAAGCAAAATGGCCTCAATCATATTTTCGTTGTTGTTTGGAACAGAGGTATGACGATGTATCCCAGTGATGTCGTGAATGAATACATCGGCATTAAACAGGATCCAAAATTTAATGGTCGTGACCCTATTAAGGAAATGATCGAAGAAGGACATAAAGCAGGATTAAAAGTGCATGCGTGGTTTGAATTTGGATTTTCATATTCGTATAAAGACAGTACAGCACTATGGTTACAAAAATATCCGGAATGGGCAGGTAGAGACAGTAAAGGAAACCTGCTGCAAAAAAACGGATTCTATTGGTGGAGTGCTATTAATCCGGAAGTGCAACAGTTCATGCGAAAGTTGGTAGCGGAGTTTGTAACGAATTATGATGTGGATGGTATACAGGGAGATGATCGTATGCCTGCCATGCCCGGCGAAGGTGGATACGATGCAGCTACATTAAAATTGTATGCTGCACAACACAATGGTGCCGCACCACCTGCTGATGCAAAAGAAGAAAAATGGCTGCAGTGGAAAGCCGATCAGTTGAGTTTGTTTGGCAAAACATTATATGAAGATGTAAAGAAGATCAAGTCAAACTGTTTGGTTACATGGGCACCAAGTATTTATCCATGGAGTAAAGAACAATATTTGCAGGATTGGCCCAAGTGGTTAAAAGAAGGCTATGCCGATTATATTATTCCGCAACTCTACCGTTACAAACTCGATGCATATGAAAATGTACTGAAAGAATTAGATACACAGGTGCCAGCTGAATTAAAGCACCGGGTTTTTCCGGGCATCCTTACATCATTGGGCGATGGATATCAATCAACCCGTGAGTTAACCGATCAAATGATTGAATTAAACCGGAAACACGGTTACAATGGCGAAGTGTTTTTTTACTTCGAAACATTGAATCGATTGAAAGGCTCTTTTTATTCAACCAAAAAATAGTTGATGATGATGCATTTGAAAACAACAGCGTTACTGCTGTTAACTGTTCTTGTTATTTCTTGTTCAAAGAAATCAAGTCCGGGTGGTAATACAGGCGGACCTATGAATCCGCCGGTAGTTGTGCCGGTCACTCCATTGATCAGTTTGCCACAAGGATGGAAACTATCAACAACACTCGGTTCCAATTTTTCAACTGGCATCCAGGTGTTTACATTTGATAGTTTATACAGTGGTAAAAAAGTAAAAGCGTTTTGTGTTGCATACGACAGTAAGAATACACAATTCGAATTCAAACCTGTAATGTCGGCTACAGCAAAAAAGCCAAGTGAATTTTATACACAGGAAACAGGTATTGTGTATGCCTGTATCAACGGTGGATTTTTTGGAAGCAATCAATCTTACAGTTTGGTAAAGTACAACAATACCGTTTCATCGGCCAACATCAAAGTATTGAACCGCACATACAACGGAGTGTCTACTCCTTATTATCCAACACGTGCTGCCTTTGGTGTTACAGCTGCAGGTACACCATCTGTTGCATGGGTATATAGTATCGGAACAGGCAACAATAATGTGTACAGTTACCCAACAGTAAGTCCTAATGCAGAGGGTTCAGCACCACAGCCTGTCCCTGATGAAAATTTTCCAACAGGAGGAACTTCATGGAATACAGTTAGTGCAATTGGTGGTTCACCTATGTTGTTGAAAGCAGGGAATATAACCATCACCGATGTGCAGGAACTCATCAGTATCAACAATGCAACTTCACGCCCACGCTCTGCTATTGGTTATAATGCAAATGGCATTGTTTTAGTCCTTGCAATTGAAGGCGATAATACAGCAGGAGGTTATGCCGGTTTAAATCTGAACGAGCTGGCGAATCTGTTAAAAGATCTCAGTTGTACAGATGCTGTAAATTTGGATGGTGGCGGCTCCACTTCACTGGTAATCGGTAACCAGCTTACTGTACGTCCCGGCGATGGAACGGAACGTCCCGTAATTAGTGCCGTGTTGATCAAGCGCAAATAAAAATGAAGCAAATTGTTTTTGTTGTGAGTTTATGTTGTTGCCAATTTGTGTTTGCACAAATGGCAAGCACAGGTTTCTTTTTTGCATCAAAGCAATGTCGAGATTCAGTTGCATTACAACTGCAACAACAAGTTGAACGAACGGTACAGCTTCCGTTGAACAATGATACTTATGATAACTGGATGGGCGCATATTGGGCAATGGAGTTGATGTTGTACAAGCCTACCGGTTATACATCCATTATTCCAAAACAGATCAGCGAATTGCCAAACTTTGGTCCGGGTTTTCAACGTTCTTTTTTTGAAATGCTGTACACACTTTATCCCGGTGAGTTTAGTGAAGAAGTAAAACTTATCTGGCAAAAACTTCGCTCCGATAAAGTAAAAGCAATGGCGCTGGAATACCTTGCTGCATCAAACGTGTTGGTGGATGTACATGCAGACGACGCATTTATAAAGTCAGTTTATTTTCCGGCTTACAACTATGTGCGAAATAAATCATCGCAATCACTTCCTGCAAAGAGTTTGTTTCTGGACACTTCTTTTCTCAAAGGACAAACGGTGTTGTGCAGCTTTCAATCAACCGACCGAAATAAACCCGGCTACCTGATGATCCGCACAGCAGATGGCCGTTGGCTTGCGGATGAAAGTGGAAAAGAAATTCGTTTTCCGCAATTGGCACGTGCCGTTAATAATCTTCCGTTTTATTTAACCAATGGCAATACGCCACAAGGGTTGTATCGTATCAACGGATTTGATACATCGGATAATAACTGGATCGGACCAACCACCAATCTGCAAATGTGTTTACCATTTGAAAAAGCAAAGCTGCCTTTTTTTGTGAATGACACAACGTATCAAACGGTTTACGAAAAATTATTAGGCACAACCTTAAATCAATACAAATCGTTGTGGGAAAGTTTCACAGCAGGCAAGCTCGGTCGTACAGAAATTATTGCACACGGTACAACCATCGATCCTGAATTTTATAAAAGTAAATCCTATTATCCCAATACACCCTCGTTAGGTTGTTTATGCAGTCCCGAATTATGGAATGAAAATGGTGAACGCATCTACAGCTCACAAGCTGAATGGATTGCAGTGCTGATGCAGTTAAAACAACCACCACATTATTTAATTGTTGCAGAAGTAAATGATCTCTGAGCTTAATCTTCTTTATGTAACTGTATCAAATAATCAAACAGGTTTGTTTCAGTACCAATGCCTAATTTTTTTCGCAGCCGGTAACGGCTGATCTCTACACCACGCACCGAGATATTCATCAGCTGTGCAATTTCTTTTGTGCTTAAATTCATACGCAGGTAAGCACAAAGTTTTATTTCGTTGTTGGTTATAGAAGGATGTGTTTCTTTTAAGCTTACAATAAAATCGCTATGTACTTTATCAAAGTGTTTGGTGAAGTTTTCCCACTCTTTATCCATGTTGTCATCTTCACCTAACGATTTCATCATCTTCTTCAATTCACTGATGGCTTGCGGATTGTCTGTTACTTTCATTACATGCGCCAACTCAGCCTTGATTTTTGTAAGCAGCTCACCTTTTTTTACAAGATGCATGGCAGATGATGCCAACTCGGAGTTTTTAAAGTTGATCTCAACTTCCAGTTTTTCATTGCGCAGCGTTACCAATTCACTTTCTGTTTTACTTCGTTCCAGATCATAGATATATTGCAAACGTTTTTGTTCTTCATCATGTTTGGCCTGTTGTTCTTCAAACTTTTTTTGCTGCCACTTAAACAAGGCATAAACGGCAGTACCAAATAGCAATAAATAAAACAGGTAGGCCCATACTGTTTGATACCAGGGCGGCAACATCTTAAATGCATACACAGCCGCTTCTGATTCATTACCAAGATTATTACGCACTTTCACTTCAAAACTATAACTGCCGGCAGGCAGGTTCGTATATTCTTTTTCTGTACGTTTACTCCATTCGCTCCAGTTATTATCAAAGCCTGTGAGGCGATAACTGTATTCAAGATTCGATTGTAATCCAAACAAGGGCGATGCAAAATCAAAACGGATCGTTTTCCAACTGTTACCCACACTATGAATATCAGCTTTCTCCTGCAACTGTTTTTCATTTACAGCTTTGAAGTAGCCACCAAATAAGAGGCTGTCAGTTTGATTGATAATTCTTACAGCTCGTATCTGCACTCGCAGGTTGGTGGCTGTTTGTTTATACTTCTCGTAGTTGATGTGATAAAAACCCTTTTCCCCACCAAGAAAAATGTTCTGTTCATTTACTGCGTATAGAAATTCAAACCCACTTAACATTTTTGTATTCAGTTCGGGCAAATAAATTACGGTTGGTTCTTTTCCTGAAAAATCAATTACGCCCAATGCTTTTTCGTGAATGAACCAAACATTTCCGGTGGCATCTTCTTTCAGGTATCGAACACTTTGATTACCGATGATCTTTTGATAAAATGCAGAGGGCGCAAACTTTTTTAATTTTTGGTCAAACACATACACGCCTTTTTCTGTTGCAACTACCACTTCATTTTTTACTTTGTAAACATGATTGTCTAAAATTGATGGCAATCCATGTTGATTAGTATAAGTGGTAACGGTATACTTCCCGTTTGCTGATGGAACAGCTTCGTACACACCGTGGTAAGGATGAGAGATCCAGATATGATCATTCTCA
Organism: Lacibacter sp.; assembly: GCF_035299325.1. Classification (GTDB taxonomy): domain Bacteria; phylum Bacteroidota; class Bacteroidia; order Chitinophagales; family Chitinophagaceae; genus Lacibacter. The sequence goes on along the minus strand of NZ_DATGWT010000026.1, from coordinate 161,736 downwards.
TCGATCGTCACAAATCTTGATGACTCAACAAAGTTTTGTATGGCATCTGCATAAACAAATTGCCCGTTAATGTAATTGTAGAACTGAAGATTTTTATATGTACCCGAAACAATTTTCTGTGCAGGAAAAGTGGAAGAGAGGGGCACGAAATTCCAAAAACCGGCATCGTTTGAAAAAGGAACAGCTGTGTTATCCTTTATAAGAAAAGCGCCCTCATGATGACCGAGCAGGAGTTGATTATTGATCTCGGCCAAACTCCATGTTTGTCCTTTGGTGTTATTCACGGGTTGAAAATACCCCTTGCTGAAACTGAGATCGTTCATTTGTTGCAGCCCAACACTAAATAATCCATTTGATGTGCCGGTGTAGAGTTTGTTATTATAAAGGATAGCCGTGTAGCCCGAGCCATCCTGTCCAAAAGGAGTAATATGTTTGATGGCGCTGTTGTATGCAATGAAATCGACACCATTATCAAGTCCCAGCCAAAGGTTGCGTTGGTTGTCGAGGAAAATACTCAGCACGTTGTTGTTTTGCAATCCTTCGGTCTTCGAAAAAGTTTGAATAATATTTCCCTTGAGATCAATGATGTAAACGCCGCTGTTATTAGTTGCCAATGCCACCCACTCCTTATTAATAGGAGTAGTTGAGTAAATACGTTCACTTTGAAATAAACTGTTATTTGGAGAAATAAGTTTCGAAAGAGTATTGCCCGTAAAATGGAAAATGCCATTTTTAAGCGTGGTGATTAAAATACTATCCTTGCCAACTGGAAGAATACCTGTAACAGGATCATTTGGAAGCGGACCGCCTGTAACGGGTATTGTTGTCATTACATTATTCTCAAACTGGAGTAATCCATTTACAAAGTCGTGAGCAAACAGGCGGTCGTTACAAACACCCATGTACGACCATTCGGAAACTGCCCTGAAAGTAGCCACGGCCTGGTTGCTGAACTTAAAGATCTTGGTGGAAGTGCGGAAGAATATATCCTTTTTGTAGGCAACGATATCCCACACATCGCCAAAGGATTTGTCTTTTGGCGGAATAAACTCGTTAAGTGCATGATAGGTCAGTCGGCCATTTGACGCCGGAGCAAAATATCCCAGCTCGTCTTGTCCGCCCACATATATTTTATTATCGTTACCGATTTCTACAGACCGGACGATAGTGCGGTTGGGAAGACGATAAAGAGTCCAATACCTGCCATCAAAACTTAATAAACCTTCATTGTTGGCAATGTAGATGATACCATTTTTATCCTGCTTAATATCCCAGTTTTGCAAACCCGCAGCATAGGATTGTTTAGAGTAATTGATAACATCGGGCAGGCCAATGGTGTTCTGACCAAGGCATGTTAAAGGAAAAAGAACGAAGAGCAGCAATTTCTTCATCAGCAGGCATCGTAATTTGAAAGTGAATGTAAAGAAATTTTATTGATGTAGTGTTGATGTAGTAGAAATGCATTGATAATCAATTTGTTGAATTTATTGATGTAGTAATGATGAGGCACTTTATTTCCTAACTGTTGAGGTTGATAATAACTTTAGCTTCTCAATTCCCTTCGATTATTTAATAACTAAAACGATTGCTTTATGAGATGTAAGTACACAATTCTGTGTCTTGTAGTTTTCCTCGGCATTTTTCTGCAGCAGTCTTTCGCACAGAGTTTATCTGTTTCCGGAAGCGTAAAAAACAAAGCAACGGGTGAGCCTTTAGTTGGCGCAACCGTGCAGGTAGAAGGTACAACCACATCTACCTTAACCGATGCTGCTGGCCGTTTCACAATTTCTGCAGCCCGTGGTTCAGTTCTGCTGGTAACTTATACCGGGCTTGCCGATTTCCGTTACACAGTAACCGGTTCTGGTGTTGCTGATATTCAGTTAGACGAAAGCTCTACTGCCAGCCTCGGTGAGGTAGTGGTGGTAGGATACGGTACCCAGCGGGTTACAAAAGTATCAGGCGCCATCTCAACAGTTAAGGCCGCTGATATTGAAAAGCTGAAACCTGTTCGTACAGAAGAAGCTTTACAAGGTCGTGCATCCGGTGTGAGTGTTATTCAGGGCGGTTCACCAGGTTCTAAGCCCACAGTGCTTATCCGTGGTATTCCTTCTTTCTCTGGTGTTGACCCAACCGTTATTATTGATGGTGTGCCACAAACATTAACTGATTTTAATTCTATTAACCCGGCTGATATCGAATCTGTGAACGTATTGAAGGATGCTTCGGCAACAGCTATATATGGTGTAAAAGGTGGTAACGGTGTTATTGTAGTTACTACAAAAGGCGGGCGCAAAAATCAAAAAACTGACATTACTTTCAGTGCCAACTATGGTGTGCAGCAGGTGATGAACACCATTGGGGTGTTGAACGCTACGGAATATGGAGCGATGCTTAATGAAGGTAGTGTTACAGCCGGTGGTAGCCCCATCTTCCCTAATCTTTCAACGCTCGGTGTTGGTACCAACTGGCAGAATGAAGTATTTAAAAATGCTACATTCCAAACCCATAATATTTCTGCAAGAGGCGGTAGTGATAAAATGAGTTATTTCTTGTCTGCCGCATTCCTTAACCAAGGTGGTATTGTTGGTGGTAATGATAAGTCAAGGTTTAACCGTGGTAACTTCACCGCTAATCTTTCATTCGACCTCACGAAGAAATTAAAATTCTTTTTAAATACAACTGCCGTTTTGCTCGACAGCAAAGGTGTGCAGGAAAATTCATTCAACAGTGTGTTGGGTAGTGCGTTGAATTTTGACCCTACAGTTCCTGTTTTAAACACAGTGCCGAATACAGTTGGTAAGTACGGTTTCAGTAACCTGTTGTTATCGGAAATATTTAACCCGCTTACAAAGCTTGACAATACCTATAATAAAAATATTGGTACAAAGCTTTATGGTAAGTTTGAGTTCCAATATACAATCCTGAAAGGGCTTTCTCTTAGCAGCCGCTTTGGTTACACAAAGTATGATGGCAATGCAAAGAGTTTTACACCATTAGTGTTTTACGGTCCGTTGAATGTGGAGAACAGTATGGATGCAAGTGGTGCACAAATAGCCGGCCGTTTCAACAGTGTATCGCACGAGAAAACAAGCAACTTTAATTACACATGGGAAACCTATGGTAATTATAATTTCGAAATTAATAACAAACATAGTTTTGAAACAGTAGCGGGTTTTTCGCTGGCAAGAATTTCAGGCAATGCTGCCGGTGCAAGCAGACAGGATGTGCCATTTAACTCATGGGATTTTGCAGATTTTACAGCAGCAACCGGCAATAATAACGCAACTAACAGTAATGCACTCAGTGGTTATTATTACCAGTATTTCAGGAATAACATTTCTTATTTCACACGTGTTAACTACGATTACGAAAATAAATACTTAGCATCGTTTACTGCCCGCAGAGATGGTTCTTATGCGTTTGGTACGAATAATAAGTTTGCTAATTTCCTGTCGGGTTCTCTCGGTTGGGTAGTAACAAACGAAGATTTCTTTAAATCATCTTTTATTGACTACCTGAAAGTGCGTGGAAGTTATGGTTCAGTAGGTAATGAAAATGTAAACCCACAGTCGGTTCGTATTGTAACAGGTGGTGTAAATACCGGATATGGACCAACAGCTAACACGAATGGTTACACATTCAGCGATGTGCCATTTAATGGTTCCACTGTTAGTTCTGCAGCAAACCCTGGCCTGCGCTGGGAAAAACAATTGCAGATGAATGTTGGGTTTGATCTTACATTCTACAAAAAGAAATTCTCTATTGTTGCTGATTATTTTGAAAAGAAAGTTGACGGTTTATTGTTTACTCCTTCTGCTTCTTTATACCTCGGTACAATTGAAATCCCAACTGCAAACATTGGTTCTACCTCAAGTAAAGGTGTAGATGTGACGTTAGGTTATAACGAAACAATCGGGAAAGACTTTAAACTAACCACTTCTATAAACTTTACCACTTCACGTAACCTGGTTACTGCAACGAATGATGATGGTACTGCAAGAATTCCGGGCGGATTTTATTTCAATGGTCAGTCACAATCTGTAACTGTTTTTGAAAAAGGACAAACACCCGGTTATTTCTATGGATACAAAACCAATGGATTGTTCCAGACCTTTGATGAAATTTCAAAAGCACCAACACAAGCAGGTGCTCAACCCGGAGATATCCGTTTTGTGGATGTGAATGGTGATGGTAAAATTAATGCAGATGATCAAACCAAAATTGGTGATCCGTTCCCTGATTTCACCATGGGTTGGAACCTCGGCTTGGAATACAAAAATTTCGACTTCAACGTGTTTACTTATGCATCAGTTGGTAATGAAGTGTACAGAGCTTATGAGCGGAATGCAAACTTCAGTAACAAATCAAGAGATGTACTTGGCCGCTGGACAGGTCCAGGCTCAACCAACGATGTGCGTTCACCACGTTATTCGTTTACTGATGCCAACAGCAACATACGTGTATCAGAACGTTATGTAGAAGACGGATCATTTGTGAAAATCAAAAACCTGTTGCTCGGTTATACATTCCCTGAATCTGCTACCAGAAAAGTATTCAGCCGTGTGCGTATTTATGTGCAGGTGCGTAACGCATTCACCTTTACAAAATATACCGGTTTTGATCCTGAAATAGCAGGTGGTATCCTCGACACAGGTGTTGATCGTGGTGCATATCCGCAAGCAAGAACCTATTCATTTGGTCTTGACATAAAACTATAACTGGTAACAATAAAATATTTGCAATGAAAAAAATTACAATAAACATCTTAAGCCTGTTTCTGTTTGTAACGTTATTGGCTTCCTGTAAAAAATGGGTTGATTATGATCCAAAGGATGACTTCCTTGTAACTGAAGGAGCTTACCTGGCATCAGAAACCGATTACCGGACAATGGTGGTGAGTGTATACTCTCCGCTTCAATGGATCAACCAGGTAGTACCTATCGGCGATATTGCATCTGACAATGCAGTAAGTGGTGGTGAAAATGCATCGGATGTATTATCACTTCAGCAAATTGACGATTACACACATACGCCGGTTAACTCAACACTGACAGATATCTGGCAATCGGCTTACGAAGGAATTAACCGTGCCAATTATCTCACACAGTATAAAGAGAAGAATATTGCGGGCACTACAATTGACTTTGCAGGAAAAGAAGCTCTTTACGGCGAAGTATATTTTATACGTGCTTATTACTACTTTACTTTAGTTAAAATGTTCGGTGATGTTCCTTTGTTTGTCGACAAGCGTTTAACGCTGGCAGAAAATAAAGCGTTGCAACGTTCACCCAAAGCAGATGTTTATAAACAAATAGAAGCCGACCTTAATGCTGCTGTTGCAGTATTGCCGGCAGTACAAACACAAAAGGGACGCATTACAAAATATGCAGCGCAGGCATTACTTGGCAAAGTGTTGATCTATCAAAATAAGTTTGATGCAGCAGCACCTATCCTCGAAAGTATCATTACAGCTAACGCATTTTCACTTGTTACAAACTTTGCATCAATGTACCTGGCAAGTGGCGAGAACGGTCCTGAATCTGTATTTGAGATACAGTATTCAAATACTTCTCCTTACTATAATTGGGGTGGTGCAACAAGAGGTCAGGGTAATTATGCTGTACAACAATGCGGTGTGCGTGGTTTAAATGGTACAAGTGCTATGCCTTATGCAGCCGGCTGGAGTACGAATCTTCCAACACAAAACTTGGCGAATGCTTATGCAGCAGGCGATCAACGTAAAGCTGCTACAGTACTGGATATTGAAGCCTACAAAAATGCAAACCCTTCATTTAATATTACATACCAGGTGGCACCTTATAAGAATACCGGTTTATATAATCAGAAGTATTTACCACGTAAAGGTGAAACAAGTGGTCAGTTGGAATTAAACTATACAAACAACTTCCGTATCATCCGTTACGCAGAAGTATTATTACTGGCTGCTGAAGCATTCAACCGTTCTTCAACAGCAAATGACACAAAAGCGCAAACTTATCTCAATCTTGTTCGCCGTCGTGCATTCAATGATAATCTTCATGATATCACCGCAACAGGCACTGCACTGCGCCAGGCAATCTGGGACGAGCGCAGATTAGAGTTGGGTATGGAAGGTGATCGCTTCTTTGATCTTGTACGTACAGGACAGGCTGCAACAAAGATCACAGGTTTTGTAGCCGGTAAACATGAAGTGTTCCCAATACCGCAACGGGAAAGGGATATCTCAGGCATCACTCAAAACAACGGGTATTAATTCCAACACATTTAAAAACTGACGATCATGCGTACAATAAAAAATATAATTCAGTTTATGGTCTTACTGCTCGTTATTACGGGTTGTAAACCGGAATTGAATGATGATATTTCATTTCTCAATAGTGCAGCCACGGCTGGTAAGTTGTCGGCACTGTTTGAAATTACACAGGATAACACCGGTAATGTAACCATTACACCAAACGGCGAAGGTGCTGTTTCGTTTGATGTGTATTATGGTGATGCTACTACTGCGCCTGCTAAAGTTCAGGCGGGAAAAAACACCACCCATAAATATGCTGAAGGGGTGTACAACGTAAAAATAGTGGGTTACAATATCACAGGTAAAGCAACTGAAGCAACACAGCAACTCACTGTTTCGTTTCGTGCACCGGAGAATTTAGAAGTAACAGCTGATGTAGACGTAGCGAATAATTTTAAAGTAAACGTAAGTGCAAAGGCACAATACGAAACCATGTTCCGTGTTTATTTTGGCGATGTGCCCAATGAAGTGCCTGTTTCATTTATGGAAGGTGAAACCATCAGTCATACGTATGCAGCTGTAGGAACTTACACAGTAAGAGTGGTGGCGTTAAGTGGTGGTGCAGCAACAACACAGTTTACAAAGGATATAACAATTGTTGATCCTGTGTTGCTGCCCTTAACATTTGAATCTGCAACCTTGCAATATAATTTCATCAATTTTGGCGGCGGTAATGTTACGATCATCGACAATCCTAATAAAACCGGTATTAATACAACGAATAAAGTTGGACGCATGGTGAAGAGTGCACCGGAAGTATGGGGCGGCAGCGTAATTACATTAGGTGCGCCAATTGACTTTTCTGCAAATAAAGTATTCCGTATGAAAGTGTATTCACCAAGAGTGGGTGCAAAAGTGTTATTGAAAGTAGAGAATGCAACTAACAGTGGTATCAATTTTGAAAAAGAAACGGCTACTACAGTTGCCAATGCATGGGAAGATCTTGTGTTCGATTATAATGCAATCAATACGGGAAATTCATACCAGAAAATTGTACTCATATTTGAATTGGGTACAGTAGGCGATGGTTCTGCCAACTTTACATTCCTGTTTGATGATATCCGTTTAACTAATCAAATTCCTACAGTGCCATTAACCTTGCCTGTAACATTTGATAATGCAGCTTTAAATTATGCTGTAACGGATTTTGGAGGCGCAACAACAGTAAATGATGTTGACCCGACAAATGCAGCGAATAAAGTAAAGAAAACAACCAAACCAACAGGTGCTGCTTCATGGGCCGGAACAACAATTGGTGCATACTTTACCTCTAAAATTCCTTTTACAGCAACTGAAACACAAATGAGCATCAGGGTTTATTCTCCTGCTGCCGGTATACGTGTTCGTTTAAAAGTTGAAGACCATACCAATAATGCAAGATCGGTAGAAACAGAAGCAATGACTACTGCGGCAGATACATGGGAAACATTGGTGTTTGATTTCGCCAATCAATCAGCTGGTACTGCAGCGATGAATCTTTCTTACAATTATGATATGGCGAGTGTGTTTTTCAATTTTAATGTAGATGGTGACGGAAAGGTTTTTTATTGGGATGATGTACAATTCCTGGCAACAAACGTTACTCCAAATTATGTTGCACTTCCGCTCGATTTCCAGTCAACTACATTCGGATATAACATCACCGACTTTGCAGGCGGAAATCTTTCAGTGATCAATAATCCGTTTATAAACGCAGGTAACCCAAGTTCAAAAGTTGCACGCATGATCAAAAATGCGGGTGAAGTGTATGCAGGCAGTTTGATCGGTTTAGTAAACCCGATTAATTTTTCTGTAAAGAAGACGTTTAAGATGAAAGTATACTCACCAAGGGTTGGCGCAAAAGTGCTGTTGAAAGTAGAAGGCCCCAATGGTGCTGCATTTGAGATTGAAAAACTGACGACTGTAGCAAATGCATGGGAAGAGATAACTTTTGATTATAGTGCAATTGATGCAGGCCGGTCGTATCAAAGTATCGTTTTGATATTTGACCTTGGTATAATGGGTGATGGTTCAGCAAACTATACCTTTTACGTTGATGATATTTCGCTTAACTAATTTCATAAATCATATATCATGATAAAGAAAATAAATTCTTTCGCACTTGTTTTCCTTGCAGCTGTTGCTTTCCTGGCGGGTTGCGAAAAAAAGGACTACAGCTTTGGCGAATTTAAAACGCCGGCAGATCTTACACTTACAACTGCAATTGCGGGTGCGGATGCAAGTAATCCTAACGGAAACGGCACCGGGAACGTAGTGATTACAACAACTGCAAAAAATGCCATTACTTATAATATTGATTTTGGTGATGGCAAATCTCAAGTTGTGCCATCAGGTACCATCAATTATAAATATAATTCACCCGGTACTGCTGATTATGTTATTACAGTAAAAGCCGTAGGAACAGGTGGCGTTGTGTCTACCATCAGTAAGAAAATAAAAGTGTTTGTTGCATTTGAAATTCCTGCAACCATCCTGCAGAATATAACCGGAGGTACTTCCAAAATCTGGGTTTCGGATAAAGAAGCACCGGGTCATTTTGGTGTGGGGCCTAATGATCAGTTTTCTCCAATCTGGTACGAAGCAGGACCTAATTCAAGAGATGCCTGTTCGTATGATGATGAGATCACTTTTTCGAAAGATGCGAATAACAATATTCTGATGAGCATCGATAATAAGGGACAATCGTTTTCTATTGGAGCTTCTACTGCATTTTATGGATTTGGTGGTGGTGATGCTTGTTTGGGTGTAACCGCATCGGGTACGAAGAAATTAGTGTTCATGGATGCAACCTCTACATCCACACCGGCTAATTCAACAAGAATACAGTTTGATGTGCCTGGTAATGGCTTGATCATTTTTGGTACAGGTGGAAGAACCTACGAGATATTATCTCTTACTGCAACAACAATGCATTTGCGTAACATTGGAATTGATGGCAATGCATGGTATCAGAAATTAAAAGTGAAATCATAATACATGATACGTAACAGTTTAATTGTGTTGTTATCTGCGCTGTCTTTTTTCTCCTGTAAGAAAAAAGGCAGCACTGATAACACCGATGCGGCACCAACAAATCTTACACTCAACGCAGTGATAAGTACAGATAACAGCGGAAATGTTGAATTTACTGCTGCTGCAACAAACGCTGCAACCTACGAGTATGGTTATGGTAATGGTGTTTTTGCACTGGTGCCATCAGGTAAGGTTACCTACAAGTATCCTGCATCTGGAACCTATACCGTTACCGTTACTGCAAAAAGCGCAAGCGGTAAAACTGCATCAAAAACAATTCAGGTTACTGTAACAGTTGGTTTATCGTTGATTTTTAGTGATGAGTTTAACACGAATGGCGCACCTGATCCGGTGAAATGGGGTTATGATATTGGTACAGGTTCGAACGGATGGGGTAACAATGAACAACAGTATTACACAAGCAGATCAGACAATGTAATTGTACAGAATGGTGTTTTGAAAATTACGTTGAAGAAAGAAAACTACAGCGGCAGTTTATACACATCAACTCGTATGCTTACAGCCAATAAATTTTCATTCAAATATGGTATTGTTGAAGTAAAGGCGAAGTTACCTGCAGGTGGTGGCACATGGCCAGCTATCTGGATGTTGGGTGCAAACATCAACACAGCCGGTTGGCCTGCATGCGGTGAAATAGATATTATGGAACACAAGGGAAATGATCTCAACCGCATTTTCGGAACACTTCATTATCCCGGCCGTTCAGGTGGTAATGCCGATGGAAGTTCACGAATCATCAGCAATGCATCAACTGAGTTTCATATTTATAAGGTTGAGTGGACCGCTGCAGCAATTAAAATTTATGTTGATGATGTGTTGTTTCATACGGTTGCCAATTCAACAGCTATTCCGTTCAATCATAATTTTTTCATTATCATGAACGTAGCCATGGGCGGAACATTTGGTGGTGCGGTTGACCCGAATTTCAACAGTGCATCTATGGAAGTTGACTATATACGGGTTTATCAATAATAATCATATAGCAGAAGGGGAGTTGAGAGTACACCCCGTAATCAATAGCAAAAGTGAATCATGTTTTTTTATTGAATCAAATATCTTTCACTTTTCTTCTCTTTATCCTTACACATTAATAAGTTATTTATGAAAACATATATCGTTCGGCTTGCTGCATTGTTGTTTGTTTTTGGGCTGACAATTACGTCTCAGGCACAAAAAAAACAGAAGCTTGTTTGGGCTGATGAGTTTAATGCAAATGGCTTGCCCGATACTACGAAGTGGAATTATGATACTGGACGAGGCTGCCCCGATAATTGCGGGTGGGGAAACAATGAGCTGCAGTATTACACACAAAAGCGAAAAGAAAATGCCCGGGTGGAAAATGGCAAACTCATTATAGAGGCACATAAAGAAAAATTTCAGGATGCCAATTACACATCTGCACGTTTAGTATCAAAGGGCAAAGGTGATTGGAAGTATGGACGTATTGAAGTAAAAGCAAAACTTCCTGCAGGTCGTGGTATGTGGCCTGCTATCTGGATGTTACCAACCAAATGGGAATATGGTGGCTGGCCTCACAGTGGAGAAATTGATATTATGGAAAATGTTGGCTACTGGCCCGATTCATTATTTGCAACTGTTCATACCGGTGCATTTAATCATGGCCAGGGTACACAGGTAGGTACAGCAATTTCAGTAAACGATCTTTCTACTGCATTTCATGTATACGCTATTGAATGGATGGCTGATAAAATTATTTTCCTGCTCGATGGAAAGGAATATCATCGCTTTAATAATAGTAAGCAAGGCAGTGCCGCATGGCCTTTTGATAAAGAGTTTCATTTACTGCTGAACATTGCAGTTGGTGGTAATTGGGGCGGGAAGTTTGGTGTGGATGACAGCATCTTCTCCCAACGAATGGAGATCGATTATGTTCGGGTATATCAATAATAGTAAACGATAGTTTTAACTCTTAATCAACACCAGATCATGAAACGTGTTGCACTCTTACTCTGCTTTTCTTTCAGCTCAGCAGTTTTATTTGCACAGGTAACCAACGAAGTAAAGATGAATCGCTTTCTCGATTCATTGATACGCTTAATGACACTAGAAGAAAAGATCGGACAAATGAATCAATACAGCAGCGACTTTGCTGTAACAGGTCCTATTACAAAAGATGGCGATAAGCAAACGCAGGTACGCAAAGGAATGATTGGTTCATACCTGAACGTTACCGGTGCTGAACGTACACGTTCCTTGCAGGAAATTGCGATGCAATCACGTTTAAAAATTCCGTTACTGTTTGGACAGGATGTGATCCATGGTTACAGAACAATTTTTCCATTACCATTGGCAGAAGCTGCAAGTTGGGATTTGGAAGCCATTGAACTCAGTGCTCGCATTGCAGCTATTGAAGCAAGTGCGGCTGGTATTCACTGGACCTTTGCTCCAATGGTTGATATTGGCCGTGACCCACGTTGGGGACGTGTAATGGAAGGTGCCGGTGAAGATCCTTATCTCGGTTCGTTAATTGCGAAAGCGAGAGTAAATGGTTTCCAGGGAAAAGGTTTTGGAAATACAGATGCAGTGCTGGCTTGTGTAAAACATTTTGCTGCTTACGGTGCAGCTGTTGGCGGGCGAGATTATAATTCAGTTGATATGAGTCCACGCATGTTGTATGAAACTTATTTGCCGCCGTTTAAAGCAGCAGCAGAGGCAGGTGCAGCAACATTCATGAATTCATTTAACGATCTGAATGGTATACCGGCAACGGGTAGCCGTTTTTTGCAGCGTGATATATTAAAAGGACAATGGAAGTTCAAGGGATTTGTGGTGAGCGATTGGGGCAGTGTGGGTGAAATGGTGAATCATGGTTATGCAAAAGATAATTATGAAGCGGCTATGCTTGCTGCAAATGCAGGTAGTGACATGGACATGGAAAGCCGTGCATACGTCCAGCATTTACCACGCTTGGTACGAGAGGGAAAAGTAAAGATGAGTGTAGTTGATGATGCACTACGTCGTATACTTCGCAAAAAATATGAATTGGGTTTGTTTGCAGATCCTTATAAGTTCAGCAATGTGCAAAGGGAAAAAGAACAATGGAATAATCCGCAACATCTTGCCGCATCAAAAGAAGTGGCGGCGAAAAGTATTGTGTTGTTGAAGAATGAACAGCAAACTTTGCCTCTTTCAAAACAAACAAAAAAGATTGCTCTTGTTGGTCCATTGGTGAAAGCAATAAAAGAACATCTCGGTTTCTGGAGTTATGATTGGGATGATGATTCTGCACGTGTGCCGAGTCTTTATCAATCTATTCAGAACAAAATTGGGAACAATACGCAGCTGCTTTATGCAAAAGGTTGTGAGTTGACAGACAGCAGTCGTTCCGGTTTTGCAGCAGCCGTTGATGCAGCCAATCAGAGTGATGTTGTAGTGATTTATGTGGGTGAAACAAGAAATATGAGCGGTGAAGCAAAGAGCCGTAGCAATATTCATTTGCCCGGTGTGCAGGAAGAATTAATCAAAGCAGTTGCAGCAACAGGCAAGCCAGTAATTGTATTAATTGCAGCCGGTCGTCCATTGGTGTTTAACTGGACAGCAGAACATGTGCCTGCTATTCTCTACACCTGGTGGTTAGGTACAAAAGGTGCTGATGCAATTGCTGATGTATTGTTTGGTGATTATAATCCTTCGGGTAAGTTACCAATGACCTTTCCACGCAGTGAAGGGCAGATACCTGTTTACTATAATCATTACAACACAGGTCGCCCTGCAAAAACGGAGACTGATTTTAACTACGTATCGGCATATACCGATCTGCGCAACAGCCCGCAATATCCATTTGGCTTTGGATTAAGTTACACAAAGTTTCAATACAGTGATATTCAATTAAACAAGCTGGCGATCAAGCCCGGCGAAACATTAACAGCAACTGTTACAGTTACCAATAATGGTAATTATGATGGGGAAGAAGTGGTACAGTTGTACATCCGTGATGTTACTGGCTCTGTTGTTCGTCCGGTAAAAGAATTGAAAGGTTTCAAAAAAATAAAGATCAACAAAGGAGAGAGTAAGCAAGTACAGTTTACACTTACCGCAAATGATCTTCGTTTTTACAACGAACGGTTACAATACATTTACGAGCCGGGTGAGTTTAGATTATTCATCGGTGGCAACAGTCGTGATCTGCAGGAAGCGAAATTCGAATTGAAAAAATAAGAAAAGCAATCAGTATCATAGCAGCAAAACAAAACCCTTTCAATCTTGAAAGGGTTTGTTGTCTTTAGCGTTTCGCCAGATCGGCTTTTTTAAAGATAGATCTTACTGCGGCATCAATTTCTTTCGAACTGATATTTCTGTTGCTCACTTCATCAGTAGCCCAACCCTGCCATACTGTTTTACCGCTCCTGGCATCAATCATGTTCACTGTAATTGTTCCCTCTTTAATGGTTCGTTCGCTACGGTCGTAGCCAATAAACTGCGAAGGATAATTTACAATAAAGTAACGTCTGTAATAAGGGCTATAGAATGTTCTGTAGAACGGCTGCGAATAAACCGGATCGTTATTCTGTACAGTAGAACGTTCTACCAACAGATCATAACTTAATAAAATATCCGGGCGGCGTTTTGTTTCACTCCATCCTGCTTTTGTTAACTCCTTATTTACTGCAGCACGGATATTTGATTCCGCAATATCATTATTGTTACGATCATTACGTCCTTCCCCATCTTTATCAACCCATGCAAAGGTTTTGTAATCGGAAAAGTTAAACGCCTGATCTTTTTCAATATGTGCTGCTGGTCCGCAACCTGCCAGTATAAGTAAGAAAACCGGTAAAAACATCCATCTGCTCACATGCTTTTTCATAGTACCTCCATTGTTTTAATAGTATGTTCAATTAACGTACCATAGATGGTGCAGGCAGTTGCAGGTTTACTAAAGCATTGTGAAAACCTGAATTGGTAAAATCTTTATTTAACAGTTTAATGGCTATAATACTAAGTGAATGGAGCTTGACATCCAGGTACCTGAAACGTATTTTGCTTCACCATGAACGTCAGGATAGAAAATGCAGTGTACAAAACAGCTTTTGAATATACAGATGTGCCGGTAACTAAAATGCGAATATTTATTTGTGCTTCACGGTCTTCATCTGTATCACATCTACCAAAAAAGCAAAGGCCATCGAGAAATAAATATAACCTTTTGGAATTTTAAACTGGAATCCTTCTGCCAGCAGCGATACACCGATCATCATTAAAAAACATAGAGCCAGAATTTTGAACGATGGATGTTTGTGAATAAAATCGCTGATGGGTTTTGACGCAACGAGCATAATGATCACCGTTACAATAACGGCTGTGTACATCACCCATAATTCATTGACCATACCAACAGCCGTAATGATCGAGTCAACAGAAAAAACAAGATCAAGGAGAATTACTTCTCCCAATAATTTACTAAAACTGCTTTTAACAGGAATACGTGGTGTTTCTTCTGAAGCAATTTCTGATTTGTGATAAATTTCTTTTGTGCTTTTGTAAAGTAAGAATAAACCACCCACGATCAGGATCAGCGATTTACCGGAGAATGCAATATTGAACCAGGTAAATAAGGTTTGGTCAAGTCGAAGTATCCATGATATTACAGCGAGCAATAGTAACCGCATGATCATGGCTAACCCAATACCCCAATAACGAAGTTTGTTCCGTTGGTCTTCAGGCAACTTATCAGCCAGTATGGAAATAAAGATGATGTTATCAATTCCAAGAATTACTTCCAGTGCAATAAGCGAAATAAGTGCAATGATTGTTTCTGACATGGTTGATGGATTATTGCTTTAAGATAAGTAATTTAACATAAGCCGTGATGTTGAGTGGAACTTAATCACTGAGTAGCATTACACATTCACTTCTTCAATGCTTCACGCACTTTCGGCGCAATCTTCATTCCGAAGATCTCAATCGATTTCATGAGCGATGCGTGCGATGGTCCGCCCACATCCATATGTGCGGAGAAACGTGTTAAGCCAAACAGTTCCTGCATCTGTAATATTTTATCAATTGCTTCATTGGCATCTCCAATGATCAACGCACCATCTTTACCCCTTCCAAAGTCATATTGATTACGTTGATAAGGCGGCCAGCCACGACTGCGGCCAACACGATCCATTTGCCCGGCATATAAAGGATAATATTCATCCGCTGTTTGCTTGCTGTTCTCTCCAAAGAAACAATGCATGTGTACGCCCACTTCAAATTTATTTGTATCGTGTTCAAAATGTTGATACACTTTTTTATAATAGTCGAACAGTGGTTGAAACTGCACCGGACTTCCTCCAATAATGGCAAAGATCACAGGCAAGCTGGCTTTACCTGCACGCAACACAGATTCAGGTGTGCCGCCTACTGCCACCCAAATGTTGAGCCTTTCATTAAAAGCACGAGGCAGTATTTCCTGGTTGTTTAAAGCAGCACGGTATTTTCCTTTCCAGGTAATGGGATTTTCATTATTTATTTTTTGCAGCAGTTCTAATTTTTCTTCGAACAACCCATCGTAATCGTTCAGGTTGTAACCATACAACGGAAACGATTCAATAAAACTTCCTCTGCCTGCAGTGATCTCGGCACGTCCATTACTCAGTTGATCGATGGTTGCAAACTGCTGATAAACTCTTACGGGATCGGCCGAACTTAAAACGGTTACGGCACTGCCCAGTTTGATATTCTTTGTAACAGTTGCAGCGGCGGCTAAAATAATTTCAGGTGTAGATACAGCATAATCAGGGCGGTGGTGTTCACCAATACCATAGAAATCGAGACCCAATTCATCCATGAGTTTTATTTCTTCGATGAGTTCCAGCAATCGCTGTCCCACAGGTAGTACTTTCCCATTTTTATCATAATGATTATCGCCAAACATGCCCACGCCTAATTCCATAGAATTTATTTTGAGTGCAAAGATAAGCGAGGAATGAAAAGCAGGGCATAGGTGCTTCTTGATTGGCTGCTGCTAACTCTGCAAGGAATTTAACGTGTGCATTTATTTATCAATTAGGAATAGAAACTTCCAATGTGCAACCCTCGCCGGGCGCAGAGGCAAGGTGCATTTTCCCGGAATAAAAATTAACACGGCTGTTAATGTTTTTTAAACCGATGCCGTTGCCTTGCTGATGAATATCAAAACCAACTCCGTTATCACGTATAAATAGAATCAGATGATCGTTTTGTTGTTGTAAACGTATAGTTACTTCAGTTGCCTTTGCATATTTAAGAATATTATTCAACTGTTCCTGCACAATGCGATAGAGCATCAATTCTTTATTCTTATCAACCTGTAACGCTTCATAATCTTCATCAACCAATAATTGTACACTTAGCTTATTTGGTTCCTGCACACTTTCTGCCAGGTCTTCTAGTGCTTCTTTCAATCCGTCATGACCAAGTGAAGGAGCAACAAGCGAATGAGATAATTTACGGATATCCTGCATTGCTTCTTCAAGATGCAGGTAACTTCGTTCAATGATGTCTTCGTTAAATGTTTTTTCAGTTTTAGCAACACCCAAGTAAAGTTTCACTACACTCAATAGCTGGTTTATATTATCGTGTAACTCAAGACCAAGTTCATTTCTTTCTTTCTCTTGCGCCAGTATGGTTATTTCGGTAATCAATTTTTGTTGAGAAAGTTCTTTTTCCTGCAGATTTTTTTCTAATTGCCGCTGCTCGGTAATATCTACCATGATGCCACTTAACCTTGCCGGTTTGCCATTTTCCATGATCACTGCAACAATATCACGCAACCAAAGGATTCGTCCGTCGGCTGCAATCATTCTGTATTCAAACTGATGCGATTTGCCTTCCGATGTTGATTGTGCACAATAGTTTACTGCCCATGTGCGGTCTTCATCATAAATATGTTCGGCCCAGAAATCAGGTTCATTGATCCATCGTTCCACCGGATAACCCAGCATACGTTCTGCCTGCTCACTTACAAATGTGAATACAAGGGTTTGTGCATCAGCTTCCCACACTATGCCATCTACACTATTCATAAGTGTATAATATCGTTCCTGCGATTGCCTGAATTTATATTCTACTAATTGCCGCCGTTGTTCATCTGCAATTCGCTTTTCCTGTAATCGTTTTATTTCAGATTTATTGATGATGTAAGCCGTTGCCCAAACCAATACACCAAACATAAAAATTACGGTACAAACAAACAGTGCTACCCAAACAACAACAGAAAACCGTTCTCTTAAAACACCCGTTAGCACATAGTAACCAAGAACAGCAGGAATGATCACTAAGGCCGGTAATAGTAAACGGGCAGCTTTCCCGCCGGCATGCATATTGGTTATTTCAGCTACAAATCCACGCCTGCTTTTGGCCAATAACAGTGCCATTGAAAAAAGCATGAAACAAATACCCCCATGAAAAGCCATCGGGATAAAAGAAGTGTTGAGATAATTTGAACTGAGATGATATGTATACCCAATTACAGAAAGTACCCCCAAGCCGTTAACCGGTAAGGCAAACCATTGCGATGCAAGGATGTGTCCGCTAAGCAACAACAGAAGTGAAACGCCTGCAAGTAAGAAACCGGCTGCTGCATGTGGCACCATGTGATTAGCCACTCCATTGTATAGAGTTGTTTGTACTTGTTTGGTGAAAAGTAAACGATCAATGCCTGCATCATATAAGCCGGCAACAGCAAGTAATCGTAAAACTGCAATTAGTATGACTGATGCCGCAAGGATTTTTGCAATTGTAAGTTTGTAACCCTTTTGCTGAAAAAGCAGTAGCGAAAATCCGCAAAGAATAAAAGCAACAGCTGTCATTGGGTTCATGGCAACCATTTCCGGTAAGATACGTTTCAGCAAAACAATATCCTGCTGCCAGCCCAACAGCACTAATACAGCTATAGCAATTACAATGATTGCAGAAGTTCTTGTCAGGTAAAATGAAATACGGTTCAAAGGATGGATGTAAGTTTTTTGGGATAAAGGGACAAGCAATATTAACGAGTTTGAATGATTTACGTTGTAAATTTTTACATGCAAAGCCACAACTGTAAGTGCGGTGTAGTTATGCCGATCGTCAATTGGCTTTATTTATAACTGGAAAAGCTAGCACGACAATGGGGTTAATACTATTGATGTCTTATAGAACTCTTTATTTCCTGAAACCCCGGCACACCCCAAAGCGGGGTTCACACAATTTCTTTTTCTTTGCACTTATGCATCCTTCGCAACTACAAATAAAAGATTATACCTACGAGTTACCCGATGAACGTATTGCACGTTACCCGTTGGCTGAGCGTGACCTCAGCAAACTGCTCATTTATAAAGAGGGGAACATCAGCGAAGATGTGTACCGCAACCTGCCTGCACATTTACCTGCCGATTGTATGCTTGTGTTCAACAATACCAAAGTAATTGAAGCACGTATTCTCTTTCATAAATCAACAGGAAGCATTATTGAAATATTTTGTTTAGAACCTGCAGCAGGTGTTGAACTTACACAAGCTATGATGAGCCAGGAATCTGTACGATGGACTTGTTTAGTTGGTGGTGCAGGCAAATGGAAACAACAGTTTTTAGAAAAACAACTCACCACACCAAAAGGTGAAGTGTTATTAAAGGCAGAGAAACTAAAACAGGAGCAAGGCAGTTTTGAAATTGAATTCAGTTGGGACAATACTCATTTCACATTTGCTGAGTTGTTACACTTTGCAGGTGTACTACCATTGCCACCTTACCTACAACGGCAAACAGAAGCAGCTGACTATGACCGTTACCAAACCGTTTATGCAAGGCAGGAAGGCAGTGTAGCCGCACCAACAGCCGGTTTACATTTCACTCCTTTATTACTACAGCAGTTGCAGGAACATGGCATCAAAAAGCAATTTGTAACACTGCATGTGGGTGCCGGTACTTTTCAACCGGTGAAGAGTGAAACCATGGAGCAACACAACATGCACCGTGAATGGATCGAAATAACAACTGATACTATTGAAGATTTGTTGAAACAATTACCCAACAACATTATTGCTGTGGGCACCACATCGCTGCGCAGTATTGAAAGTTTGTACTGGATGGGTGTAAAAGCCATCGTCAACCCAAATGCTGGAATTGAAGAACTGGAAGTGCAGCAATGGGATGCCTACGATCTGCCCAAACAGGAAGTTTCAGCTTCGGTTGCACTACAGGCATTACTTGAATGGATGAAACATCATCAACTCAGCCAGCTTATCTGTCACACACAAATATTAATTGCACCGGGTTACAAAGCACGCATTGCTTCAGCCATCATCACTAATTTTCATCAACCCAATTCTACCTTGTTATTATTGGTAGCCGCTTTAATTGGTAACGACTGGAAGAAGATATATGATCATGCGATGGCCAACAACTTCCGTTTTTTAAGTTATGGCGATGGGAGTTTGTTGTGGGTGAGGGAAAGTAGTGTTTAGCCGATAGTATTTTGCCGGTAGCGGTTAGGTAATAAGATTACTGAATAAAGACTTAGTACTGCCGGCTATCGGCTCCAGCATTTACTAACAGCTAATAGCTTGCCTCCGCAGCTTTCTTCGATTTTTCTTGCTCATATGTATCCTTCTATTACCTTTGATTTCAGTTCAGGAAAACCAATCAAACAAATTGGTTCGTATCCTCACTTAAATATTATTTGTGGGAAAGCACACATCAAAAGTAACAGCGGCCGGCTTGTTAATTGCATTAGGCATTATTTATGGCGACATCGGAACTTCTCCCCTGTACGTTTACAATGCTATCATTGGTAACCGGGTAATTTCAGAAACACTCATCGTTGGTACGTTGTCCTGCATTATCTGGACGCTCACTTTACAAACTACCATTAAGTATGTGATCATGATCCTGCGGGCCGATAACCGTGGGGAAGGTGGCACATTTGCCTTGTACGCCTTGGTGCGGCGCAGGCGCAAATGGCTGGTAATACCTGCTATGATCGGTGGTGCATCGCTGCTGGCCGATGGTATTATCACTCCACCCATTTCTATTACCTCTGCAATTGAAGGGTTGAAAGTGTTGCCCCAATTGCGTGACCTTCCTTCAAACACCATTGTTACCATTGTACTTATTATTCTTTCGCTGTTCTTTTTTATGCAGCAGTTTGGAACAGGTTCCATTGGTAAATTGTTTGGTCCGGTAATGACGGTTTGGTTCACTATGCTGGCCATACTTGGTGCTGTTCATGTGTTTGATGATCTCGCCATTTTCAAAGCACTCAACCCATATTATGCGTACGATTTCCTTGCTACCTATCCGGAAGGTTTCTGGTTATTAGGTGCGGTGTTTCTTTGTACTACGGGTGCGGAAGCATTGTACAGCGATCTTGGTCATTGTGGAAAAGAGAACATCAGGATTTCTTGGATCTATGTAAAAACTTGTTTGCTCATTAACTATTTCGGCCAAGGTGCATCCCTGCTTGCAAATTATAACGGTAAACTCATTGACAGCACATTCAAAGCTGAAACCGGTATTCATGCATTTTATGATCTGATGCCGCATTGGTTCATCATTGCCGGTGTTGCCATTGCCACATCGGCTGCAATTATCGCCAGCCAGGCCATGATAGCCGGAGCGTTTACACTCATCAGTGAAGCTATGCGGTTGAACCTGTGGCCACGTTTGAAAATTGTTTATCCAAGTGAAGAAAGAGGACAGTTGTTCATTCCCGGCATGAATCTGTTCATGTTCCTCGGTTGTACGTTCGTGGTGTTGTATTTCCAGGAATCGTCAAAAATGGAAGCGGCATATGGTTTGGCCATTATTGTTACCATGATCATGACCACCATGTTGTTTGCCAACTTCCTGGTATTACATCGGGTGAAACCAATTTATATCTGGATATTCCTTGCGGGTTACCTCAGCATTGAAGCAGCGTACCTGGTGGCGTTAATGGATAAATTTTTACATGGCGGTTATATAACACTCATTATCGGTTTGGTGATGTTTATGGTGATGTATGTGTGGTACCGTGCACGTAAAATCAAAAACCGTTACGTGGAGTTTGTGCGCTTGGATCATTACCTGCCTATGCTGCAGGAATTGAGTAATGATATGACCGTAACCAAACACGCAACACACCTTGTTTACCTCACAAGTGCAAACAATCCGAAAGAGATAGAACATAAAATCATTTATTCCATCCTTAACCGTAAACCAAAACGTGCTGATATTTATTGGTTCGTGCACGTGGATACCTTGGATGATCCTTATACCTGCGAGTATGAAGTAAGCACCATTATTCCCAACGAAGTAATCAGGGTTGAATTTCGTTTAGGTTTCCGTATGCAACCTCGCATTAACCTTATGTTCCGCAAAGTGGTGGAAGACATGGTGAGCAACAAAGAGGTGAACATCACCAGCCGCTATGAAAGTTTACAACGTAATAATGTGGTGGGCGATTTTCAGTTTGTGGTGATGGAAAAATTCCTGAGCCAGGATAATGAGTTGCCTTTCTTTGAACGGATCATTATGCGTTTCTATTTTATGGTGAAGAAGCTAGGGCTGAGCGAGGAGAAAGGCTTTGGTCTTGACCAGAGTAATGTTGCCGTTGAGAAATTCCCATTGATCGTGGCACCAATCAGCAGTTTGAAGTTGAAACGTATTTACAACGAAGAGGACGAGGAATAGGTTTATAGTTTGTGGTTTATAGTTCATCTATATAAATATTCTGATTAATTTCAGTTTTGCTTTTGAAGATACCTGTAACTGCGAACTAAAAACCCGAAACCAAAAACTATAAACATCTTTTGTCTCCAACCATTCTCTATATCATTATCGGTTATGTCCTGTTGATGGTGATTGCTTATTTCATCCAGGAGAAATTTATTTTTAAGCCTGAGAAGCTGGCGGCCGATTTTGAATTTAAGTATGATGCTCCATTTAAAGAAGTAAGTTTTAACCCTGAGCCGGGTGTTACCATCAGCGGAATTCATTTCAATGTAAAAAAGCCCCACGGACTTATCATTTACTTTCATGGCAATACCCGCAGCATTAAAGGCTGGGGAAAATATGCACGAGATTTTTTTCGGTTTGGGTACGATGTGTTGCTGGTTGATTATCGTGGCTTCGGAAAAAGTATTGGCAAACGTAGTGAAGTTGCCATGTTGCGTGATATGCAGTTTGTGTATGATCAGTTGTGCCTGCAGTTTCCGGAAGATCATATTTTGGTTTACGGACGAAGCATGGGCAGTGGTTTTGCAAGCAAGCTGGCCGCAGATAATCATCCCCGTTATTTAATTCTTGATGCACCATACTACAGTTTTCGTAAAGTAGTGGAACGTTTCCTTCCCTTTTTGCCGATCCGTTTGGTATTAAGGTTTCATTTGCGAACTGATAAGTGGATCAAAGAAGTGAAGTGCCATACCTACATCATACATGGAACGAAAGACTGGCTCATTCCAATTCGGCACAGCGAACGATTACAAGCTATTAATCCACGTCGTATCACCCTCATCCGTATTCATGGTGGTGGACATAATAATCTGCCAACTTACCCGGAGTATCATAATTTTATCCGTGATATATTGAAAGTATAAGTATGCAGGACAAATGAGGTTCAAAAAATATTCATTAACACCGACAGGCAATGAATGTTTTTTTGAAACGAATTACAACTGACAAAACTTAAATAAAAAAATGCAGTTGAAAACAAAACGAAGATTAAAGAATGCATTGAAGATAATTGTTGCGCTGTACGTGGTGGGTGGCGTTGCATTGTGGTACCTGCAGGAAACCATCTTCTTTCATCCAAAAAAAATACGTGCAGGCGAGCCCTTTCGTTTTGAGGGGCCACATCAGGAAGTGAATATTCCTGTTGATGAATCATCTATCCTCAACTTTGTAAAATTCTTTCCGGCCGATACTGCATCCACAAAAGGAATTGTATTGTATTTCCATGGCAACAGGGAAAACATTAACCGCTATGCAGCAGCGTCTGCTTATTTTACAAAACATGGTTATGAAGTATGGATGCCTGATTATCCCGGCTTTGGGAAAACAACAGGTAAGTTCAATGAAGAACGGTTGTATGATGATGCGCATACGATTTACAAACTTGCAGCCAAACGATTTTCTCCCGACAAAATAATCATCTATGGCCGCTCATTGGGTACAGGTGTAGCAACTGAACTGGCAAGTAACCAAAACTGCAAGAGGTTGATCCTTGAAACGCCTTACTACAGTTTACCCGAACTGGCAGGTGCACATTTCCCGATGTATCCGGTGCAGTTTCTTGTGCGATATCAATTTCCATTGTACGAATTTTTACAAACTGTGAGAGTGCCTGTTACAATTTTTCATGGTACAAAGGATGGGGTGATACCTTACAAACACAGCAGCCGCTTAAAACCTCTGATGAAACACGGCGATGAGTTTATCACCATTGAAAAAGGCGGCCATAATAACCTGGCGAAGTATGATATGTTTCAGCAGAAGCTAGATAGTTTGCTGAGATGATTTTTGATCGTCCGTTCAACGAGACATCTTTAGAAAGGAGAGAGTAGGAGATGTATCACTTTCCTGCGGTTACCAACAATTCAAAGTGGATGGTAATGATATCATCGATCTTGATGATGTTGAAGGGAGTGCGTGGGTGGATATTGTAATCACTCATAAGAATATCTTTACTTGCAGTGAGTTTGTAAAGGTTGTCTTTGGTGCGTAAGAACTTTACCTGCATTAATTGTGGTTTGCTGATACCGGCAATATGCATAACGGTGTTAACATTGTAACTGTACACTTTGCCGAGCTGCATTTCTTTTTCGTTATGCAGTGGCTGTGCGTTTAACAGATCAACAGTAATAAAGGGAAACTCTTCTGCCTTTAATGCTTTGTGCATATCCCTGTTCATCACATTATTTCTGCAGCTCAGTAACTTGGTCTTTATGCGGAGTTTTGCATTTTTGAACTGGATAAGTCTTGTTGATGGATTGATCTCGCCTTCGAGAATTGAGGGTTGGAATTTGTCTTTACAATCGCACTTGAATGTGTTCACATTAGTTGAACCGAGGAGATAGAGTTGGCTTTTTTCATCAATATGGTACGCCAGCCTGATGGGAGTCAGCTTGTCAGCTGAGAGCATGAAGAGAGATAATATGAATAACAGACGTAACATGGTTGGTTAAAATGAACAAAGCCCCGCTTGTTCAACAGGGCTTTGTTAGTTTGTGCAATTAGAATCCTACTACTGCCTCAACAACCACTCCTTTGAAGTTGCCTCCGTTCAGTATATTTCCTGTTGCATATCCTTTATAGTTCTGATTAACATATTCGCCTTTCAGAAGTACATTTTTAGTTAAGAACCAGCCTGCGCCAAATGCTACACGATCAACAGTTTGTTCAGTGGTTGCATTTACCAGTTCACCTTTCACCTGGTTGTAACGTACGCCAAGGAACACATTTTCTTTTGCGCCAATTCTGTAAATGCCATCTACAGCAAACTGGTTAACTTTACGTTTTGGAGTGCCGGCTACTTTTTCACCGATAGTACGGCCTTGTGCATTTTCAAATGTGCCGAAGAATTCAAAACCGTAAGCTCTTACCAAAGCATTGAATTGTAATGCAGTGATCTGGTTAGTAAAGTTGGGGCTGATGCGGCCTGAAGTGAACTGATCTTTCGCAGATGCATCAAACTTTTCCATTGCAAACCAATAGTTGCTGCCGGTACGGTCGCCTGCATACAGTGTACTGCGGCCTGAACTGCTGTTATGGAAAACTGAACCAGCTACTCTTAATCTGAAGTTCTCATCAAACTTTTTGTCATAAGCCAGTTTGCCAATCAGAGAAGGGTTGCGCTTGTAAGTTTGGGTGCTGGTTGGAGTAATTGTGGGAGCCTGAACACCGCCGTTAATTAAACCATTAGAAGCACTCAATACACCAGTAAAATCTCCTTTACGTAAGATCACTTCAGCACCTACTTCTGTTGCAAAAGCATCCATGATATAGTTTTCAATGAAGGGATTGTAGAGAGTTTGTCCACCATCTGATCTGCGGAAGTGTTGATCACCATAGTTTAATTCATAGTGACCGATTTTCAGCGTTACAACTTTCATGATATCCTCCCAAACTTTTCCTTTGAAGGGCACTTTATCAAATTGAATGTAACCACCTTTTACCCATGCTTCATTGTGGTGACGTGCAGAAAGATAAGTAACGAGGTTCAAAGCGATACCATCTGCCAGTTGCACATCAATATTAAGATTGGCTTGCGCCAGGTTAAAACCGGATTTTAAACGGGGGTATAATGCTGGACTTCCAGCTGTGTTAGAATGTTTCAAACTTTGAAACTGTTGTGTAAACCCAGCACCAATGCGAACTTTTAAACCATCAAAAGAAGTAGCGCTGTCTTTTGGAGATTCGAATACATTGATACCACTTTGATCATAAGGACGCCAGTTTTGAATTTTTGCCTGCTGACCTTGCATTGCTAAAGGTGATAGAAGAAGTGCGATTGCGGCACATTTTCTCAGACAGTTTGTAAGGAAAGGTTTCATATTTGTTTGTTTAATTGTTATTGTAATAAAATTGTTTGATTATGCTTTTTTAAGAATTACATCGTAAGTAAGTGTTACTTCATCGCCTACTTTCATTGCTCCCAGCATAAAGCTTGGAGGTTTAATACCGTGGTTGCTCATGAGTATCTTTCTTGTACCCTTCACTTCAAGGTCTCCACCAGGCAATGTTTTAATGCGCAATGTGAGATCAGTTGGTTTAGTAACACCGCCTAATGTTAAGTTGCCGGTAATGTTCATAATAGTTTCGGCACCACTTTGCTGTACGCTTAACACTTTGGTAAATACATAAGTGATCTCGGGATATTTGTCAGCTTTTAATGTGCTGTGTGTGCGGCCATCCATCAGATCAGAGTCTTTTGTACTTTTCAGTGATGTTGTTTTTACTTTCACTGAAGCAGCATTGATTTTTTCAAGGCTTGTATTGTTTAAACCAAAATCGCCGGTTACAACAACGTTTGTTGCTTTTGAACTCCAGTCGTGAACATTAGATGTACCGTTTATGGTTAATTGAAAAGATTTAGTGCTGAATTTACTTTGTGCACTTACTGTTCCTGCCAGCAGCAGTGTGGTGAGAAACAGAAGGATTGATTGGCGTATCATAATTTGTTGTTTAATTGTTTCGTGTTCAAATTGACTCCACAAATATTGCAAGGGTGCGCTTGCCCCAGAATGATCTAATGCAGGGTTTTGAGTGACTTGTGTCACATGTTTAAGTGACGGGGGTCAGGCAGGGAGGGATGAAATGGCTGAAAGCCTTTGCAGTAAAGGGTTTCAGCAAACAGGGTTTAAAATTCTTTAAAACAGAAAAGCCTGTAGAGCATCTTCTACAGGCTTTTTTTGATGAGAAATGAATTATTGTTCTTTTAACTGAACTGTTTGTTTGCTTACAGTTAATTGATAAGAAGCACCCACTTTCAACGCAAGATTTTCTTTGTCGTGACTTACAGGAAAACCAAAACAAACTGGATACTTGTATTCATTAATAAGATCATGAATGATGTTGTGCACTTTTTTGCCGAAAGGTCGTTCTGTATCCTGCATATCAGTAAAGCCACCGATGATGAGTCCTGCAAGATCGTTCAACTTACCACTTCGTTTCAATTGATGAAGCATACGATCAATATTATAATGCTGCTCTCCTACATCTTCTAAGAACAAAATTTTTCCTTTTGTTTGATAATCACTTTTAGTACCGATGAGATGTGCGATCAATGCAAGATTGCCACCCACAAGTTCAGCTGCTGCTTTCCCTGTTTGGTTGAGGCGATGTGTTTTACAAGTGTATGTTGCTTTCTTTCCTTCTACAGCAGCTTTGATGGATTGAACGTATTTATTTTTATAACCACCATCGTTAAACGCTGATGCCATTGATGAATGCAGTGTGGCAATTTTAAAATTGCGGTTGATGTGTGCATGAAAGATCGTGATGTCACTAAAACCAATGATCCACTTTGGATTCTTTTTGAAGGCAGTAAAATCCAATTTGTCAATAATGCGGCCAACACCATAACCACCACGTCCGCAAAGAATGGCTTTTACTTCAGGAGCATCAAGCATTGCCTGGAATTCATTCAATCGCTCTTCATCTGTACCACTGAAATATGTTTTTGATTTACTGCCAAGCGTTTTGCCTACCAGCACATCATAACCCCATTGTTGAAGAACTGTAATGCATGTTTGTGCTTTTTCAAGCTTCATATATCCTGCGGGGCAGGTAATGCCGATAGTATCGCCTTTTTGTAAATATGGAGGAAGTTTCATTGTATATCAGTTAATATGCTGCCGTTTGTAGTTACCTGCAATTTATGTTTCACGCCGCATTTCAATGCATAATTATTTTTCTGGTGACCAACCGGGAAGTCGAAACAAACCGGATAGGTACAATCAGGAATCTTTTCCATCACAATGTCGTACAGGTTCTTGCCAAATTCCTCAGCTGCATCTTCACTGGCTTTGATCTTGAACCCGCCAATGATTAATCCGGCCAGATGATCAAGTTTATCACTGCGTTTTAGATTCCAGAACATACGGTCAATACTGTAGAGATATTCGCCGGTATCTTCTACAAACAGGATTTTATTTGTTGTACGCAGATCGCTTTTGCTGCCTGCAAGTGATTCAAGTGTTTTTAAGTTACCACCCACCAATGTTCCTGTTGCCACTCCCAATCGATTCTTTTCGTTGGCAGGAGCTGTGTATTTCATGTCGACACCTTTCAATGCATCACGGATGGATAGAATGGTTTCGATCTGTATAGGTTCGGCTTTGCTCCAGTCATCAGGAAAACTGTTGCACATTTTAGAATGAATGGATGCAATACCAAAATTGCGGTTGAGATGAGCATGTAAAACAGTAATATCGCTGAAGCCGATCATCCATTTGGGATGCGTTTTCATTTTTGAGAAATCAAGTTGATCAACAATACGCACAAAACCATAACCACCCCTGGCACAAAGAATGGCTTTCACCTTAGGGTCATCAATGAGTTGTTGAAAATCGGCCCGTCGTTCTTCATCTGTTCCGCCAAATGTGAAATCCCGTTTACCGATGCTGTTGCCGATTTTCACTTTGAATCCCCAGCTTTCAATTTGCTGAATGGCCGGTTGTATTTCTTTTTCTGTGATGTATCCGGCTGGTGAAGTAATACCGATGGTGTCGCCGTCCTTTAAATAAGGAGGATGGTATGGCTCATCGGCCAATTGTTCAGCATTGGATGCATGAAGGCCATCGGTGAACAAAAGACCGGCCGGCAACACCGACTGTAGAAAATGCTTTCGCTTCATACGTTCAAATTATTTAAAAAAAGCCATATAGTGTTTTGTTTAGTCTTGCGTGTCTCATTTTTAATGGCATCTTTGCACGAGGTATTGCTTAAGTTATGCGGAAACTATTTTACTCATTCCTGTTTTTTGTTCTTTTCTGGATACTGTATTTTTCTCTTTGCAGATCGATCTTTATCCTTTTCTTCCTGTCAAAAGTGAAGGAAGGGGATACGGGAGATGTATTGAAATCATTCCTGTTTGGATTGCCGATGGATATAGCTACCACGGCATATATCGCCACCTTGCCGATGATGGTGTGGGCTGTTTTGTTTCTTGCAGGGAAAGTGCCGTCAAGTTCAAAACTATTCCGCTGGTACATGATCATTATGATCGTTTTGATCGGGCTTCTCACCATTGTTGACGTTAATACCTACAGGGAGTGGGGAACAAAGCTGAACTATCGTGCCTTCCATGTTTTTTTCACTACACCATCACTTGCATTAGCCAGTTCAATGATTCCGCCGGTTTTTATTTCATTGATCATCGGCGTACTTCTGGTCGTTATCGGTTTGCTTTTTTATTTCCGCACCAAGCCAGTTGTGACTATTCATGAATATCCCAACATGATTAAACGAATTGTTATGGTGCTGGGCACCTTTGTTCTATATGTAGTTGCTTTGCGGGGAGGTATTTCAACATCGCCTTTATCAATTTCATCAGCCTATTATTCAAACAATCAAACACTCAATCATTCAGCAGTCAACACGCAATGGAATTTAGTGCGTGATATCATCGATCATCGGTCAACTCCTTCCAATCCTTATCTGTTTATGGATATGAAAGAGGCAAATGCAGTATGTGATAGTTTACTTACAGCACCGGATTCAACCGTGTTGTTTTTAGATACAAGCAAACCAAACGTTGTATTAATTATTCTTGAAAGCTTTACAGCTGATCTGATGGCATCACTTAACGGAGAAAAGAATGTAACACCTTTTCTCGACAGCCTTGCTGTAAAAAGTTTATTGTTTACAGATATTTATGCTTCCGGTTCACGTACTGATATTGGTTTCTTAACCATTCATAGCGGATTTCCTTCCCAGGCCATTAGTAGTCTTTTAACCATTCCTGAAAAAGCAAAAAAAGTGCCGTCGATCTCTTCTTCCTTATTTCAAAATGGATATCATACTTCATTTTACTATGGCGGCGAATCTGATTTCTTTAATTTCCGTTCCTTTATTTTGAATAAGGATTATAAACGGCTTGTTGATATCCGTGATTTTGAGAAAAAAGATGTGAACTCAAAATGGGGCGCACATGATGATGTGGTGCTGAAAAGGTTACTCAACGATTTGAAAAATGAAACTCAGCCATTCTTTTCAACTGTATTAACATTAAGTAATCATGAACCATTTGAGATACCTGTCAAAGCCCGGTTCCCCGGTAATGATGTAACTGATAAATTCAGAAGCACCGCTCATTACACCGATCAGAGTTTGAAAGATTTTTTTACCGCTGCTGCTAAAGAAGATTGGTACAAGAACACATTGTTTGTATTGGTGGCTGATCATGGACATCGGTTGCCGGCGGGAAAGCATGAGATCTATATGCCGAGGCGTTCGCAGATACCTCTTTTGTTTGCAGGTGAAGTGCTGAAAGATGAGTATAAAGGGAAGCGGATAAATGTGTTGGGCTCGCAAGGCGACCTGCCTGCTACATTGCTTGCTCAAATGGGATTAGATCATAAAGCATTTTACTGGAGCAAGAATTTGATGAATCCCAACATCAGACAGTTTGCTTTCAATTCATTTGATAATGGTTTTCTCTGGATTGAAAAAGATGGACAGGTTTCATTTGATAACAACAACCGAAAGGTAATTAATGCGGAAGCTGCGCCTGCATCAGAGAAATTGATGGTGAGAAGAGGTCAGGCTGTTTTGCAGAAAGTATACCAGGAGTTTATTTCTTATTAGGATAGATGGTGCTCTTCAGCAAGTGGTCTGAAAACAAGTGATAACATAAGCAGGAAAGTTTTTAAATTCATAGAGTAAAAAATATACCATGCGTTTATTGCTTGCATTTGCCGCTCTTTTGTTTGTCGGAATCGTATCTGCACAAACTCCCGTTTCATTTGAAAAGAAAGAATACAGTTTTGCCGACGGGAAAGTGCTTCCCTATCGTATACTCTATCCGGAGAATTATGATAAAACAAAAAAGTATCCGCTTGTGTTGTTTCTGCATGGGGCAGGGGAACGGGGTAATGATAATGAAAAGCAATTAGTGCATGGTTCTAAACTCTTTCTTGATGCGGAGAATCGGAAAAAATTTCCGGCTATTGTGATCTTTCCGCAGTGTCCTGCCAATTCTTTTTGGGCATCCATAAAGGTCGATACAACGTTGAGGCCACGTAAACTTTCATTTGATTATACCGGTGAAGCCAATTGGCCAATGACAGCAGCCAATGAATTAGTACATAAAATAACAAGTGAAGAATCGGTTGATCAACGGCGCATTTATGTTGCCGGCTTATCAATGGGAGGTATGGGTACGTTTGAAGCGGTGTATCGTAATCCAACATTATATGCAGCTGCATTGCCTATCTGTGGCGGTGCTGACTTGAACAGTTACAGCAATTGGACCGGCAAAACTCCTTTCTGGATATTTCATGGCGATGCCGATCCTGTTGTGAATGTAAAATTATCGAGAGATGCACACGAAAAACTGAAGTCCATCAAAGCAAAAGTGAAATACACAGAGTACCCCGGTGTAAATCATAACAGTTGGGACAGTGCTTTTGCTGAACCTGATTTTCTGAAATGGATGTTTGGGCAGAAACGTAAAAAATGATTGATTTCATCTCATAAGCGAAGCCAACCCTTGGGTTGGCTTCACTGTTTCAACATGTTTGGGTAATGAGGCTGTTTATGGTACTTTTGCAATCCCCTGCTGCATAGAATTGCTATCTGCACAAGAGTGCGACGCAACAGGCGATGAACAGAATGACTAAAGACGATTACAAAATGAGTTTACCGAAAAGATATTTAATTACGAGTGCGCTTCCTTATGCTAATGGTTTAAAGCATGTTGGTCATTTGGCCGGTGCTTATATTCCGGCAGATATTTATGCCCGTTACCTGCGTGCACAAAAAAGAGATGTAGTGTTTGTTTGTGGAAGTGATGAGCACGGAACTGCCATTCCCATCCAGGCAACAAAAGAAGGTACAACGCCGAGAGCCATTATTGATAAATACCACGAAGCCATGAAACAGGATTTTGAAGACCTGAACATGAGCTTTGATATTTATCACCGCACGAGTGAGCCGATTCATCACGAAACAGCGCAGGAGTTTTTTACGTACCTGCACGAACGTGGCGAACTGGAAACAAAAGAAACCGAACAGTATTTCGATGAGGAAGCAAAAACATTTTTGGCCGATCGCTATATAAAAGGTACTTGTCCGAATTGTGGCAGTGACCGTGCATTTGGTGATCAGTGTGAGAATTGCGGACGTACATTAAGTCCGGATGAATTGATCAACCCTGTAAGTACACTCAGCGGTAAAGCGCCCATCAAAAAGAAAACATCACATTGGTATTTGCCATTGGGCAAGCACGAAGAGTTTTTGCGTGAGTGGATTTTGAAAGAACACAAAGATGATTGGCGTGCAACCGTAGTAGGCCAATGTAAAAGCTGGATCGAAGGTGGTTTGCAATCAAGAGCTGTTACAAGAGATCTCGACTGGGGAATTAAAGTGCCGTTGAAAGATGCGGAAGGAAAAGTGCTCTATGTTTGGTTTGACGCTCCGATCGGTTATGTAAGTGCAACCAAGCAATGGGCCATCGATAACAACAGAAATTGGGAACCTTATTGGTACGACAAGGATACAAAGCTGGTGCATTTTATTGGAAAAGATAATATTGTTTTCCATTGCATCATTTTCCCCATCATGTTGAAGCTGCATGGAAATATTCTGCCGACGAATGTTCCTGCTAACGAGTTTTTAAATCTGGAAGGCGATAAGATGAGTACCAGCCGCAACTGGAAACTCGACATGCGTGATTATATCAACGATTTTGTAAAGAAAGACAATGGCGGCGGACAGGCAGTTGATATGCTTCGTTATTATTTAACACAAATTGCTCCTGAAACAAAAGACAGTGAGTTTATGTGGAAGGGTTTCCAGGATGCTGTGAACAGTGAACTTGGAAATATCTTCGGCAACTTTGTAAACCGCACTTGGGTGTTGATGCACAAACTTTGTGGCAGTAAAGTGCCGAAGCTGCATGAAGATGTGATGACGGATGATGATAAATGGATCATCAAAGAAATTGAAGGTTCAAAACAGAAAGTTGAAAATCTGTTGGAGGAGTATAAGTTCCGTGAAGCGTTGTTTGAAGTGATTGATTTGAGCCGTAAAGGCAATCAATACATGCAGAAAAAAGAGCCATGGATCGTTGCAAAGAAGTTGACTGAAGATCCTGAAGCACAAAAGAGTATTGATAATACCATGCATTTGTGTTTGCAGTTGAGTGCAAATCTTGCTATTCTCATCAATCCATTCTTGCCAAACACAGCTAAGAAAATGTTGGGTATGATGAAAGTGGTGGAGAAAATGCTTGATTGGGAAAACGCTGGCAAATTAAAATTGTTGAGTGTTGGTTATACCATGCGTGCACCTGAATTGCTGTTCAGGAAAATTGAGGACGACGAAATAAAATACCAGGTAGAAAAATTAAAATCAGGTCTTGTAAAACCTGAAACAACAACGAATAAAGTCGAAGAAGTAAAATCTGAAGTCGCCAATCTGAAATCCGAAATCCAATTCGATGATTTCGCTAAGATCGATCTGAAAGTAGGAACGATTGTAACTGCTGAAAAAGTAGAAAAAGCTGATAAGTTGCTGAAGCTTTCCATTGATCTTGGTTTTGAAACCAGAACCATTGTAAGCGGTATTGCTTTGCATTTTGCGCCTGAAGATATCGTTGGGAAGCAAGTAGTAGTAGTAGCCAATCTTGCACCACGTAAAATGCGTGGCATTGAAAGCAATGGCATGATCCTGATGGCAGAAGATAAAGAAGGGAAACTGCATTTTGTAAAACCGGAGGCGGTGATTAATCCGGGTGCAGGAGTGAGTTAAGTTTGATTAATTCAAAAAAAAGTTCCATTATTGTTACCGATTAGAAAAAGGTGCTGAACTTTTTTGGTTCAATAATCGTTTAGTTGGGCACATGCGTCATCATTGTTTAGTCCTTTTTTAAATCTGTTAAACAACAACATTCTTTGTTCACTGCCGCTACATACAATGAAACAGATCTGGTAGCCCGTTTAAACAACGGTGATCAGCAGGCAATGTCCGAACTCTATGATCGTTTTTCAGGTGCCATCCTTGGTGTAATCATGAAAATCATCACAGATCAGGCCACTGCTGAAGATGTGTTGCAGGAAACAATGCTCAAGATCTGGAACAATATCGGCAGCTTCGATACATCAAAAGGCAGGCTCTTCACGTGGATGATCAATATTGCACGTAATCAGTCCATTGATAAAACACGCTCCAAAAACTTTAAGAACAGTTCGCAAAACTCTTCGTTAGAAGATTCCGTATATGTTAGCGAAACCGTTCCTTCAGCAGGAGCAAGTATTGATACAATGGATGTTCAAAACTGGCTATTACATCTGCCCGAAGAAAACCGACAGTTAATGCGCCTGGCTTATTTCATGGGTTATACCCAGGAAGAAATAAGTAAAGAATTAAATATGCCGTTGGGGACAGTCAAAACCAAAATCAGGAATAGTTTAATTGTATTACGTAAAAAACTAAATGTAACCTGACGTGGATTTAAGTTGTATCATACAATCCGGTGACCTCGAACTTTATGTTCTTGGTATGCTTCCTCCCGAAGAGGCGAGCAAAGTGAAAACACTTGCCCAATTGTTCCCCGAAATTCAGCAAGAACTGGATGCAATCGCTTCAACTTTTGAAGCAGGTGCTATGCAAATGGCCGTTACCCCATCTTCTTCTGTTAAAGACAAATTAATGGCTTCGCTGCCTGCAAAATCAGGAGCTGTAGCTACACCCGAAGCAAATGGTTCGCCTGCAAGAGTGGTAGAGATGAAAACTGTTGCTGAACAACGATCATCATTCAGCAAATTGGCTATTGCAGCATCATGGGGTTTGTTCCTGCTGGCCGGTGCGTTTGCTGTGTATCTGTATAACGGTAATCAGCAATTGAAAAATGATGTGGCGACGTTGCAGCAAAATGCAACCACTTCTGAGCAACAGGTTGCTGAACTCAATAAAAAAGTCTCTTCTTACGAATTATATCGCCAGTTAAAATCGGATCCATCGTTAACTTCTGTTGCATTGGCTTCTGTAAAGCCCGAAGTAAAGCAGCAGGCCGAAGTATTCTGGAATAAAGCAACCGGTGAGTTATTTATTGATCCTTCTTCTCTGCCACCTGCACCAAAGGGTAAACAGTATCAGCTTTGGTTCCTCATTGATGGACAGCCAACCGATGCCGGAATGATCAGTTTAACCGACGTGGCTTCTATTCAAAAAATGAAGCAAGCGAAGCCCGGTGCACAAATGTTCGCCATCACGCTTGAAGATGAAGGTGGCAAACCTACTCCTGACTTATCTGCACTGGTAGTGGCAGGAAAAGTTGGTTAACATCCGCTTTCGTAGAACCCAAATTTTTGCTGTTAATTTCATTTCAAGTCTTTTGTGAAATAGCTTTTAATGCTATCTTCGATGTAAATAGTTGCATAGCTAACTAATTTTCTAAAGCTTGAGACATATGAAAAGAACGATCAAAAAAGTAGCCGTTTTAGGTAGCGGTGTAATGGGTAGTCGCATTGCCTGTCATTTTGCAGGAGTTGGTATACAAACAATTTTATTGGATATGGTGCCGAAGGGTTTTGAAGAAAGCACCAAACCTGCAGAACGTAATAAACTGGTGAACGATGCATTAGCTGCGGCTATCAAAAGCAATCCATCGCCTGTGTACACAAAAGATGTGGTGAAAAAAATTACCGCCGGCAACTTCACAGATAACATGAAGGACATTGCCTCCTGCGATTGGGTGCTTGAAGTAGTGGTTGAACGTCTCGACATCAAACAACTCATTTTTGAACAGGTAGAAAAATTCCGCAAGCCCGGCACACTCATCACTTCCAATACGTCCGGTATTCCCATCAGCATGATGGCCGAAGGCAGAAGCGATGATTTCAAAAAACATTTCTGCGGTACACACTTTTTTAATCCGCCACGCTATTTGCGTTTGCTCGAAATTATTCCTACAAAATATACTGATCCATCCGTTGTCGATTTCTTAATGAATTACGGTGACCTCTATCTCGGTAAAACAACGGTGTTGTGTAAAGACACACCTGCTTTTATTGCCAACCGTATTGGTGTATTTGGTATGATGGCCATTATGAATTTGATGGACAAAATGAAGTTGACCATTGATGAGATCGAAGCATTGACAGGTCCCATCATTGGCCGGCCAAAATCTGCAACCTTCCGTACTGGTGATGTAGTTGGTTTGGATACATTGGTAAAAGTAGCAAACGGTGTTGCAGCGAATTGTCCAGATGATGAAACGAAAGAAATTTTTGCGATCCCTTCATGGTTGAATAAAATGATCGAGAATAACTGGCTGGGCGATAAAACAGGCCAGGGCTTTTTCAAGAAAAGTAAAGGTGCTGGTGGTGAGAAAGAAATTCTCACGCTCAACCTGCAAACAATGGAATACGGTCCACGTGTAAAACCAAAGTTTGCAAGTGTGGAAGCTGCTAAACCGATAGATGATCTCAAGACGAGATTAAAAATGTTGTGCAGCAGTACCGATAAAGCAGGTGAGTTTTACAAGCAGTTTCATTATAGTTTGTTCTCTTATATCTCTCATCGTATTCCGGAGATCAGTGATGAACTGTATCGAGTGGATGATGCCATGATGGCGGGCTTTGGTTGGGAAATCGGTGCGTTTGAAAGCTGGGATGTTTTGGGCGTTGCAAAAACAGTGGACGCTATGAAAGCTGCCGGTTACAAAGTAGCAGCATGGGTAGATGAAATGATCGCAAGTGGAGCCACAAGTTTTTATAAAGTGGAGAATAACAAACGTGTTTGTTACGATCCTGTAAGTAAATCGTACAAGGTTATCCCGGGTGGTGATGCATTTATTGTGATGAAGAATTTCGAGAACCAGACAATTTGGAAGAATGCAGCCTGCAGAACGTATCATTTAGGTGATGATGTGTTGGGTCTGGAATGGAATACAAAGATGGGCAGCATTGGTGGTGAAGTGTTGGAAGGTATACAGAAAACAATTTCATTAGCAGAAGAAAAATATAAAGGCGTAGTAATTGCAAACGATGCTGCACAATTCAGCGCCGGTGCCAATGTGGGTATGATTTTTATGCTCGCCATTGAACAGGAGTACGATGAACTGGATATGGCCATTCGCATGTTCCAGAATACCATGATGCGTGCACGTTATTCATCCATACCTGTTGTGGTTGCGCCGCATGGTTTAACATTAGGTGGTGCATGTGAGTTGAGTTTGCATAGCGATAAAGTTTGTGCAGCTGCCGAAACTTATATTGGTTTGGTTGAATTAGGTGTTGGTTTGATTCCCGGTGGTGGTGGTACCAAAGAATTTGTGTTGCGTGCGGCCGATGAAATGCATGAAGATGAACCCGAAACCATCACACTGAAGAATCGCTTCTTATCTATTGCAACAGCAAAGGTGGCAACCTCAGCAAAAGAAGGATTTGAAATGGGGGTGTTCCGTAAAGGACTGGATGAAGTGGTAATGAACCAGGGTCGACGAATTGCAGAAGCAAAAAAATCAGTAATTGAATTATACGATGAAGGTTATGTAACTCCTGTTCAACGTAATGATGTAAAAGTATTGGGTCGTTCGGCTTTAGGCGCATTGCTTGCCGGTATCAACGGAATGAAAACTGCAGGTTATGCAACTGAACATGATAGTGTAGTAGCAAAGAAATTAGCTTACGTTATGTGCGGTGGTGATTTGAGTGAACCGACTTTGGTAACTGAACAATACTTACTCGATTTAGAAAGAGAAGCATTCTTATCACTTTGTGGTGAAAAGAAGTCGTTGGAACGCATACAGAGTGTATTGAAAGGTGGGAAGCCGGTGAGGAATTAAATAATTATTCATTCGAAATAAAAAGCGTTGGTTAATTTTAATCAACGCTTTTTTTATGCAATACAAAGTCGCAATTTTTCTTTTCAACGAAGTAGAGGTGTTGGATTTCGCCGGACCCTTTGAAGTATTCAGTGTAGCAGGTTTAAGAACCATGCAAGTACCACCCTTCGATGTATTTACCGTAGCACAATTTGAAACCATAGAAGCAAGAAATCATTTAACGGTGAAGCCAACCTATACATTTGCAACAGCACCCAAAGCTGATATCATTCTCATTCCCGGTGGTGGCGGACGCCATGCAGATGGAACTCCCTTTGGCAGTCGAAGAGAGATGAACAACCCCATTGTACTCAACTGGGTGAAAGAACAGGCGGCACAAGCAAAGTTGGTAGTAAGTGTTTGTACCGGTTCACTCATCCTGGGTAAAGCCGGCTTATTGGAAGGCTTGGAAGCAACCACACACTTCAAAGCACTCGATGGATTGAGAGAAATTTCCGATCAGATAGCTGTAAAAGAAAATGTGCGGTTTATTGATAATGGAACTGTTATTACTTCAGCTGGAATCTCTGCAGGTATTGATATGAGTTTGTACACCGTTGGAAAATTGTTTGGCAAAGAAGTGGCAGATGAAACGGCGAAGTATATGCAGTATGATTATTGGAAATCATAAACTATCATTAATTACTCTTCCATACATATTTGATATTACCAATTGTTGTAGTTTCATTTTTGCATTTACCTATGGCACTCGCTCAACTCATACAATCCTCCAGTCAACTCATCATTCACTCGCATTTCTATATTTATGGAGATGCGGCAACAGAACTATTAGCAAAGCAGATCAGCAACGATATTTCTCAACATTGGAACGAACCGAAGGCAACTGTTCTTTACAAACAACATTGGTATAAATTGATCTTCGATATTAAAGGGGTGTATGAACCACAATTAAAACCGGAAGATGTTTGGTACAATACCGATCCCAAATTATTCTTTTTTCGCATTGAAGAATACTCGCCACTCGATATTTCATTTGTTGATGGTATTGGCAGCAACACCGGATATTTCAAACTTGCCAATCTGTTGCAAACATCAACCACTGCTGCACATGAGTATGGACATATGATCGGGTTGCATCATCCCAAGGAACTGGATGTTCGAGGGCACACAGCACCGGGCATCATGTATCCCCGTGGTACGTTGTGTGATCCGCATTTTCAATACGATCCCGCAGCAACGCCGGGACAAAAAGGCGGCACATTAGATCCAAAACATCGAAAAGTGTTGACTGATGATATTCAACAACTCAAGCTTCACAAGTTGGATTTTGATGATGCAGGCTTTGCCGTTCTTGGAGATTTTACAAGTATTTATCACGCACATTACCTGCCAAAAGAATAATCAATTACATTTAGCTTTCATTTATCATCACAATCACATCTATGAGCGTATTACAAGTTCAGGATCTCAAAAAAACTTACGGGAAAATTCAGGCGCTGAAAGGCGTTTCGTTTGAAATACCGCAAGGTGCTGTATTTGGAATTCTCGGCCCCAACGGAAGCGGTAAAACAACCATGCTCAGCATCATACTCGATGTGCTGAATGCAGACAGTGGTACTTATTCCTGGTTTGGTAAACCCGCTTCACCTGATTTGCGGAAACACATTGGTTCGCTTCTTGAAACGCCGAATTTTTATCATTACCTGTCGGCTGTAAATAATTTAAAGATCACAAATAGTATCAGTGGCCGTGGTGATGCGGCTGCAATTGATGCTGTGTTACAGAAAGTGAAATTGTATGAACGTCGTAATAGTAAGTTCAGCAGTTACAGTCTGGGGATGAAACAACGGTTAGCCATAGCCGCAGCGTTGCTGGGCGATCCAAAAATATTGGTACTCGATGAACCAACTAACGGACTTGATCCGGTTGGTATCATGGAAATTCGTGAACTGATCATTGAACTAAGTAAGAAGGGCCATACTATTATTATGGCAAGTCACTTACTTGATGAAGTGGAAAAAGTTTGTACGCATGTAGCGATTTTGAAGTTGGGAACCTTGGTTACATCCGGCTCAGTGGAAGATGTATTGGTAGATGAAGATGTGGTTGAGTTAGCTGCAGCGGATATGGAGCAATTGAAAACTATCCTCAGCAACTATCCGGGTAAAACAGCAACGACCATTAATGCGCAAACAATGCAATTGCATTTTCCAAAAGGCACAGCCAGTGCAGAAGAAGTGAATCGTTATTGTTTCAATCATGGTGTTGCCTTGCAATATCTTTCCATTAAGAAAAAACGACTGGAAGAACGATTCTTTGAACTAACCGGTAATTAAACCTTATCGATCAATTTTATATCTATGCTTAACTTATTCAGAACAGAGTGGCTTAAAATAAAAAACTATCCCGGTTTTTGGTGGATCATGGGAATTACGGTGTTATCGTATCCCGGCATCAACGGCATGTTTTATAATATCTACAAGCAACAAACGGCCAATACAAAGTCGGCTGCCAAGATGTTGAAAATGCTGATCGGCAATCCGTTTGAATTTCCGGAAGTATTTCGTACCACAGCGTTTGCATCTTCCTTGTTTGTGTTAATACCG
The DNA here is from genome assembly GCF_035299325.1 of Lacibacter sp. Classification (GTDB taxonomy): domain Bacteria; phylum Bacteroidota; class Bacteroidia; order Chitinophagales; family Chitinophagaceae; genus Lacibacter. Next base: position 121,341 of record NZ_DATGWT010000026.1, on the reverse strand, counting down.
GCCATTCTTGTGATCATGCTTATCACCAACGAGTACACGTACAAGACGAATCGTCAAAATGTAATTGATGGATGGAGCAGGAATGAGTTTTTGATTGCGAAATTTTTGAACGTAGTTATAATTTCACTGATCGTAATTGCTCTTTATTTGATTGTTACATTGTCAATTGGGTTTAGTACAACCGGGCCCGATGTAAAAGATAAATTTCAACTGGCACATTACACCGCCCTTTTCAGTTTGCAGGTGTTCGCTCAATTATCGTTTGCATTCCTGTTGGGTTTAGTTATCAAAAGAGCGTTCATCGCTTTGGGTGTGTTTATCTTTTATAAAATTATTGTTGAAAATATTGCTGCTGAATTGCTCAACCGTTATGTTCATGCCGATACGGGTCGATTCTTACCCACTGAATCTTCGGATCTGTTAACGCCTGTACCTGCATTCCTTGGTAGGCTTGATCCGAAATTATATGAGCATTCGCTTAGTCTCATCAATCAACAAGTATTTATCACAATTGCCTACCTGTTTATTTTTTGGGGATTGGTTTTCTGGATATATAAAAAGCGTGACCTTTGATAACGATGAAAAAAATTACAACTATACTTATCTTATTCCTGGTTTGTGCAACATCACTTCAGGCTCAGAATGTAAGCACTGTTATTAAAACGGAAGCGTTGAAAATGGCGAAGGCACTTTCTGCAATGGATATGGAAACCTATGCTACATTCATGTATCCCACATTGGTAAGTGATAAAGTCTCAAAAGAAAAAATAAAACAGGGTATGGATTCTGTGAATAAATACCGTGAGCAGTATGGTCTTAAAGTAAAACAGATATTGATCGGAAATCCATCATCGGTGCAAACACACAAAGGCATCATGCAATGCACATTGCCACAAACAACAACTGTTGAAGCATTGATGGGAACGCTCAGTCTTGAAACAACATTGATAGGTTTGTCAATTAACGGAACCAAATGGTATTTTGTTGATGCAATGCTGTACAAACAAAAAGAGTCAAAAGAAAAATTACCAGAGCTTAGTCCTGCTATTGTTATTCCACCCATGAAGCCACCGGTGATGACTGGCGCAGACGGCAAGAAAATGAATTAGGCGATCAACTCATTCAACGCAGCATCAAGGGTAGGATACAGAAACTGGAAACCGCTGTTCCTGATCTTTGCTGCACTTACCGTTGCACTTTTCAATACTTCAACACTCATTTCGCCAAGTACTATTTTTAATGCAACAGATGGAACGGGCATTGTAATAAATGCACGGCCTTTCATTTTTGTTGCAAGTGCCAGTGTAAGATCTTTATTTGAAACAGCGTTTGGTGCCACCGCATTAAATACACCGTTCAGCTGGTCATTCTCCAATGCGTATTCATACATGCGCACCAGATCAGTGATGTGTATCCAGCTCACAATTTGTTTACCACTGCCCAATACTGCGGCTAAACCAAAACGGAGTGGTTTCTTAAATTCAACCAATGCACCACCATCATTACTTAACACAATGCCGGTGCGGAGTTTTACCAAACGTTTACCAAGTTTTGTAACGGGTTCAATGCTCTGTTCCCACTCTTCACAAGTAAAACCGAGAAAATCTTGGTAAGCAGGATCGGTTTCAATAAAAGCATTTTTTTTATCAGGTCCATACCAGCCGATACCGGATGCACTTACCACAGCCTTTACTTTATTGGGAGTATTGTTCAATGCTTTTACAATGAGGGCACTGCCATCAACCCGACTTTTCCTGATCTCTTCTTTTCGTTTATTTGTCCAGCGTTTATCTGCCACACCTGCACCAGCCAGGTGAATAATATAATCTGTTTCTGCAATGGCTTTTTCATCAATCGTTCCTTTTTCCGGATCCCATTGCTTGTAACTGACAGACGGCTGATTACTGTTTTTTGCGGAACGGCTTAGAATAATAATGGCATGACCTTTGGCCGATAAATAGTGCGTAAGTGCCTTGCCAATTAAACCTGTTCCACCTGTGATACAAATTGTTGCCATGAAAAGTTTATTGTTTTTTGTTAAACGTATGTAATTTAATTTTTAACGGCATCTTTATACGAAATGTTCGCTTTCAACGTAATTTTAAAAAGTAATTAATGAGAGATATGAAGATCTTAAAAACGATAGTACCAGCCATAATACTTTTGCTTGCTGTTTTTTCTGCAAAGGCACAACGCATCTATTATTCCGAGCCCGACCGTGATGATCTGCGCCAACTCAAGTTTGAAGTTATGGGTAAATATGGCAGCAACTATCTTGTGTATAAAAGTATTCGCAGCCGACACTTTATTTCAGTGTACGATGCTGAGATGAAACAAAAGGATAAAGTAGAGCTTGATTTCATCCCCGACAGAGCCATTAATGTTGATGTTTTCTCAAATCCCGAACATTCAATGGTCATCTATCAATACCAAAAGAAAAATATTGTTTACTGCATGGGTGTGATGATCGACGGAAGTGGTAAGAAAATCGGTGAGCCACTTGAACTCGATACAACGCAACTGAGCATTTTCAGTGATAACAAGATCTACAGTACCATCATGAGCGATGATAAACAAAAACTCATGGTGTTTAAAATGAAGAACAGGCAACGGGATGATTTCAGTATTCAAACTTTGTTGCTTAGTCATAACCTGATGCCGTTGCGCAAATCATCATTCAACTATCATCTTGAAAATTCAAGAGAAGCCATTGCAGATTTTTATCTTGACAACGATGGTAATTTTCTTTTCAGCCATGTAACACGCCCGGCATCGAGAGATTATATCAATGAAGCAAAGCTGGTGGTATTGCCTGTGTATGCAGATTCGATCAAGTCATTTAAACTCACATTGGATAAAGTATTGCTTGATGAATTAAGAATTAAAGTTGATAATCTGAATGGCCGGTATATTCTCACATCTCTTTATTCAAAATCAAAAAGAGGAAATATTGATGGCTTATTCACAGCCATTATCAATAAAGATCTTTCAGGAACTGATATTGAAAAAAAGGTTGAGTTTAATGATGAGTTCCGTGCCTTAGCGAAGGGTGATAATTCAGCTAAGCTCGCTTTTAATGATTATTTCCTGAAACATCTTGTTGTGAAGAAGGATGGCGGTTTACTAATCACCGGTGAAAATACATATGGTAATTCAAGAGGTGGCGGGTTTAACCGTTGGGATAATCCGTGGATGTGGGGCAACAGTTTTTATCCCGGTAATTATTGGGGCTGGAATCCTTACAACAACTGGGGATGGGGTGGTTATGGTGGATGGAATTCGCCATATGGTTGGAATAACAGTCAGCAAACAAGGTATTATGCAGATAATATTATGGTGATCTCGCTCGATAAAGATGCCAATATGCAGTGGAACAATGTGATCGCAAAATCGCAGTTCGATGATAATACAGACAATATGATCAGCTACCAGATTATGAACAGCGGTGCTGAGTTATTGTTCCTGTATAATGAGTGGAGCCGACGTTCACCTATGCTTAATGCGCAATCACTCGATCCTAACGGAAGGGTAAATAAAGAACCACCATTAAAAAGTCTTGACAAAGGGTATGAATTTATGATCCGCTTTGGCAAACAGGTGAGCGCAAGGGAAATGATTGTTCCTTGTCTTTATCGTAACTCATTCAGTTTCGCACGTATCGAATTTTAACCTTTGATCTTTCTAAAAGAGTACCGTAGGCAGCTGCTTGCGGTATTTTTTTTGGTGAAGTGAATTTCTTTCGGAATGTTTGTGCCGCAAATCAATTAGCACTGTGATCCGCTTTTTCTCCGGCAATAATCCGCTGAATGTTATTATTCTGTTTTTCTTAGGGCTTCTAATCAAGTTGCCTTACTTCATTACGCCTGTTATTCCAAAGCCGGAAGTAACGGATGGCTTCCTCTATATTGAATTATTGAAAACATTACAGCAAAGTGGTGCAGTTTTTCCTGTGCTGTACAGTATTATTGCATTTGTGCTGTTGTTTACGCAGGCCATTACGTTCAACGGTTTGGTGAACGATCAAAAGCTCTTTGCAACTCCCAATTACCTGCTGGCTTTATCATACCTGGTAATTACCAGTGTGGTTCCCGAGTGGAATGTTTTATCGCCGGCCCTTATCATCAACACAATTCTTGTATGGGCCTGGCCACGCATGGTGGGGTTGTATAATCATCCCAAACCAAAAACAGTATTGTTCAACATCGGTTTTGGATTTGGTCTTTGTTCGTTCTTTTACTTTCCTTCTGCCTACCTGTTGTTATTACTGATTGTGGCGCTTATTCTCTTCCGCCCGTTCTATTTAACAGAGTGGCTAACTGCAATCCTCGGTATTCTGACCCCGTTCTATTTTTTACTCGTTTACTTTTTTGTTTGGGATAAGTGGGAAATGGTGAAAGGGGTAGTGCCTGCTCAATATCTGCGTTTGCCCGATGTGTCGTTTAATTGGGAGTTTTGGGTGAAGTTCTCGCTTGTAGTATTTCCGTTACTCGTGGGTTTATTGATGAGCCGTAGTTATTCCACCCGTCTGTTGGTGCAAACCCGCAAGAGCTGGAATTTCATGATCTTTTACCTCATTATTTCCTTGTTTATCCCGTTTGTGAATAGTTTTCAGGGGCTTACCCATTGGGTGCTGGCGGTGGTACCCATCAGCCTTTTTCATGCAGCTTTCTACTTTTATCCTAAAAAGAAAACCTTTCCCGAACTTATCTTCTGGCTTAGTCTAATTTGGATCATAGCAAATTATGCGATCCTGAACAGCTAATCGGCCTCAACCCTTACCTTTGCGTTTTCCTATTTAATATGAAATTTGGTATAGTTGTATTCCCCGGCAGTAATTGCGACAGAGACATGCAGGACTCCCTGCAAAATGATATGAACCAGGAAGTGGTGATGCTCTGGCACAAAGACAAAGATCTCAGCATGTTTTCAACCGACGACTGTATTGTTTTGCCCGGTGGATTTTCCTACGGTGATTACCTGCGTTGCGGCGCCATTGCCCGTTTCAGCCCCATGATGGAAAGTGTGATCGCTTTTGCCAACAAAGGCGGAAAGGTGCTGGGTGTCTGCAATGGTTTCCAGATCTTGTGCGAAAGCCACCTGCTCCCGGGTGCTTTGTTGCGCAATGCCAACCAGAAATTCATTTGTAAGAATATTTATCTCGATGGAATGGGCGGTACAGCTCTTAAAATTCCTATTGCTCATGGTGAAGGCCGCTATTTTGCAGATGAAAAAACGCTGGATAACCTTGAAGCGAACGGCCAGGTGATCTATCGCTATTGCGATGAGAACGGACTTATTACGGCTGAAGCCAATCCAAACGGAGCCATCCGCAATATTGCCGGTATTTCCAATAAAGAAGGCAATGTGTTTGGTATGATGCCTCACCCTGAGCGTGCTACAAGCGCTATTTTAGGCAATACCGATGGGCGTAAAATTCTCAATGCTTTGTTAATCAATGCTGCAGTTGCAATCTAATGGAACGGTCGAATCGTAAATGATTTGATAAAGTTTTTATTTGTGACAAGGCTGACATTTCCGTAAACGATTTGGTGGCATCTTTGTAGTAGAAACAGAAAGAACAAATCCATGGAAAAATTTATTACAACGATTGGTTTATTATTTATTTCAGTTGCTCTGTTTGCACAAAGCGGCAGCAAGGTGAAATGGGATTATACGGTAAAGAAACTTGCCGATAAGAAGTACGAGGTGCGTATGGTCGCCAACATTCAGCCCGGCTGGCATTTATACAGCCAAATACAAGGTGCTGATGCTATTGCATTACCAACCACTATTACATTCGCTAAGAACCCACTCCTGGTGGTGAGCGGAAAACCAAAAGAAGTGGGTAAAGTAACGGATGCGTTCGATAAAGCCACACAATCACGTTCACGTTTCTATTCTAATAAAGTAGAATTTGTTCAGGTGGTTACTGTAAAATCAAATGTAAAAACTTCACTTACAGGCGATGTGGAATTTATGGTATGTGACGATAAGCAATGCCTGCCTCCCGATAAATCAAAATTCAGTGTTAAGTTAGAAGGATAAAAAAATTGCTCCCGTCTTATACAAGACGGGATTTTTAAACTCTGTTTATCATGAGGTTATTTCTACGCTCTGCTTTTGTTATAATCAGCTCCCTGTTTTTCATCAGTATTTCAAGCGCACAGGATTCCAGTTTTGTACAATGGGAAGTAAGCAGTAAAAAACTAAGCAGTACTGAATATGAATTAGTGTTCAAGGGTAAAGTAAAGCCCGGTAAATTTTTATACCTGTTTACAAAAGATGCTGAAGGACTCGATTCAATTGCCGTAAAGTTTACAGATAGCGCCATATTGAATAATGGTTCCATGCAGCTACAACAAGGCAGCAGTTCATTTGCTGATCCTGTTTTTGATAATAAGAATGTATTGATCGCAAAACAGGAAGTTACGCTTTCACAAAAAATAAAAATTGATGGTACAGTTCCGGCATTATTAAAAGGAACGCTTGTTTATGCAACAGGTGCTGTGGAAGAATTTTTACCTGCTCAGGAATTTACATTCGATGTAAAACTGGAAGGTGGTGTAGCACAAACAGCACGTATCAAGATCAACTCAATTGATTTGAATAATACCGCCAGTGATTGTGGCGATGAAGGAACAGAAGGTAAAAGTTTGTGGGGCATTTTTCTGTTGGGTTTAGTGGGAGGTTTTATTGCATTGTTAACACCATGTGTGTTTCCGTTAATTCCATTAACTGTATCCTTTTTTACGAAACGTAGCGGAAGCAGGGCAAAAGGTATTCGCAATGCATTGCTGTACGGCTTCTTTATTTTTATCATTTATATTTTATTAAGTCTGCCGTTTCATTTGCTCGATCAAACAGATCCGGAGATACTCAATAATATTTCAACCAACGTTTGGCTCAACATTATCTTCTTCGTCATTTTCGTGGTGTTTGCCATTTCGTTCTTTGGTTATTTTGAAATTACACTGCCCGGCAATTTTGCGAATAGAGCCGATTCAAAAGCAAGTGTTGGAAGTACGCTCGGTATTTTCTTTATGGCATTAACGCTGGCCATTGTTTCGTTTTCCTGTACAGGTCCAATACTTGGTTCATTGTTGGCAGGTGCGTTAACAAAAGATGGTGGTGCCATTCAATTAAGTTTCGGAATGGGTGGCTTTGGTTTAGGACTGGCTTTGCCATTTGCTTTGTTTGCGATGTTCCCTAACTGGTTACAATCATTGCCAAAGAGTGGTGGTTGGCTAAATACGGTGAAGGTTGTGTTGGGCTTTTTAGAACTGGCGATGGCTGTGAAATTCCTGAGCAATGCCGACCTGGTAAAACAATGGCATCTGTTACCACGTGAAGTGTTTATTGGTATTTGGGTGATCATTGGTATTTTATTGGTGATGTATCTGTTGGGACTTATCCGCTTTCCACATGATGATAAGAAGATCAAGATCGGCGGTATCCGCTGGACATTCATTGTACTGTTTGCTGCAGCAACCATCTATTTAATTCCCGGCGTTACCAATACAAAATGGGCCAACCTGAAACTGATCAGTGGGTTTCCTCCGCCATTGTGTTATAGTGTGTATTCGCATCCGGTGAATTGTGAAACTTCTCTTGAACCTTTGCGTGATTATGAAGAAGCATTGGTCTTGGCCAAACAACAGAATAAGCCATTGCTCATTGATTTTACGGGTTGGGCATGTGTAAACTGCCGACGTATGGAAGAGAACGTTTGGACAAATCCTGATGTGCTGGAACTGATGAAGAATAAGTTTGTGGTAGTATCGCTATATGTTGATGAACGTAAAGTTTTGCCTGCTGCACAACAGCAAACCTTCACCACAAAAACAGGTGCAAAGAAAGAAATTGTAACGGTAGGTGATAAGTGGGCAACTTTCCAAAGTGAAAACTTCAATGCGGTTGCTCAGCCACAATATGCAATACTTGGGTTAGATGAAACAGCCCTCACAAAAACAAAAGGCTATACACCAAGTGCGGAAGAGTTTAAGTTGTGGCTAGAGTGTGGGTTGGAAGCGTTTGCTAAAAAAGCAAAATAGATTTCCAAACCGTGAAAGGATTATTGATATGTTGGTTATTTCATCTTAATATCAATGAATTCATTTGCGACGAAACAGTGGTAGCTATGAAAATATACGGCTGGTATTAAAATAAAACCCTCCGCATAACGGAGGGTTTCTGGTTTTGTCAGGTTCTCTTAAAGGAAATGATTTTTACAGAGCGATTTGTTTTTCTGTCATCATCTTACGCATATTGATGAGCCCGTAACGCATACGACCCAAAGCAGTATTGATGCTGCAGTTGGTGAGCGATGCAATTTCTTTAAAGCTCAGGTCTGCATAATGACGCAGAATGATCACTTCACGTTGTTCTTCAGGTAACAGATCCAGCATCCGGCGGATGCGGTCATAACTCTGGTTTTTCATCATCTTTTCTTCAGCATTTTCACTGCTGAAATTCAGTACTTCGAAAATATCGTGATTATCACTTGTCTTAATTGTTGGTGTACGCTTTACCCTCCGGAAATGATCCACGCAAAGATTGTGTGCAATACGCATGGCCCATGGAAGGAATTTTCCTTCTTCGGTATACCGGTTACCCCGTATGGTATCAATTACTTTGATGAACATATCCTGAAAAAGATCTTCGGCCAGGTATTTGTCCTTTACAAGTAAGAATATGGAGGTGTAGAGCTTGTCTTTATGACGCAGCACTAAAGTTTCCATTGCCTCAGCCTCCCCATCTTTAAATAGGTGGACGAGTTGTTGATCGGTAAATTGTTGATACAGATGCATACACTTCTACGGTTGATGGTTTTCAAAAAAAGGGTGTCAGCTACTAATAAGCGATACTGAAATTGTTGTGTAGAAGTTTGATGCTATAGGCGAAGAAATTTGGGTTTCTGATTTGAATATTGAATTTCACAATAAAAATAACAGAAATACTTCAACTTTCCAACATTCAGAATTATTTAACGTATTACCCCGCAGCGTTCTAATAGTATTTTTCCCACACTGTAGTTAAAGGCAGGACAAACGGACTTTAAGTTTTTGTAGAAACATTCCCCGCTTTCCTGCACAACTTTCCTACATCTTTCTTCTTACGATTTGTTTATCAGTTAAATTTGTTTTTCTATGGCAACAGCGGTAAAAAAGAAACAGATCGATCTTTCGGCTCCATTAAAGAAAGATGATATTTATATAAAAGGCGCAAGGGTTCATAACCTGCGTAACGTATCAGTTCATATCCCACGTAACAAGCTAATTGTGGTAACAGGTGTGTCGGGTAGCGGAAAGTCTTCCTTAACTATTGATACACTTTATGCTGAAGGTCAGCGACGTTATGCGGAAAGCTTAAGTGCTTATGCCCGGCAGTTCCTCAACCGGATGAATAAACCTGATGTGGATTACATCAAAGGATTGTGCCCTGCCATTGCCATTGAGCAAAAAGTGATCACCCGCACACCAAGAAGTACGGTGGGGAGCATGACGGAGATCTATGATTATCTCCGCCTGTTGTTTGCAAGGGCAGGTAAAACAATTTCACCTGTTAGTGGCAGAGAAGTAAAGAAAGATGATGTAGCTGATGCGGTGAAGGCCGTTCAGAATTGTAAAGAAGGTGCAAAGATCCTGCTGCTGGTAAAATTTCCCATGCATGCAAAACGAAGCATAAAGGAAGAATTGAACATTCTCCTGCAAAAAGGCTTTACACGGGTATATAAGAAAAATGAAACAGGTAAAGCTAAAACTGAAACAGGCGAAACACTCAGCATTGAAGATTTGCTGGAGCAATCGGAAAAAGATTTGAATGCACAATTTGTAACAATAAAGGCCAAGACTGTTATTTATGTTTTGGTTGATCGTTTGATTGCAAAAGAGTTTGATGAAGATGAAATACACCGTATTGGTGACAGTGCCAATACTGCTTTTTTTGAAGGCGAAGGAGAAGTGTATGTTGAAATAGATGGGAAAGAGTTGTTGCATTTTTCAAACAGGTTTGAATTGGATGGAATTAAGTTTGAAGAACCTGTTCCGAATTTATTCTCCTTTAACAATCCATACGGGGCCTGTCCGGTGTGCGAAGGTTTCAGCCAGGTGTTGGGTATTGATGAAGACCTGGTGATACCTGATAAAAGTTTGAGTGTGTACGAAGGTGCCGTTGCTCCTTGGAAAGGAGAGAAGCTGGGTTGGTGGAGAGAGCAGTTCATTAAAGCCACAGCAAAAACAGGATTCCCTGTTCATAAACCAATTATCGACTTAACAAAGCAACAATACGATCAACTGTGGAAGGGTGTTGGTACGGCATTGGGTATTGATGATTTCTTTAAGGAAGTTGAACAGAATTTATACAAGGTACAATACCGTGTGTTATTGAGTCGCTATCGAGGACGAACACAATGCACTGATTGCGGTGGCTACCGTTTACGCAAAGAAGCATTGTATATTAAAGTAGGGGGAAAGCATATTGGTGAGTTGTGCGAAATGCCAACAAAAGAATTGAAAGTTTGGTTTGATGAATTGAAGTTGAGCGAGTATGATCAAAGCGTTGCAAAGCGAATTCTTATTGAAGTCAAAAATCGCATACAAACCTTATTGCAGGTTGGCCTTGGTTATCTTACATTAAATCGTTTAGCAAACAGTTTAAGTGGTGGCGAAAGTCAACGTATTCAATTGACCCGATCATTAGGAAGTAACCTCACTGATTCGTTGTATATACTTGATGAACCTTCTATTGGATTGCATCCAAGAGATACAGCAAATCTTATTACGGTGTTGAAAGAGTTACGCAACTTAGGTAATACTGTTGTAGTGGTGGAGCATGATGAAATGATGATGCGTGAAGCCGATCATATTATTGATATGGGGCCGTTTGCAAGTCATTTAGGTGGCGAAGTAATTGCTGAAGGCGATTATGATGCTGTCATCAGCAATAAAAAAAGCTTGACAGGCAAATACCTGAGCGGCGCATTGGAAATTCAGGATTTTGGTAAGCCACGCAAATGGAACCGCAGTATTAAAGTGGAAGGTGCAAGGCAACATAATCTAAAAAATATTACTGTCGAATTTCCATTGAATGTTTTGTGTGTGGTAAGTGGCGTGAGTGGTAGTGGTAAAACAACGTTGGTAAAAAATATTCTCTATCCTGCATTGAGTAAACTGAAAGGTGAATTTGGCGACAGACCTGGTATGCACAAACAATTGAGCGGTGACATTGATTCCATTGCACAGATTGAAATGGTTGATCAGAACCCAATTGGTAAAAGTAGCCGAAGCAATCCTGTTACTTACATTAAAGCATATGATGAAATAAGAGACTTGTATTCAAGTCAACCTTTGAGTAAGATCAGGGGTTTTCAACCAAAGCATTTTTCGTTTAACGTTGATGGCGGAAGATGCGATGCCTGTAAAGGGGAAGGCGAACAAGTTGTTGAAATGCAATTCCTGGCCGATGTGCATTTAACCTGCGAAGTATGCGGCGGTAAGCGTTTCAAGGAAGAAGTGCTTGATGTGAAATATAACGACAAAAATATTTACGATGTATTGGAGATGAGTGTAGACGAAGCAATTGATTTCTTCCGTGCAGAAAAAGATCTTGTACGCAAGTTGATGCCGTTAAGTGATGTTGGCTTAGGTTATGTAAAGCTTGGCCAGAGCAGTGATACATTGAGTGGCGGTGAAGCACAACGTGTAAAACTGGCTTCGTTCTTAGGCCGTGGTAACAGTCAGGGAAATATTCTTTTCATCTTTGATGAGCCAACAACCGGTTTGCATTTTCATGATATCAATAAACTACTCAAGAGTTTTCATGCATTGATCGAGAAAGGACATTCTGTTCTGGTGATTGAACACAATACCGATGTGATCAAACGTGCAGATTGGGTAATTGATCTTGGTCCTGAAGCAGGCGATGGTGGCGGCGAAGTAGTGTACACCGGTTTGCCATCAGGAATGAGCAAAGCAAAAAACAGCAGAACAGCAAAGTATATTGCTTAGTAAATAATCACTGTTTGATCTTGTCTTGTTCCTTTTTCATCTGTAAGTACAACCCTGTAGGTTCCTTTTGCTAGGTGACTGATATTCATTTCAAGATTACCCGATGTAGTTTTCTCAAAATGAAATTGCTCAGTGCGGATTGCATTTGAATTGTATAAAGTCACTGTAACAGCCCCGTGCAATTGGGTTGGGTCTACCTGCAAACGCAAGCGTGAAGAAACAGGGTTTGGATAAATCGTAAATCCTTTTGTTGAATGGTCTTCAATCTTTTCAGTATTCGAGTAGAATAGTTCTCCATTATTGCCCTCTGCTTTTACACGATAAAATGAAATGCCGTAGGTTAAAAAGCTATCTGTCTCGTAATAAGTATTCACCTGCTGTTGGGCAATTGCAGCAGGTTGCTTTCTGACTGCTTTCCAGCTGCGGTTGTCTGTACTTTTCTCTAACGTATAAGATGCTATCTGGCTCTCATCACTTACAGTCCAGTTGAATCTTACTTGTTTCTGATTGTTTGTTTTTGCGGTGAAGGATTGAAATTTTACCGGCAGAATACTTAAGGAGAATCCGGCTGGAGATGCTCCGGAATGTGTATCGGAATACGCCGGACCCACAATTGTTCCATCGGTATTGCCTTTGTACTTCGATACTCCATTTATTTTTATTACTTCAGAAGGGCCCGAACCCGAAATGGAACCTCCGATGTAAACAATGATTTTCGCAGCGATGCCTAGCTCTAGTTTACCACCCGAGTTAAAATCAAGTGTTCCATAAATCTTAATAATAATACCGGGCAGAGAGTTGTAGATGTTTGTTTTAACTGAAATTGTTACCCCTGCCGGAATTACCACAGTATCACCATTTTGCGGAACACCTGAAGGTGACCAGTTGCTGGCAACGTTCCATCCCTGACCGCTATTGTTAATGGCTGTTTTAGTTGTTGCATTTGCCCGCAGAAGGCATGCAAAAAACAGGAGAGTTATGAAAATGGGTTTCATAAGGATGTGGATTTGAAAAATCAAAATTAAGGGTAAGCACTTATTCAAACAATAGGGGATACCCTGTTTTTCAAATAAGGGTAATAGTGCTTTTGAATCAGTAGAAATACGATTTTTTACGCTGTAGTTTAAATTATATAAAATAAAAAGCCCAACTGTTTGCAGTTGGGCTTCGCTTATAGTAAGGGGAAAATGATTGGCCTACCGAAGTCGGTCCATGCTTTTAATGAGCTTTTCGTCTTTACGAATACCCAGCCATGCAAGTATGAAAAACAAGGGTATAACAAAACTAATGGCTGACGTTAATGTATAGCTTCCCTGTACAAATTGTTTCGTTTGCTGGAAATACATGGCAAGAACCGCCAATTGTAATAGCAGGCCCAACCATGTTAACCGCATTTGTAGCTTGCGATTTTTAAACAGGAAAATAGTAACCAACCCAGTTATGGCTACAGATACGGTAAGAATCAACAATAAAAAATTACTGCTTGCATTTACTGTTTCAAACAGGTTATTGTCTTTGTTGCCGCTATAAAACGAAAGCTCTATTGATACAAGTGCTGCCACAACTGCAAGCAAAAGCCAAATAGTTTGTATACGTTGAATCATATAAAATATTTTTCGATCGGTTAAATTAACCCAATTCAGGATATAACGGAAATTGTTCCATAAATGCATTTACTTCTTTGCGGATGCCGGCAAGGATTGCTTCGTCATCGGCATTCATCAAACTACGATCAATTACATCAACCACGAAATCCATGTGTTCTTCTTTCATACCACGTGATGTAATAGCAGCCACGCCCGTGCGGATACCGCTTGTTACAAACGCACTTTTATCATCAAACGGAACCATGTTTTTGTTTGTGGTGATCTCAGCTTTTCCCAATACAGCTTCAGCTTTTTTACCACTGATATTTTTATTACGCAGATCGATCAACATTAAATGGTTATCTGTGCCATTTGAGATCAATTGGTATTCTCTTTTTACAAACGATGCAGCCATCGCTTGTGCATTTACCTGCACCTGCTTTGCATATACTGTAAACTCATCGCTTAAAATTTCACCAAAAGCAACTGCTTTTGCAGCGATCACATGTTCCAATGGTCCGCCTTGCTGACCGGGGAATACGGCCATATCAAGCAGGTTACTCATCATGCGCACATTACCTTTCACATCCTTCAATCCAAATGGATTTTCAAAATCCTTGTGCATGAGAATGATACCGCCACGTGGGCCACGTAATGTTTTATGAGTAGTAGAAGTTACAAAGTGACAATGTTCAAACGGAGAACTCAATAAACCTTTCGCAATTAAACCGGCAGGGTGTGCCATATCGCACAGAACAAATGCGCCAACTTCATCGGCTACCTTGCGAATGCGTGCATAATCCCAATCACGGCTGTAAGCACTGGCGCCGCAATAAATTAATTTTGGTTTGAGCGTGCGTGCTTTTTCTTCCAGTGTTTCATAATCAATCAAACCTGTTTCTTTCACCACACCATAAGAATGTGCTTCGTATAATTTACCGCTGTAGTTAACTGGTGAACCATGGGTAAGGTGTCCGCCCATGCTTAGATCGAGTCCCAATGTAATATCGCCGGGTTTCAAAATAGCACTGGTAACCGCTGCGTTTGCCTGTGCACCACTATGCGGTTGCACATTGGCATATTCGCAATTGAAAATTTCTTTTAAACGATCGATGGCTAATTGTTCTGTTTGATCTACAATTTCGCAACCGCCATAGTAGCGGCGGCCAGGGTAACCTTCTGCATATTTATTGGTGAGCACGCTGCCCATTGCCTGCATTACCTGTAAAGAGGTAAAGTTTTCAGAGGCAATAAGTTCGATACCGTGACGCTGACGTTGTAATTCCTGGTTGATGAGATTGAAAATGACTGTGTCCCTTTGCATGAGTGGTTGTACTGTTTATTGATTGAATGCTGCAGAATAAACTGAAAATGCGATGCTGCATAATGCAGTGGCGTACAAGTGAGTGACACAACAGCAGTTGAAAGATGCACGGTTGCCGGCTACCCACCCTGTTTCCTGTTTTAATTTGCGTGGCAAAAATAAGCTTGTAACGGTTGTATATTGTACATACCTGCTACTTTTTATGAACAGAATTTAAAGATGTGCTGTGATCGATTAACTCAAAATGTGCTACTTTAGCCGCTTCGATTTGAGACCAGGCTTACAATAGTTTGCTTTCTCCAATGAGAAAAGCGGGCTTACTTGGCAAATGAGACAATAGAAACGAACAAATGAAAGCAATCATTCCGGTGGCAGGTGCAGGTACTAAACTGCGGCCACATACATATACGCAACCCAAAGCGCTCATACCCATTGCCGGCAAAACCGTTTTGAGCATTATTGTGGAGCAACTACAGGACGCCGGGGTAAACGAATTCATTTTTATTACCGGCTATCTTGGCGAAAAGATCCAGGATTACGTAAAAGAAACTTTTCCAACCATCAGCAGCACATTTGTAAACCAAAGCGAAAGACAGGGGCTTGGTCATGCTATTTTGCTCACAAAAGATGTGGTGCAGAATGATGAAGTGATCATTGTGTTGGGCGATACGATCTGCGAATACAATATTAAAGATGTATTGAGCAACGAACGATCAATGCTGGCGGTGAAGAAAGTGGATGATCCCCGCAACTTTGGTGTGGCAGAAGTTGATGAAGAAGGTAAGATCACGAAAGTGGTTGAAAAGCCGCAGATCCCGAAAAGCAATATGGCACTTGTTGGTATTTACAAGATCAGCAACTCTGCAATGATGTATGATTGCCTGGAAGTAAACTTTCGTGAAGGAGTAAAGAACAGGGATGAATACAGTTTAACTGATGCCTTGCAATGTATGATTGAAAAAGGAGAGCCTTTTCAATCGTTCAAAGTGTTGAACTGGTTCGATTGCGGACATAAAGATTCATTACTTGAATCGAATGCTACCTTGCTGAAGAAATTCGGTACTTCCATTTCACCTGATCATCGTTTTGAAAATGTGATTCTGGTAGAACCGGTGAGCATTGGCAAAAACTGTGAAGTGCGTAATTCGATAATTGGCCCCAATGTTTCTGTTGGCGATAATACAACCATCAATTATTCCATCATCAAAGAATCGATCATTGGTTCTTATGCCGACTTGTTTGATATTGTATTGGAAGAAAGCCTCATTGGCAGCGATACAGAAGTGAAAGGCGAAACAAGAAGCTTAAATATTGGTGATAATACAGAGATTGATCTGGGTTAGGACATTGAGCTGATTAGCTAATTATTTTTTTTCGCCATTTTGTTGGTTTTGATGCTCTGTGAAAAAGCCCTGCAACAATTACATCATTCCCATGAATTTTATAAACTAACAAATAAGGGAATTTGCCAAGCGTTATTCTTTTCAGCTTTTTGGTGATATTGAAGTAGTGATGAGGAGTAGCAGAAAGTTTTTCAATTGCAAGCAAGAACATTCTTGTAAAGTTGTCGGCGAGCGCAGGTGAAATGGATTCGTAATAAAGAAATGCTTCTTCAAAATCATCAAGCACTCTTTCTTCTAACTTTACCTCGTAAAGATTTGATTTTTGCATCCAGTGTTTTTTTGGCCTCTTCCCACGGAATAAGTGTTGCTTTGCCGGTCTCAATCTCCTTTATACGCCTGTTTAATTCTTTCCATTGGCTTTTAGTAAGGTCATCTTCTGACAGGTAATCATCTTCGAGATCAAGATCCTCTTGCAAAGCGTAGTATAACTTTACCTTCTCCTTTTTGGGAAGTTTCAGCACATCATCCAGTATCTTCGTTGGCATACACTAAGTTTCTTTAAAATTACTTTTTATTACTGAAACAGGAAAAGCATGGCTGTAAATTTTTCCAACCACATCACACAACTCTTCAATATCGAAAAGCCCATCATCCAGGCAGGTATGATCTGGGCAAGCGGCTGGCGTTTAGCCAGCGCCGTAAGCAATGCCGGCGGTTTGGGAATTATTGGTAGCGGCAGTATGTATCCTTATGTATTGCGTGAACATATTCAAAAATGCAAAGCAGCAACTGCCAAACCTTTTGCAGTAAATGTGCCCTTGCTTTATCCTGATATTGATCAACTCATCGGCATTATTATAGAAGAAGGCGTGAAGATCGTTTTCACGAGTGCAGGAAATCCTAAAACCTGGACATCAATTTTAAAAGAAAAAGGAATTACAGTTGTGCACGTGGTGAGCAGCAGCAAGTTTGCACTAAAAGCACAGGATGCAGGATGCGATGCAGTGGTAGCGGAAGGTTTTGAAGCAGGCGGACATAACGGTCGTGAAGAAACAACAAGTATGGTATTGATACCTGCGGTGAAGAAAGCTGTGCATATACCGGTAATTGCTGCAGGTGGTATTGCGACCGGCCGGCAAATGCTGGCGGCAATGGTATTAGGAGCAGAAGCAGTGCAGATAGGCAGCCGTTTTGTAGCGAGTGAAGAAGCAAGCAGTCATTTGAATTTTAAACAAGCAGTTATAAATACTAATGAAGGCGATACTGTTCTCACATTGAAACAACTGGCACCTGTTCGACTGATCAAGAATGATTTTTACAAACAAGTTCAGGAAGCTGAGCAAAGAGGTGCATCAAAAGAAGAACTCATTCAATTGCTTGGACGTGCAAGGGCGAAGAGAGGTATGTTTGAAGGTAACCTAAATGAAGGTGAACTTGAGATTGGACAGGTGAGTGCTTTACTTGATGATATTTTACCCGCCGCCACAATTACCGAGAACATCTGGATGGAATTCAATGAAGCCCTAACCAATCCACTTGGTTCAGCTTAATCGATTTTTATCCTGTCGGTTTTTTCCTGCAATTCTTTCATTAGCTTTTCCCGTAGTTCAAGATGTTGCTCCATCAACTCCTGCTGTTGCGGTAAGAACAATTCTTCTTCCTGAAGAAAATCAGGAATCTCCGGGATCTCTGGTATCATTGGCAATGGACCAAATTCAACAATAGCATCAGCGTTTGTGAAATTTGATGACCATGAATGTAACAGTAAGTCTTTTTTCGCCCAGAAAAAACAAGCGCCAAGGAAAAGCACAAGTGCAAATTTTTTGAAAGTGGAATGATGATAAGCCATAAGAAATATTTTTAGCTAAATTACGATTAAATTCGTAGATTTGAAATTGAAGGAAGATTTTCAGAACAATTTAACAGGCCTGATTGTCATAAAATAGATAAAAGAAATGTTATAAGTTCTGTAACTTTAAACTCTTATCATCGTAAAACTATTGTTATGAAGAAACTACTCCTCGCATCGATCCTCATGACAGGCGTTTCAATTAGTGCACAAGCATCTGCAGATAAAGGAAATGAAACTGGCTCTGTACAAGGCGTTGTTATTGATGCCGAAACAAAAAAACCTGTTGCGAATGCTTCGTTTACTGCTTCCATTCGTAAAGCTTCTTTCCAGAAAGAAGTTACAACAGATGCAAACGGTAAGTTTAATTTAAACAACGTACCTGTTGGTGAACATACCATCATAATCGATAAGGTTGGCTATCGTGCAACTAAGAAGGAGGCAATTCTTGTGAAGGAAGGATTGCTGTTGAAAATTGAATTTGAAGTGATACCTGCAGAAGAAGAAATACATCAGCCGTTTATGGCACCCATTACCATTCATTCTTTTTAAGATTAAATAAAAAATCCCCCGATGTTTATCGGGGGATTTTTATGTTCCCTCGGTTCCGATTTTATTAGGCTTTGCGGAAAGCCCATTTAGCCATTTCTTTCAGCGTTACTTTCTTTCCATACAACAGGATACCGGTGCGATAGATTTTTGCACTTAGCCATGTTGTGAATAAAAAGCCGAGTATGAGGGAGCCCATTGATATAGCCAATTGCCACCAGGGAACTCCAAATGGAATGCGTGCCATCATTACAATCGGTGATGTAAATGGAATAATGCTTCCCCAAACTGCTAATGAACCTGAAGGATTCTGAATGGCATTTACCATGATGAAGATGCCCAATACAATTGGCAAAGTAATAGGCAACATCAACGATTGAGCTTCCTGAGGATCTTCATTTACCACACTACCCACTGCAGCAAACAGTGAAGCATAGAATAAGTACCCAAATAAGAAGAAGAAAATAAAACAAGGAATAATTAATGCCCAGTTAGCACTTAATACCGTTGTTTTTGCTTCCAGTATTTTTAATGCCATTGTATTATTCTGCGCCATGGATGGCATCGACTCATTCATCTGTTTTGCCTGCTCTAACACTTCAGGTGAAATAAATAAACTGCTGAGCGATGAAAGCACAAAAACAAGGATGATCCATAGGAATAGCTGTGTTAAACCAACGGCAGCAATACCAATGATCTTTCCAAGCATCAGTTGAAATGGTTTTACACTGCTCACCATTACTTCTGCAATACGGTTTGTTTTCTCTTCCATTACGCCACGCATAACAGCCGTGCCGTAAATAAATAGTACAATATAAATGATGAAGCCGCTTGCATAACCAATGGCCAATGCAAGCATCTTGTTATCTTCTTTTATCTCTTCACCTTTCACCTGGTATGATCGATAGTTGAGTGATGATGCACTTTCGCTTTGCTGTTTAATAGAATCGAGAATGCTGCGTGTTACACCACGCTCCATCAACATCCTGTTCTCATTTATTTTCTGCAGCTGATTCTTGATAGCCTCATCCGTTGCAAGACCTAATTGTTTTTCTGTATACAAACGAACAGAATCAGCTTTTTGCGGAGTTGATGAATATACGACCAACAAACCCTCATAGCCTTTGTCTTGATAATTGCTTTTTGTAACAGCATCAGGATAACCATATGAAGCTGCCGAACCGTCTTTAAAATTATTCTTGTAAATGCCGCTTTGATCATCCACAGCTATTTTACGTTGTTCAGTACTGTTAGCACCAATGAATGCGCCACCGAAGATGAGTGCAAACATCAGTAAAGGAAACAGGAAAGTAGACAGTAAGAAGGTTTTGTTGCGTACCCTTGTAATGTACTCCCGTTTTATAATGATCCAGATCTTATTCATATAATAGTTTATTAAGCAGTAACAGTTTCAAATTGTCTTGCAGTTGGTGTGCCTTCAACCAGCCTGATGAAAATTTCATTCAGCGAAGGAAGTATTTCATGGTAAGCCACGATCACACTTTTCTGGTTAATAAAGTGCAACAGAATATCATTCGCCTGGTAACCTTCATTGATCTTGAGTGTAAGATTATTCCCATTCTGTTTTACAATGCTGAACGATGGATGCTGCAATGTTGCAGGTAACTGATCAAGTTCTGTATTGAAAATATGTTGCTTGAACTGTTGTTTGATTTGCTTTACAGTTCCATCAAGGATCTTTTGACCTTTATTCACCAGCACAATATGATCGCAGATCTCTTCCACCTGTTCCATACGATGTGTACTGAAGATGATAGTTGTTCCTTTTTTTGCAAGATTGAAGATCTCATCTTTTATCAGGTTGCTGTTCACTGGATCCAAACCACTGAACGGTTCATCGAGGATAACCAGTTTTGGTTCGTGAAGAACTGTGGTAACAAATTGTAATTTTTGGCCCATCCCTTTTGAAAGGTCTTCCACTTTTTTATTCCACCAGCTTTCCATTTCAAACTTTTCAAACCATTGTTTCACGTTTGCAAACGCCTCCTGCTTACTCATACCTTTCAGTTGAGCGAGATACATGGCTTGTTCGCCCACTTTCATTTTCTTATACAGACCTCGCTCTTCGGGCATGTAACCAATATTGATCACATCATTTACGGGATCAAATTTTTTACCGTTGAGCAGGATGTTGCCGGCGTCAGGATAAAAAATTCCTGTGATCATGCGGATCAGCGTTGTTTTACCGGCACCGTTTGGTCCGAGCAAACCAAAAATTGATCCTTGACTGATGGTGAAGCTGATATCGTCCACCGCCTTTTGAGAAGAAAAGTATTTCTTCAGGTTTTGAACTTCTAAGATGGTACTCATATTGCAGTATTAGAGTGCAGGTTGCACAATTTGTTACAAGGTAGGGTAGAAAAAATTGCAGAAACTTTTTAATCTGATGATTGGTTAATCTGCAAGGCGATCATATTGGCAATGCGCTCTCCATCCATTGCCGCACTTACAATTCCACCTGCATAACCGGCTCCTTCGCCACAAGGATAAAGTCCTTTGATCTGCGGATGTTGCAGAGTTTCATTATCTCTTGGAATACGAACAGGTGAAGAAGTTCTTGACTCAGTTGCCACCACCACAGCTTCGTTGGTAAAATAGCCACGCATTTTCTGTCCGAAAGCTTTAAAACCAAGCCGAAGATCATCAAACACAAACGGAGGTAGAACCTGACGAAGATCAGTACTATTCAAACCGGGTAAATAAGAACAGTCAGGGAGTGAAGATGATGTTTTCTTATCAAACATGTCAGCCATGCGTTGTGCAGGTGCCACAAACTTGCCTCCACCTGCAACAAATGCTTTTTGTTCGATGGCCTGTTGAAATTTCATCAGCAACAACGGATCATCCTCACTTATTTGGATTTTGTGTTTTGTGTTTTGGGGTTTAAAGTATTCCACAGCATCTTTCACCTCAATTGTTACAACCATACCGCTGTTGGCAAATGCATTATTTCGTTTTGACGGGCTCCATCCATTCACCACCAATTCGCCTGGCGAAGTTGCTGCCGGTGCAATAATGCCACCGGGGCACATACAAAAACTGAACACACCCTTGCCCTGAACCTGTTCAACCAAACTATACGAAGCAGGTGGAAGAAATTCATCACGAACAGAGCATCGGTATTGAATAGAATCGATCAACAATTGTGGATGTTCCACCCGCACTCCCAAAGCAAACGGTTTTGCCTCGATGAGAATGTTGTTTTGATGCAGGAGTTCGAAAATATCCCTTGCACTATGTCCTGTCGCAAGGATCACTGCATCTGCATATATCGTAGAACCATGATTGACCTCAATACCCTTCAATACATCACTTTCAAGTATGAAATTGGTCAGCTTGGTTTCAAAATGAATTTCACCACCACAATTAAGAATAAATTCCCGCATTGCCGTTATAATATGCGGCAGTTTATTGGTGCCGATATGCGGGTGACTTTGGTAAAGAATTTTTTCTTCGGCTCCAAAGCGCACAAAAAGTTGAAGAATGCGGTCAATACTTCCCCGTTTACTGCTGCGGGTATAAAGCTTACCGTCGCTGTAAGTACCTGCGCCACCTTCACCAAAACAATAATTGCTTTCGGGATTTACTTCGCCTTGTTTATTTAAAGCAGCAAGATCTCTTCTTCTGGCTCTTACGTCTTTCCCTCTTTCAATTACAATTGGTTTAATGCCCAGTTCAATTAAACGTAATGCGGCAAATAAACCTGCAGGCCCGGCACCAACAACAATTATATTTTTAGATGCACTGTTTACATTCCTAAAGGAGAAATCAAATTTATCCCTTTGTTGCACCGGCTCATTAATAAAAGCTTTTACAGTAAGATTTACCCAAGCTTGTTTACTTCTTGCATCAATCGATTGCTTGAGAATGTGAAACCCGTTTACGGATGCAGAATGAACATTTGCAGAAACCGCAATTTGTTCTTTTATAGAAGAAATATCAGCAGCCTGCGAAGGCAGTAAACGAAGCGAAATTTGTTGTTGCATGTGTGTCAGGCAGTTAACCTAAAAACAATAATTAAGGCAAAGATAACTGTATTTGTCAGGCATAAAAATTATGCATTTCATCAGTAAAAAACATTTTTTTTGTGCCTTTAAAAACAGTTACCTTTCATTAGTTACTGCAAATACATGAGAAAGTTTACGGCCCATTATAGTTTTATCATCTTATTGATTATTTCTTACTCCTGCAACCCAGTTTACAGGGCATCTTCTGTTCAGTATAAAGATTACCCGGTACAGAGTGAACGCAAAGATGCATCAGTACAAAATTTTCTTCAACCTTATGCTGATAGTGTCAACAACAGCATGAATCTGGTAATCGGTCAATTGGCTGTAGATCTTGACAAGAGACAACCTGAAAGTACACTTGGGAATTTTATGGCCGATGCGATGAAAGCGATGGCTGAAAAATATTATAAAACAACAATTGACGGCGCTTTTATAAATTATGGTGGAATTCGTTTAAATGGTATAAAGGCAGGAGCAATCACAAGAGGTAAGATATTTGAATTGATGCCGTTTGATAATGTTATTATCCTGCAGAAATTAAAAGGAACCGTATTACAGGAATTTCTTGATCATGTTATCGGCAGAGGAGGATGGCCTGTAGCGGGTATCACCATGCAAATGAAGGATAAGAAAGCAGTGAATGTGATGATTGGAGGAAAGCCAATTGATCCAAATATGATCTATACAATAGCGAATTCCGATTATGTAGCAAATGGTGGCGATAATTGTGTAATGCTTAAGGTTATACCACAGATCAATAACGGATCACTTTTAAGAGATGGTTTGATCGAGTATGTTCAATCGTTTACGCAAAAAGGACAACCCATTACTGCCACTATCCAAAACAGAGTTACCAATGCTCAGTAGAAGAAAATTTATACAGCAAACCTCCTTTACCACGGCAGCCTTGTTGGCAGGCAAATTTGCAGGCGCAGAAGAAGTAACAACGCATCGCCTGGTTATTCTTCATACAAACGATGTACACAGCAGGCTCGATCCTTTTCCTATGGATGGCAGCCGCAACCAGGGTCTTGGTGGTGTTGCAGCAAGAGCAAGCCTGATCAACGAGATCAGGGCAAAAGAAGAACATGTGCTGTTGCTTGATGCCGGTGATATTTTTCAGGGCACACCTTATTTTAATTTATACAAAGGCGAACCTGAAATAATTGCTATGCAGAAGATGGGTTATGATGCCTGCACAATGGGTAATCATGACTTTGATGCAGGGCTCGAAAATTTTGCATTGCAACTTCAGCATGCAAAATTTCCTGTTTTGTTATGCAACTATGATTTTACTGCAACGCCCATGGAAAATAAATCACTACCTTATAAAATATTTAAGAAAGGCAAATTGAAAATCGGCGTTACTGGCGTGGGAATTGAAATGAAAGGATTAGTGCCGGATAATTTAGCCGGTAACACCAAGTACCTCGATCCTGTGCAAAAGTTAAATGAAACAGCTGCCATGCTCAAGCGTGAAAAAGATTGCGATATGGTGATCTGTTTGTCGCATTTGGGTTATCAGTACCGTGAAAATGCAAATAAGATCTGTGATATGATTCTTGCAAAAGAAACAGAATATGTTGATCTGATCATTGGTGGTCATACACATACGTTCTTAAGTGAACCTGTGTTAGTAAAAAATAAAAAAGCAGAAGATGTTTTGGTGAACCAGGTAGGCTGGGGAGGCATTCAGTTAGGCAGATTGGATTATGAATTTTTTAAATATAAAAAGAAAAATATGACAGCAGCAAAATCATTGTTGATAGGTAAAAAAACAGGGGAATAAAAAATTTTTTTTTCCACAAAAAGTGTTGATATTCGCCTTCCCCCTTAAGTTTTTTCATAATACTTTCATTATGAAAAATTGCCAAAGAGAATAAACAGGAACATTATTAACTCATTATATAAACTGCTTTTGGAACAATGACGAAAACGGCTGATCAAGTTTGGAAAAGTTGTTTAACCATTATTAAGGATATAGTAGAGTGGCAACATTTCAAAACATGGTTTGAACCAATCAAACCGGTTGAATTAAAGAATAAGATCCTTACCATCCAGGTGCCCAGCCAGTTCTTTTTTGAATACCTGGAAGAGCATTATGTAACGTTACTTGCCAAAACATTGAAACGTGAATTAGGTAAAGATGCTAATCTTGAATATCGGATCATGATGGATAGTGGTAATAATAATAACCAACCCATCACAATGGATGTTCCCGGTCATGGTTATAAAACATATACAAATAACGAAATGGATTTTCCGCTAGTGATAAGTAACCCCGTCAAGAACCCGTTTGTAATACCGGGCTTGAAAAAGGTGCAGATCGATCCGCAGCTGAATCCTAACTATACGTTCGATTCATTTATTGAAGGCGATTGTAACCGTGTTGCACGTCGAGCCGGTAAAACAGTTGCTGATAAACCCGGCGCCACTTCATTTAATCCGTTGGTGATTTATGGTGGTGTAGGTTTGGGTAAAACTCACCTTGCACAAGCTGTAGGTAATGAAGTGAAACGTCAGCACCCAAATAAAGTGGTGTTGTATGTAAGCTCTGAGAAATTCATCAACCAGTTTGTTGATCACAGCCGCAACAATGCCATCAACGATTTCATCCATTTTTATCAATTGGTTGATGTGTTGATCATTGATGATGTGCAGTTCTTCAACCGTGCTGAAAAATCGCAGGATGCTTTCTTTGCAATCTTCAATCATCTTCATCAAAGTGGTAAGCAGTTAATCCTGTCATCAGACAAACCACCAAAAGACCTCGAAGGTGTGCAGGAACGTTTGCTTAGCCGTTTCCGTTGGGGCCTCAGTGCCGATCTTCAGATGCCCGATTACGAAACCCGTATCGAGATACTGGAGAAGAAAATGAAGAATGATGGCTTGGATATGCATAAAGATGTGGTAAAGTATATCGCTTATAACATCAATACCAATATTCGTGAGCTTGAAGGTGCACTTATTTCATTATTGGCACAATCCTCGCTGAATAAAAAGGAGATCGATCTTGATCTTGCTAAAAAAGTGCTGAAAAACTTCGTTAAAACATCCTCAAAAGAAATCACTATCGACGCCATTCAGAAAATGGTGTGCGATTACTTTGATGTGCCCTACGAAAAACTGTTACAAAAAACACGTAAACGTGAAATTGTACAGGCCCGTCAGATCACAATGTACCTGGCAAAGACATTTACAAAGAATTCACTCAAAACTATCGGAGAGCATTTTGGAGGTAGAGACCATACAACGGTTATCCACTCCTGCCAAACTGTAAAAGACCTGATGGATACAGATAGTATGTTTAAAGAAAGCGTACTTGAACTGCAGCAAAAAGTTCAGTTGGCTGCGATGTAATTAAACCCAAAACCAAACCCAACTCATTTGATCCCGGATTTCTTTAAGAATCCGGGATTTCTTTTTGGCACTTTAGCAGAGGACAACTATTTTTGCAACCCCTTAGGGGAGTTCATCCTCGATGAACACGGCGGGAGGTAGTTCAGCCCGGTAGAATACCTGGTTTGGGACCAGGGGGTCGCAGGTTCGAATCCTGTCCTCCCGACTTAAGAAAAAGGCAATCAAGAAATTGATTGCCTTTTTTGTTTACGATTCATTTTGTTTTATCATCACCATCAGCCTTGTTCGTATGCTTGTTTTTCTGGTATTCAGTAGGCGTCATCCCGAATTGCTTTAAAAAGATCCTGCCAAAATTGGTTTGAGAGCCGAAGCCTACCATATCAGACACTTCATAGATTTTGTATTCACCAAATGCAAGAAGTTCGGCTGCTTTTTTTAATCGTGTAATGTTGATCAGTTCGTTTGGCGTAAGATCAGTTACAGACTTGATTTTACGGAACAAACTGGTGCGCCCCATATTCATCAGCTTCGCAAGTTTGTCAACATCCAGAGCATGATCTTCAATATTGGTTTGAATAAGATGATTGAGTTTTTCAAAAAACAATTCATCTGATTTATTATGCGCTACTGACTTAAGATGAGCAAACGGAGTATTTACAAAATAGTCTTTTAGCTTTTTCCGGTTGTTGAGTAAGCTTGCAACATGCGCCTGCAGATACTCCGTTTCAAACGGTTTTTCAATATAGGCATCAGCTCCAAGGCTCAGACCTTCAATTTTTGCCTGCAGTGTATTTTTTGCAGTAAGTAAAATAACCGGTATATGACTGTACTCAAAGTTTGATTTGATCTCTTTACATAATTCAAATCCATCCATCACCGGCATCATTACATCACTGATCACCAGTTGAATCGCTTCAGTTGAAAGTAGTTTTAACGCCTGCAAACCATCAGTTGCTTTCAGCACTTCATAATGTTCATGTAGTTCTTCAGCAATTACTTCCAGTAGCTCTTTGTTATCTTCCACTAAAAGAATTCTTGGTTTCATTGTTATTGATTTGGTGATTGATTGATGAACTATTTACGCTGAAGTTTGTGAAGTGGTTACTTCATTATTGAGCGGTAAAGTGAGCGAAAAACAATTCATATTCTCTGTTTGCGAATCCAGGATAAGCGTGCCTCTGTGCAGCTGTGTAAGCGACAGAGCCAAAGCTAATCCTATTCCAGAACCTGTTTGTGCTTCTGTTTCACTGATACGGTAAAAAGGTTCAAATATTTTTTCTTTTAGTTCAACAGGGATCAAATAGCCATCGTTTTTAACCCTGATGCTGAATGATTGGTCATCCTTATAGAAGGGAAGTAGTTCGATCATCACTTTTTTATCCGCAAATTTTATAGCATTACCAATAAGATTGTTAATGATCTTATTGAACGCATCTACATCAATATTTGCAGATAATGCGTCTTCCGGTATGTTGGCTGAAAAAGAAAGACCGTACTCTTCTGCTAGATCAGAAAAATCGTTACATGCGTCTTCAACCAACTGTGTAACATTTGTATGAACAAATGAAAGATGGAATTTGTCAATTTCGGTTTGCCTGAAATCCAATAATTGATTGGTGAGTTCGATCAACCTGTTGGTATTGCGGTTCATTATTTTCAGGCTGCGTTCCAACTCAGGTAGCGCTTCCGCTTTCCTCGTAATTCTTGAAAGCGGTACCTTAATAAGTGTAAGCGGTGTTTTAATTTCATGTGCCACATTGGTGAAGAAATCAAGTTTTGCATCGAGCAATTCTTTGTTCTTTACCAATCTCATTTCCAACACTTCTTTTTCTTTGGCTACTTCCAGCTTTTCAAATTTCTGTTTGTTCTTTTCTTCCATCCGTTGATGATAATAACGAATGATGAAATAAATAAGTAACATAAGAAGAATGAAATAAGCCATATAGGCGTACGTGCTCAACCACCATGGGGGTAAAATGCGGATGATCAGTTTTTTTTCATTTGGGCTTGCAATGCCATAGCTGTTCATTGCTCTTAATCTGAAATGATAAGTTCCGGCACGCAGTTCTGTAAAATCAACTCTTCGGTTTTTTTTCAGATTCACCCAGTTGTTCGACAATTCTTCCATCTGGTAAGCATACTGTATGGTTTCTGTTGCAGTATAACCAAGTGCTGCAAAATCGATACTGAAGGTTGATTGATCATGTGTAAGTATAATCGTATCGGTATAAGTAATGGATGCTTTCAGCGGAGAACCTTTCTTGCCAATACCCGTCTCTTGATTTGCTATTTCAAAGTGAGTGATATAAACAGGAGGGGAGAACGCTGATTGTCTGAATTCTTTCGGATGAAAACTGATGAGCCCCTTTGTGCTGCCAAAGTACATGCGCCCGTCTTCATCTTTAAAGGCCGAGCTGTAGTTAAATTGATCACTGATCAATCCGTTAGCTGTGGTAAAAACATCTGCTTTCCCGATAGTTGGAACAAAACGTACAAGTCCTTTGGTAGTACTGATCCAAAGTTCACCAGCTGTTGATTCCAGTATGGAAAACATAAAGTTGCTGGGAAATCCGTTGGCTGTTCCATAGCGGGTGAAGTTGTTGGTTTGCTCATTCCATTTGCATAATCCTTCTTCAGTGGTAAACCACAAGTTGTTACGACTGTCTTTAAAAACAGAATTTACACGGTCGCTGCTTAAACTGTTTGGGTCACTTTCGTTGTGAAGAATAGTTCCTCCTTTACCAGTGGCAGGATTGTAAAAATGAATGCCCCTTCCGAATGTTGTTGCCCAGATAGTTCCATTATCATCCTTTACTATTCCGGTATACCAATCCCATTCGGGAAAACCTTCCACCCGTTTCAATCGATCATTTTTCCGATCGTATCTGTAAATGCCAAGTGTTGTTCCTATTAAAATATTCTCGTGATCGATGGCATAGATGCAATAAATAAAATTGCTTGATAAAACGCTTCCTTCACCTACCTGAAAATGTTTGATGACTTTACCCGTGCGGATATCCATTACATCTAGCCCGTGTTCAAATGTGCCGATCCATACTTCGTTGCGTGAAACTTCCAGTCCATGCAAATTGAAAAATGAAAGACTGCCCGGTTTGCCTGTTGCTTCATAATGTGTAAACGTTCCTGTAGTAGGGTTGTACCTGTTGAGTCCTGCATCTTCAGTGCCTATCCAGAAATTGCCATCACTATCTTTTTTTATTTCTCTTACAACATTTCCGCTGAGTGAATTTTCACTCTTTGCCGGGATGAATTTTGTAAAAGCAGTAATCTGCTTTGGAAAATAATTAATGCCGCCAAAATAAGTGCCCACCCAAATACCGCCTTCATTATCGCTGCACATTGTTTCAACGGCATTATCAGAAAGTGAGAAAGGGTTGCTGTAGTTTTTTTCTAACTGTGTGCCTTTACCTGTCTGTAAGTTGTAAACAAAAATTCCGGATGCTGTACCCAGCCAAAATTCATTTGGTGAAACCTGCAGGATCCGTTTTACATAAAAATTAGTTTCACGTTTTAAGGTGAGTGGTAAGTCGATGTATGTTTCTTTTGCAGGATCAATTAATTTAATATCGGCATTGTTCGTGCCTGCCAATAATTGTCCGGTATTGGTTTGCACGATGGTTTCAATGTATTTGTATTTCGTATCGTCGGTATTTTTAAACAGAGGAATGCTGGTAAATGAACGGTTGGCGGCCTGATATTTTTTTAGTTCACCATTTGCAGTGCCCACCCACACATTTCCATCAGATGTTGTGCAAACAGCACTTGCAATAAAGAAAGTTGGATGATCAAAATAATCAAGTGTGTTATTCGCCAATGAATATTTGCAAACAGCAAAACCTGATATAAACCATAGGTTACCCTTCGTATCACCGGTAAGTTTAAAAATGCTGTGTTCTTTCGTTGAGGGTAAAAGCCTGAACTCTTCTGTTTTATCAATGTATTGATACAAACCTTTGTCGGTACCTACATACATTGTTCCCTTTTTATCCTCGTATAGTGATTGAATAAAGTTGTTGCCAATGCTGTTACTGTCTGCGGCATCTTTTCTGAATGTTTTAAACGAATAACCATCGAAGCGGTTTAAACCATCTTTTGTTCCAAACCACATAAAGCCTCTTTTATCCTGCAATGCACAGATAACACTGTTGTGTGAGAGCCCGTTCTCAACCTGGTAACGTCTGAAATAATAGGACTGTCCATGTAAAGAACAATGAAGCATTAAAAGCATGCTTAAAACACATATGGCTCTTGAAAAACGCAATTGTTTGGTTTGTTGAATGTTATAGTTATATCAAGCGAACACCCGGGGTGCCTGTGTGAAAATTGGTACTTTTTGTTGAAATATCGGAATTTTTAGTCGAACTGAATAAATTAATATTTGTCAAATTTACACTTATTAATTCTTAACGACTAAAACGACTTGCTATGACCCCTACTATTCTCTCTTTTATTTCAACCTGATGTTCTGAACTGTCTGTATTATTTCTTTCCCGAAAAGTTTGCAAGGATGACATTTTCTGAAACTGCTCCTTTTCGTTGAACTAATACTTCGTTCAAAACTTCCTGTAACAATCTGTATGCTGCACAAAAAAATGTGAAGCAAATGGGTTATTGTCTAACTGTGTTCATACATATGCTGTGATACACCTGCTTATTAACCAAAACGTACAAGGTTCATTTATTTATTAATTAAACAAGTATTGATTGCTTATGAAAGAATTAGTAACCATTAAAGCCGGCAACAAAGCCATCGCTTTACTAGTAATGTTGCTCTGCCTTTCTGTTACACTCTTTGCGCAGGAAAATGAGATTACTGTAAAAGGTAATATCCGTTCAGATTCTGCGGTGCTGCAAGGTGTAACTGTTCAGTTGAAAGCTGATGCCAAAAGAGCTACACAAACAGATGAGAAAGGAAATTTCTCCATCCGTGTTCCTGCAAAAGGAGTCCTCGTTATTTCAAGTGTTGGTTTTGAAACGCAGGAAATTGCGGTGAATGGTCAAACAACCATTAATGCAGTGTTGAAAAATGCAAGTGGCAGTCTAGGAGATGTTGTCATTATTGGATTTGGCGGTACACAGAAAAAAGCAAGCATGGTAAGTTCCATTACTACTGTAGATGTTAAATCACTAAAAGGGCCAACAGGGAACCTTACCAATACACTTGCCGGTCGCATACCGGGTGTTATTTCCTTTCAACGTAGTGGCGAGCCAGGCTTGGGTACCGATAACTCTGCATTTTACATCAGGGGTCTTTCAACATTCGGTACAGGTAAACAAGATCCACTCATCTTAATTGATGGTGTTGAATCTTCACCTACTGATCTTGCACGTTTACAGCCCGATGATATTTCTGATTTCTCAGTATTGAAAGATGCAGCTGCTGCTTCTGTATATGGCGCTCGTGGTGCAAACGGGGTAGTGTTGGTAAACACACGTTCAGGTAAAGAAGGTGTTGCAAAGTTTTCGTTTCGTGCTGAGAATCGTGTGTCATCCAATACAAAGAATTTCAATATGGCTGATAACATTACTTATATGGAGTTGGCAAACGAAGCTGCACTTACACGTTCGCCACTCGCTGTTCAACCCTATTCGCAAAACAAAATTGAACATACAAAAGCCGGAGACGATCCTTATCTCTATCCCAATAATAACTGGATAGAACAGTTGATCAAAAAATATACGGTTAACCAGAGTTACAACCTCAACGTAAGTGGTGGAACTAACAGAACACGTTACTATGTTGCCGGTACGTATAACCAGGATAACGGCTTGTTGAAACTTGACCCCATCAATAATTTCAACAGTAACATTAAACTCAAAAACTATTCTATCCGTTCAAACATTAATCTCAATCTTTCCGAAAATACAGAATTGATAATTCGCATGTATGGTCAGTTTGATGATTATAACGGACCAATTGGCGGTGGTTCTGCAACATTCAACAATGCACTCTGGTCGAACCAGGTGATGTTTCCTGCTGTATATCCACAATCGAAATTACCATACATCACCCATCCATTATTTGGCTCTGCAAGAACAGTTGATGCAAATGGATTGACTTCTACATTATATGTAAATCCATATGCACAGATGGTACGTGGGTATTCAGTTTATAAAACATCGAACCTTCAACCGCAGGTAGAGTTGAAACAGGATCTTGGTTTTGTGACACCGGGCTTGAGCTTCCGTACAATGGGGTATTTGAGAAGATATTCTTTTTATTCTGTTGACAGAAGTTATAATCCTTTCTATTATTCAGCGATTGTTGACCCAACAACGCAAGACTATAATCTTACTGTGTTAAACGATGGTAGCGCAACTTCTATCGGAACTGTTGGTACAGAATACTTAGGCTATGCAGAAGGTAATAAAGTAGTTGACTCACGTTTTTGGCTTGAAGGATCAGTTACTTACAATCGCACATTTAAGAAGCATACTGTTGGTGGTAATGTAATTGCAGTGATCTCGAACTATGAAACCGGTAATGCAGGTAGTGTTACTGCGTCGTTGCCGCAACGTAACCAAACACTTTCAGGACGTTTTACTTATGGATTTGATAACCGTTATCTTGCTGAGTTCAACTTTGGTTATAACGGTTCTGAACGTTTTGCAAAAAATAATCGTTTTGGTTTCTTCCCGTCAGCAGGTGTTGCTTACCGCATTTCAAACGAGAAGTTTTTTAACCCGCTGAAAAAAGTAATTACTGATCTTAAATTCCGTGCTACGTATGGTTTGGTTGGGAATGATCAGATCGGTAATATCAATGATCGTTTTTTCTACTTGTCAAATGTAAACCTCAACGATGGTGGCTTTGGTGCATCATTTGGTCGCAACGATGGTGCAGGAACTTATGGCCGTAACGGTGTTTCTATCTCAAGATATGCCAATGAAGGAATCACCTGGGAACAATCACGTTCCATGAACCTTGGTATGGATATGAAATTGTTTTATGATCTCACACTAACAGTTGATGTTTACAAACAATGGCGTTCACAGATCTTACAAGCGAAATCTACAGTAGAATCTGCTGCAGGTTTCTCTGCTATTCCTTCCTCTAACTATGGTAAAGCAGAAACACAGGGTATCGACGTTGCTTTGAACTATCAACGTTCGTTGAATAAAAATATGTGGATCAATGTTAGAGGTACGTTTACATATGCAACAAGCAAAGTAAAAGTAACAGATGAAATTGTTTTCCCATCTAACATTGCTTATCTGTCAAGAGCTAATCATTCCATCAGTCAAACATGGGGATTGATTGCTGAGCGCTTATTCATCGATCAGAAAGAGGTAGCCAACTCACCTATACAATATGGTGATATTGGTTTGCTGGCAGGCGATATCAAATACAAAGATGTAAATGGTGATGGAGTGATCAATAACGATGATATGGTACCTATTGGTTTTCCACAACAACCGGAAATCATTTACGGCTTTGGTGCATCATTTGGCTATAAGCGTTTCGACTTTAGTTTTTATTTCCAGGGTGCAGCACGCAGTTCATTCTTTATTAATCCATGGAACATTCAACCGTTTTATTTAAATGGTGGTTATCAAAATAACCTGTTGAAAGTAATTGCAGACAATCATTGGTCTGAAGATAATCAGAATCCATATGCATTCTGGCCACGCCTCAGCACATGGAGAGTGAATTCAAATAATCAAACTTCAACATGGTGGTTACGTAATGGTGCTTTCTTACGCTTAAAGAGTGTAGACATGGGCTATACGTTACCTGATTTTAAAGCGCTGAAATTAAAAGGCACACGTGTTTATTTCTCTGCAACCAATCTCTTTATCCTCAGTGGCTTTAAGCTGTGGGATGTGGAAATGGGTGGTAACGGATTAAACTATCCAATTCAATCTGTTTACAGCATGGGTGTGCAGCTGAACTTTTAATTTAAAACATTCAACAGTTTTTAAACATGAATACAAGAATCAATTATAAAGTTGCAAACAAAAGCCTGCTCTTTGCAGCAGTGCTCTTTGTGTTTACAACTACGTTAAATTCCTGCCGCAAGTATCTCGATGTGGTACCGGATAATATTTCTACCATCGACAATGCATTTAAACTGCGTGTTGAAGCTGAGAAATTTTTGTTTACCTGTTATTCTTACTTGCCAAAGAATGGCGATGGCTGGTATAATGCAGCAATGGCATCTGCTGATGAGATATGGTTGCCGCAGGATGATCAAACACATTGGCATGCAGCGTTCCGTATTGCTCAAGGACAACAAAATGCGGCTGATCCTTATTTTAATGAATGGGCAGGATGGAGAAAAGGTGGCACCGGCAATACACGCTACGATCATCAAAAAATATGGAACGGTATCCGCAACTGTAATATCTTTTTAGAGAACATGGCTGATATGACGAAGGTGCCAGATATTAATCCGGCAGAACGTTCACGCTGGATAGGTGAAGTATTGTTTTTGAAAGCTTACTATCATTATTATATGTTACGCATGTATGGCCCTATTCCGCTCATCAAAGAAAATGTTGCGGTGGAAGCAGATCCTGCAAGTTCTTATGTAAAACGTGCACCGGTTGATGAGTGTGTGGAAACCATTACATCATGGCTTGATAGTTCAATTACATTACTTCCTGAACGTATTCAAAATGAAAATACAGAGTTGGGAAGAATTACACAACCAATTGCATTAGCAGTAAAAGCAAAGTTGTTGGTAATGGCTGCAAGCCCACTGTTTAATGGTAATCCTGATTTTGCAAACTTTAAAGATAAAGATGGTGTGGCTTTGTTCAACCCAACAGTTGACCCTGATAAATGGGAAGCAGCAAGAGATGCAGCAAAAGAAGCGATTGATGCAGCAGAAGCAAATGGGTTTACACTTTACTATTACAAGAATGATATTCATAATCTGAATACGGCAACAAAAACACAGTTGAATATCCGCAATGCTGTAACTGAAAGATGGGGTTCTGAAACTGTGTGGGGCAATGCTCAAATGTATTTCCCGAATGAGGCATTATGTATGCCGCCAATGACAAGAGGAAGCAATACAAACCGCTTTCAATTGCAAGGTGTATGGGCGCCGCCAATTAAAATTGCAAAAATGTTTTACAGTTCAAATGGTGTACCTATTGAAGAAGATAAAACATTCAATTTTGCAAACTATGACCAGTTGCGCACGGCAACAGCTGCTGAGAAATATTACATTGAACCTGGTTTTGTAACTGCACGTTTAAACTTCGACAGGGAACCACGTTTCT
This sequence comes from Lacibacter sp., assembly GCF_035299325.1. Classification (GTDB taxonomy): domain Bacteria; phylum Bacteroidota; class Bacteroidia; order Chitinophagales; family Chitinophagaceae; genus Lacibacter. The sequence goes on along the minus strand of NZ_DATGWT010000026.1, from coordinate 86,042 downwards.
ATGCCAACTTAGGATTTGATGGTGGTATCTGGTATATGAAAGATGGTAATGCAACAGGTAGTGATAACGGTACTTACTATGTAAAAGCAAAGAATGTTGAAAGCGCAGGCTTCGGTCACTTTACTAACTGGAGTGAAACAGGTTATTTCGTTAAGAAACTGGTTAGTTGGCAATCTACAACAGCAGGTACTGCAGCACCTGTATGGCGTTCGTATCCCTGGCCTGAAGTAAGACTTGCTGATCTTTATCTTCTTTATGCAGAGGCAGAAAATGAAGTAAATCCTGCATCAGCCACAGCAATCTTATACGTTGATAAAATACGTGAACGTGCAGGATTAAAAGGTGTAGTTGAATCATGGACAAATTATTCAAGTACTCCGAATAAATATGCTTCACAGGCAGGCTTGCGCTCGATCATTCATCGTGAACGTACACTTGAATTAATGTTTGAAGGACAACGTTTCTGGGATCTGCGTCGTTGGAAAGAAGCACCTGATGAATTGAACAAAGACATTACCGGCTGGAGTGTGCAGGGTAAAACAGACGGTACCTATTACAAAGAGAAATTTATTTTCAGTCAACGTTTTGTTGCACCACGTGATTATTTCTGGCCGATCGGCAATTATGATACACGTCGTAATCCATACCTGGTAGAAAACCCGGGCTGGTAATCTGATTCTAAAAATTCTGAAAAAATTTACAATGAAACTGATTAAAATAATATTTCCCTCTTTGCTTCTTACAGCATTCATCATTGCATCGTGCAGCAAAGAACTGGAAACACATACACCAATAAGTAACGACCCAACCGTACCGGCTCAAATCACTGATGTGACTGTTGTGAACGGCAGCGGTAAGGCAACCATCTCCTATAAATTGCCGAACGATCCTAATCTTCTTTATGTAAAAGCAGTGTATACCATCACTACCGGAAAGCAATACGAAACAAAGGCATCGTATTACAACAATTCATTGGTGGTGGAAGGTTTTGCAGATACGCTGGAACATGAAGTGAAGTTGTATTCAGTCAGTCGTTCCGAAAAACAGTCGCAGGCTGTAACGGTAAAAATAAAACCGCTTACTGCGCCTATTTGGGATGTATACCGCAGCTTGAAAATTGAAGATGCATTTGGTGGTTATAATCTTACAGGCGTAAATGCATCGAAAGCAAATATCTCTATTATTGTTACAAAGCCGAATGTGTTCAACGAATATGAAATTGATAACAATAAAAGCGTGTACACAAATGTTGACAGTATTCTGTCGAAAATTCGTGGACTTGATACAGGCAATTACCGGTTTGGATTTTTGGTTGCAGACAGATGGGGTAATAAAACCGATACCATGTACCAGGTTGTACATCCGATCTTTGAAACGCAATTAGATCCTTCTAAATTCTCCAGCTTGGTTTTGCCAGGCGATGCGCCGCAGGTAACCAATGGAGCTGCTCTGCAATATGCATGGGATGGCAAACTGGGCTGGCCTTTTACAAGTTTTACCAACCAGGTTCCCGGAGGAAGTGGTCCGCACATGATCACGTTTAATACAGGCGCACTCGCAAAACTCAGCCGTATCTGGATCAGACCTTTCCCTGAGGGAACACGCTATTATTATCTCACAACCATGAAGAGGTTTGAAATATGGGGTTCAGAGAATCCGAATTTAAATGGTGCGTTGGATAATACCTGGAAATTGCTGGGTTCCTATACAGTAAAAAAACCTTCTGGCTTGCCGTATGGTACAGATGATGCCAATGATCAAACTACAGCAGCTGCTGGTTTTAGTTGGGAAATTGATTTGTCTGCACCGAAAGTAAAATACATCCGTATCCGCTGCCTTGAAAATTTTGCAGGTGGTACGGCACAAAGTATTAATGAGTTGAAGGTGTATGGAGATCCTCGATAATAACAGAAGTTAATGTTTGATCAAAGCCACGCTGCAACAAAAAAACAGAAGCAGCTGCGGATAAAACTTAAACAAATGAAAAAAAATACAAGTAAACTTTCGTTGATCATCATGCTGATGTTTGTATTGGCAGCCTGCTCTAAGTGGGATGATTATAAAAAATATACAGAGGCTGGTGAAACAATCTATAGCGGGAAAATAGATTCGGTAAAAACTTATCCCGGTAATCAACGTATAAAAATTACAGGATTGTTGCCTGCTGATCCGAAGATCACAAAAGCCAAAATCAGTTGGAACGATGGAAAGGATTCCATTATTTATGCAATCACAAAAGGCCCCGGCATTGATACCTTTAGCAAAATCGTTGCTATACCGGAGGGGATTTACAATTTCACCATTCAAACATTTGATGCTGTAGGTAACAGTTCAATGAAGGTAAATGCATCCGGTACTGCATATGGACCTAAATATGAAAGTGGTTTGACCAACAGAGCGGTTAACCGTGCTGAGCTAATGACATCAGGAAAAGCAGAATTAGCATGGGATAACCTCGATGCAGCTTCTGGTGCATTAGGTACATGGGTTCGTTACACAAAAGTGGGTGATGCTGTTGATTCGGTTTTTGTTCCACTTACACAAAGTTTAACATCACTGGATAATTTCAAACCGGGAACATCAGTTGTATTGCGTACACAATATCTGCCGAAACCAAATTCTATTGATACATTCAGCAGTGCATCGCAAACTGTAGGTGTAATGTATGATGTAACGGCAATGTATATTTTAAATGCTGGTATCAACTTCGCAAATTCCGATGGCGGAACAGGCAGATGGCAAACACCTGCAGACTGGATCACTACTCCGGATGTACGAAATGGTGGTGGTGATGTTGGTGGTTTAGATAATGGGGGTTGGTTGCCATCGAAAGCACTTTCTCTTGAAGCATGGTGGGGTATGCCGGAAATACCAAATGGTAAGATCTATCAAAGCTTTACTTTACCTGCCGGTAAATACACATTGGTAGTGACAGCAGGCGATTGTTCGGATGGCGGTACAAAATACATTACCGTTGCAGCTGGTACTACATTGCCCGATATTGGTAATGTGCAAACCAGTTCAATTGTATTCAAGAATATTACAAAGTGGGCCGACAATAAACTCAACTTTAATCTTTCAAGTGCTACACAGGTGGCATTAGGCTTACAGGCAGGTATGAAAGCAGAAGGAAATTTTATGAAAGTGTTTAAGGTGCGTTTATACCTTACGCCATAAATCATTTGCTCAGATGTTTGCTAATGAATGATTCATTGCATCAGCACCCATCGGAACAATAAATTTTGTTTAGGGGCATATTTAAAACAAAGGCTCCCTCTGTATCAACAAGGGGCCTTGTTTTTTAAAGAGACTTTTATAAAATGCAGATGAAGGTTGAGTTGGAATTTGAAAACCTCCCTTCACAGTTCAACTAATCAAGTAAAATAATAAAGAAGATGAAGCTCAGGAGATTGATGCAGTTTAGTGCAACAATGTTGGTCATATGTGTAACGAACATTAATGTTTATGCGCAGAAGCAGATACCGGTAACGAGTGATTCTGTTCCGTTCAATCCAATCATTCGTGATAAGTTTACGGCCGATCCGGCAGCGCTGGTGCATAATGATACAGTGTATTTGTATACCGGTCGTGATGAAGCACCAAAAGGACAGGCACGTTATATAATGAATGAATGGCTTTGCTATTCATCAACCGATATGTTGAACTGGAAAGAACATCCATCACCGTTAAATGTAAAAGATTTCTCTTGGGCTAAGGCCGATGCATGGGCATCGCAGGTAATTCATAGCAATGGAAAATTTTATTGGTATGTGGCAGTTGAACATAAGACGATTGGCGGAAAAGCAATTGGTATTGCTGTATCAGATAAACCAACCGGACCATTTACTGATGCATTAGGTAAAGCACTTGTAACAAACGATATGACCAAAGCAACAGGTATATCCTGGGATGATATTGATCCATCAGTGATCATTGATGATGATGGACAAGCCTACTTGTTTTGGGGAAACACCAAATGTTATTACGCCAAGCTGAAAGAAAACATGATTGAATTCGATGGCCCCATTCAGGTTGTAGAAGGCTTGCAGAAATTTACAGAAGCACCATGGGTACACAAACGTAAGGATTGGTATTATCTTTCATATGCTTACCAGTTTCCTGAGAAGATCGCTTATGCCATGAGCAAAAACATAAACGGCCCCTGGCAATACAAAGGCATATTGAATGAAGTGGCAGGTAACAGCAATACCAATCACCAGGCCATTATTGAATTTAAAGGCAAATGGTATTTTATTTATCACACTGGTGTGTTGGCTGATCATGGTGGGTTTCACCGTTCGGTTTGTATTGATCGCTTGTATTACAACAAAGACGGAACAATGAAACGTATTGTGATGACGAGTGAAGGGTTGTTGAAAAAATAATTACTTTCAATCATCCTATTTGTCTGAAGTTAATCTGTCTGATGATAAGTCGATAGTAGGTAAGCGTTTTATTCCTTAAAAAATTTACGGTAGAAGAATGCCATTTCGAATTGTTACTATATTTTTTCTTTTGATAGCAAATACCTTTTTTGTAAAAAGCCAAACCGTAACATTTACCATTGATCTGAAACGTAAAGCTCAAACAATTGAGAACATTGGTGCCTCAGGTGCATGGTATACGGAGGCGATCGGCAAGTATTGGCCAGCAGAGAAGAAAGAACGAATGGCGGAGTTGCTCTTCAGCAAATCGTTTGATTCATCAGGCAATCCGTTGGGCATTGGTCTTTCTGCATGGCGTTTTAATATTGGCGGAGGAACATTTGAACAAGGCGACGGCAGCGGTATCCGCAATACATTTCGAAGGGTGGAAAGTTTTCTTTCGCCTTCCGGAGCCTACGATTGGACGAAACAACAAGGTTATGTGTGGTTTACGAAGAAAGCAGTATCGTATGGCGTAAAAGATCTCATCGCTTTTTCTAATACAGCACCGGTTCAATTCAATAAAAACGGATTGGGATTTAAAACAGCGAAAGATTTTGTTACCAATTTAAGAGACGATAAGTACAGCGACTATGCCGCTTTCTTAGCAACAGTACTCAAGCATTTTGATGAAGAAGGAATTCATTTCAACTACATCAGTCCGGTAAACGAACCGCAGTGGGATTGGTCGGCGAAATTTGGCAGCATGAACCAGGAAGGCTCGCCTTGGCATAATAAAGACATTTACAACATTGCTGTAAAACTCGACAGTGCTTTAACAGCTCAACAACTCAACACAAAAATTCTTGTTACAGAAGCTGGTGATCTTACATACCTGTACAGCCGTTATAATCATGCATCAAAACAACTCCAACAGTTTTATGCACAAGACAGTAAGTTCTATCTAGGCAATCTGTCGCATCTGCACAAAGTAATAGAGGGGCACAGTTACTTTACTGATCATGGCGACAGCATGATCATCAATGTGCGGAAGAGATTGAATGATACTGCAACGAAATACAATGTTCCTTTCTGGCAATCGGAGTACTGTATGCTGGGCGATGGTTACAAAGAAGGATCGAAGGAACGACGATCATCAATGGATTGCGCCTTGTTTCTTGCAAAAATCATTCATCACGATTTTACAGTAGCCAATGCAACTGCCTGGCATTTCTGGAACGCATGGGAGCCGGGTCGTGCTGATGCCGAAACACGCTACAACCTTATTGTCTTAAGAAATATTGCTGATCCACGCAACGCTGATTATATTGTTACAAAAAATTTGTGGGCACTTGGGCATTACAGCAGGTTTGTGCAGCCCGGTATGCAACGCATCATAACAGAGCGGAACGATGGATCAATCCTGATGCAACAGGCGCAGGATGTGATGCTGTCTGCATTTGCAAGCGAAAGTAAATTGACAGTGGTGATCATCAACTATACTAACGCAGCAACAACAATTGGTTTGAATATTCCGGGTGTTAAGAATATAAAGCAGGCAAAACGATATAATACATCTGCTCAAAATGGAGAAGATATGAAACCTTCTTTAATCGAATCGATCAACAAAGTTGATTTGCTGCCACGCTCAATAACAACGTTGGTAATTGATCTTTGACGATCAACAGAAAAGTAAGTTTTATCGCTCCCTACCCAGTTGCTTAACAACTGTCATTACCATTTTTCCTGCCTGTGGGAAAATAATCCATCAAATCAGTAAAACCTTCCATTGAACGCCCCGGCAGGCTGTTATACCTTGAACTTCAGTTTGAACAGGTCATTTTTGCTCTAAAGAACAACCTGTTCTCCGTAAAAACTGATTGCAGCCAGCTATGTTTATACAGAAGTATTTCGAGGAATTTAAACTCAATGATGTTCGCCAAACAAAAGGCAGAACCATCACCGAAGCGGATATTGTGATCCACGCCGGGCAGTCAGGCGATTTCTTTCCCCATCATATGGATGAAGAGTGGTGCAAAAGCCAGCCGTTTAAAAAACGTATTGCGCATGGTACACTCATCTTCACCGTGGCCATTGGTCTTACCGCCGATTTTGTAAACGAAGTAAGCATGACCTATGGTTATGAGCGTCTCCGTTTTATTAAACCGGTGTTTATTAACGACACCATAAAAGTAACAGTAACCATAAAAGAGTTGAAAGATCATAAGAAACCTGAATACGGTTTAGTAACTGAATTGGTGGAATGTTTTAATCAGCAAAACGAATTGGTGATGCTGTGCGAACATATTCTCATGGTTAAAAAATCAAACAGTTAAGCATGCAAAAGATTGTATTGAATGGTATAACGTGGGGGCATAGCCGTGGAATAACTCCTTTGCTTGCAGTTTCACAACGTTATTCTGAATTACATCCCAATGTAGAAATTCGTTGGAAAAAAAGAACACTCCAGGAGTTTGCTGATTTTCCGATTGAAGAACTCACAAAAGAATATGATCTGCTCATCATTGATCATCCATGGGTGGGTTGTGCAGATGCAACTAATTGTGTGTTGCCGTTGAATGAATATTTATCTGCTGATTATTTACGTGATCAGCAAACCAACTCTGTAGGGCTTTCGCATATCAGTTATAACTATAATAATAAGCAATGGGCATTAGCGATTGATGCAGCAACACCTGCAGCCAGCTATCGTAAAGATTTGCTCTGCAACGTGCCGCAAACATGGAATGATGTATTGGATCTGGCGAAAGAAGGAAAAGTTGCCGTTCCTGCTATTCCTATTGATCTGTTGATGAACTTTTATACATTCTGCATTGCAAATGGTGCCGAGCCTTTTCAAAACGAGGAAGAAGTAATTGATGAAGCAACAGGCATTAAAGCTATTGAAACAATGAAGCAGTTGTATAGTGTGGTTGATAAAAAAATGTTCAGCCGGAATCCTATTGCTGTGGCAGAGTTAATGAGCGCAACCAACGATTATCTCTACTGCCCGTTTGCATATGGTTATTCCAACTATGCACGCAAAGGATATGCACAGCATTTATTACACTATACCGATGTGGTTTCTTTCAACGGAAAGAAATTAAGAACAACCATTGGCGGAACAGGAATTTCTGTTTCTGCTTTCAGTAAGCATAAAGAAGTGGCAGTAGATTTTGCAGCGATGGTTGTATCGGGTGAATGTCAAAGTACAATGTATGTGCAACACGGTGGTCAGCCCGGCCATCGCAGTGCATGGACCGATCCAACAGCCAATCATTTAACCAATTATTTTTTTACGCAGGTGTTGCCTGTTATGGACAATGGATATATGCGTCCACGTTACAATGGTTACCTGCATTTCCAGGATCATGCAGGCGATCCGTTACAGGATTGTCTGGAGTTTGATGGTGATCCTTCAAAAGCATTACAGGAAATGAATAAACTATATCAGCAAAGTATTTCAAAACAAACAGCAGTTACAGCATGAGTGCATTGCCATTAAATGGAATTGTGGTGCTGGAGTTCAGCCAATATCTATCCGGCCCGTCGGCGGCTTTGCGTTTGGCCGATCTTGGTGCAAGGGTGATAAAAATTGAACGACCAAAAACAGGTGATGCAGGACGTAAGCTTGCCATTAAAGACCTGTGGGTTGATGACAACTCCTTGTTGTTTCATACCATCAATCGTAACAAAGAAAGTTTTACTGCTGATCTGAAAAATCCTGACGATATTTCTATTATCAAAAAACTCATTGCAAAGAGTGATGTGTTGATCCATAATTTCCGTCCCGATGTAATGGGCAAGAACGGACTTGATTACAACACTGTACAACAGATCAATCCACGATTGATCTATGCAGAAATTTCGGGCTACGGTAAGAAAGGTCCCTGGAAAAACAAACCAGGACAAGATCTGTTGTTACAATCGATAACAGGCCTAGCATATACAACAGGTAATGGTACAAACGGTCCGGTGCCATTTGGTATTTCGATTGCCGATATTCTTGCAGGCTCACAATTGGTGCAGGGGATTTTGGGTGGATTGATCCGTCGTTCAAAAACCGGAAAGGGTGCATTGATCGAAGTGAGTTTGATGGAATCACTACTCGATTTTCAATTTGAATTACTCACTACCTATTTTACAAATAAAGAACAACCGCAACGAAGCAAGGTTGCAAATGGTCAGCCTTTGTTGAGTGCGCCGTATGGAATTTATCAAACAAAAGACAGTTATATCGCATTAGCGATGATCGATATTCATGTGTTGGGCGATACAATTCATTGCGGTGCATTGAAATATTTTTCGAAAGAAGATGCGTTCGCTTTACGTGATGAAATAAAAACAGTGTTGGTTGAACATCTGCAAACTGAAACAACTGCTTACTGGTTGGCTGCATTGCAGGAAGCGGGGCTATGGGCAATGGAAGTATTGAATTGGGATGAGATGACAGACCACCCTGCATACAATGCATTGCAGATGGAACAAACCATTCATGTAGCTGATAAAACAATTGTTACCACGAGATGCCCTATCCGCATCAACGGACAACGATTAACAGCTGATAAACCTGCGCCGCAGTTGGGTGAGCAGAATGAAAAGATAAGGAAAGAGTTGTTAGCCGATAGTTGATAGTAGTTAGTTTATAGTTATGAGTTAAGTGTTATGGGTGACATTTCAATTCACCATTGGCAATTCACAATTGAAAAAATGAAACTTTTAGAAGACATATTAGTGATCGATTTCAGCCAGTTTTTGTCGGGGCCTTCTGCGGCTTTGCGATTGGCAGATATGGGTGCACAGGTGATCAAGATCGAACGACCGGGCAGCGGCGATATTTGTCGTGAGCTGTATGTAAGTGATGTGATGATCGAAGGCGAGTCAACGATTTTTCATGCCATCAACCGCAACAAGCAGAGTTATGCAGCCGATTTAAAGAACCCCAACGATCTCGAAAAAGTAAAACAACTCATTGCAAAGGCCGATGTGGTGATGCATAATTTTCGCCCCGGTGTAATGGAACGAATTGGTTTGGATTATGAAGCAGTAAAACAGATCAAACCTGATGTGGTGTATGCAGAGATCAGTGGTTATGGTGTTGAAGGTCCATGGAAAGATTTACCTGGACAGGATCTGTTGTTACAATCTGTTTCCGGTTTAACCTGGCTCAGCAATAATATTGATGAAAGCCCAACACCGATGGGTGTTGCCGTGGTGGATATCATGGCGGGCACACATATTGCACAGGGAATATTGGCGGCACTTTATCAAAAAGCAGTAACAGGCGAAGGCGCATTGGTACAGGTGAGTATGCTGGAAAGTATTCTGGATTTTCAGTTTGAAGTATTGACCTGTTATTACAACGATGGACGACAATTGCCGGTGCGAGGTGCAGTGAACAGTGCGCATGCATACATTGCGGCACCTTATGGTATTTATAAAACAAATGATGATTACATTGCATTGGCAATGACCAATATTCCAACGCTGGCAACGCTGCTGGAATGTGAGCCGTTGAAAGATTTCATTAACAGCAACGATTGGTTTGCAAAACGTGATGAAATTAAATTGATACTGGCGGGTCATTTAACAACAAGACCATCAGCTGAGTGGCTCAGTATTTTGGAGAATGCTGATATCTGGTGTGCACCGGTAATGGATTACGATGGGTTAGTGAAGCAGGAAGGCTACCGTTCACTCGAAATGGAAGTAACGGTGAAAACAAGTAACGGACTATCGGTAACCACTACACGCTGTCCAATAAAAGTGGATGGTGAAATACTGGGAGCAGGCAAAGGTGCACCATTGTTGGGTGAGCACAATAAGGAAATTGACTATCGATTCGGCATAACAGAACAATTGCAGACCGTTATTAAATGATCATTTGAAAAGAATGAGGCTTGCTGATACACATGTACATATCTGGGATTTTAACCGTGCAGAATATGCATGGTTAGAAGGCAACACATCCATACTCAATCGTACGTATAGTATTGAAGAACTGGAAACCGAACGGTTTGAAATTGGCATTAAGAAAGGTATTCTTGTACAGGCTGCTAATAATTTTGAAGATACAGATTGGATGTTGCATATGGCGGTAAACACAGATTGGATTGCCGGTATTGTTGGATGGTTACCGTTGATCAACCCCGATGCAACATTAAAAGCACTGCAAAAGAAATACGGCAAAGAAAATTATTTCAAAGGAGTTCGTCATTTGATACATGATGAGCGTGATCCGGAGTGGTTGTTGCAACCTGAAGTGATCAATAGTCTGCAGATATTAGCCGATCATAATATTCCTTACGATGTAGTAGGTGTTTTGCCCGAGCATATCGAAACTGCATTACAGGTGGCGTCAAAAGTTCCGGAGTTAAGAATGGTGTTCGATCATTTGAATCAACCGCCCATTGCTACTAAAGAAAAATTCGGCAGATGGGGTGAGTTGATGAAAGAAGCCGCACAGCATAAAAATTTTTATGCAAAAATTTCAGGGCTTGGATTAACTGCACAAAAAAATGATCAATGGACAGCCGATGATATCAAACCTTATGTTGGCTTTGCAATAGAACAGTTTGGAACCGATCGTTGTTTCATGGGCGGCGATTGGCCTGTTTCATTGTTGGCCGGCTCTTACAGCAACACCTGGAAAAACTTCAAAGAAGTCATTCACGATTTGGTTGATGATAAAGCAGCAGATAAAATATTTTATTCCAACGCTGCAAACTTTTATTCCTTTTAACCCATCTGCATAAGAATATGGAAGTAATTAACGGAGTTTTATTTCATGCTGTAGGCGCTTCAAGCGCATCGCTCTGTTATACACCGCAGCGAAAAGTAAAAGGGTGGAGCTGGCAAACTTATTGGCTGGCACAGGCAGCTGTGTGTTGGTTACTATTACCCTTGCTCGTTGCTTATATTACCATTCCGGAAATTGTTACTGTATTAAAAGAAGCACCTGCTTCTGCCATGCAACGTTCGTTCCTGTTGGGCATTGCTTATGGTGTTGGTGGAACTGCATTTGGTATTGCCATCCGTTATGTTGGTTTTTCATTGACCTATGCAATTTCTGTTGGTATCAGTTGTGTGTTAGGTACGTTGTTGCCACCATTGGTTGCCGGAACATTAGGTGACATTCTTTCTGGCACAGGTGCAGGTTATCTCATCAGTGGTGTTACCATGGGGGCCATTGGTATTGCAGTTTGTGGGCTGGCAGGCAGAAGCAAAGAAAAAGATATTGAAAAGCAGTTGAAGACAGAATCTGCTTTCTCCTTAGCGAAAGGATTGCCACTTTGTTTATTGGCGGGTGTGTTATCTGCATTGTATGGCTTCTCCTTAAATCAAGGTCAACCCATTGCAGATGTAGCAGCGAAATATGGGGCAGGAAATTTCCAGGGAAATGTGATCTATATTTTTTCTAATTCAGGTGCATTCATCAGCACCTTGTTATACTGCTTGTATCTGCACCGAAAAGAAAAAACATTTGGCGAGTATAAAACAACAGGCGAGAGTGGATTGGGAATGAATTATCTCATGTCGATCTTAACAGGCATGCTATGGTACGGACAATTTTTCTTTTATGGACTTGGTCATGTACGTATGGGCAAATATGAATTCAGCAGTTGGGCCATTCATATGATCTTGCTGGTGTTGTTAAGTGCAGTTACAGGCTTGATGTTGAAAGAATGGAAAAACAGCAGTGGCAAAACAATTCGTTTATTGGTAGTAGCCATTGTTATATTGATTGTTGCCGTTTTATTATTAACACAAGGAAACAAACTGGGAGCAGTCGAGTAAAAATTGAGAAGTTGAAATGACGAATCATCAAAGAGATATCGCTTCTGCACAATTGCCAATTTATATTATTGGTGCAGGTGGTATTGTGAATACGGCACATTTGCCAGCTTATATGTTAGCAGGTTTTTATGTGCAGGGTATTTGTGATATTGATCAGGACAAAGCGAGAGCAACCGCTGAACGTTTTGGTATAAAAGAAGTATTTGAAAGTCCGGAAGAGTTGTTGAAGCAATTACCATCGAATGCAATCATTGATATTGCTGTTCCTGGTCCGGCATTAATTCCTTTGTTAGAACAAATGCCGGATGGCTCTGCTGTTTTGTTGCAAAAACCAATGGGCGAAGATCTGGATGCTGCAAAGAAAATATTATCGATCTGCAAAGAGAAGAAGTTGAATGCTGCTGTTAATTTTCAATTGCGGTATGCACCGTACATTCTTGAAGTGAAGCAAATGATCAATGATGGTTTGCTTGGTGAGATCAACGATATTGAAGTAAACGTAAATGTTTACACACCCTGGCATTTGTGGGATTTTTTAATGGCATCACCACGAGTGGAGATATTATATCATAGTATTCATTACATTGATCTTGTTCGACATCTACTTGGCAATCCAAAATCTGTGTATGCAAAATCAACCAAGCATCCGAGCATGCCTGCGCTTGCATCGGTACGCAGCAATATCATTATGGATTATGGTGATATGACAAGAGCAAATATTCTCACCAATCATTGTCATAACTACGGCACACCCAAACAACAATCTTATATCAAGTTCGAAGGAACGAAAGGTGCAGTACTCATAAATTTTGGTGCACTCATCAATTATCCTCGTGGCGAAGCAGATAATTTTGAATATGTGTTTTTAGAAGATGGAAAAGAACCGCAATGGCAGGAAAAGAAAATTGAAGGCAGCTGGTTTCCGCATGCCTTTATTGGTAGCATGGAACAGTTGATGCTGGCCGCTGCAGGAAAAATTGAGAAGCCTGATAATGCGGTTGAAGATTGTATTCATACCATGGCATGTACAGAAGCTGCTTATATGAGTTGTGAGAGAGGCGGTATCAAGCCAAATGAATTGATTTAATTTTTAAGAACGAATCGTGATGAAGAAACAAACAGTGATAGCAGTAGTATTCTTATTTTTCAGTCAATATTTAATTGCCCAACAAATAGCATTTCCCGGTGCAGAAGGTTTCGGCAAATATGCAACAGGTGGAAGAGGAGGAAAAGTAGTTGCAGTAACCAATCTCAATGATAGTGGCGAAGGAAGCTTCCGTTGGGCATTGGAACAATTTCCCGGCGAACCGTTAACGGTGATCTTTCGTGTATCAGGTATCATCGAATTACAATCGAAGATCCAAATAAAACGTTCCAACTTAACTATTGCCGGACAAACAGCTCCCGGCGATGGCATCTGTTTAAAAAATCATTCACTCATTTTAAATGGTGCTTCTTCAAAAGGAAATCATGGTAATATCATTATCCGTTATATCCGTTCACGCCCCGGGGGTACATTAAAAACAGGATTGTATGGATTTGATATGGAGAACTGTCACGATGTAATTATTGATCATTGCAGTTTCAGTTGGGCCAATGAAGAATGTGCAGCGATGTACGATACAAAAAATACAACGGTGCAATGGTGCATTGTAAGCGAAGGTTTGTACGAAGCAGGTCATCAGAAAGGACATCGTTCATACGGCGGTGTGTGGGGTGGACAATACGCAAGCTATCATCATAATTTATTGGCGCATCTCAACAGCCGTGCAGTACGTTTCAACGGGGCAAGAGCGCATGATACGGTTGCTTTGATTGATTACCGTAACAATGTTATTTACAACTGGGGTAATGCCAATGCAGCTTATGGCGGCGAAGTAAATATTGCAGGTGGCGTTTCCCAAGTGAACATTGTGAACAATTATTACAAGCCCGGTCCTGCAACTTCATCCGAATTAAAACTTGTAAATACTTCCTATCAAAAAGAGAACAGCAAAGGAACAGGACAATGGTTTGTGGATGGCAATATCATGGAAGGCGATAAAGCATTGACCAAAAATAATAAAAACGGTGTTGACCTGCAGGCACAAAGTTATCCTTCAGGCGCAATTGCTGATAAAGCGTTTCCTGTAAGCATTGCATTACCTGTAGAAACAGCAAAAGAATCATACGAGAAGGTGTTGAAATATGCAGGCGCTATTTTTCCAAAACGTGATGCAACGGATGAACGTGTGGTGAACGAAACAAGAACAGGCACAGCAACCGGCAAGGGAGTATTTGGTAAGCCGGGAATTATTGATAGTCCGCTTGCAGTTGGTGGTTGGGCCAAATATAAATCTGCTCCTGCACCTGTTGATACAGACAATGATGGAATGCCTGATGCATGGGAAACTAAAAAGGGATTGAATCCAAACGATGCAAGCGACCGCAACAAAGTGGACGCAAGCGGTTATACCGTGCTGGAAATTTATTTAAACGAATTAGTGGAAGTGAAATAATATGAAGCAGATTTTCTTTGTAATATCATTAGTAATCTGTTCAGTTGTATCAGCACAGGTTAAAATTAAAAGTAAGGCTCCTTCAGCAAGGACAATTTTTGCAATTGAAAAATTACGAAATGTAATTAGAGAACTTAAGCTGGATAAAAATAAACATTCCATTCTGCTTACGTTAGAGCCTAATGAAAAAAAGGAAGGTTTTACAATTGAAACAAAAAATAGCAATACCTATATTACTGGAAATGATGCAACAGGCGTTTTGTATGGTTGTCTGGCGTTTGCAGATCATTTAAAAGCAACAAAGAAATTTCCTGTTACGTATTCGTTCAGTGATGCACCTGAAATGGTGTTACGTGGTGCATGCATCGGTGTACAGAAACCTTATTACCTCCCCGGCAGAAATGTGTATGAATATCCTTACACACCCGAAACCTTTCCCTGGTTCTACGATAAAAAATTATGGATACAGTACCTCGATTCGATGGTGGCCAATCGCATGAACTCACTGTACCTCTGGAATGGTCATCCGTTTGCATCATTGGTGAAGCTGAAAGATTATCCGTATGCGGTGGAAGTAGACGAGGCAACATTTAAAAAGAATGAAGAGATCTATCGCTTCTTAACAACAGAAGCCGACAAGCGTGGCATCTGGGTGATCCAGATGTTTTACAATATCATCGTCTCAAAACCATTCGCCGAACATCACAAGATCAAAACACAGGAACGTGAACGACCGATCATTCCGTTGATTGCTGATTATACAAGAAAATCTATTGCTGCATTTGTAGAAAAATATCCCAACGTTGGTTTAATGGTTTGTTTGGGTGAAGCAATGGAAGGAGTAGGTAAGGATGATATTGAATGGTTCACGCAAACCATTATTCCGGGTGTGAAAGATGGATTGAAAGCATTGAACAAAACAGAAGAGCCGCCGATTGTGTTGCGTGCACATGATACCGACGCACCGGCAGTGATGCGTGCATCACTACCATTCTATAAAAATTTATACACCGAAGCAAAGTTCAACGGTGAAGCATTGACCTATGCACGGCCCAGAGGAAGCTGGGCTGAATTACATCAGACATTAAGCAAACTCGGCAGTGTGCAGATTGAAAACGTACACATTCTTGCCAACCTCGAACCCTTCCGTTATGGTTCCCCCGATTTTATACAGCAGAGTGTAATTGGTATGCACGAAGTAATGGGTGGTAATGGTTTGCATTTATATCCGCAGGCGTCCTATTGGGATTGGCCTTACAGTGCAGACAGTGTAAAGGGCAAGCGTTTGTTACAAATTGAACGTGATTGGATCTGGTACAGTGCATGGAGCCGTTATGCATGGAAAGCAAAACGCAACCGTGAAGAAGAGATCGTTTACTGGAGTAAACAATTCGCAGCAAAATTCGGGTGCAGCGAAGCAGATGGAAGAAGAATCTTAACAGCGTATGAAGAAAGCGGAGAGATTGCTCCGAAACTCTTACGTCGTTTTGGAATAACAGATGGAAACAGGCAAACATTGACGTTAGGTATGCTGATGACACAACTCATCAATCCATTCCGTTATGGTTTGTTTACGTTGTTGTATGATGCAGAAGCTCCCGAAGGAGAAATGATTTTAGATTATGCAGATAAACAACAGAAAGGGATCAAGCATATTGGTGAAACACCACCACAGGTTGCAAAAGAAGTTGTTATACATGGTAACAATGCTGTAACCGCTATTATGGAAGTATCAAGAAGAGTGACGAAGAATAAAGATGAGTTCAGTCGTATTGTGAATGATATGTATTGTTACAAAGCAATGGCCGATCATTTCAGCAACAAAGTAAATGCTGCAGTGCAATTGCTGAAATACAAATACAGCGGCAATGTATCTGATCTTGAATTGGCGGTACCCATGCTGGAGAAAAGTGTAACGGATTATAAAGAATTGGCTGCTTTAACGGCGGGTTCTTATCTCTATGCCAACAGTATGCAGACTTCACAACGGAAAATACCCATGCGGGGAGTTGACGCCACTTTTAAACATTGGACGGAAATGGTGCCCGTATTTGAAACGGAATTAAAAACATTCAAGTATAAAATTGATTCGCTGAAGAGGAATTCAAACGCAAAAGCACAGGAACGAAAACCGTTTCAACAGGTGGATGCAAAGTTGAATCATGTGCCTGTTGTTTTGAATGAAGGCGCCGTGATCTTTCGTGATACTACCTTCCGCATTAAACAACTGGCTCCTGAGTTGAAAGGATTGAATGCTGTACAACTTTCTTTTCGACAGCAATTACATCAGCCAACGGAGATCAATTTTTATACAGATAAACCAGTGAAAGTATTAGTGGGTTATTTCAAAACACAACGTGCTGCCTTCACCACCGATACAGTGTTTGCAAAAGCGCCTGAACTTGAAACCAATGCCAGTGCCGATGATTACGGACAGGCAGAAATAAAAATTTCGAACGCCATTGCCATTGAAGGGATGCCTCCGGTGAATGTTCACAGCTATTCTTTTAAAGCAGGATCACACACATTAAAATTGCCAAAAGGAGTTTGCCTGATGCTGGGCTTTGTTGATGGGGCACAGATCATTCCGGTATACGATGCCATGCTGATGACTGATGCGAAGAATAAAAATATTGATTGGTTGTTTGAATAGTTGCTCACAGATTACACGGATGTGCACAAATTCGTTATGTGATAATCCATCAAATCTGTGAGAAAACATGATGATTAGAATTGTTGTAATAGAAGTGAGTGACACAACACAGGCATAATAGAAATTTAAATGATGACTTACAAAAAAATACTTTTCGTTTTTGCATTACTCTTTACGTGTAATGTATTTGTATATGCACAGGATTTAAAACTGTGGTACAAACAACCTGCGGTTAAATGGACAGAGGCATTACCGGTTGGTAACGGTCGAATTGGCGCCATGTTGTTTGGCGGTATTGAAAATGATCGTATCCAGTTTAATGAAGAAACACTGTGGACAGGTGAGCCAAGAGCTTATAGCAGGCCGGGGGCATTTAAATATTTAGACAGCATTCGTCAACTTTTGTTTGCTGGGAAACAGAAAGAAGCAGAAGCGTTGGCAGAGAAAGAGTTCATGGGTTTGAAAAGTTATGATGGTGAACGTAGCGGTTGGATTTCGAAAGCAACGACCGAAAAAAAATATGCTGCAGCAAATTTCGACGATAGCCAGTGGAAAACAATGACCGTTCCGCATTGGGATGGTTGGGAAACAGTGGGCCATGAAGGACTGGATGGTGCAGTGTGGTTGCGAAAAAGTTTTGTGTTGCCGGATGATTGGAAAGAAGAAGACATGGTTTTTGATTTCAATCGTATTCGTGATTGGGATTATACTTATGTGAATGGACAGTTGGTAGGCACGCAACAAAACACCGAGGGAAGAAAGTATACTGTTTCAAAAAATATTCTGCATAGAGGAAAAAATACCATTGCCATTTTAGTACTTAACTTTTCTGACAAGGGTGGCATTTATGGTTATAAGGATACGGTAAAGCATATTGGTGTTTACCCGGTAAATAATGAAGAAGCAAAAATTTCATTGAATGGTCAATGGAACTATTTTGTAGAGAATGATAATCCGCCACCAGTAGGTGTGTACCAGGCATCGTACCAGCCATTTGGTGATCTCAATTTAAAATTCAGCAATGCAAGCAGTGCAACCAATTACAGAAGAGAACTGGATATTGCCAATGCAATTGCTACCACGTTGTATAGATCAAAAGGTATAAATTATACAAGAGAATATTTTGTGAGTCAGCCAAACCAGGTAATTGTTATTCATCTCACCGCATCTCAAAAAGCAAGCATCAGTTTTATAGCTGAGTTAAGCAGTCCGCATAAAAACTATACAGTTACAAAAGTCAAGAATGATCTTGTGCTGTCGGTGAAAGTAAGAACAGGTGCATTGCGTGGCGAAACTTATTTGCGTGTTGTTGCAAAAGCAGGAACGGTTAAGATTGAGAATGGACAACTGACCGTTGCAAATGCTGATGAAGCAACCATTTATCTTACTGCAGGAACAAACTATAAGAACTACAATGACATTACGGCTGATCCGAAACTGCCATGCTTGAATGCATTGGCATCTGTTACAGGGAAAACCTATCAACAGATCAAAGCTGCACATATAGCGGAATATAAAAAATGGTTCAATAAATTCTCGATTGTGATCGGCGCTAGTAAAAAGGCTTCGTTGCCAACCGATGAACGTTTAAGCAATTTTGCAAATGGAGATGATCCATCGTTTGCTGCATTATACACACAATACGGAAGATATTTATTGATCTCATCTTCACGTCCGGGTACAAGACCAGCGAATCTGCAAGGTATCTGGAACGATCTTACGAATCCGCCATGGGGAAGTAAGTACACGACGAATATTAATGCAGAAATGAATTACTGGCCTGCTGAGTTGCTGAACTTGTCGCCCATGCATGAACCCTTGTTTGATATGATCGGTGAGTTGGCAGTTACTGGTAAGCAAACAGCGAAGGATCATTACAATGCACCGGGTTGGGTGTTGCATCACAACACTGATCTGTGGAGAGGTACAGCGCCGATCAATGCGGCGAATCATGGTATATGGCAAACAGGTGGTGCATGGTTATGTCAGCATTTGTGGGAACGTTATCTATTTACACAGGATAAAAACTTTTTGAAGAACAAAGCTTATCCGATCATGAAAGAAGCAGCATTGTTCTTTAACACTGTTCTCGTAAAAGATCCGGTAACAGGATATTTAATCAGCACACCATCTAACTCACCGGAACAGGGTGGGTTGGTGGCTGGTCCAACAATGGATCACCAGATCATCCGTGAATTACTGCAACATGTAATTGAAGCAAGTGAAATTTTAAATGTAGATGCAGCGTTGCGTGCAACATTAAAAGAAAAATACAAACAGATAGCACCGAACATGATCGGTAAACATGGCCAGTTGCAGGAATGGATGCAGGATAAAGATGATCCAAACAACAAGCATCGTCATATTTCGCATTTGTGGGGCATGTATCCCGGTAGTGAAATTAATTACGATGAATCACCTGCGATGATGAATGCTGCAAAACAATCCTTGCTTTTTCGTGGTGATGAAGCAACTGGATGGAGTTTGGGTTGGAAGATCAACTGCTGGGCACGTTTCAAAGATGGCGAACATGCATTCACAATGGTGAAGATGTTGCTAAGTCCGGTGAAAGGTGGCGCAGGCAGTTACCCGAATTTGTTTGATGCACATCCGCCATTCCAGATCGATGGAAATTTTGGTGGTGCTGCCGGTATTGGTGAAATGCTGGTGCAAAGTCATACAAAGTATGTTGACCTGTTGCCTGCATTACCTGCTGCATTTGCTGATGGTGAAGTAAAAGGTATTTGTGTGCGAGGCGGTTTTGTAATGGATATGAAATGGAGTGCAGGTAAGTTGATGAAACTGGCTGTGCGATCAAAAACAGGAAATGATTTGCTTCTTCGCTATAATGGAAAGATCATTAACGTAAAAACAAAAGCAAATACAGTTTATAATTTTGATGGAGCGCTTAAGCAATTATAGAAGGTTAATCTATGCGGTGTTGTTGATGGTCATGTCTTTGAGTTCTTTTTCTCAGCGACAGGATATTTCGCTCAACAATAACTGGCTTACCATTGCTACATCAAATGATCAAGTACTTCCTGTAAATACTTATCAAGCAACAATTACCAACAATTGGAAGAAAGTAAACATTCCTCATAACTGGGATCAATACGAAGGTTACAGAAGATTGTTGCATGGTAACCGTCATGGCGATTCATGGTATCGCAAAACATTTATAACAAAACAAACAACAACAGGCAAACGTTTCTTTTTGTTTTTTGAAGGCGTAGGATCGTACGCTACCGTTTATCTCAACAATAAGAAAGTGGGTGAGCACATTGGTGGGAGAACAACGTTTACATTGGATGTAACCGATGTGATTAAAACAGATGGAACAGTAAATCAACTGGCAGTAAGGGCTTATCATCCATCAAATATTCAAAACCTGCCCTGGGTTTGCGGTGGCTGCAGTGATGAACGTGGTTTCTCCGAAGGTTCGCAGCCGATGGGTATTTTTCGACCTGTGCATTTAATCGTTACGAATGATGTACGCATTGAACCGTTTGGTATGCATGCCTGGGCTGATATTTCAGCAGATAAGATTCAGTTAAATATTACTACTACTCTTAAAAACTATTCCCAGAAAAAACGAATTGTTGTTGTTGAACACAGATTGATAGACGCAAGTGGTAAAGAAGTAAGCAAAATAGCAGAGCAAGTTTTAAGAGTGGAGAGGGAAGCTGTTGTTGAACAAAAATCAGACATCATAAATCCGACATCAGCCATCAACCTTTGGTCTGTCGATAATCCTTACCTCTACAAAATCGTTTCAGTCATTAAAGAAAATAATGTTGTTCTTGATCAAGTTGTAACAGAATTTGGTTTTCGCACCATCAACTGGAAAAACCCAACCAATCAATTTTTCTTAAACGGCAAACCTGTTTTTATCAACGGTATTGCGGAATATGAACATTTGCTGGGGCAAAGTCATGCATTCAGTATGGAGCAAATTGTTTCCCGTTTCAAATGGATACAGTCAGCAGGCTTTAATGCTTTTCGTGATGGTCATCAACCGCATCATTTATTATACGGACAGTTGTGCGATGAGAAAGGAATTTTATGGTGGACACAATTGAGTGCACATGTCTGGTATGATTCGCCTGAATTCAGAACGAACTTCAAACAACTGTTGAAAGAATGGGTAATCGAACGACGCAATAGTCCGTCGATTGTATTGTGGGGATTACAGAATGAAAGTAAACTGCCGGAAGATTTTGCCAAAGAATGTACTGAGTTGATTCGTTCACTTGATCCAACTGCATCAACGCAGCGTTTGGTAACAACCTGTAACGGTGGCGCAGGAACTGATTGGAATGTGCCGCAAAACTGGACGGGTACATATGGTGGTAATCCTGCAACGTATGGTGATGATGTAAAGAAACAAGTGTTGATTGGTGAATACGGTGCATGGCGTACGATTGACTTGCACACCGAAGGTGGTTTTGTACAGAACGGAGTATTAAGTGAAGATCGCATGGTGCAGTTGATGGAACAGAAAGTGCATTTGGCAGAATCGGTGAAAGACAGCAGTGCAGGACAATTCTTCTGGTTGCTCACATCGCATGATAATCCCGGTCGTGTACAGGGTGGTGAAGGTTTGCGTGAGCTCGACCGCATTGGTCCTGTGAATTATAAAGGATTGCTTACACCGTGGGAAGAACCAACGGATGCTTATTATATGTTCCGCAGCAATTATGCGGATAAGAACAAAGAACCGATGGTTTATATTGTTTCGCATACCTGGCCGAACCGGTGGATGAAGTCCGGCATCAAGGATAGTATTTATGTATACAGCAATTGTGATGAAGTGGAATTGTTCAATGATATCAATGGTTCATCATTAGGCAAACGAAAGAAGAATGGCATTGGTACACATTTTCAGTGGGACAATGTCAACATTCAATACAATGTGTTGTACGCTGTTGGTTATGTAAAGGGTAAAGCAGTTGCAAGAGATACGATTGTGTTGCACCATTTGCCGCAGTCGCCCAACTTTCAACAGCTCTATGCAAATACAAAAGCGTTGACTAAGCCATTAGTAGGGTATAACTATATCTATCGCATCAATTGTGGTGGAGCTGAGTATAAAGATGAAAATGGGAACGCATGGCTTGCTGATAAAGGTTTCGCTACATCATGGACGAAAGAATTTCCGGAGGTGCCGATCAATTTTGCAAGTCAACGCAGAAGCTTTTCGCCGATAAAGCATACAAAAGACTGGAAGCTGTTTCAAACTTTCCGTTATGGGAAAGATAAACTCATGTATGAGTTTCCATTGCCTGATGGCGAGTATTTAGTAGAACTGTATTTTACTGAACCATGGTTAGGAATCGGGGACGGCATTAATGCAAAAGCTATGCGTTTGTTTGATGTAGCGATCAGTGGGAAAACTATCATTGATGATTTAGATATTTGGAGTGAAGCAGGTACGAGCACAGCGCTGAAGAAAACTGTGAAAGCAAAGATCAGCGGTGGAAAGATGATCATCTCATTTCCGGAAAGTAAATCGGGGCAGGCAGTTATTTCAGCAATTGCCATTGCTTCAGCAAAGATGGGTATTAAACACGCAGCAGCGTCTTCGCTTATCAGCAATCTTTCCTGCAGCAATTGCAAAGAGCAAAGCTGGTTGGATATCGGTGATAAAGTTTATGCAGATGCGAATATTCGTTTCAACTCACTGCCATCAAACTTATTTGGAGCAGATTGGATTCAATTCAAAGATCGTTCTTCTTCTGGGCTACTAAAATTTAAAGTGTTAGATACTGTGGATTTGTTTTTTGCTGCGAAGAAAAGCGAAGGCCCTATTCCAAACGGAGAGTTTACAAAGACAGAAATTATTACCGATGAAAATTCTGGTGAAGTCTACAACATATATCGAAGCCGTTTATTTAAGGGTAGTGAGGTTCGATTGTTTGGTAATCCATTAATATTTATTCTCCCCGTAAACAAAATGCAACCTGCTTATGACTTAAAATCTATTACTCCGTATCGTACAAATGTTGCAGTCGTTGGCGAAGGAGTAACAAAAGATTCTGTCAACGGAAGATGGTGTACCGTCATTCAATCAAATACTGAAGCAACCATTCAATGGCCGGTACAAACGGGTGTAGGCGATATTTATTCCATCACTGTAAAATATTATTACCCCAAAGAGCAAACCTTAAAAGCGAAATTGCAGTTGTTTGACGCAGGTGGCAACAGGATGATGGAAGAGGCTGTTCAGTTTACATTTACACGGGTAGGCAAATGGAACCAGTTTACGGTGAATACGGGTTCGCAGATCAATGCAGGAAATTATGTGGTGAAACTGGTAGCGGAAAACGGGACTGAACTGGCCATTTCAGGTATTGAAATACAATAGATGAACGATGAAGAAAACGATTCTCATTAATGCTTGTTTTTTACTTTGTACAATTTTTGTGCACGCTCAGCAATTAGCTGTTACCCATCTTCGTTGCGAAAGCCGCAACAATCCATTAGGGGTTGATGTAACGCAACCCAAACTCAGCTGGCAGTTGCAATCAACTCAGCAAAATGTATTACAAACTGCTTACCGTATTCTGGTTGCCGATGAAGAAGCGCTATTGAAAAAGAATATAGGTAATGTTTGGGATTCAAAGCAAATCAAATCTTCAGCTTCAATACAAGTTGCTTATTCCGGCAAGGAATTGCTATCCGCTAAAAAATATTACTGGAAAGTACAGGTGTGGGATAATAAGGGAAATACATCAACATGGAGCGTAGCAGCATATTGGCAAATGGGTTTACTGCAAACAAAAGACTGGAGCAATGCGAAATGGATCGGTTATGACGAGATCAACGATACTGCTATTATTGCTCCGCATGTGCATCTGAGTGGAAAAAAAGCATGGGGACCACGCAAAGATATTCTGCCTGTGCTGCGTAAAGAATTTGCAGTTGTAAAAAAGATCAAACAGGCAACAGTGTTCATCTGCGGTCTTGGTCATTTTGAAGTAAGTATCAACGGCAAAAAGATTGGTGATCATTTTCTTGCACCAGGCTGGACCAACTACAGCAAACATGCACAATATGTAACTTTTGATGTAACAAAGAATATACAACAGGGAAAGAATGCAATTGGTGTAATGCTCGGCAATGGTTTTTATTATATTCCTTCGGAACGTTACCGCAAGATGACGGGTGCTTATGGTTATCCCAAGCTCATTGCAAAAACATTGATCGAGTTTATGGATGGAACTACACAGCAGATCATCAGTGATGAAAGCTGGAAGACTGATCAGTCGCCCATTATTTATTCAAGCATCTTCGGTGGTGAAGATTATGATGCGAATCTTTTTCAGCAAGGATGGAACGAACCGGGTTTTCATGATGCGAAGTGGAAACAGGCAATCGTTACCCAAGGTCCGGCTTTGCTTGAATCGCAAATGAATGAGCCCGTGAAAGTGATGCAGCAATTACCTACACAAACAAAACGGGAATTAAAATCGGGTGTTACGTTGTATGATCTTGGACAAAATTTTTCCGGTGTTCCTTCGATTACAGTAAAAGGAAACAAAGGCGATACCGTGAAATTGATCTGTGGCGAATTGATTAATGCAGATGGTACTGCCAATCAAAAAGCAACCGGCAGTCCGTCTTTCTTTACATACATTTTAAAGGGGGATGGTGAGGAAAGCTGGCATCCTTTGTTTACATATACTGGTTTTCGTTATGTGGAAGTGCATTGCAAAGCGAAAGAAACGAATCAATCACTTCCGCAAGTAATCAAACTGGAAGGATTGCATATCCGCAATGCTGCTGCAACGGTTGGTTCATTCAGTTGTTCAAACGACCTGTTTAACCGCACACATACATTAATCGACTGGGCTATTAAAAGCAATATGGTGAGTGTGTTCACCGATTGTCCGCACCGGGAGAAACTTGGCTGGCTCGAAGAAACACATTTGGTGGGCACTTCTGTTCATTACAAGTATGATGTAGCCGCATTGAATAAGAAAGTGATCAACGACATGAAGAATGCGCAATATGCCAATGGAAAAATTCCGGAGATCGCTCCAGAGTTTACTGTGTTTACGCCGCCGTTTGATGAATCGCCGGAGTGGGGAAGTGCAGCCATTATTTATTCCTGGTATAATTATCAATGGTATGGCGATAAAGAAACCTTGCTGCAGTCGTACGACATGATGAAGGCGTATGTGCTGTATTTAAAAGGCAAAGCGAAAAATAATATTCTGTCGCATGGGTTGGGCGATTGGTTTGATATTGGTCCGAACAAATCAGGCTTTGCACAAATGACGAAGATGGGTATAACAGCAACGGCCACATTTTATTATGATCTCAACATCATGATCAAAATTGCAACGATGCTGAAGAAGAATGAAGATGTGAAATTTTATGAGCAATTGGCAGCAGATGTAAAAACAGCTTTCAATCAAACATTTTTTGATCCCATCAAACAGCAATACGATTCTTCCAGTCAAACTGCCAATGCCATGGCCTTGTACATGGGTTTGGTGGAAGAAAAAAATCGGCAGGCTGTTGTGGATGCGTTAATCCGTGAAATAAGAAGCAGGAACAATGCATTAACCGCCGGCGATATCGGTTACCGTTACGTATTACAAGCGTTGCAGCAGGCTGGTCGCAGTGATGTGATCTTTGATATGAATTACCGGGATGATGTGCCAGGCTACGGCTATCAGCTCAAACATGGAGCAACTGCACTTACCGAAAGCTGGCAGGCGTATGAATCAGTATCAAACAATCATTTTATGCTGGGGCATTTGATGGAATGGTTTTATGCCGGGCTCGCAGGTATTCAGCAAGCAGAAAGTTCTATCGCATACAAAGAAATTGTGATCAAACCTGAAGTAGTGGGTGATGTGACCAATGTCAAAGCAAGTTTTCAATCGCCGTATGGTTTGATTAAAAGTGAATGGGTAAAAACAACTTCATCATTTAACTTGCGGGTGGAAATACCTGCCAACAGTACTGCCGTTGTTTATCTTCCTGCAAAGAATGGTCAAATAGTTTTACAGAATGGAAAGAAAACAACGGTTGTTTATGAGAAAGGAAAAGCAGTGATGAAAGTTGGTTCAGGCAAATATGAGTTTAGTGTAGTAAGTAATTAGAACAGCCTGTTATGCCAATAGAAAAACCCCGTAGGGGTTAAATGTTAATAGAAAATAATCAATAGAGGAATCAGCTCCGTAGGAGCGACCTGTTTAAAAAGGATTTATATGAAAGCATTAGTGTGTCAGCAGCCGGGTTCATTTGAATACGTCGAAAAAGATCGGCCCGCAATTCAACCCGGCCGAGCAATATTAAAAGTAAAACGCATTGGCATCTGCGGAACCGATCTGCATGCTTTTGAAGGTACACAACCTTACTTTGCTTATCCACGCATACTCGGTCATGAGCTGGGTTGCGAAATTGTACAAGTAGATGCAGATGCAGGATTTGACGTAGGAGAGCGTGTTACACTCATCCCGTATTTTCATTGCGGCGAATGTATTGCCTGTCGCAACGGTTTACCCAACTGTTGTGCAGCCATCAATGTATTTGGTGTGCATGTGGATGGTGGTATGATGGAATATATTTCGGTGCCCACTTCCGCATTGCTGCATGGCGGTGATATGAGTTTTGATGAACTCGCACTCGTTGAACCATTGGCGATTGGTGCACATGGCATTCGCAGGGCAGGTGTTCGTGCAGGAGAGTTTGTAATAGTGATCGGCGCAGGACCGATCGGTTTGGGTATTATGGAATTTGGCCGCATTGCAGGTGGACAGGTGATTGCCATGGATGTGAATGATACACGTTTGAACTTCTGTAAAGACAAATTGAACGTAAAGCATACCATCAATCCATTGAACGAAGATGTACTACAACGTTTAAAAGAAATCACCAACGGCGATATGCCAACGGTGGTAATTGATGCAACCGGTAATCAAAAGGCCATCAACAGTGCATTCCTGTATATGGCACATGGAGCTCGTTATGTGTTGGTAGGGTTGCAGAAGGGAGAATTGATTGTGAGTCATCCTGAATTTCATAAACGGGAGGCAACACTCATGAGTAGCCGTAACGCTACGCAGGAAGATTTTGATCATGTAATGATGTGCATGCGCAACAAGTTGGTTGATCCTGCAACCTACATTACACATCGTGTACAGTTTCATGAGGTAAAAGACAATTTTAAAAGCTGGCTCGATCCGAAGAATGGAGTCATCAAAGCCATGATTGAGCTGTAACTTTGCAGCCTTTATTCATTCAGCACAACAACGATTATGCAATACAGAACATTAGGTAAAACAGGTTTCAATATTTCTGCTATCAGTCTTGGTACATGGCAGGTAGGCGGTAAATGGGGCAGTGCGTTTGATGAAAAGAATGCAGATGCCATTCTAAATACTGCCGTTGATAACGGCGTCAACTTTATTGATACTGCCGATGTATACAGCGATGGTGAAAGTGAAAAAGCCATTGGCCGTTTTCTCAAAACAAGAAAAGAAAAATTAATTGTCGCAACAAAATGCGGTCGCCAAATTCAGCCGCATGTAAACGAAGGCTACACGCCTGCGGTATTGCGGAAATATGTAGAAGACAGTTTGAAACGTTTGCAAATTGAAACACTCGATCTGATTCAGTTGCATTGTCCGCCCACGCCTGTATATTATCGTCCGGAAATCTTTGGCTTGTTTGATGACCTGAAAAAAGAAGGCAAGATTCAGCACTTGGGTGTGAGTGTGGAGAAAGTGGAAGAAGCATTAAAGGCGATTGAGTTTGATAATGTAACAACGGTGCAGATCATCTTCAACATGTTTCGTCAGCGACCTGCCGAATTATTTTTTGAACAGGCAAAAAAGAAAAATATTGGTGTGATTGTTCGTGTGCCGTTGGCAAGTGGATTGTTAACCGGCAACTATTCCGCACAAACTGTTTTTGAAAGTGGCGATCACCGCCAGTTTAACCGCAATGGTGAAGCGTTTGATAAGGGTGAAACATTCTCCGGTATCGATTATTCAACAGGTTTGCAGGCCGTGGAAGAATTAAAGCAAATTGTTCCTGCAGATAAAACATTGTCAGCACTTGCGCTGAAATGGATACTGGATTTTGATGCGGTAAGCACAGTTATCCCGGGCGCTTCAAAACCTGAACAGGTAACACGCAATCTCGAAGCATTGAATGAAGCATCACTCAGCAGCGGGCAGCTGCAACAGGTGCAGGCTGTGTACGAAAAATATATCAAAGCATCGGTGCATCATTTGTGGTAGGATGATGATGCCGTCTGACGCCCTCGTCTGACGGATGAAATAATTTGCCATGATGCACGGAAATCACGGAATAAAATGAAGTTGAATAGAAATACTTTACTTGTTATTGCATTCCTGTTGTTGAGTTTTATTGCATCAGCACAGGTTCGTTCGGTCGTAAATTTCAACAACGGCTGGAAGTTCCTTTTAGGCAATGATAGTCTTGCGAGTAATACAAACTACAATGATTCCAAATTGCGGAGTTTGAACCTTCCGCACGACTGGAGTATTGAAAGTAATTTTTCTTCTTCATTTCCTGCAACCAATCAAGGTGGTGCATTGCCGGGTGGTATTGGTTGGTATCGTAAAACTTTTACTGTTCCTCTTGCATCAAAAAGCAAAACAACACGTATTGAATTTGATGGCGTGTATAAGAACAGTGAAGTATGGATCAACGGGCATTACTTAGGGAAACGTCCTTTTGGGTATGTCAACTTCTCTTATGATCTCACTCCACATTTGAATTATGGCAAACCCAATGTGCTTGCAGTAAAAGTCGATAACAGTCTGCAGCCCGACTCCAGATGGTACAGTGGCAGTGGTATTTACAGGGATGTTAAATTGGTGACTACAAATAAAGTAGCGATTGCAGAGGCTGGTGTATTTATTACAACACCCATCATCAACAGCAGCAAAGCAACCGTTTCAATTCAATACACTGTTGCAAACACCGGTAAACAAAATGAAATCGTCAACCTGTATACCGATGTGTATGATGCAGCAGGAAAGAAGGTTGCTACATCAAAAAATATCGTGAAGCGCACCATACCTGTTGGCGGTTATTCGTATGCCAGTCAATTACAAATTAATACACCCATTCTTTGGTCAACAGCAAATCCTTACTTGTATAAAGCAATTACAAGAATTGAACACAATGGTCAACTCGTCTATGAAGTAAAAACAACATTCGGTATCCGTTCATTCCGTTTCGATGCAGCCAATGGTTTCTTCCTCAACAATCAACCCTTAAAAATTCAAGGCGTATGTATGCATCACGATCTGGGTGCATTGGGTGCAGCCTATAATCATGCAGCAGCAAAACGCCAGTTGAAGATTTTAAAAGAGATGGGCGTGAATGCCATCCGCTTCTCCCACAATCCACCTGCAGCAGCAATACTAGATCTCTGCGATGAAATGGGTTTTTTGGTGCAGGTGGAGGCATTCGATATGTGGAAGAAAAAGAAAAACAAGTTCGATTACAATCTCTACTTCGATGAATGGCATGCACGTGATATTCAGGCCATGGTGCTGCGTGATCGCAACCATCCTTCCGTTTTTATGTGGAGCATCGGTAACGAAATAAGAGAGCAGTTCGACAGCACCGGTACAACCATCGCCAAACGTTTGGTTGACTTAGTAAAAGCCATCGATACAACACGTCCTGTTACCTGTGCATTAACCGAAAATTTCCCCGAGAAAAACTTCATCTGGAAATCGGGTGCATTGGATGTACTCGGCTTCAACTATAAGTTGTACGATTATGCAGATTTGCCCAAGCGTTTTCCCGGCCAATCATTTGTTGCAACAGAAACAGCATCAGCATTAGCATCAAGAGGTTCATACGATATGCCCAGCGACAGTAACCGTATCTGGCCTCCCGATGGTAAAACTCCAACAGTAAAAGGTAATGCAGATATGAGCGTTTCGGCATATGATCATGTATATGCTTACTGGGGTTCTTCACATGAAACAGCATTGCTGGCGGTGAATAAATACAAATTCATGTCGGGCATGTTTGTATGGAGCGGGTTCGATTTTATTGGTGAACCCGTGCCGTATGCATGGCCTGCACGCAGTTCGTATTACGGTATTGTTGACCTTGCGGGTTTCCCGAAAGATGTGTATTATCTCTATCAAAGTGAATGGACAACAAAACCTGTTCTGCATTTATTCCCGCACTGGAACTGGAACAAAGGCGATACGGTTGATGTGTGGTCTTATTATAATAATGCCGATGAGGTGGAATTGTTTTTAAACGGCAAATCATTAGGCAGCAAATCAAAAACAAAAGATGTCTTACATGTTAAGTGGCGTGTGCCTTATCAACCGGGTCTGTTAAAAGCGGTATCAACGAAGAACGGAAAAGTAATACTTACAAAAGAGATCAGAACTTCAGGTGCACCTGCAACAATTCAACTCATTGCCGACCGAACGAAACTCAAAGCCAATGGAACAGATATGTCGTTCATTACAGCGAGGCTGTTAGACAAACATGGCAATCTTGTACCCAACACTGATCAACTCATTCAATTCACTGTTACCGGCGCCGGTTTTTTAGCAGGTACCGATAATGGTTTTCAGGCCGATAGTCTTTCACTCAAAAGTTCTCAACGCAAGACCTGGAAAGGCATGGCATTAGCAATTGTGCAATCGCAAAGAAAAAAGGGAAATATTACCGTTACTGCAAAATCTGCCGGATTACCAATATCAGTTATTTCGGTAAAAAGTGAGTGATCACAGGTATAAAAGGGTTACGGGAACGATTGCGTATTTTTTTGGCGAATAGTAAAATGTTCCATCTTAATAGCAAAACCTTACATTTTTAAGGCTGACAGCAAATGTACCTTTAGTTCGTGAATGAGTTGATTGGATCTGTTCTGAAATCATTCGCTAAAAACGATTAAATGCTGTAGAATGAAAAGAAAGTTGCTTGCATATAATTCTTGTGTTTCAAACAAACTGATCAGTAGCGTTTCTCAATCGCTTCGTTTGTTTTCTGCAGGCAAAATCCTCCATTTACTTATTGCTTTTTTATCAGTAGCAGTTGTTCAAGGGCAGGAAAATAAAGCAGCTGATGCCAATTATATTAAAGTTATCACCGAACGTTCAGCAAAGATCGTCAATACACTTTCTATTAAAGATTCAGTACAGTATAAAAATGTATTAGCTGTACTAGTACAACAGTATAACAGTATTAATAATATACACGAAGAAACTAAACTCGCTTTAGCAGCAATCAAACAGCAATCGATCACCGCTCAGGAATCTGCTCTTCAGGTACAAAAGCAAGAAGAAAAAAAAGCTGCGCAGCTTCAGCAACTGCACAACTCTTTTCTTGCCGGGTTACAAAAGGTTATTTCTGAAGAGCAGATTGAGCTGGTGAAAAATGGCATGACTTACAATGTGCTGCAAGTTACCTACACTGCTTACCTCGACATGATCCCCACCCTTAAAGAAGATCAAAAAAAGAAAATTTTCGAATGGCTGACAGAGGCAAGAGAATTGGCTATGGACGGCGAATCAGCAGATAAAAAACACGCCATCTTTGGAAAGTATAAAGGCCGCATCAACAATTATCTTTCTGCCGCCGGTTACGATCTTACCAAAGAAAGAGAAGAATGGCAGAAAAGAATAAAAGCAAAACAAGAGTCTTCTAAATAAACAACTACTGATCATTTTCATTCAACCCCAAAAGCAAAATGCCATATAATATGAAGTATTTGCGACATCCAAAACTGCTGTTACTGACTGTCTTTTCATTACTGACAGTTACCATTTTTGCGCAGGAAGTTTCTATTACCGGAACGGTAACAAGTAAAGAAACCGGCGAAGCCCTCGAAGGTGTAAGTGTAAGAATTAAAAATTCTACTACGGGTACAACCACTAACAATCGTGGTCAGTTCTCAATTAAAGCTCCGTCTTCAGAATCCATCCTTTCATTTAGCTATGTAGGCTTTACAATTTATGAACGTAAAGCAGGACAGTCTGGTTCAATAACAATTGAAATGGACAAAAGCAATGACCGTCTTGATGAAGTGGTTGTGATTGGGTATGGCACTAAAAAGCGTGTAAACGTGCAGGGGGCAGTTGCCACAATCAAGGGTAAAGAAATTGAAGATTTGCCGGTGGCGAATCTTGGAAGTGCGTTAATCAATCGTATTCCGGGTGTATCGGTGAATTATTCTTCTGGTAAGCCCGGTTCAACCACTGATATTAATATCCGTAACTCCATTACGTTTCCCGGCACTGCTTCAGGAGTTACCACACAACCATTGTATGTTATTGATGGTATTATTATTAACCCGCAACCTTGGGCACAATCAGGCAATCCTGATTTTTTTGAAAACTTAGATGCCAGCCAGATTGAGGACATCACGTTTTTGAAAGATGCCTCGGCTGCCATTTATGGAGCTGCAGGTGCAAAAGGTGTAATATTAATTACCACCAAAAAAGGAAAAGCAGGTAAACCAAAGATTTCTTACTCAGGTTATTTTGGTACGTCTAATGAAGCAGTTAAATCACCAACACTCAGTGCTTACGAACATGCCAAATTACTCAATACAGGCTATGAGTTAAATAACTCACCTGCCAATCAGCGTTTTTCAGAAGCAGATCTTACACGCCTCAGGGCTATGCCAAATGAAAGCTGGTTCGATAAGTTATGGAGCCCCGGTAAAGTAAACAGGCATACCATGAATATTTCCGGAGGTTCAGACAGAATTACATTTTTCATGGGTGGAAGCTATTACAATGAAAAAGGAAACTTTGGCGATATTGATGTAAACAAATACAGCGTAAGAGGTTCTGTAACGGCTAAGATCATCGATGGTCTTACAGCTAACATGAACTTTGCAACTGATTATAACCAGGAGTTCAGAAATACATTGAGAGCATCAAACAGCGAAACAGATGATCTGAATATCCGTGCTTTATATTTAACACCAAAATGGGTGCCTTTGGAGATCAATGGTATTCCAACATTGTGGAATGGTCCCAATCCCCCGGGCAACTGGAGTATGATGGGTGTGTTAGGTTCGGGCAATTACGATCGTAGCCGTTCACAGGGTATTAGTTTTAATACATCACTAGAATACAAACCTAAATTCATTTCAGGTTTAACTGCTAAAGTTCAGTTTGGTCAAAATAACAGGAACGATGTATCAAAACAATATTACCCTCCTTATACAGTTGGTAATTTCATAAGGGATGGTAATAATGGGTTGCTTTATTCTGATCAGTTAAATGCAACAACTCCTTACACATTGGTGCAAAATAACAACAGGCTTTCAGAAGGTACTACCGTTGGCTCAAACTATCAGATCATTGGAACACTCAGCTATCAGAAAAAATTGGGCGATCATGATTTTTCAGCCATGGTGGGCATGGATATGGGCGAAGCGCAAGGCCGCAATATCTTCCTCACCAAGTTTACGCAATTGGTTGGTGGCGTTGATGAGTTCTGGGCCTTCAGTAACGATCTGTCAGGTATTGCATCTATTACAGATGTAATCAGAAACCCACAGGCAATTGCCAATTCAAAATTATCATACATCAGCCGGGCCGATTATTCATTTCAGGGTAAGTACTTTGTTGAATTCATTGGCCGTATGGACGCTTCGGCAAACTTTGCACCTGCAACCAGGTGGGGCTTTTTCCCAACAGTTGGTTTAGGTTGGAAAATAAGCGATGAAAAATTCTTCAGTAACAACATTGATTTCATCAATACACTGAAACTGAGAGCTACATTAGGTCTTGTAGGTGAAGATCGTGTTGCAAACAGAACGTATGTAAACCGGTTTACCCAAACTACAGGTTTCCTTTTTGGAAACACCATGACTAATGGATTGGATCCAAACATTTATCCAAATCCTGCTGCAACTTGGGAAAAGGCAAGAACGTTCAATGCCGGTTTTGATGCTACCCTTTTAAGAAATAAACTGTCAATCGGTTTCGACTTTTACCACCGCTACACCTACGATGCATTTAACCAGATGTCGGCAGCAGACCTTCCGCTTACTACAGGTTTAATTGCAGGTGTTGTAAACTACGGGCAGGCAGTTGCCTGGGGCTCTGAGTTTATGGTTGGATACCGTACCGATCTTGGTCGTGATTGGAGTATTAGTGCCGATGTCAACTTTGCATTTACAAACAGCCGTATTATCAGGCAGTTCTTTTCTCCAACAGATTTTGGATTATATGGTAACCGTGGGTTTGAAAATCCTATCGGAAAAGATCCCCGTCGTTATAATGGCAGCAATTATGGATATATTTCAAAAGGTCTCATTCGTACACAGGAAGAAGTGGATGCCCTGTTAGCAAAAAATCCAAACTACTTAATTGGTAATGCAAAACCTCAGGTAGGATTTATGGACTTTGAAGATATCAATGGCGATGGTAAAATTGATGACAACGATATTACGTTGATGTTTAACCGTACCAATGCTGCATTTTCATCAGGTATTACACTTGGTGTAACCTATAAGGAATTCAGACTGCAAACAAATATTAACCTCCGTGTTGGTGGTAAATTGATTTATGATAGCGAAGCAAGAAAAGTGGCAACCACAACGCAGAATGTACCGGCCTTTTGGGCCGATTCCTGGAGCCCCGAAAACCCCAATGCAAAATATCCCAGGGCCGATGCTCCGCTTGCGAGAGAAAACTCAACATTCTGGGCAGTTGATGGCACTATGTGCCGCATTAACAATGCAGTATTGTCATACTCCTTACCAAAGCGACTTGTGAGTCAGTATAAGTTACCCGATATGCGGGTCATGTTAACAGGTACAAATTTGTGGACGATTATCAATCCGTACAAATACAAAGATCCTTACACAGGCAACTTTGCAAGCTATCCTATTCTCAGAACTATTTCGCTTGGTGTTAACGTAAGCTTATAATAACAACAAAACAACAACACATGTTATTTACAAAATATAAAACAGCAGTTAAAGCCCTTTTGGTTTGCATTGGTATATCATCTGTTGTGGCTTCCTGTAAAAAAGATTTTTTTGAAATACCTGATCCAAACGGTTTAGATGATGCGATCATGTGGAAAGATGCGGGTGCTATCAACCTTTTTCTTAACAGAACCTATCAACTGGTGATACCCCAATGGCCAACATTAGGTGGCATCCACAACACATCGGATGAAGTGAACAATGCCAATACAGCTTTCCTGTATGGTACGTTGGAGGAAAATTCTGTAACAGATATTGGTACCAGCACAAGTATTACCGCCAACCGTTATGCAGATATCAGGAGATGTAATGTGGCAATTGAAGGAATCAACAACGGTGCTTTATCGCAAGCCGATAAAGATCGTTTGAAAGGACAGTTCTTTTTCCTGCGGGCTTACACTTATTTTAAATTGGTTCGCCTGTATGGTGGCGTTCCACTTATTTTAAAGGCCCAGAATATTGACGCAGAAGAACTGCAGGTTCCAAGAGCCAAAACAAGTGAATGTGTGGCGGCAATAGTGGCCGATCTTGATTCTGCTGCCTTGCTGTTACCCAAAACATGGCCGGCAACAGATCGTGGACGAATTACTTCAGCAGCAGCCCGTGCTGTAAAAGGGAAAGTGTTGTTATATTGGGCAAGCCCGCAGTTTAATCCTAACAATGATCAGGCTCGTTGGACAGCAGCTTACACCGCCAATAAGGAAGCCTATGATACATGCGTTGCACACGGTTATCAACTTCTGTCAAATTATGCAAATATTTTTTTAACGGAAGATAACAATGAAGTGTTGGTTGTTAGAAAATATGCACCCAACAAAGACCTTGGTCACAACATTGAAAACTTAACACGACCTTTTTCTGAATCAACAGGTGGTAGCGGATCAAATCAACCAACCTGGAATTTAGTACAGGCTTACACCATGAAAAATGGGTTACCTATTACAAATCCTTCATCAGAATATAATGCCATTCAATTTTGGTTAAACAGAGATCCTCGTTTTGATGCAACCATTGCTTACAATGGTGTAGTATGGCCATTGAGCGGAAAAGCAACACGTAAGCAATGGTCTTACACAGGTGTTTTAGATGAAACATCTGGTACCATTGTTACGGGTTTTTATTGCCGTCGTTTTTGTAACCCATCTATCAGTGCCGCAAATGCTGTTTATAACTCTAACAGCGGTGGTGGTAGTGGAATGGATTGGATTGAAATGCGTTTTGCTGAAGTGATTTTAAATCTTGCAGAATGTGCAAATGAGACAGGTAATTTAGCTGAAGCAAAAAACATGGTTCGTTTAACCAGGCAAAGGGCAGGCATTGTTCAGGGAACGGCAGATTATGGATTGGATATTGCTACAGACAAAACCTCAATGCAGTCATTAATTTTAAATGAGCGCCAGGTAGAATTTGCATTGGAAGGCATGCGTAATTTTGATTTAAGAAGAACCAGAAATCTCCATTTAATTACTGCAAGACTTGCTTATAAGATAGCACCAAAGGCGCCTTATTTTGCCGGTACCGGAACTGTTGCAGGAAGAATTTACTTAGATAAACCTGATGCATTTGGTGTAAGACCGAGAGATACAGCTAATCTCAACAATATCTCGGTTTACACAGCTATGTTCTCTGTTCCGCCAACACTCACAAACCTTGAAGGTTCAAATACCATCAACCTTCCGGACAGATATTATGCTTATCCAATGCCAAACATATTTATGCAAACACCAGCCATTCAGCAAACTATTGGCTGGGCCGGCGGTACTTTTAACCCATTTGAATAAGATTAAATAAATATTAATTATGAAACTGAAATCTTTCTTCATATTCTTATCTGCCGGGGTTATAATGAGTGCCTGCGATAAAGGGGCGCAACCGGTAGATGGAAATAATGCAACAGTAGAATTGAAAAGTGATGGTGTAAAGCAATTTGTAACAGGAAATATTACTGTAAATCCCAAGGATAGTATATTCTTCAATTATACAATTACATCGTCAATTGATATGGGTTACGTAAGCATTCAGAAAAATCCGGTAAATCAAACCGCTTTCGTTTTACGTGATACATTGAATGCATCGCAGAAAAATTCTTTTTCAGCGATAAAAGGATTACGTGCCGACAGCATTAACGGTTCATTTATTTATCGCATTGTGGCGCATACATCCAGAGGAGCTTACATAGGTCATAAAGATGTTATTGTAACAGTGAACCCTGATTTTAATTTCTGGTCGTATCGTATTTTACAAGTACCTGACTCTGTAAGTAAAACCAATAAATGTTATTATTCAACCAAGGATGGAAAACTTTACAGTTATACTGATGGTGCTGCAAATTCAGCTTCTATTGATTTTGGTTATTATTGGGACACCACGGGAAGAGGTACCACTGCAACCAATGACGATGTAAAACACTCTTTCTATTCGTTAAGTGCAGCACAACCACAATTAGGTTTTTATGATATCTCATCATGGACAAAAAAAGTTACGTTGTTAAAGAAAATGCCTAGCTCTGTAAATTTCGTAAGCCAATTAACATCTGCAGGCGCCATTCAAACATTGATCGGCGGTAATATGAATTCCGGCACATCTTCTAAGGTTACGTTATTGAGCACAACGGGAGGTAGTAATGTGATTGGGTTTAAAACGGCAGAGGGTAAATTTGGAGCAGTATCGATCCGTTATGTAAACGGTGATTCGCCAAATAAAGAAACATCTATTGAAGTAGATGTAAAAGTGCAGAAATAATTAGTTGTATAACACAAAACAGAAAAGAGAAAGTGTTATCACTTTCTCTTTTCGTTAGAGCAAGATTCAGTGTAAGAAATCGTCATAAAAAGACATAAATTAAGAGTATGAATTTCCTTCGCAAGAGAATTTACACAGCAGTAGTTTGTTTAGTGACAGCCGGAAGTGTAGTTGCACAGTATCCTGATATTCCCAAAGATGTGCAGCAGAAATCTGATTCATTAATGCGTGCAGCCAATAAACATTCCGATTCGGCATGGCAGGTGGCATGGCCCATTATTCAGAAAGAAGCAAGAGAAGGCAAACCTTATATTCCATGGGCTTCACGTGTGGATGAATTGCCGCAATCAGATATTCTTGCATTTCCCGGTGCAGAAGGTGGCGGCCGTTTCAGCTTTGGTGGCCGGGGTGGTAAAGTATATGTTGTTACAAATTTAAATGATGATGGTCCTGGCAGTTTACGTTGGGCTTGTGAACAGGGTGGTGCAAGAATTATTGTATTCAATGTTGCAGGAATTATCCGTTTACAAACGCCCTTGATTATTCGTGCGCCATACATTACCATTGCCGGACAAACTGCACCAGGTGATGGTGTATGTATTGCAGGTGAAAGTGTGTGGATCAATACACATGATGTCATCATCCGCTACATGCGTTTCCGTCGTGGTGAAACATGGGTTGGCAGAAGAGATGATGCAATTGGTGGTAATCCCATTGGCAATATCATTATCGATCACGTAAGTGCAACATGGGGGCTTGATGAGAACATGAGTATGTATCGCCACATGTATAATGACAGTACAGGAAAAATCGAAGATAAATTCGGCACCGTAAATATTACAATTCAGAATTCCATTTTTGGTGAAGCTCTCGATACATGGAATCATGCATTCGGCAGTACATTGGGTGGAGAGAATTGTACCTTCATGCGTAACCTTTGGGCAAGTAATGCCGGTCGTAATCCATCTGTTGGTTGGAATGGTATTTTTAATTTCGCCAACAATGTTGTTTTTAACTGGGTGCACAGAAGCATTGATGGTGGCGATTACAGAGCACAGTTTAATATCATCAATAATTATTTCAAGCCAGGTCCTGCTACTCCAAAAACTGCAATTGCTTATCGCATT
The DNA here is from genome assembly GCF_035299325.1 of Lacibacter sp. Taxonomy (GTDB): domain Bacteria; phylum Bacteroidota; class Bacteroidia; order Chitinophagales; family Chitinophagaceae; genus Lacibacter. The sequence continues at coordinate 46,884 of NZ_DATGWT010000026.1, read as the reverse complement.
CTGAAACCGGAAAGCGGACGAAGTAAACTGAAAGAAAAATATTATGGCCGTGCTTATGTAAATGGAAATATTGTGGAAGGCTATCCTGCAGTTACGAAAGACAACTGGAATGGTGGTGTACAAATAGAAGGTGAAAATGATAAAGTTGAATTTGATGCGAGTATGAAATGGCCAAAACCATTACCAATGGCGCCGATTACAATTTTATCAGCTGCTGACGCAAAAACTTATGTATTGGCAAATGCGGGTGCAACATTGCCAAAGCGTGATGCAGTTGATGCACGCATTGTAAAACAGGTTGCAACCGGTAAAGTGGAAGTAGATCCGAATGTAAAACCACCGGCAACGCAATTCAAGCATCGTCGTATGCCGATTGATTCGTACAAGATCGGTATCATTACCGATCCTTCACAAGTGGGTGGTTATCCCGAATACAAAGGAACTCCTTACACCGACAGTGATAACGATGGTATGCCGGACGCTTACGAAATGAAGAATCGTTTGAATCCGAAAGATGCTGCTGATGCAGCTAAAATTGCAAAGAACGGTTACAGCAATATTGAAAATTATCTCAACAGCGTAGTGGATGTAAAAAATGTGAAACCCATCCCGCCTGTTGTAAAGAAATAAAGATTCGGCAGTACATACTGTTTTTGTATCTTATAATCAGTTTGAAAGGAATGAATAAAAGAACAGTATATCGTTATTTAATTTTAATCAGTCTTATAACAGGTCAACAGGCTTTACTTGCGCAAAAGCAGGTAAAGCCTGTTCCTCCTTTATACAGTGAGAAAGGGAAATTAATTTATACCCCTGATCAACTGGGCAACCGTATTCCCGATTTTTCTTATTGTGGTTACAAAGCATCGGAACAACCAATACCGAATATTGACGTGAAAGTTGTGGTGCCTGTGAAAGCAGGTGATGCAACCTTGCGTATTCAATCAGCATTGGATTATGTAGGTTCATTACCAGCTGATGCAAACGGTTTTCGTGGAGCAGTATTATTACAAAAAGGAATTTATGAAGTGTTGGGTCAGTTACGTATTACTGCATCAGGTGTGGTATTGCGTGGAAGCGGCGTCCATGCAACAACTATTGTTGGTGCAGGAACAGGACGGTTAGCATTGATCAAGATCGTTGGAAAGAATACAATTGAAAAACAACTTTCCGGTTTAAAAATTACCGATGCGTATGTGCCGGTAAACGCCATGAGTTTTCACGTTGATCAATCCATCAACATAAAAGATCATTCAGATAAAATTATTATCCGTCGTCCATCAACAGCCAACTGGATCAACTTATTAGGTGCTGATCATTTTGGTGGAGGCATTACTGCATTGGGTTGGAAACCCGGCGAAAGAGATTTGTTTTTCGACAGAACAATTTCAAAGATTGAAGGCAATACAGTTTACATTGATGCGCCGATTACCACTGCACTCGATACAACTTATGGCGGTGCTTCAATTTATTTTTACAACAACGATGGTCGCATCAATAACTGCGGCGTAGAAAATATCAAACTGATCTCCTCTTTTAATAAAGCAAATCCAAAAGATGAGGATCATCGCTGGAATGCTATCAACATTGAAAATGCAGAGGACTGTTGGGCTCGGCAAATAACGTTTCAGCATTTTGCAGGCAGTGCAGTGAGTGTATTGGAGACTTCAAAAAGAATTACGGTTGAAGATTGTATTTCATTAGCACCCGTTTCAGAAATTGGCGGACAACGTCGGTATGCTTTTTTAACTACCGGTCAGCAAACGTTGTTTCAACGTTGTTATGCTGAGAATGGCTACCATGATTTTGCTGTTGGATTTTGTGCAGCAGGTCCGAATGCATTTGTGCAATGCGAATCTATCTTGCCATTCAGTTTCAGCGGAGCGATCGACAGCTGGGCAAGCGGCGTTTTATTTGATGTGGTGAATGTGGATGGGAATGCATTACGTTTTGGTAATCGAGGACAGGATGCAAATGGAGCAGGCTGGTCGGTAGCCAACAGTGTGTTCTGGAACTGTAGTGCAGCACGCATCGATTGTTACAAACCACCAACCGCACAAAACTGGGCATTCGGCAGCTGGAGTCAGTTTGCAGGCGATGGTTACTGGAATGAAAGTAATAATACCATTACTCCAAGAAGTCTATACTACGCACAGCTGCGTGAACGCATCAATAAAAATGTAGATGCGCAGGCACAGATCATGGATGTGCCTACAGAAGCAAGCAGCAGCCCATCTGTTGATGTTGCACAGGCGCTTACAAAAGAAGCATCGAAACCAAAGCAGCAATTAAAAGATTTTATTGCACAGGCATCTGCACGAAGCAAAATTTCGATTGCATACAATAATGTAAAATCGATCGATGAAATTGGTATACCGCAAAAAATAAAACCAACGCTTGCGCCTGCTTTACAAATTAAAAACGGCGTATTGGTAAGAGGAGATGAATTGGTAACAGGTAAACGTTCCGGTGTACAGTGGTGGAGCGGTGGTTTACAGTCAAAAGATATTCAGCAAGCGAAATGGCATATCACACGTTTTGTTCCGGGTCGCAGCGGAAAAGGTTTAACGGATAACCTTGATGAAGTGGTAACAGAAATGAAAGCAACGAATCATGTTGCAATCGAACATAATTACGGATTGTGGTACGACAGGAGAAGAGATGATCACCAACGTGTACGCAGAATGGATGGCGAAGTATGGCCACCATTTTACGAGTTGCCTTTTGCAAGGAGCGGAAAAGAAACAGCATGGGATGGATTGAGTAAATATGATTTAACGAAGTATAACCTGTTTTACTGGACTCGCTTGAAACAGTTTGCTGATCTTGCCGATCAGAATGGATTAGTGCTTGTACATCAGAATTATTTTCAGCACAATATCATTGAAGCTGGTGCACACTATGCCGATTTCCCCTGGCGTACGGCGAACAACATCAACAATACCGGGTTTAACGAACCGGTGAATTATGCCGGTGATAAACGTATTTTTTATGCTGAACAGTTTTACGATCTGTCGAATCCAGTGCGTAAAGAGTTACATAAAAAATACATCCGTCAGTGTTTGGCCAACTTCAAAGACAACAACGGTGTCATTCAACTTATCGGTGAAGAATACACAGGTCCATTGCATTTTGTAAAATTCTGGCTCGATGTGATTCGTGAATGGGAAAAGGAAACAGGCAAGCATCCGTTAATTGCATTGAGTGTAACCAAAGATGTACAGGATGCGATATTGGCATTGCCTGCTTATGCTGCAGTTATTGATATCATCGATATCCGTTACTGGCATTACCAGGCCGATGGTACAGCCTATGCACCAAAGGGTGGAGAAAATTTAGCACCACGTCAGCATGCTCGTTTGCTCAAACCAAAGAAAACAAATTTTGAGCAGGTGTATCGTGCAGTGAAAGAATACCGTACAAAATATCCTACCAAAGCAGTGATGTACAGTGGCGATAATTATCCGGAATTCGGTGTAGCAGTGTTAATGGCGGGAGGAAGTATGCCTGTGCTGCCTGAAACAATTGATGGAGCAATTTTAAAAGCTGCTCTTGGTATGAAGCCTGTTACATCAACCAATGCCAACGAGTATGTACTGAGTGATGGGAAGAGCAGCATAATTTATAATTCAGAAACGAGAAAATTTGAAAGACGTTAAGTGATGAAGAACAGATTGACAGTTTTGTTTTTAGTATTTGCCTTGTTTGCAAACGCACAGGTGAAGCAACTCAAAGTTTCGGCCAATAAACGTTTTTTTCAAACAGTTGATGGTAAACCTTTCTTCTGGATTGGCGATACCGGCTGGTTGTTGTTTGTAAAGTGCAGCAGGGAAGATGCTATCCGTTATCTCGAAACAAGAAAGCAGCAAGGGTTTAATGTGGTGCAGGTAATGGTGCTGCATGATATGAATAACACAAAGAATGTGTATGGCGATTTTGCATTGATTAACGAGGATGCATCAAAGCCGAATGTTACTCCGGGAAATAATTTCGCCGATACTGCTGCTTATGATTATTGGGATCATGTTGATTTTATTGTAGATGAAGCAGCAAAGCGTGGCATTTATATGGCGATGGTTCCGGTTTGGGGCAGCAATGTAAAAGCAGGTAAAGTAAATGCACAACAGGCCGAAGTGTATGCAAAATTTTTAGCTAATCGCTATAAAAACCGAACAAACATCATTTGGTTGAATGGTGGTGATGTACGGGGAACAGAAGGCATGGAAGTGTGGAAAGTGATTGGCCCTACCTTGAAGAAATACGATCCCAAACATTTGGTTACCTATCATCCACGTGGAAGAACTTCATCAAGCGATTGGTTTCATAACGAAGCCTGGCTCGACTTCAATATGTTTCAAAGCGGTCATAAAGATTATGCGCAGGATACCAGCAGCAACGAAACCAATCATTACGGCGAAGACAACTGGAAGTTCATTGCTGTTGATTACAACCTAAAACCGGTGAAGCCAACATTGGATGGTGAACCATCTTATGAAAATATTCCACATGGTTTGCACGACAGTTTGCAGCCTCGCTGGACAGCTGCTGATCTGCGTCGCTACGCCTACTGGAGTGTGTTTGCAGGTGGTGCAGGTTTTACTTATGGTGAAAATGCAACCATGCAGTTTAATAAAATGGGCGACTGGACAGCGAACTATGGTGTAACCATGAACTGGAAGCAGGCGCTTCTATCACCCGGTGCAACACAAATGGTTCATTTGAAAAAACTCATGTTGAGTAAATCGTATTACGATCGTGTACCTGCACAGGAATTGGTTGTTGACAGCGGTGAACGTTACAATCGTGTTGCTGCAACAAGAGGAACAAACTATGCGATGATCTATGTTTATAATGGAAGAGATTTTAAAATAGATGTATCGAAGCTGAAGTTTGTGCCAACGAAAGCAAACTGGTTTAATCCGGCTACAGGAAAACAGCAACCGGTTGAAGCATACAAAAAAGGTACAACAAGTTTTGATCCTCCCGGTGAACAGAAAGAGGGGAATGATTGGGTATTGATTTTAGAGAAATAGGCCATGCATAGGAAAATATTAATTATTAATTGTTCATTATTAATTCTGCTGGCTTCGTGCAGTAGCAAAGCTTACCTGTTCACTTCCTTTCACGAACCGGCCGATGCGGGTTTACGGATGCTGTACAGTTATGATGGAAAAAACTGGACGGATTTAGACACAGTTCTTTTACAACCGAAAGTAGGTAATCAAAAAGTGATGCGTGATCCAAGTATGGTGCAAGGACCTGATGGAACCTTTCATTTAGTATGGACCAGCAGCTGGCGTGGCGATCTGGGTTTTGGTTATGCTTCATCGAAAGATCTGTTGCACTGGAGTGAGCAACAGTTTATTCCGGTGATGAAGAACGAACCAACAACAGTGAATGTATGGGCGCCTGAATTGTTTTATGATGATGAAGCAAAGCAATACATCATCATTTGGGCCAGTTGTATTCCGGGGCGTTTTGAACGGGGTATTGAAGAAGACAGCAACAATCACCGTATGTACGTGACAACAACAACTGATTTTAAAACATTCAGCGATACAAAATTATTTCTCGATCCGAAGTTCAGTGTAATTGATGCGGTGATTGTAAAACGAAAAAAGGATGACTATGTATTGGTGCTGAAAGATAATACAAGACCTGAGCGGAATATTAAAGTGGCGTTCGGCACATCGCCGCTTGGTACGTGGACAAATATTTCAAAACCATTCTCCGGCAATTTCACCGAAGGACCTTCGGTAGTAAAGCTGAAAGATGAATGGCTGATCTATTTCGATTCGTACCAAAAGAAAATTTATGAAGCAGTCGCAACGAAAGACTTTGTGACGTTTGAGAACGTAACCACAAATGTGAAAGTGCCGGAAGGGCATAAGCATGGAACAATTGTACCGGTGAAGAAAAAAGTCATCAGGAAACTGATAAAGAAATAAATATGAGGATAGCATTTTCGATATTATTCATTATCAATTATTCATTATTAATTGCCCAGGACACCGTTCGGTACACAGGTACAACTTTATCGAACGTGGATTATCATCACGGGCAATTATCGCCTGCTGTTGGTGTACACAATATTCAAACCATGCGGGCCAATCGTGCAGATACCGGTGCAACATCATGGACCTACAATCATGCGCCCATGCTGGCGTACTGGAACAATACTTTTTACCTTGAATATTTAAGTGATCCTGTTGGTGAACATATTCCTCCCGGTCAAACATTGTTGCAAACATCAAAAGATGGTTACAGCTGGAGCAATCCTGTTGTGATCTTTCCCCCTTACAAAGTACCCGATGGTTTTGTAAAGCCCGGCAAAACAGATACTGCAAAGAATGCGTATGCAGTCATGCATCAACGGATGGGCTTTTATACATCCAAGTCGAAGCGTTTGTTTGCATTGGCGTTTTATGGAATTGTATTAGGACAAAAAGATGATCCGAATGATGGGAATGGTATTGGCCGTGTGATCCGTGAAATAAAAGCAGATGGAAGTTTAGGCCCCATCTATTTCCTGCGATACAATCACTCCTTCAATGAAAAGAATTCTTTGTATCCGTTTTACAAATCATCAAAGGACAAAGGCTTTGTTGCAGCTTGCGAAGAAATTCTGGGTACAGCTTTGTTGATGATGCAGACAGTGGAAGAAGCTGATCGAAACGATCCGTTGATTCCGCTGCGTAAAGATTTCAAAGCATTCAACTATTATCATCTGCCGAATGGCAATGTGGTAGCACTCTGGAAATATGCGTTGACCAGCATCAGTAAAGATGAAGGTAAAACCTGGCAGTACAACCCAACAAGAGCGCCCGGGTTCGTGAATGCCAATGCAAAGATCTGGGGACAACGCACCAGCGATGGCAACTATGCAACGGTGTACAACCCATCAGAATTTCGTTGGCCTTTGGCCGTTAGTGTAAGTGATGATGGTTTGAATTATAAAAATCTATTGCTGGTAAATGGAGAGATCACTTCCATGCGTTATGGTGGCGCCTACAAAAGTTATGGTCCGCAATATGTACGTGGTATTCAGGAAATGGATGGTAAACCTGCCGATGGAAACATGTGGGTAACCTACAGCATGAACAAAGAAGATATATGGGTGAGCAGGATTGCAGTTCCGGTAAAAAATAAAGTAGCAGCACCTGTCAACGATGTATTCAATAATCTGCCTGCAGGCAAAGAACTGAACGAATGGAATCTTTACAGTCCGCTTTGGTGCAGAACAGTTATTGAACAGCACAATAATCAAAAAGTATTGGCACTGCACGACAGTGATCCGTTCGATTATGCAAAAGCAGAACGCATTTTTCCTGAATCGAAAAATGTGGTGATTGAATTTACGTTAACAGCCAATCAAACAAACACCGGTAGCCTGGAAATTGAATTGCTGGATAAAAAAGGGATGGCGACACTCCGCATCATACTTGATTCAACAGGAAGTATTTTAACCAAGCAGGGATATCGTAACAAAAGCCTGGGCAAATACAATGCGGGTGAACAAATCCATTTCAAAGTTGGGTTGAATACCACGACACGTTTTTATACGGTGACCATCAACAATGGCAAACCGAACCTGAATGTATTTTTCCAGCCGGTTGAATCAGTGGAGCGGTTATCGTTCCGGACAGGATCTGTGCGTCGTTTCCCCAATGCAGATACGCCAACTGATCAGGATTACGATCTGCCCGGTGCAGATGCTAAGGCGAAAGAAGCAGTTTATTTTATTCATTCAGTAAAAAGTCTGAACCACGATTAATGGGATTAATAGGATGAAGAAGATGAAATACAGTCTATCAAGTAATATTAAGCCAAACAGAGGGATGGAACGGAAGCGAAAGTTCTTTGTGTTTCTCTGTGTCTCCGTGTCTCTGTGGTTCAATACTTCTGCTCAACTAAAACCATTTGTACTTAAACAGGACCAGTTCAAACACTACGTTGATTATTTCAATACAATGGAAGAACCGAATATTGAGCAGGCCATTCCCAATGTAAAAAGCTGGGAGTGGATGAAAAAGAATATTCCGTTGTTTGAATGTCCGCAGCAAAATTTTGAAGAAATCTTTTACTATCGCTGGTGGACCTTACGTAAACACATCAAGAAAACAGAAAAAGGATTTGTGTTTACTGAGTTTTTGGTGCAACGTAGTTATGCGGATAAATACAATCTCATCTCCAGCGGACTTGGTCATCATATTTATGAATCAAGATGGCTGCATGATAAAGCCTACATGGATAACAATCTGCAGGTGTGGTACCGTGGCAACGATGGTAAGCCCTTAAAGAAACTGCGTTTTTATAGCGGCTGGAATGAAGATGCGATTTACAATCGTTTTTTGGTGAATGGCGATAAAAATTTTATGCTTGATCTGTTACCGGATCTGCTAACCAACTATGCTGCTTGGGAAGCCGAACGGAAAAGAGGAGATGGTTTGTTCTGGCAGTATGATGTGCGTGATGCAATGGAAGAAACCATCAGCGGCGGCCGGACGGAAAAAAATCCACGGCCTTCCATTAACGGCTATATGTTCGGTAATGCCAAAGCCATTGCAGCAATGGCAGCAATGAAAGGCGATGCAGACGTTTTTGCTTTGTACAACCGTAAAGCCGATTCGTTAAAACAACTTACCCAAGCCAAACTCTGGAACAGCAAGCACACCTTCTTTGAAGTATTGAAAGAAAAAGGCGATACAGCTGCGAATGTAAAAGAAGAGATCGGGTTTATTCCCTGGTATTTCAATTTGCCTGATACGCAATACAGCAAAGCATGGCAAAGCCTGATTGACACGAAAACATTTTGTGCGCCATTTGGTATCACCACTGCCGATCGCAGTCATCCGGAGTTTCGCACACATGGTTGCTGCAAATGCGAGTGGGATGGTGCGGTATGGCCTTTTGCAACAGCACAAACATTAACAGGCATGGCCAACCTGCTGAATAATTACCAGCAGGATTATGTGGCTGACAGTAATTATTTCAGTTTATTGAATACGTATGTTGAATCGCAGTACTACCGTGGCCGTCCGTACATCGGTGAATATCTCGATGAGAAAACCGGCTTTTGGTTAAAGGGTGATGAAGAACGCAGTCGTTATTACAACCATTCAACATTCAATGATTTGATCATTAGCGGATTGGTTGGTCTGCGACCAAGAGCGGATAATACGATTGAGGTAAATCCTTTGCTTCCTGAAAATAAATGGAACTGGTTCTGTTTGGATAATGTGTTGTATCACGACAAGATCGTAACGATTATTTGGGATAAAGACGGATTGAAATATAAAAAAGGAAAGGGCTTGAGTGTGTGGGTGAATGGAAAGAAAGTGGCTTCATCGTTGAAGCTGGAAAAAATAACTGGAAAATTATGATTGGTTTATTTGCCACAAAGTCACAAAGACAGAAATCAGCACAAAGAAAATCCTTTGTGCATCTCTGTGTTCTTTGTGTCTCCGTGGTTCTCTTTTATCCTTTGTTTTCTCGTTCGCAGCAAACAGAAAAGGTTTATCTCTCTGGTACCGGCAGCGATCAAACGGTGCAATGGGATTTCTTTTGTACAGGTGGTATGAATGCCAACAAGTGGACAAAGATCGCTGTACCCAGCTGCTGGGAATTACAGGGCTTTGGAAAATACGATTATGGTTTTGCAAAAGAAAGTGTACGTGGAAAAGAAAAGGGTTTGTACAAACATCGGTTTAATGCGCCTGCCAACTGGAAAGGAAAAGTCATCAACATCGTGTTTGAAGGTGTGATGACCGATGCAGAAGTAAAAATAAACGGCAAATCTGCAGGGGAAGTTCATCAAGGTGCGTTCTATGCTTTTAAATACGATATCAGTAAACTGCTCAACTACGGAAAAGAAAATCTGCTTGAAGTAACTGTTGCCAAACATTCAGCTAACCAATCGGTGAATGAAGCAGAACGTAAAGCTGACTTCTGGATTTTTGGTGGCATCTTTCGTCCGGTGTGGCTGGAAGTGTTGCCTGCTGTGCATATTGAACAAGTGGCGATCAATGCAAAAGCAGATGGCAACTTCACAGCAAACATCAAAACAAATACAGCTCCTGAATCTGTATCGCTGCAATTATATACTTCAACTAATGAAAAGTTTGGCAACCCGATTGCCATGCAATGGGATAAAACAAGTGCTGCAATTGTTTTAAAGAATCAATTCACATCACACAAGCAATGGAATCCTGAATTACCTATTTTGTATAAAGCTGTTTTTACCATTTATAAAAACGGAAAAGAGTTTCATACAGTAACAAAACAATTCGGTTTCCGAACCGTAGAAGTAAAACAGCGTGATGGTATTTATATAAACGGTGTGAAAGTAAAAATGAAAGGTGTGAACCGTCATGCATTTCGTCCGGAAACTGGGAGAACCACCAGCAAACAGATCAGCATTGAAGATGTAAAGCTGATGAAGGATATGAATATGAATGCTGTGCGGATGAGTCATTATCCACCTGATGATCATTTCCTGGATGTGTGTGATTCGCTGGGTTTGTTTGTAATGGATGAACTTGCTGGCTGGCATGGCAACTACGATGAACCGACAGGGAAGAAGTTGCTGAAAGAAATGATCGATCATGATGTGAATCATCCTTCCATTATCATTTGGGCAAACGGCAATGAAGGCGGTCACAATTTTGCACTCGATAAATATTTTACAGATTTTGATCTTCAACAACGGCCTGTGGTGCATCCCTGGCAATTGTTTGGCGGCTTTGATACACAGCATTACCGTGAATACAATTATGGTATCGGCAATTATGAGAATGGGAAGGACATTGTCATGCCGACAGAATTTTTACACGGACAGTTTGATGGTGGGCATGGTGCAGGGATTGAAGACTATTGGGAAAAAATGTGGCACAACCCGTTAAGTGCAGGTGGATTTCTGTGGGACTTTGCTGATAATGCAGTTGTACGAAAAGACAAGAATGATTCGCTGGATACCGATAAGCATCGTTCTGCAGATGGTATTATTGGTCCGCATCATGAAAAAGAAGCAAGCTTTTACACCATTAAGGAAGTGTGGAGCCCGGTGTTTTTTGAACGCAGGGAAATTGCTGAAGGCTTTGATGGAAAACTGAACATTGAAAATCGCTATCATTATACCAATACAAAGGAATGTTCTTTCAGCTGGAAGCTGAAACGTTTTGACATTGCCACTTCAAAGGAAACAGAAGGTAAAGCAACAGCACCCGATATTCATCCCGGCGCAAAAGGAGTGGTACAAATTCCCTTACCAGCCGATTGGAAAAATTATGATGTGCTGTATGTAACAGTGAAAGACCGTTACCAAAAAGAATTATTTACCTGGAGTTTCCCGATCAGCAGTCCTGCAACAACAGGTGCAAGAATGATTGTAAAAGAAGGCAACAATGTTATCAATACTTCAGAAGCAGATTCATTGCTGACTGTTTCGGTAAAGGATGTAACGGTGGTGCTGAATAAGAACAACGGCTTACTTGTTTCAGTGAAGAATGCGAAAGGAGCGTTGCCATTTAACAATGGTCCGGTATTGCAGGAAGGCGTCAATAATTTCAAATCATTCAAACAGTATAAGGAAGAAAACAATCTTGTGCTTGAATCTTCTTTCAACCAGAAAGAAAGTTACAACACTTTGAAGTGGACGATCTATCCTTCGGGTTGGGTGCAGTTGCAGGTACATTATTTTCCTGCTGCCTACTTCACCAACTTTGCAGGCATCAACTTTTCTTTTCCGGAAAAAGAAATTCAATCGGTAACCTACATGGGCGATGGGCCATACCGTGTTTGGAAAAACCGTTTGAAAGGAAACCAGTTTGGCGTTTGGAATAAAACCTACAACAATACAGAAACAGGTGAAGCACCGTGGATCTATCCCGAGTTCAAAGGTTATCATTCCAATTTTTACGGAGGCTACTTCTTTACAAAGAACAATCGTTTTACGGTTGTAACCGAAACCGAAGGTTTGATCCTGCGTTTGTTTACTCCGGCATGGAAAACCGATCAGTGGCACAATTACGAACCGCTGTTTCCGACTGGAGATATTTCGTTTATGAATGGCATCAGCAGCATCGGCAGCAAAACACAACGCAACGAAACAACAGGGCCGATGGGCAGCAAAAATATTTTCTACGATTACGAAAAAGATCCGTCAAGGGCTTTGCACATCAACTTATACTTTAACTTCTCTGCACAATAACAATGAAACGAATTATAACCTTACTTGTTCTGTTTATTTCTGTTCAGCAGTTAACTGCACAGGTAACAGTGAGTAATCTCCGCTGCGAAATGTTGGTGAACCCACAGGGTATTGATGTGAAACAACCTCGCCTCAGCTGGCAGTTACAAAGTAATCTCCGCAACGTGGTGCAATCAAGCTATCAGATTCTTGTAAGCAGCACTCTGCAAAATCTGCAACAGAACAAAGGCGATGTATGGAACTCAGGTAACATCAGCAGCAATAAATCATTGCATGTACCATACATGGGTGCAGAACTCAAGCCGGGTAAAACCTATTACTGGAAAGTGCTGGTGCAGACGAATAAAGGCAAAGCGGTTGCTGCACAAACTGCTTTCTTCTCCACCGGACTTACGACAGAATTATGGAAAGCAAAGTGGATCGGGTACGATAAAGCATCTGCATGGGATAGTGTAACACAATGGAGCCGCTTAAGTGCAAGATACCTGCGCAAAGAATTTAGCAGTAAGCCTGCAGTAAAACGTGCCACCGTTTATCTCTCCGGGTTGGGAATGTATGAACTGTATATTAATGGTAAGAAGATCGGCGACCAGGTGCTGGCACCAAACCCGACTGATTATCGTAAAACTTATTTCTACAATACACATGATGTAACAACGCAGATAAAAGCCGGTAATAATGCAGTGGCTGTTGTGTTGGGTAACGGACGTTTCTTTACCATGCGTCAGAATTACAAAACGCATAAGCATAACACATTCGGTTTTCCGAAACTCTTGTTGCAGCTGGAAATCGAATATGCCGACGGCACAAAGAAAACCATTGTGAGTGATGAAAGCTGGAAGCTGAATGTGGATGGCCCTATCCGTACCAACAACGAATACGATGGTGAAGAATATGATGCACGCAAAGAATTTATTGGCTGGACGAATGCCGGATTCAACGATAGCAAATGGATGCAGCCTGAATTGGTAGAAGCACCAACAGGAAAGATGGTTGCACAAATGAGCGAACCGATGAAAGTAATGCAAACCATCAAACCTGTTTCTATTAAAAAAACTGCCAGCGGTAAATACATCCTTGATATGGGACAAAATTTTGCAGGATGGATCAAACTGCAAAATATCAATGGTAAGAAAGGAGAGAAGGTGACACTTCGTTTTGCAGAGAGCTTACAATCGAACGGCGAAATCTTTGTTGCCAACTTAAGAGATGCAAAAGTGACCAACATTTATACATTGAAAGGAACAGGCAACGAAGCATGGCAACCTTCTTTTGTATACAATGGTTTCCGTTATGTAGAGGTGTCAACGTTTCCCGGTACACCAACAATCAATCAGTTTGAAGGAAAGCTGGTTTACGATGCGCTGGAAACAACAGGTTCTTTTGAAACAGCAAATACAACACTCAATAAAATTTATCAAAATGCCTGGTGGGGCATCGCATCGAATTACAAAGGCATGCCGGTTGATTGTCCGCAGCGCAACGAACGTCAGCCTTGGTTAGGCGATCGTACAGTTGGCTCACAAGGCGAAAGCTTTGTGTTCAACAACGCAACGTTGTATGCAAAGTGGATGCAGGATATAGAAGACAGTCAAACAGAAGAAGGAAGTATTCCTGATGTGGCACCTGCGTTCTGGAATTATTACAGCGATGATGTAACATGGCCTGCTGCCTATTTCTTTGTTACAAATAATTTATACAACCAGTTTGGTGATGTGACGCCGATTCAGAAACATTATCCGTCCATGAAGAAATGGATGCTGTACATGAAGAGTAAGTATATGAAGAATTACATCATCACCCGTGATAAATATGGCGATTGGTGTGTGCCGCCTGAAAGCTTAAATCTCATTCATGCAAAAGACAGCAACCGTTTAACGGATGGTAAACTGATTGCAACCGCTTACTATTACAAGTTGCTGTCGTATATGCAACGCTTTGCCAATATCACCAACAATAAAGCGGATGCAAACTACTATGGTTTGTTGAGTGATAGTATCCGCACTGCCTTTCAACAAACATTTTACAATCCGAAACTGAAACAATACAGTAACAATACAGTTACTGCAAACCTGTTGCCGTTGTATTTTGGTATTTGTCCAGATTCATTGCGAGCACCTGTGTTTGAAAAAATAAGACATAAGGTGCATGTAGAAAATCATGGGCATATCAGCACCGGTTTGATCGGTTCGCAATGGATCATGCGTGGATTGACGGAGTATGGTTATGCTGATCTGGCGTACATCATGGCCTCCAACAAAACTTATCCCAGCTGGGGTTATATGGTGGAAAATGGTGCAACAACTATTTGGGAATTGTGGAACGGGAACACAGCTGATCCCGGTATGAACAGCCAGAACCATGTGATGTTGCTCGGCGATCTGCTCACCTGGTTCTATGAAAATTTGGCTGGCATCCGTACCAACAAAACAGATGTGGCGTTCAAGAAGATCATCATGAAACCAACCATACCTGCAGGTTTGGATTTTGTAAAAGCATCGTACAACAGTTTTCATGGTTTGATCAAAAGTGAATGGAAAAATTCCATTGAACAATTTGAATGGAAGATCAGCATCCCTGCCAATACATCGGCAACGGTTTATATTCCTGCAAACAGTGTAGAAGAAATTACGGAGAGTGGTTTGTCTTTTGCCAACAGCAAAGACATCAAATTTATGAAAGAAGATAATGGAGCAGTGGTGCTGGAGATTGCATCGGGCAACTATACATTTATCCGCAATAAGAAATTCAGAAAAGGAATTGTAAAAGATGAATTCATTTTTGATCGTGCAAGCTTTCCTGAAAGTCATGCAGCAACCATTGCAGAAACGCCGGAAGGATTGATTGCTGCATGGTTTGGCGGTACAAAAGAAGGTTACAAGGATGTGTGCATCTGGACAAGTCATTTCAAAAACGGAACATGGACAGCACCTGTAAAAGTAGCGGATGGAGTAATGAACGATACATTGCGTTATCCAACATACAATCCTGTTTTGTTTTATGCACCGAATGGCGAGTTGTTGTTGTTTTATAAAATAGGTCCCAACGTTGCGGGCTGGACGGGCTGGATGAAACGCAGCAAAGACAATGGCAAGACATGGAGCGAACGGGAAGCATTGCCCGAAGGGTTTTTAGGTCCGATTAAAAACAAACCCGAACTCATCAACGGCGTTTTGCTTTGTCCGAGCAGTACCGAAAAAACAGGTTGGAAAGCGCATATCGAATTCACAACAGATTTCGGCAAAACATGGACGAAGACAGATGCGATCAGCGATCCGAAAATTTTACAAGCTATTCAACCAAGTATTTTAAAATATGCAGATGGCCGTTTGCAGATTCTTTGTCGAAGCCGAAATACTACACTCAACGAAAGCTGGAGTACAGACGGTGGTAAAACATGGAGCACCATGCAGGCATCAGCATTGCCGAATAATAATTCAGGAACGGATGCAGTAACACTGAGAGATGGAAGACAGTTATTGGTGTACAATCATAATTTACCAAACGCTTCATGGGTAAATGGCAAGGGCCCACGTACACCGTTGAATGTTGCCATCAGCAAAGATGGTAAAGTATGGAGTGCCGCATTGATTCTTGAAGATTCGCCCATCAGCCAGTATTCCTATCCATCGGTAATACAAACAAAAGATGGACTGGTGCATATTGTTTACACATGGAGAAGAGAAAAGATCAAACATGTGGTGGTTGATCCGAGCAAACTGGAGTTGAAAGAAATTGTAAACAAACAATGGCCGGGAGCGAAAGAAGGAAGCGGGAAGACAACGGATGATTAGTTGAACCACAAAGACGCAAAGACACAAAGAGTTTACTAAGTTCTTTCTCTGTGTCTTCGTGTCTCTGTGTTAAAAAATAACGATGCACAATTTGCCATTTATCGATCTTGCAGTCATTGCACTGTACATGCTTGCCATGGTGGGCATTGGTTTTTATTTTTCACGCAAGAATAAAAACAGCGACCAGTTTACAAAAGCCTCCGGTCGTATTCCCGGCTGGGCCATCGGTCTTTCCATCTACGCCACATTTTTAAGCAGCAATACTTTTTTAGGGGTGCCGGGGAAAGCATTCGGCAGTAACTGGAATGCGTTTGTATTCAGCATTTCCATGCCATTGGCTGCATGGATCGCTTCAAAATATTTTGTTCCGTTTTACAGAAGCACCGGCGAAATATCAGCATACACACATTTAGAAAAACGTTTCGGCCCATGGGCAAGAACGTATGCAGTGGTTTGTTTTCTGCTCACACAGTTTGCACGCATGGGTTCTATCTTCTTTGGTATTGCATTGAGCTTGCAGGCACTCACCGGTTTCAGTATGCAATCAATCATGATCGTGATGGGTATCTGTATTATTATTTACACAGTGCTCGGCGGTATTGAAGCAGTGATCTGGACAGAGGTAGCACAAGGCATCATTAAAACACTCGGTGCCTTGTTGATCTTGTTTTTGGTGGTGAAAGAAATTCCCGGCGGCTTCTCAACTATTATTGATGTAGCAACAACTGATCATAAAACAAGTCTTGGTAGTTTTTCGCCCAACTTTACCGAATCGACTTTTTGGGTGGTGCTCTTCTATGGGTTCTTTATCAACCTGAATAATTTCGGGATGGATCAGAACTATATTCAGCGATATCATACTGCACAAACGGAGAAGCAGGCAAGTAAATCTGTTTGGCTTTGTGTGTGGATCTATGTACCGGCCTCGTTCTTATTTTTTGTAATTGGTACTGCCCTGTATGCATTTTATCAAACACAACCCGGCATGATCGATCCGGTGAAGTTACAGGTAGCAGCAGAAAGGTTAGGCGTAGCCGCAACATCAGCTGAAGCAAAACAATTGGCTGCAACATTAAGCCCTGCAGATTATGGTGATAAAGTGTTGCCGTTTTTTATGGTGAATAATATTCCAACAGGTTTGGTTGGTTTAATTGTGTCGGCTTTATTATCGGCTGCCATGAGCACCATCAGCAGTAATATGAATGCGTCGGCCACCGTATTTACCGTTGATATTTACCAGAAATATTTTAAGCCCGATATAACCGATAAACGCAAATTGTATTTGCTCCATGCATCAACCATTGCCTTTGGTGTAATTGGTTTGTGTACAGGTCTGGCCATGATCGGTGCAAAAAGTCTGCTCGACATCTGGTGGGAGCTGAGTGGCATTTTCGCTGGCGGTATGCTGGGGTTATTCTTGTTGGGACTCATCAGCCGTCAAACAAAAAATGCAGCAGCCATAACGGCCGTTATCATTGGCATCATTGTGATTTTGTGGATGACCTTCTCCGGCAAACTCGGTGAGAATTATGCGTTCCTGAAAAATCCCTTGCACAAGAATATGATCATTGTGGTGGGAACCTTGAGCATTTTTCTCACCGGCTTGCTCATTACCAAACTCCGTCCTTCGAAACAGTAAAATTGTACAGCAGAAAAGTGAAATGCTACATTGTAAACCCGTACCGATAAGGTCAAATTTATGCATTAAATAAAGGTTGTTATGCCCGATAAAAAATTTGTCCCGGTAATGATCACTCCTTACAATCTCAAAGCAGAGGTTGACCTGGATGTAGTAAGCATATTGGTTGAATTTTATTTGGCTGCGGGTGTAAAAGGTTTCTTCGCCAACTGTCTCAGCAGCGAAATGTTCAGCATTACAGAAAATGAACGTTTAGAATTAACTGCACATATTGTAAAGCAGGTGCGTGGCCGTGTACCTGTTGTTGCAACCGGTTCGTTCGGCCTAACCATCGCTGATAAAGCACTTTTTACCCGCCAGATATTTGATACAGGTATTGATGCAGCCATCATGATCACTGGTCATTTTGCAAAAGAAGAGGATAGTGATGAGGTGCTGCTTCGCAACTTCGAACAGATGTTCCAGGCAACAGGCAATATTCCATTGGGCATGTATGAATGTCCTGCGCCTTACAAACGTATTATTACAGCAGATGTATTCAGGCAATTGTTGTCTGCAAATCGTTTGATCTATCATAAGGATACTTCCATCACGCATGAAAATGTGCAGGCTAAGCTTAATATACTGAAAGAAACCCCGAACAATATGGAGTTTTATGATGCACATACACCTAATGCCATGTTCAGTTTGCTGCAGGGTGCAAAAGGTATGTCATCTATCTCCGGTAATTTTTATCCGGAAGTAATGGTGTGGATGGTGAACAATGCAACCAATCCCGATAAACAAGAAGAAGTAAAATGGCTGCAGGAAGAGTTAACAAAAGTGGATCCGTTGATTCATATTGCATACCCCATGTGTTCGAAATACTTTTTGCAGAAGAGAGGATTGCCGGTGCGAACTATCAGTCGTGCTGTTGCAACCAAGTTAACACCCGACCAACGAAATACACTTGATGATATTTATAACAAGTTTGAACACTGGTGCGAACGATTACAGATCCAGAAAGTGGATGTGCAGTCTATTGCCGGTTCAGGGTTTAAAGAAGAAAGTGTGTTTTAATAAGTCGATTATGTCTATCTCAGCATTTAAAATAATTTTTCCCGGTAAGTTAGTAACAGGTAATGGTACTTTGTCGCAATTGACAAATGATGTATTGGATCTGCAACCAAAGAAAATTTTTATTGCAACCATTACACCTCTGTTAAAAACGATTGAAGATTTTACAGGAATGTTCAAACAACAAAAGATCGAAGTGTTGGTTGATACATCCATTGTTGCAGAACCATCGTTCAGCGATTTTGAAACGTTGATGAAAAAAGTTGCACCGTTCAATCCCGATTTAGTGATTGGAATTGGGGGCGGCAGTGTACTCGATATTGCCAAACTTGTTGCTGCACAACTAGAGAATAAACAACAACTGAGAGATTATGTAGGCATTGGTTTGTTAAAGGGAAGAAAGAAAAAACTCATTTGTGTTCCTGCAACATCGGGCACAGGCAGTGAAGTATCGCCCAATGCTATTTTGGTTGATGATACAGATAATCAGAAGAAAGGAATTATCAGTCCCTTTCTTGTTCCTGATATTGTATATGTTGATCCGTTGTTGACTGTTTCTGTTCCGCCTGCTATTACTGCAGCAACAGGAATGGATGCATTAACGCATTGCCTCGAAGCTTATACAAACAAATTTGCACAACCATTTATTGATCTCTTTGCTTTTGAAGGCATGCGGTTGATCGCAGCGAATATTGTTACTGCTGTAAAAGATGGCAGCAATATTGAAGCAAGAGAAAAAGTAGCGATGGGCAGTTTGTACGGCGGCTTTTGTTTAGGCCCGGTGAATACAGCAGGTGTGCATGCATTGTCGTATCCATTGGGAAGTATGTATCATTTGGCGCATGGTTTATCTAACGCTGTGTTATTGCCCTATGTAATGGAGTATAATATTGTGGCAGCTGTAGATCGTTATGCAGATGTAGCGGTTGCATTGGGTTGCACACGTGAAGCAGATGCATGGACAACAGCCAAAGCAGGAGTGGAGAAGATAAAAAAACTGAACAAAGCCTGCGGCATACCAACAACGTTACAGGAAGTGGGAGTGAAGGAAGAAACGATTCCGCAAATGGCGATGGAAGCAATGAAGATCCAACGTTTGCTGAAAAATAATCCAAGAGAAATTACAGAACAGGATGCGGTAAGCATTTTTAAATCGGCATTTTGATGAAGAAGAATAAAAAGTTTAGTGGAGTGATTGTGCCGGCTGTAACGCCGCTTACAAAGGCGTTGCAGATAGATAATGTCGCTGTTGGAAAAATATTTGAACAGTTTTATGCACACAGTATTTCTCCGTTCATATTAGGAACTACAGGAGAGTCTGCCTCTTTATCTGCTGATGTAAAGGAGCAGTATGTAAAAGCGGCGGCAAAACACAAGAAATACGGAACGGTTTTATATGCCGGTATTTCATCGAACGTATTGAGCGAATCAATTGATTTTGCAAAGTTTTGTGCCGATCATGCTGTAGATGCTGTTGCAACAACCTTGCCTTCTTATTATGCGTTAACCGAAACGCAGATGAAGAAATATTTTGAAACATTGGCAGATGCGATTCCATTGCCATTGATCATTTATAATATTCCTGCAACTACTCATATGAGTATTCCGTTGCAGTTGATCGACGAGTTGAGTCATCATCCAAACATTATTGCAACAAAAGATTCAGAACGCAGTGATGAACGTTTGGCGCAATCATTGGCGTTGTGGAAAGACCGTGAAGACTTTGGCCATTTTCTTGGCTGGGCAGCAAAATCTGCTGAAGCATTGATTGGTGGCAGCGATGGTTTGATTCCAAGCACTGGAAATTTAATGCCGGAGATCTATGATGAAATGCTGAAAGCAGTTACGGCCGGTGATCATACAAAAGCATTTGAGATGCAAAAGATCAGTGATGTGTACGGCAACTTATACCAATCAGGAAAAACATTAGGTGAAAGTTTGTGGGCTTTAAAAGCAGTGATGCAGCACAAGGGAATTTGTGAAGATGTGGTGATGCCGCCGTTGCAGGCATTAGGTGAAGAAGAGAAGAATAATTTGATTAACGCATTTAAAAAATTAAGTAACCCCGTTGGCGGCTAAAGCCCCAACGGAGGGTATTTTAAAAATAAAAAGATACTTCAACCGCCGACAGGGTTTTCAACCGCTGTCGGGGTTTCAAATAAAAAACGAATAGATGAGCAAACCGGTTTTAGCCATTACCATGGGCGATCCTGCAAGCATCGGTCCTGAGATCGCAGTAAAAGCATTGTTGCAAAAAGAAACATATAACATTTGCAAACCATTATTGGTGGGCGATGCAGTAGTGTTTCAACAGATCATTGATAAACTGCAACTCAATGCAAAAGTGAATGCAATCAGCAAAGTTGCTGATGCAAAATTTGAATTGGGTACGATTGATGTGTATGATCTCGGCATTACAGATATTACAAAGCTTGAGTTTGGAAAGATCAATGCCATGTGTGGCGAAGCATCGTTCCAGGCAGTGAAGAAAGCAATTGAATTAGCAATGGCAAAGGAAGTAGATGGAACAGTAACAGGCCCGATTAACAAGAAATCCATCAACGAAGCCGGTCATCATTATGCAGGCCATACAGAGATCTATGCGCATTACACAGGCACAAAGAAATACGCTATGCTGCTGGTGGAAGATAACATCAATGTGATTCATGTGAGTACGCATGTATCACTCAGGCAAGCTTGTGATCTGGTAAAGAAAGAACGAATTGTGCAGGTGATCGAATTGATTGTTGATGGATTGAAACGATTAGGCAAAACAAATTTGAAAATAGGTGTAGCAGGATTAAATCCGCATGCAGGTGATAGTGGTTTGTTTGGTACTGAAGATGATGAAGAAATATTACCGGCGGTGATCGAAGCAAAAAATTTAGGTTATGATGTGGAAGGCCCTGTGCCACCCGATACCATGTTTGCAAAAGCAGCAATGGGAGCGTATGGTGGAGTTGTGGCCATGTATCATGACCAGGGACATATTCCGTTCAAGCTTGCAGGTTTTAAATGGAATGCAGAAAAGCAACAGATGGACAGTGTGAAAGGTGTGAACATCACCTTGGGTTTGCCTATCATCCGTACATCAGTTGATCATGGAACTGCATTTGAAATTGCAGGCAAAGGCATTGCCAGCGCTGATGCAATGGTATTGGCCATTGAAAGTGCAGTACAGTTGAGTAAACACAAGTAAAAAATGATTGCAGTAATAGCTGATGATTTTACAGGTGCGGCTGAGTTAGCCGGTATCAGTCTGCGTTACGGACTGAAAGTAGAATTATGTACGGCTGATATTGCTGCAACAGATGCAGATGTGTTGATTGTAAGTACAGATAGCCGCTCTTTGAACAAAATTGCAGCATTAGAAAAAACAAAATCTGCTATTAAGCAAGTGTTAGCGTTAAATCCATCGCTTGTTTATAAAAAGATTGACTCAGTGTTGCGTGGCTATGTGTTGGATGAATTGAAACTGCAGATGAAGTTGATGAACAAAAGCAAAGCCTTCATCCTTCCTGCCAATCCATCTTTAGGAAGAACCATCAGTAACGGCAATTATTATGTACAGGGACAACTGATCAGCGAAACAGGTTTTGCAAACGATCCGGAATTTCCTGTAAGCAGTTCGGTGGTAAAACAAATGCTGAAGGATGAATCGGTAAGCGTGCTCCCACACAGCAATGCACTTCCCTCAACAGGGTTCATTGTGGGTGAAGCAACAACAGAGGCTGATGTACAGGCTTGGGCTTCAAAAATGAATGATGAGTTTGTAGTAGCTGGTGCGGGTGATTTCTATGCAGCATTGCTCAACAAACAATTAAAAGAAGTAAAACAGCAACAACCGGAATTGCAGCTTCCTTTCTTATACGTGTGCGGTACAGCATACGATCAATCGGTGAAATACATCAAACAGGTTGATGAAAAGAACAAGACTGTTTTATATATCACCAGGCAGATGATTGAAAGCGGGGTTAAGGATGTTGCCTGGTTGCAGCAATGCAGAAATGTAATTGAGCAAAAGCAGAAAGCCATCATTGCGTTTAACAATGAAGTAATACCTGCCGAAATATCCGCTGCTGATTTACGCAGCATCATGGCAAAAACAGTGAAAACCGTTGTTGAGCAAGATAAGATCAGCGAACTGTTTATGGAAGGTGGGTCTACGGCAACAGCCATTTTACAGGAGCTGGGTATCAAGAAACTTTCACCGGTAAATGAATTAGCGAGAGGAGTGGTGCGAATGAAAGCAGGAGAATTATACATAACGGCTAAACCCGGCAGTTACGAATTAAGCAAAGAGTTCAAACAACTTTTCAAATAAATCTTACGAAGAATGATCTGTGTTAATCAGAGCAATCTGTGAGCAACCCAACGATCTTGCCAATGGACTATTTACATTTTATTGATTATTGCATCATCCTTGTTGTACTCGGCGTTACCCTCTATCTCGGCTTTCGTTTTGCAAACAAGCAAAATACAACCGAGAAGTTTTTTCTTTCAAAGGGTAATTTTCCTTCCTGGGCCCTGGGCTTGTCGTTACTCTCCACACTTATCAGCAGCGTAACATTTCTCGGGTACCCGGCACAGGGTTATACCAGTAACTGGATCTTATTGGTGCAGGGTTTAATGGTGCCCATCGTTTTGTTGGGAACCATCTGGTTTATCGTGCCGCTCTTCCGTAAAGTGATTGGTTTAAGCACCTACGAATATTTTGAAAAACGTTTCGGAGGCTTTGCCCGTTACTACAGCTCCTCCTCATTCATCATCCGTCAGTTTGCAGGCATGGGCACGGTGTTGTTTTTGATAGCTGTGGCCATTCATGAAATGACAACCATCAGTCCGTTTATTATTCTTGCAGTAGTTGGTTTTGTATTGGTGATGGTGAATTTAAAAGGAGGAATGCAGGCTGTTATCTGGCTCGATGTGTTCCAGGGCTTCATGTTATTCGCCAGTGGCATCATTTGTTTGCTGGTGATTTTATGTTCCATTAAAGGCGGAGTGCCTGAAGCAATCAAAGTGGCAACAGAAAATAACCGCACAGGGTTCGGTCCTTACGATTTTAAGTTTACAGAACTTACTTTGGTAGTCATGATCATTAACGGATCGTTCTATGCTATTCAGAAATACGGCACCGATCAAACAGTGGTACAACGTTATCTCACTGCAAAAACAGATAAGGCTGCAGCAAAAGCATCCCTGCTTGGTATCAGCTTAACTGTTCCTATCTGGACGATCTTCATGTTTATCGGCACCGCATTGTTTGTATTTTATAAACAGAATCCGTTGCCTGTTGGTATGAAAGCAGAAGCTGTGTTTCCACATTTTATTATGACACAGTTGCCAACCGGCGTCATTGGTTTTATTGTGGCGGCTTTAATCTCAGCGGCTATCTGCAGCCTCAGTGCTGATTTGAATTCGCTGGCTGCTGTTGGTATGGAAGATTACTATAAAAAGTTTCGTCCCGGTAAAACCGATCAGCAATACCTTTCTACCAGTAAAGCCTTGGTTGTGTTTTCGGGTTTGTTGTCAATTGCCATCGGTGCGTTTTATTTGTTAGCAGGTAACGAAGGTGTGCTGGGTGTTATCTTCACCATCTATGCTATTTTCTCCGGTGGTATTGTGGGTATTTTTCTCTTGGGTTTGTTTAGTGCAAGAGCCAATCGTCAGGGTGTGAACATTGGTATCATCACTTGTATTCTATTTACCGCATGGGCTTTTCTTACAAGTACTCCCGTTGGTATAAAGAATCCTAAACTCTTGCTCGATTTAGGTAATTTTAATTTCACACATCACAAACTCATGTTGGGTGTTTACAGTCATCTCGTCGTGATTGTGGTGGGTTATATCGCCAGTTTGTTTTTTCCAAAACCTGTCCTCGAACCAAATTTGTTATACAGTAGTTGGAAAGCAAACAGGCATCTTTAAAAAATGATTTATGATACCAGCTTCAGTTTTTCATAGCATCATCGTTGCGTCGCAATCCTTTCATCGTTCTGCTATCAGGGCAGCATTTTTCTTTTGCGTCTTACTGTCTTCGTGGCAAACAACATTTGCACAATTGAACACTGACAATCAATACAGCAAACCTTTAAAGGAAGTATTGAACGATGTACAAAAGAAATACGGCGTTACAATCAAGTTTGTTGACAGTATGGTAAAGAATAAAATGGTTACCTATGCCGAATGGAAATACCGACCTGATGTAGAAGTAACACTCGATAATATTTTGAAGCCGTTGGAATTAAAAGTGAAGAAAGAAAAAGACAAGCAATACAAGTTAAGTGCTTATGAATACTATCGCTGGCCGGTAGAAGAAGGCTGGGCCGAAATGGATCGCATCGCTGCACAATACAAAACAGTGGAAGACTGGGAGAAACGAAAAGCAGAATTAAAACCTTGTTTAAAAGAAGCACTGCAGTTAAATTATTTACCGGCAGCGCCAAACAGTAAACCTATCGTTACTGCTAAACGCATCTTCGATGGTTACAGTGTCGAAAATATTGCCATTGAAATTTTACCTGGCGTATGGATCAACGGGTCGTTGTACAAACCATTAAAGTTTAAGGGCAAAATCCCTGTTATCTTAAACCCCGATGGTCATTGGGAAAAACAACGTTACCGAGCCGATTGCCAATATCGTTGTGCAGCAATGGCAAAGATGGGTGCGATGGCGTTTAGTTACGATTTGTTTGCATGGGGCGAATCGTTACTGCAATTCAAAGTAGAAGATCACCGCAGAAGTTTAGCGATGACCATTCAGGCATTGGGTGCTATCCGCATTCTTGATTATTTACTGGCGCAGAAAGATGCCGATACAAATCGTGTAGCCATTACCGGTGGTTCAGGTGGCGGCAGTCATACAGTATTGATGACTGCACTGGATGATCGTATAAAAGTATCGGCGCCAGTTGTTTCATTGTCTTCATATTTCTATGGTGGTTGTCCCTGCGAAAGCGGTATGAACATTCATGCATGTGGCGGCAGAACAAACAATGTAGAGATTGCAGCTATGGCAGCGCCCCGTCCGCAGTTGGTTGTAAGTGATGGCGGCGACTGGACAGATAAAATGCCTGAACATGATTTCCCTTACCTGCAAACCATGTACAGATGGTACAATAAAAAAGAAAATGTCAGCAATGTGCACTTGCCAAACGATAAACATGATTTCGGCATTACAAAGCGTACCCCTGTGTACGAGTTCATGGCAAAGCAACTGGGATTAAACATTAAAGCCATACAAGACGCCAATGGTAAAATAGATGAATCAAAAATTACCATTGAACCGGAGAAGAGTTTGTATGTGTTTGGTGATAATGGAGAGAAATTACCTGCTCATGCAGTAAAAGGATTTGAAAATTTAGAAAGAGTATTTGCAGAAGAAATTGAAAAAGCCAGAACCAATCAACGTTATAAAATAGGATTGATCGATCTGATGTTGCTCAAGCGTCAGAAACTTGGCGCCATCACACTTACTGCAGAACTCAAAGCTGATGGCGTGGAAGTGGATATGGGTGGATTGGGTAATCGTCCCACATTCGATAATCAATTGCTCATCGACAGCGTGCGTAATCAGTTTATTCAAACAGCAAAAGATAGAAAAGTTGAGATATTCTGTTTGGCTATGACGGGCTACTATGCACAATCTTTTTGCGGCCGTGCAGAATATATCCGCAGCATTGAAGATTGTATCAAAACCATGCAGCTGATGAATGTAAAACATGCGTTCCTGCCATTGGGTGTACAATGCGATATCAAGAAGAATCCTGCTATCCGTGATTCAGTAATTGCACGTTTAAGAGTTGCAGGTAAGCTGGCAGAAGAAGCAGGAGTCATCATTGGTATTGAGACATCACTCACTGCCAAAGAGGAAGTGGAGTTGCTTAAACGGATCGGTTCACCTGCAATTAAAATTTATTTCAATTTTTCTAACCCGCTCAAAGAAGGCAGAGACCTCATCAGCGAAATAAAAATACTTGGTAAGGATCGCATCAGCATGATACACGCTACCAATAAAGACAGTGTGTGGTTAGAAAATGATCCGCAGATTGATTTGTACAAAGTAAAAAAGACGCTGGACGAAATTGGCTGGAGCGGTTGGCTGGTGATTGAACGCAGCAGAGATGCACGCAAACCTTCCGATACCAGGTTTAATTACGGAGCAAATACGGCGTATTTGAAGAAGGTGTTTCAGGAATGAGTGGGCATATAAAGTTAGAAGATGAAGTTTTATAAATGCTATTTTTTTGAATTTCTCCAGTCTGTTCCCTCCCAGAAATCGATTAGATAATCCCACATCAATTTTGACTCTGGCTTTAGCCATTTATTAAATGATGAATGGTAGTTAATTTCTTTGCCTCCAATATTTTGAATGCCTTCAAATAGTCCCACTATAATGAGATTTTGAGCATCGGCATCTCCATGGTTTAAAATTTCTTCTGTTTTTTCAAAAAACAATTCAAACTTACTTGTATCTCCTTTCTTAAGTTTATCAATAAGGAATTTGCCGATTTCAGCTATGTCAAAATAGTGGAGCATTAACGATTTATCACCGTTATATTCATTTTCTATATGCTTATGGAAAAAAGTATGTAGTTCTTTGTCGGTTGAAGTTAGAACTTGATAAACTTTGTCTAAGTCAGAGTAAGTATATTGAATTTGCAAAGGCTTAGTTTTCATCACAAAGATGTTATAAACTGTTCTATTTCATTGTCTGATTGCTTACCACTGATTATGATTCTATCTTGCGCCTGTTGTATTCCTTCCTCAATCGCTTTTTTTTGTCCAGGAGTAGTTTTATAAATCGTTTCGGGCTCCTGCAACTCAAACAAATTTGATACCTCAGCTAATAAAGCCGGGTCTTCAATTTCCCGAAGTTTATCGATGAGTTTATCTTTTAAAGACGGAGTAGGCATAACCTGTTTTTATAAAGTTACAATTTGTTATGAATGAATTCCGCTCATAATACCCTCAAAACAGGAAAATCGTCCATCATTATAGCAAATACATACATTTTTAAGGGGCGCAAACAAGGGTACATTTATCAGCGTAAAAGCCTGCTTTTGAGGCAGGTTAGAAAGCGACAACTGTATTTGGAATGAAACGATTGCACTCCAGCCTGTTTATCTGTTTTTTACTGCTTGCCCGGTTTGTGACGGCAACAGATATTTATGTTTCCCCCAACGGTTCCGATCGCAACGATGGTTCAAAAGAAAAACCTTTTGCAACATTAAACATGGCCTTGCGCAAAGCAAGAGAATTTCGCAGGTTGAATGATGCAACCATCAAAGACGGTATTCATATTATTTTACAGGGCGGCAATTACCCGGTGTTAGAAACCATTGTTATCAGGCCGGAAGATAGCGGCACCCATGAAAGCTCAACCTTTATTGAAGCAGCACAAAATGAACAACCTGTTTTGAGCGGCGGTGTGCAAATCAGTAATTGGAAAAAACTAACTGCTCCTGTCAACGGCTTGCCGGCAAAGTATCAGAATAAAATATGGGTAGCTGATGTGCCGCAGGTAAATGGAAACGATTTTAATTTTCGTCAGCTGTGGGTGAATGATGTAAAAGCAGTGCGGGCAAAATCTTCCAATGGTGATGCGATGCTCCGCATTCTAAACTGGAACAAAGCAGAGGCTGCTTGTGTAATTTCAACTTTGCCGTTTTCTAATCTTGATAAAGCAAAAGGACTTGAATTGTTCATTCATCAGTGGTGGGAGATTGCTAACCTGCGGGTGAAGAAAGTGCAGGTGATGGGCGATAGCACTAAACTGTTTTTCCATCAACCGGAAAGTAAAATCCAAAACGAACATCCATGGCCTGCACCATGGATCAGCAAAGAAACCGGCAACTCTGCTTTTTACTTAACCAATGCTATTCAGTTTTTAGATGAACCGGGTGAATGGTATTTAGATATCAACCATAAAAAAATCTATTACTGGCCACGCAACAATGAAAACTTAGTAACGGCAAAAGTAGTAGCGCCATTTACCGAAACATTGATCAGCATAGCAGGAACAATTGATAATCCGGTGAAGAATGTAGTAATAGATGGTATTTCTTTTCAGCATACAGGTTGGTTACGACCGTCGTTAAAAGGTCATGTGCCGCACCAGGTTGGTTTGTATATGACGGAAGCATACCGGTTAAAACCTGCAGGTACAAAAGAGAAACCGGGTTTGGATAACCAGGCATGGGTTGGCAGACAAGCGGCTGCAGTTGAATTGAGTTATGCCATTCGTACAAGAATTAAAAATTGTTCTTTCCTGCATTTGGCGGCAACAGGAATTGATCTGAAAAAAGGCGTGCAGGATAATATGACGAAGAATAACCTGTTCAGCGATATTGGTGGCACAGCTATCCTCGCCGGTAATTATGGCGATGAAGGAAGAGAAATTCATTTGCCCTTTGATCCGAAAGATGAACGGGAGAAATGCGATGTCATTTTCATCGAGAATAATTTCATCACCAATGCTGCCAATGAAGATTGGGGCACGGTGGGTATCGGTTGCGGCTTTGTGAGCAGAACAAGTATTCGGCATAACGAAATTGAAAATGTATCGTACAGCGGTATCAGTTTGGGTTGGGGATGGTCACCTGCACAGAATATAATGAAGGACAACCGAATCGTTGCCAACAAAATCCATCATTACGGCAAATGGAATTATGATTGTGCCGGTATCTATACACTGAGTGCACAACAGAATTCCATCATTGAAGACAATTATATCGACAGTATTTATAAATCACCCATTGCTCATTTGCCATCGCACTGGTTTTATATTTATACGGATGAAGGCTCTTCGCATATCACTGTAAAAAATAACTGGACGCCCTCACAGAAATATTTACAGAATAACAACGGTCCCGGTAATGTGTGGAGCAATAATGGTCCGCAGGTGCATGACAGTGTCAAGCAAAATGCGGGGCTGGAAAAGCGCTTTCACTATTTAACCGCCAATAAAACGGCGAAGGTTGGTTTCATCAACGAAGAACACAACGAAGTGATTGAACTGGTTGTGAAAGAGGGTATGCAGTTGAACTTACCCAAGCTGAAAGAATTGCTGGCGAAGAATAATATGGACAGCAATGCCATTTATCATTGGCAGAATCATTATGTCATCTTCGATAAAGTGCAGGACATTGGCGTAATGCAGGGACGTATCGCCAACAATTTTCCTGAGGCAGAAGTAAGCGTGTATCACGACATGTTTTACGAATACAGCAAGAAAAAACATTGCACAGATAAAACAGTGGCGAAAGAATGGCAGCATATCATCCTTACAGCAAACCTGGTGGCAGATGAAAAATTGCAGAAAGAATATCTCAGTTACCATGCCACACAGTTTGAAAAATGGCCGGAAGTTTCAAAAGGTTTCTGCAATGCCGATTTTCAGCAGTTGTTAATATTCAGGAATGGAAGGCAATTGATGTTGGTGATTAGTATTCCAAAAGGAGAGAGTTTGGATAAACTCAACCCAAGAACAACCGAGAACAATCCACGTGTGGATGAGTGGAATAAGATTATGAAAAAATACCAGGAAGGCATTAAAGGAACGAAACCGGGTGAGACGTGGGTGTTTCTCAAGCAAATGAATAATGAATGATGAGTAACCCTGACGGTGGTTGCAAACCCCGTCAGCGGTTTAGTTGAAATATATAAATCGAACGAGTTATGTTGACAATTGGAATTTTAGGGGTTGGTGAAGGCCGCAGTACCATGGGTGCAGCTTTGCAAAGCAAAAAACTGCATCTCAAGATCATTTGCGATCGCAACGAAGAGTTATGCAAACAACGTTGCAAGGAATTTAATTTTAATAGTTATACCACCAACTACGAAGATCTGCTCAACGATGCGGAGATCGACATCATCGCCATTTATACTCCCGATCACCTGCATGCCGATCATATTAAACAGGCACTGCTGCATGGCAAACATGTGGTGTGTACAAAGCCGTTTATTGATGATTTAAGCAGGGCGAACGAGTTACTGGAGCTGCAAGCACAAACAGGTAAGAAAGTATTTGTTGGACAAAGCTCTCGTTTTTTCGAACCTTATAAACGTCAACGCAAAGATTTCGAAGCCGGAGAGATTGGAGAATTGATCACCATCGAAAGTCATTACAATGCCGATCATCGTTGGTTTCTTGAAAAGAAATGGGCATTGGAAGATTCATTCAAATGGTTGTACGGTGGTTTGAGCCATCCTGTTGATTTTATCCGTTGGTATTTGCCCAACATCGAAGAAGTGATGGGCTATGGTATGATCAGCAGCAATGGTAAAACGGCAGGATTGAAAAATGAAGATACCATGCATTTCATCTTCAAATCAACCGATGGACGTATTGCAAGAGTGAGCGGAAGTTACACAGGCCCAACTCAACCAACTAAACGGGATAGTGGAATGAGTTGTGTGTTGCGTGGCACACAAGGCGCATCGCAAGCCGATTACCATGAGCTGCGGTATTCTATTACTGATAAAACAGGCGAAGAAAAAATTGTTCATTGGGGCGACAGCACATTGAAATATTATTTCCGTTTCGAAGGACAGAGTCATCATGCAGGGGAGTACCAGAATTACCTGGAATACTTTGTTGATTCCATTGAACAAGGTTTTACCGCTTATCCAAACATGCAGGAAGGAATTGGAACCGTGGCGTTACTGCAGGCAATGGATAAGAGTTTGAAAACCGGTGCGCCGGTGAAAATCGCAGACATTTTAAAGCAATACAATCTCGAATCACTAAGCCACTAAGACTCGAAAACACTTAAAGCTTCGTGCTCCTTTGTGTTCTACGTGTCTTCGTGGTTCAAATACGTCATGAACGAAATTTACAATAAACTCACAACGCTTGACTTTGCCATTGTAGCCATTTATCTGGTTGCATTGCTGGCCATTGGTTATGTTGCCAGTTTCCGAAACAAGAAAAAAGATGAAACGCTTTTTTTGGCGAGCAATTCACTCAACTGGTACAACATTGGTTTCAACATGTGGGGAACAAATGTGGGCCCCTCATCATTACTTGCTTTTGCAAGCATTGGTTTTTCCGCAGGTATTGTGGGTGGAAATTTTGAATGGTATGCCTTTGTGTTTTTAACGTTGCTGGCAATGGTGTTTGCACCACGTTACATCGCCAGCAAAGTCAGCACCATGCCCGAGTTCATGGGCAAACGATACGGCAAAAGCACACAGGATATTTTAGCAGGTTATGCGTTGGTGAAAATTTTGATCAGTTGGTTGAGCCTTGGTTTATTCAGCGGAGGAATTTTAGTGCGACAGATATTAGGCATACCCATGTGGCAATCAACAATCGTACTCGTTGCATTCTCCGGTTTGTTTACCTATATGGGCGGTTTAAAAGCCATTGCAAAAGTGAATGTATTCCAGATGATCCTCTTGATCATTGTATCATTGGCATTAACGTTTATCGGTTTGCAAAAGCTTGGTGGCGTAACAGCATTGATCGATAAGACACCGAGTCGCTTCTGGAATTTAATTCATCCTGCATCCGATCCCGGTTATCCGTGGCATGCATTGTTGTTGGGTTATCCGGTATCGGCTGTTGCATTTTTCTGTACCGATCAAAGTATGGTGCAAAGTGTGTTGGGTGCAAAAAATTTAAAACAGGGACAGCTCGGTGTAAACTTCATTGGCTGGTTAAAAGTATTGGCATTACCCATGTTTATTTTGCCGGGTATTTTGTGTTTTGCTTTATATCCTGATCTGACTGATGATAAATTAGCTTACATGACAATGATGACCAACCTCTTTCCTTCAGGATTGAATGGGTTGGTGATTTGTGTGCTGATCGCTGTGTTAGTGGCAACCATTGGTTCCTCCTTAAATGCATTGAGCACGGTGTTTACAAAAGATATTTATGTCAACAATATCAATCCAAAGGCAACTGTGAAACAACAGATCAATGTTGGTCGCTACACGGTGATTGCAGGTTGTGTGCTGGCAGTGTTAATGGCCATTGCTTTTGATAATATCCAAGGCAAAACCTTGTTCGATATTTTTCAATCCATACTTGGTTATCTGGCGCCGCCGTTAGCCGTTACATTTTTATTGAGTGTATTCTGGAAACGCACCACCAAACTGGCGGTGAATGTAATTTTATCCGCAGGTTCTACATTCAGCTTATTCGTGGGCATGCTCAACTTGTGGATTTTGCCTCCCGATGCAGTAACAGGTACCAACACTTGGTGGCCGCATTATTTCCTCATCTCGTTTTACATCTTTGCAATATTATTTGTTGCAGCCATTGTTATATCCTTACTCGATAAAAACAAAGTAACGGCCGCCATCGAAACAGCGCCATTGCCAAAAACAGATAAGCAGGTAAAAATTTTATTTGTCTTATTAGGACTTGTCATTCTATCTCTTTACATCATTTTCAACGGACATTAAACATGAAGAAGAATATTTTGTTCACCAGCTCTATTGCTACTATGATACTTCGGTTGTGTCACTCACTTGTGCCACACAATGCGAATGAACATTTTTGTGGCACCCCGCTGCAAGCGGTGGTACGTTCTGTTCGTTATGCAGCAAATAGAACCACTAAGACTCAAAGTCAGAAAGTTTCACTAAGTAAATCCTTTGTGTTTCTCTGTGTCCTTTGTGCCTCTGTGGTTCAATCCAACGCTCAAACCTGGATCTGGTATCCCGGCGATTTTGAAATTAATCTTTCAAACAAAGTACAGAACCGCCGTACAGAACGTGGTACCTTCTTTCCCGTGTTCTGGAAAATGGATAATCATTATGTACTGATGGATTTTCATAAAGTCTTTGATGTGCCCGCACCTGAAACAGTAGATATTTATGTGGAAGGCGAATACAATGTAAAACTCGATGGCAAGGCATTTGAAGGAAGCCCGAAGCGCATTACCGTTCCTGCAGGTAAACACAAGATCAACATCAAAGTATTTAACCAGGCCAACGTGCCTGCTATCTATGTAAAAGGGAAAACAATTGTGTCAGATGCTTCATGGCTCGTAACATTCGAAGACAAAGAATGGATCGATGAAACAGGAAAAACATCCGATATCTCTGCTACCAAATGGCTCAAAGCGGGAAGTTGGAATTTTAATTCGCCTTCACAGTTGCCTTCACAGTTTACATTGCCGACCAAAAAGCAATCAGCAGTATCAACTGTAAAAGGAAAGAACACCATGCTGGTTGATTTCGGGAAGGAAACACTTGGCTTTATCAAACTGCATGGCTTAAAAGGAAAAGGTAAGTTGTCGGTTTACTATGGTGAATCAAAAGAAGAAGCCTTATCAACCGAACATTGCGAAGCATTGGATAGGGTAGACGTAAGCAATGCAGCAAAGAAAGATCAAACTATGAAGCTGTCGAAAGCCTATCGTTTTGTAAATGTGCAGTACGATGCAGGCGTAACACTCGATTCAGTTTCGATGCTCTACGAATATGCCGATGTAAAACAACGTGGCAGCTTTACCTGTAATGATGCAGAGATCAATCGCATTTACGACGTAGCGAAATATACTTTTGAATTAAACACAAGAGAATTTTTCATCGATGGGGTCAAACGTGATCGTTGGGTATGGAGTGGTGATGCATATCAAAGTTATCTGATGAACTATTATCTCTATTTCGATAATGAAACAGTGAAACGTACAACTTATGCATTGCGTGGTAAAGATCCGGTAACAGGTCATATCAATACCATTATGGATTATACCTTCTACTGGTTCCTTGGTATATACGATTACTATCTCTACACCGGTGATAAAAGTTTTATTGCGCAGAACTACGACCGCATGAAAACGCTGATGGATTATGTGCTGGCCCGTCGTAACAAAGATGGATTGATGGAATGGATGCCCGGCGATTGGATCTTTATTGATTGGGCTGCAGGTCTCAGTAAAAAAGGCGAAGTAAGCTTTGAGCAGTTGTTATTGGCCCGTAGTCTCGAAACAATGGCTCTGTGTGCCAACATTGCGAATGATAAAGATGCAGCAACGCAATACAATACATTGGCAGCTGACATGCGTGCCAAATTATTCAGCATTTACTGGAGTGATACAAAGCAGGCATTGGTGCACAGCCGTATCGATGGAAAGCAAACAGAAAATGTAACCCGTTATGCCAACATGTTCTCCATCTTCTTTGATTATTTTAATCAGCAGCAGAAGCAGCAGGTAAAGACATCTGTATTGCTGAATAATAACATTCAAAAGATCACCACGCCTTATATGCGTTTCTACGAACTGGAAGCATTATGTGCCATGGGTGAGCAGAATTATGTGTTGAAAGAAATGAAAGATTACTGGGGTGGAATGCTCAAACTTGGCGCAACCAGTTTCTGGGAAGAATATAATCCAGCTAAATCAGGAGCAGAGCATTATGCCATGTATGGAAGAGAGTTTGGAAAAAGTTTATGCCATGCATGGGGTGCAAGTCCGTTGTATTTGCTGGGCAAATATTATCTCGGTGTAAAACCAACTGCACCCGGTTATGCGGCGTACCTTGTTGAACCAAATCTCGGTGGACTTGAATGGATGCAGGGTAAAGTGCCCACACCACAAGGTGAAATTGAATTGTATGTAAGTAAAGAGCAGGTAAAGATCAAGGGAGCAACGGGAGAGGGGACAATAAAATTGAAAAGTAAAACACAACCTTCGGGAAATAATGTAACAGCAGTTGCAAAAGGAAATGAGTTGTACGAGATTACGGTTCAACCTGGCGTTGAATATGTTATTAACTATAAAGCACAGTAAGATGAAAAGAATCAGTGCCGCATTCGTGCTGTTTATTTTGTTGCTGAATAATCTTTCAGCACAAACAAGTCTGGTCAACACGCAAGGAAGCAGTTATGCAAAGCTTACCGGTGTAGGCATCAGCGATGTGCAGTGGACAAAAGGTTTCTGGGCTGAGCGTTTTGCTGTTTGTCGGGATGCTATGTTGCCGCAGCTTTGGCAAACCTATACCAGCAAAGAGATTTGTTATTCGTTTCAGAATTTCAGAGTAGCAGCTGGTTTGGATACAGGTCGTTTTCGTGGCCCATCTTTTCATGATGGCGATTTTTATAAAACTCTGGAAGCAGTGGCAGCAATGTATGCATCAACCAAAGATCCGCAACTGGAAAAATGGATGGATGAAGCGATTGATGTAATTGGGAAAGCACAAAAGACAGATGGCTATATCTACACCAAGAACATCATCGAACAAAAGAAATCCGGAAAAGGGAAGATGTTCGATGATCAGTTGAGTTTTGAAGCATACAATTTCGGTCACTTAATGACGGCGGCCTGTGTGCATTACCGTGCAACAGGTAAAACAAGCTTGCTCAATATTGCAAAGAAAGCGGCTGACTTCCTGATTGGTTTTTATGCAACCGCCACACCGGAACTGGCACGCAATGCGATCTGTCCATCGCATTACATGGGATTGACAGAACTCTACCGCACAACAAACGAGAAAAAATATCTTGATCTGGTGATTCATCTCATCAACATCCGTGGTACGGTTGAAGGAACAGATGACAACAGCGACCGTGCACCTTTCCGTGCAATGAATAAAGTAGTTGGTCATGCAGTACGTGCCAATTATTTATTTGCAGGTGTGGCCGATGTGTTTGCTGAAACTGGCGATACAACCTTGATGAACACATTGAACAAAATGTGGAACAACGTCGTCAATACCAAAATGTATGTAACGGGTGGCTGCGGTGCATTGTATGATGGTGTGAGTGTGGATGGTACTTCGTACAAACCTGATACAGTACAAAAAGTACATCAGAGTTACGGACGGGATTATCAACTGCCCAACTTCAGTGCACACAATGAAACCTGTGCCAATATTGGTAATGTGTTATGGAACTGGCGTATGTTTTTATTAACAGGTGAAAGCAAGTATGCAGATATTGTTGAACTGGCTTTGTATAACAGTGTGCTGAGTGGCGTAAGTATGGATGGTTCAAAATATTTCTATACTAATCCGTTGGCAGCAACAGCAAACTATCCTTACCATCTGCGTTGGGAAGGTGGGCGTATTCCATACATCAGCAAATCAAATTGCTGTCCGCCGAATGTGGTGCGTACCATTGCCGAGGTAAACAATTACATGTACAGCATTGGTGAAAAAGGTTTGTACATCAATATGTACAGTGGCAACACACTGGCAACGGAGTTGCACGATGGAACAAATATTAAACTGGAGCAGACAACCAATTATCCATGGGATGGAAAGATTGTCATAACACTAAAAGAGGCAACTACTAATCCTGTAGATATTTTTTTAAGAATACCGGGGTGGTGCAAGGGGTATTCACTCAGCATTAACGGTTCTTATCCGAAAGTAAGAGATACGGAGGGCGGATATGTAATAGCCGGAAGAAAATGGCAAAAAGGCGATAAAATCGAATTGAATCTGAATATGCCCGCAACGCTTATCGAAAGCAATCCCTTGGTAGAAGAAACACGAAACCAGGTAACAGTGAAGCGTGGACCAATTGTTTATTGTCTTGAGTCGAATGATCTGCCGCAACAAAACGTATTTGATGTGGTGATACCATCAAACATTAAACTGCAACCTGTAGCTATGAAAGTGGCAGATGGCAATGTAATGGCGTTGACAGGCGAAGCAAGATTGCTTGATCAGAATCAATGGAATAATACATTGTACAAGGAAGTAAATACAAAACTCAAACCTGTCAACATAAAACTCATTCCTTACTATGCCTGGGCAAACAGGGGAAAGACGGATATGACAGTTTGGTTGCCGCTTACAAGATATTAAACGAATAATCTGAACTCTTTACTAATATTATTTGTGAAAATGAAACAACTATTTTTTCTTCCTGTTTTCCTTGTTTGTTTTTCGGCACATGCACAAATAGAATATGCCAAACAAATGGCTGCCACTATCATGAAGCAATACAAAGATTCAATGGTAGTGAAAAAGTATGCAAGCCATCTGGAACAGGATAAATTGCCAACAGGAGATCGTCCTGCCAACTGGAATTATGAAATAGGCGTTGTGCTGATGGGCTTTGAACGTTTGTGGAAAATGACGAACGATCAAACCTATATCGATTATACCAAACACATCGTTGATCATTTTATTACTGCCGAGGGAAAGATCAGGACATATGTGATGGATGAATACAACAGTGATAATATTCCTCCCGGTCGTCAATTGTTGCGTTTACATCAATTATATAAAGAAGAGAGATATAAAATTGCTGCACAAACATTGCGTGATCAGATCAGCATTCAGCCACGGAATAAGGTGGGCGGCTTTTGGCATAAGCTGAAATATCCTTCGCAAATGTGGCTCGACGGTTTGTATATGATCGAACCGTTTTACGCAGAGTATGCAGTGGTGAATAAGCAACAACAGGATTTCAACGATATCATCAACCAGTTTGTGTGGATGGAAAAATATAGTCGTGATACTAAAACAGGTTTGCTGTACCATGGCTGGGATGAAAGCAAACTGCAAGGCTGGGCGAATAAACAAACAGGTACTTCACCGGAGTTCTGGAGCCGCAGCATGGGTTGGTATATGATGGCGTTGGTGGATGTTTTGGATTTTATTCCTGCAACTCATCCAAGAAGAAAAGAATTGATTGCAATATTGAATCGTATTTCAACTGCAATTGTAAAATTCCAGGATGCAAAGAGTGGCGTGTGGTGGCAGGTAACTGATAAGGCGAATAAGGAAAAGAACTATCTCGAATCATCGGGTACAGCTATGTTTGTGTTTGCTTTGGCAAAGGGCATCCGCATGCATTATCTCCCTGCAACATTCAAAGCACCTTTGCAAAAAGCCTACAAGGGCATGATCAGCCAATTTGTAACAACCGACGCTAACGGTCAGTATCATTTTATACAGGCTGTTGCAGGTGCCGGTTTGGGCGGCATTCCTTATCGTGATGGTACCTATGAATATTACGTGAACGAACCGAGAAGAGATGATGATCTGAAAGCGATCGGGCCATTTATACAGGCATGTATTGAAATGGAGTTGATGAAAAAGAAAAAGTAAAATGAAAGAAGAGAAGAAAAATAGAACCACAAAGACACAAAGACACAGAGATATAATAAGTTTTTGTGTATTCCTCAGTGTGCTCAGTGTCTCTGTGCTGCAAACCGCATTTGCACAGTTGGTTGATAAAACACCGGCTGCCGTTCCTGTTGCGCCAACAATTTTTAACCGTGAGCCATATGAAGATCCGTATGTAAGCGGAATTAACAGAGATCAAGCAAGAACAACTGCTTATTCGTTTGCAACCGTTGCAGATGCATTAACGAACGACAGAACAAAAAGCAGTCGATATATTTCATTAAATGGTGATTGGGATTTTTCATTTGCATTAAAGCCTGCTGACGCATCCAAAGATTTTTACAAAAGCAAAGTAAGTGGATGGAAGAAGATCATTGTTCCATCGAGTTGGGAAATGCAGGGTTATGATAAGCCGATTTACAAAAGTGCGGTATATCCTTTCCGACCTGTGAATCCACCGCATGTGCCGCAAGATTATAATGGCGTTGGTTGTTATCAAAAAACATTTGCCGTTCCTGCCAACTGGAAGAACATGAACATTACGCTGCATTTTGGTGGTGTAAGTTCAGCGTATAAATTATGGATCAACGGAAAATTTGCCGGTTATGCAGAAGATAGTTTTCTGCCGAGTGAATTCAACATTACACCATACTTGCAGGATGGAGAAAACATCATTTCTGTTTGGGTGATCCGTTGGAGCGACGGCAGCTTTTTAGAAGACCAGGATCAATGGCGCATGAGTGGTATTCATCGTGAAGTATATCTGCATGCAGAACCTTCGTTGCGTATTGCAGATTTTTACTATCAAACAAAACTTGATAAGGATTATAAGGATGCATTGTTGAGTATTCGCCCACGTATTGAAAATTTAACTGGTAAGGATATGCCCGGTTATGTATTGAAAGCACAGGTATATGACGCAAACGATCAACCAGTATTACAACAACCGCTATCAAAAAAGACAGATGAGATCATTAATGAAATTCATCCACGATTAGATAGAGTGAAATTCGGATTGATGGAAACAAACATCAGTAATCCAAAGAAGTGGAGCCCGGAAGAACCGAATTTGTATAAGCTGGTATTGACATTGGAAGACAGCACAGGGAAAGTGCTGGAAGTAAAAACATGCAAGCTTGGTTTCCGTTCCATTGAATTTCGGAAGAGCGACAGCAAATTACTCATCAATGGTAAGCTCACTTATCTGTATGGTGTCAATCGTCCCGATCATCATCCCACAAGAGGGAAGGCATTAACAAGAGAAGATATTTTACAGGATATTAAAACAATCAAACAATTCAATTTTAATTGTGTTCGCCTCAGTCATTATCCAAGCGATCCATATTTGTTAGACCTGTGTGATGAGTTCGGCATTATGGTGATTGATGAAGCGAATTTAGAAACGCATGGCTTGGGTGGAAAGCTGAGTCATGATGCGGCATGGGCAGGTGCTTATGTGGATCGCATCAGCCGCATGGCGTTGCGTGATAAAAATCATGCGAGCATCATCATGTGGAGTTTGGGTAATGAAGCCGGCAGTGGTCCCAATCATGCAGCAATGGCCGCATGGATCAAAGATTTTGATATGACAAGGCCCTTGCATTACGAACCTGCAATGGGCAGCCCGAAAGAAGAAGGTTATATGGATCCGAGTGACAGCAGGTATTTAAAAAGCAATGATCATTCACATCGCATTCAGAATCCGGTGGATCAATATTATGTGGATGTGATCAGCAGAATGTATCCATCGGATTATACAGCACCATTGTTGGTAAATCAAAGCAATGGAGATCATCGCCCTATTTTCTTTTGCGAATATGCACATGCTATGGGCAACAGTGCAGGTAACTTAAAAGAATTCTGGGATCAATGGAGAAGTATACCCCGTGTAATTGGTGGTTGTATCTGGGAATTTAAAGACCAGGGCTTGGAGAAAACCGATTCAGCAGGAGTGAAGTTTTATGCATACGGTGGTGATTATGGTGAACGATATTTCGACAACTTCACCATCAAAGGCGTGGTGAATGCAGATGGAAAACCCAAAGGTGCAATGTATGAATGCAAACGCCTTTTTCAACCCATACAGGTTGAATGGGCTGATTCAATAAAAGGAATTATCCGCATCATCAACAGAAGTGAAGTAAAGAATGTAAATGCATACACTGCTTATATTGTGGTGAAGGAAGATGGAAAAATTATTTCGAATCAGCAGATTGGTGGCATTGATGTTGCTCCTGCAACAACAGTTGAGTTCCCTGTTTCGAAATGGCTACCAAAAACAAAAGCAACATCCGAATATCATATTGAGCTGAAGTTTGTGTTGCAGAAAGCAGAAGCATGGGCGCCGGCGGGATTTGAGATTGCAAGTAATCAATTAGTAGTAAAGCCTGCTTCGGCTGCAGCAAGTCGTTTTACTCCGGTTCCATACACAGAAACAGACGAAGGATATACAATTAAACAGTTTGATTATTCCATTTTCATCAGTAAGAAAACAGGTGCATTGGAATCGTACAAGCTGAAAGGGAAAGAGCAAATTTCTGCGCCATTGTTACCTCACTTTACGAGACCGCAAACGGATAATGACAGGCGTGGTTTCAAAACGCATCGTGTATTGAAAGCATGGTACGAGAATAAGCCAGTGTTGAAACATATTACTTTTACACAAGACAAGGGCAGAATATTTGTTGCAAGTTTTTATTCAATAGCTAAGGATAGTGCTCTGGCAAGGATAACTTATCGAATAAACAGTGAAGGAGTTATACAAGTTGATTTTATTATAAACGCTGTTTCAAAACCAGGTCTGCCAAATATTCCAAAAGTGGGAGTGCAGATGGGTATCAACAGAAGCTATGATCAAATCGAATACTTCGGTCGTGGTCCATTTGAAAATTATATCGATCGTCGTTACGGTGCAGATGTGGGCATCTACAACCAGAATATTTTTGATTTTATGGAGCCATATGTTGTTCCGCAGGAAAATGGTAACCGTACTGATGTTCGCTGGATGTACCTGCACAACAAAACATCAAAGGATGGATTGCTGGTGGTGGCCGATAGTTTGCTCAGCATGAGTGCATGGCCTTATACTGAAGAAAATATCCAGAATGCAAAGCATACGAATAAACTGAAAGATGCAGGCTTTATCACACTCAATATTGATCTCATTCAAATGGGTGTAGGTGGCAACGATAGCTGGAGTGAAGTGGCAGCACCATTGGAGCAATACCAGATCAAGCCAAAGAATTATCAATACAGCTTTTATTTAGTTCCGTTCAATGCAAAAAAGAAATCAGCCGGTGAGAGAGCAAAAGAAATTAAGTAAAAGGATGAACCACGAAGGCACAAAGGCACGAAGTTGCACAAAGTTTTTCTTGGTGTTTCTTAGTGTGCTTAGTGTCTTCGTGGTTCATGCGCAGGTGCCGCAGGAGGTGATGCAGAAAGTATATGAGGAAGTAAAAACTCCTTACAAATACGGCTTGGTTGTTACGCCTGAAAATGACACAAAGAAAATTGATTGTCCATCCGTTTTCCGCAAAGGAAATTCCTGGTATATGACCTACATCCAGTTCGACGGTCGTGGTTATGAAACATGGATCGCAAAAAGTAAAGACCTGTTGGAATGGAAAACAATCGGCAAGCTCATGAGTTTTTCTGACACGACAGATTGGGACAATAACCAGAAAGCAGGTTATATCGCTTTGCAGAATACAAAATGGGGTGGTAATTACAAGCTGGAAAAATACCAGAGCAAATACTGGATGAGTTATATCGGCGGAAAGGATCGTGGGTATGAATCCGGTTCTTTGGCAATTGGTATTGCCAACACAACCAACGATCCAACCAAACCACATGAATGGAACCGATTGTCAAAACCCGTCTTAAGTTCTACCGATGCAGATGTGCGTTGGTGGGAAAACAGGAAGTTATACAAGAGTAATGTTATTCGTGATAAAGACAAAACACTCGGCAGCGAATTTATCATGTACTACAATGCTAATGGCGACAGCAGCGGCAACAAACCAAAATGGCGTTGGTTCGAACGTATCGGCATGGCTGTTAGTGATGATATGGTTACCTGGAAACGTTACAATGCATATCCGGTGATGGAA
Source organism: Lacibacter sp. (assembly GCF_035299325.1). Taxonomy (GTDB): domain Bacteria; phylum Bacteroidota; class Bacteroidia; order Chitinophagales; family Chitinophagaceae; genus Lacibacter. Next base: position 4,038 of record NZ_DATGWT010000026.1, on the reverse strand, counting down.
CACGGTGTTGGTATTACAGGAGATGCTGTGATACAGAAAGTAAACGATGTATGGGTAATGTTTTATTTTGGAGCATTCTGGGAAAGCCGGCCAAAAGAAACCTTCAATCGTTTTGCCTGCAGTTATGATTTAGTCAACTGGACCGACTGGAAAGGAAAGGATCTCATTAAATCATCAGAGTCATACGATGTCAAATATGCACACAAGAGTTTTGTGGTAAAGTGGAAAGGCGTTGTTTATCATTTCTATTGCGCCGTCGATGCGAAAGATAACCGTGGAATTGCGGTGGCTACTTCAGTTGACAAAGGAAAGAGTAAATTACAGTTCTAAACAGGCGGCTGTTGCTATATGCGAAAAAAAATCCTGCATACATATTGTTTATTGATTGCGTTGATCGCTTCTTCGCAAATTTCTGCGCAAACAATGGAGCAACGCTTTCTCAATCCTCCCCAATCTGCAAAGCCCTGGGTATTCTGGTACTGGATGCATGCTGCTGTTTCAAAAGAAGGCATCACGGCTGATCTGGAAGCCATGAAAGAAGTAGGTATCGGTGGTGCATACTTAATGCCCATCAAGGATACAGTGCATAGAATTCCGTTTCAACCCACAGCCCGTCAATTATCTCCCGAGTGGTGGAGCTTAGTTAAGTTCTCCATGCAGGAAGCGAAACGTTTGGGATTGCAGCTAGGCATGCACGTAAGTGATGGATTTGCATTGGCGGGTGGTCCGTGGATCACGCCGGAACTAAGTATGCAAAAACTGGTGTGGACGAAAACCTATGTGTGCGGTGGTTCAAACGAAAAAATTAATCTCTTACAGCCCGAAGGCAAAGAAGATTATTATAGAGACATTGCTGTGTATGCTTACCCCGCTGTAGGTAAAGCGGCTTTTTCAGAAGTGGTGTTGGTGCCATCTGTTACTACCAGTAGCGGTATCAGGGCATCTTTTCTTTCGTTCCAGGGAAGTAATAATCAGAGTTATAAAAGCGATAGTAGTTGCTGGATCCAATACAAATATCCAAAGCCATTTACCTGTCGTTCCATTCGTATAAAAACAGGTGGTAATTCTTACCAGGCACATCGTCTATCCGTTCTCGTGAGTGATGATGGTGTTAATTTCAGAAAGCATACGCAATTACAGGCACCACGTCATGGTTGGCAGGATGCGGATGAAGATGTTACACATGCCGTTCCGGAAGTTACTGCACAATATTTTCGTTTTGTGTATGAGAAAGAAGGAAGCGAGCCCGGTTCAGAAGATCTTGATGCGGCAAAATGGAAGCCGTCATTAAAAGTGATTGGTATTTATTTGAGTGATGAACCAATGATCAATCAATACGAATCAAAGAATGGTTCGGTATGGCGCATCAGTGAAACAACAACAAAAGAACAAGTGACGGATGCGATGGCGATACCAATGAAAAACATCGTCAACTTAACGGGTAAGATGGACGCAGATGGAAATCTTAATTGGAGAGCACCTGCAGGTAATTGGGTGATCGTTCGTATCGGTCATACATCAACCGGACATACAAACTATACTGGTGGAGCAGGCCTGGGTTTGGAAGTTGACAAGTTCAATGCATCGGCTGTAAAGTTGCAATTTGATAATTGGTTTGGAAAAGCATTTGCACAAGATGCAGCTTTAGCAAAGCAAGTGTTGAAAGTATTTCATGTTGATAGTTGGGAATGTGGCAGCCAGAATTGGGGCGCAAACTTTGCAAATGAGTTCAAGAAAAGAAGAGGCTATGATCTGATGCCTTACCTGTTGGTGATGGCGGGAGTGCCAATTGAAAATGCAACGAGGTCAGAAAAGATTTTGCATGATGTTCGCACAACCATTGCTGAATTGGTAAACGATGTGTTTTATACCACATTAAAAAAAGAAGCGCATGCATTGGGTTGTGTTGTAAGTGCAGAATCTATTGCACCAACCATGGTGAGTGATGGGTTGATGCATTATAAACATACCGATCTGCCAATGGGTGAATTTTGGCTGAACAGTCCGACACATGATAAACCCAATGATATGCGTGATGCTATCAGCGGTGCACATATCTATGGTAAGAAAATTATTCAATCCGAATCATTTACCTCGGTTCGTATGAATTGGGGCGAACATCCCGGCAATTTAAAAGTTGTTGGCGACCGCAATTTTGCATTGGGAATTAATAAAATGGTGTTGCATGTGTTTACACATAATCCATGGCTCGATAAAAAACCAGGAATGACATTGGATGGTGTGGGTTTGTATTTTCAACGTGATCAAACATGGTTCAAACAAAGCAAAGCGTGGATCGAGTATTTAACGAGATGTCAATCATTGTTGCAAATGGGCGATCCTGTTGTGGATGTTGCTGTGTTTACGGGTGAAGAAATACCACGTCGTTCTATTTTGCCCGATCGTTTGATAAGTACATTGCCCGGCATTTTTGGAAAAGAAAAAGTTGAAGCAGAAAAGAAGCGATTAGAAAATAAAAACCAGCCGTTACGACAAATACCTGATGGTGTAACGCATTCGGCAAACATGGCTGATCCGGAAGATTGGATCGATCCGTTAAATGGATACACGTACAATTCCTTTAATCCTGATGCATTGATGATGATGCAGGTAAAGAATGGAAGAGTAGTATTGCCCGGCGGAGCAAGCTATGGCGTGTTGGTGATACCGGGAAAGATGTTGATGAATCCAAATCCAACAATGAGTGCAGCAGTGCAAAAGAAATTACAGCAACTGGCGAATGCAGGAGCAAAGATGGTGGTGAATCAGCAATGGATAAAATTGTTTGCGAAGAATAAGAATGTGGCGGCAGCACCATATATGGAAAGTTCGTTTGAGAAGTTGGGTGTTAAGAAAGATGTGGAGATTGAAGATAATGATGAACATGCCATTGCATGGACGCATCGTACAACAAAAGATGCGGAGATCTATTTCCTTTCCAATCAAAGTGACAGCACCCAAAATTTTAAAATCAAATTCAGAGTTGGGCAATATGATCACGTTGAGTATTGGAATCCTGTAACCGGTGAAATTCTGGACTATAGTTTTTTTGGCGGTAATAGCAAATTTGGAATAGGTATGGCTCCGGGCGATGCTTATTTTCTTGTATTCAGAAAAACAAAAGAAACAAAGGCAAAACAACTTTCGGATGGAATTACAGAAGAGTCGGAAGTAGCTTTTAGTTCTACAGACTGGAAAATTCAATTTGCTCCAGAAGCAGGTGGACCGTCTGTGCCGGTTAAGGCAACAGAACTGAAAAGCTGGACAATTTCTGTTGATTCAACCATTAAATACTATTCCGGCACTGCAGTTTATTCAAGGGCATTTGAGTGGAAAGATGCTGTTACAAACCGACCTGTTTATTTGGAGATTGATTCATTGTACAACATTGCCACAGTAAAACTAAACGGTATTGAGTGTGGTACTGTGTGGACCTTTCCTTATTCGCTTGATGTAACCAAAGCATTGAAACAAGGAACAAATACAATCGAAATAGCTGTTACCAATACCTGGCATAACCGTTTGATCGGAGACCAGCTGTTGCCAGAAGCAAAACGAATTACCTGGACAACTGCACCATTCCGTTTAAAAGATAAACCGTTGTTACCGGCGGGAATTGTTGGTGAAGTGAAATTAATTGTTAGATAAAATCAAATGAAGGCATTCATACTTTTTCTTTCTATTATAAGTTTTGTTACGCTTAGTGCACAACAGAACTATGATGTTATTTGGAATACACAAAGCAACAACGCATCCGAATCAATGCCCTGCGGTGGCGGTGATATTGGTATGAATGTGTGGGTAGAAAAAGGAGAGCTGTTGATCTATGTTGCACGCAGCGGCAACTTTGATGAGAATAATGCCTTGATGAAATCCGGAAGAATCAGGGTGAAACTGTTTCCCAATCCGTTAACAGGTAAAAATTTTAAACAACAGCTCCATGTCGATAAAGGTTATGTAAGTATTGAGGCACGGGATAATGGCATTAATACATCTATAAAAATATGGGCCGATGTTTATAAGCCGGTCGCTCATATC
>NZ_DATGWT010000025.1:0-377202 GCF_035299325.1 Lacibacter sp. | reverse complement strand
CCGTGGGTGGCACCGTGTATCCTTTCCAGCGTGCATCGGTTGTAAGTTCATCATCGGCCCGCCATTGATTTTGGCTAAAGGGCGGGTTGGCCATAATAAAATCGGCCTTGAGGTCTTTGTGCTGGTCTCGTATAAATGTATTCTCCGGCACATCGCCCAGGTTGGCAGTAATACCACGGATGGCAAGGTTCATTTTTGCCAGCTTGTAGGTAGTGGCGGTGTACTCCTGGCCGTAAATAGAAATATCCCGTTTGTTACCGTTGTGGCTTTCAATAAACTTGATGGATTGCACAAACATACCCCCGGAGCCACAGGCAGGATCGTAAATTTTTCCCTTGTAGGGTTCCAGCATTTCGGCTATCAGGTGTACAATACTCTTGGGTGTATAAAACTCTCCTTTGCCTTTTCCTTCGGCCAATGCAAACTTGCTTAAAAAGTATTCGTACACACGGCCCACAATATCCTGCTGTTTATCGAGAAGGGTATTGATGTTGTTAATGGTATCGAGCAGGGAAGCGAGTTTACTTACATCGAGGTTGAGGCGGCTGTAATAATTATCGGGCAATGCTCCTTTAAGTGCCGGGTTGTTTTTCTCAACAGTGTATAGGGCTGTATCAATCTTTAATGCCAGATCGTTTTGTTTGGCATTTTCAATTAAATAACTCCAGCGGCTTTCAGGTGCCAGGTAAAACACATTCTTCATGGTGTAGAATTCCACCATGTCGGTATATTGCTCTTTGCCTTCAGCAATGAGTTCCTGTTTGCGTTCTTCAAACTTATCGCTGGCAAATTTTAAAAAGATAAGACCGAGTACCACATGTTTGTATTCGGCGCTTTCTACACTGCCACGGAGTTTGTTGGCACTGTCCCACAGGGTTTCTTCGATGCTGCTTTGTTTTTTGGGTTTGGTTGCTTTGGCCATTCGTTTAAATCTTCTTTATTGCTTTTATGTGCAGTTTTTGTTTGTCGTTGCTTTCTTCGGTAGCAACTAAAATAATATCCTTTTCCTGTAATGCAAATTCATTTACAAACTTCGGTATAATTGAAAGTGATGGCGACCCGTCATCTGGCTGAAATGTACCGTACCCATTAGGGGCAATGCGTGTGATGCTGCCTTGTTGCCATTCGCCGGAAACAGATTCTTTTGCTGTTGAAATAACCTGCCAGGACTGTGCAAAGTCTGTTTTTGTTTTCTGCTCATCTGCAAATGTTTTAAACCAAACTAATAATTCCAGCAACTGATATACTGTACTCTGGTAGAGATAATTTGTTTGATTGGAATGAATAAACTCATCAACGGCAAGTTTTAATTTACCCGGGTTGTCGTGCGCACTGTCCTGTGTAACCTGGGTAACCTGCTTTAATAAAAAACCAATAACCGGAGGAATCAGTCCTTCGTTGATTTTATAAACTGTATGCAAACCGGAAAGATAAATACTGGACTGATTAAACGAACCGGCAGCGCTATACACTTCCTCCGGTATAACGCCTATCTCAGTTAAATAACGAAACAATTGCTCCATGATCTTTCGGAGGGGAACAAAGCTGTTTCTTATTTCTTCTGTAGTAACAATCGAATTGCTGCAAAGCTTAATTGCATTTAACAAAACAGGCGCATACTTTTCACCCAGGTATTCATCTGTAAAAAAAGCAAATGCTCTTTTGTGATTACGTAAAATTTGAGTTTCAGGTAAAAAATCTACTTCCCGTTTAAGATCGCTCCAAAGCAAACTCAGGTCATCTTTCAATTTATCACTTACCTTATCGTATACTTTACCATTTCTGTAAACATCCACCACAGCATTTGAACCTTTTGTAAAAGTGGTTTGCCCTGATAAGATGAACCATGGAATACTTTTCTGATCTTTTAATGTGTCTAAAGTTCGGGCAACTTCTATAAATGCGTCTTGCTTCGACACGTCGCCGGTTTGGTTAGCGTTCTGATAGAACAAGCCATCAACAATTACAGCATCATACTGCATGTATTTTTCTTTCAGAAGGCGAATGCCATCCTGCGCATTTGAAACGCCATGCAAAACGACATCATTCACATGCGCCTTTTCCCTTATGTCAGTTAGCGACTGATGTTCATCATCAAACCAAAGTACATTATACATTGACTATTCGTTTATATAAATTGGAAAAGAAAATTCAAATGAAGTAGCAAGATCAGTCTCCGGTAATCCTTCAGGACCGGTTTCGTCAATATAATCTAATCGGCCACTGAATTTTTTAACGATCTCGTTTATATACCAGCCTCCGAAACCTTCGCCTGCATTATCACCTGAGCTGAACCCTTTCCGGATATAATCTTTTAATATAAATGTTTCGCTGAGCGGCTTGCCGGTATTTGAAACAAGGAGTTGAACTTCAACATCATCATGCAAACCCGGATTAGTGAACAGTGAAATCTCAATTCGATTATTTTCAGTCCCCTTGAACGCATGAACTACAGCATTTTCAAGAAGATTATCCAACATATCTTTCAACAACTCGCCATTTGCCAGGATGTATAAACTTTTTGACACTTTTCCATCGGCTTCTTCATCTGGAGTATACCCAAACTTAATATCAAAAAGTCGACTGGGTCTCGACAGTACATCCTGTACGTACTCTTCCAGAAATGAAACCATATCTATAGGAACAAGTTTCTTTTGTTCTATCTCTTGCTCAACACGTAACTGGCGGCTAACAATTTGAAGTAAAGAGTCGCTTTCCTTCATCATGATTCGGAGATAATCTTCAAGTGTAAACAAATGCTTTTCACTTAATTTAAGTTTCTTCAGATCAGGGTATGAAGTAAACACGTGCTTCTCAAGCAAGTCAATTAAATTCTGAACTGTGCCACCTAAGGTTTGTGCCGGACCGGCCAATTTATGCCTGAGAAAAACATTCTGTTCTGCAACAGCATTGTTTGTTTCTTTTTCATCTTCCTCGTACGGAGTGAGCTTATTTCGATCCAGAATATCAAGTTCTGCTTCAACCCGTAATTTTTGTTCTTCCAACGTGAGCAATCGGATTTTCAGCTGTAGAATATCGTTCTTACTTATATAAGGAATGGTAGCCCCCATCCTGAATTTCCCAACCTGTGTCTCAACATAAGAACTCTTGAGTTCCGAAATGAGGTAGCGTATGTCTACCTTGGTAAAGTCTACGTTTAAAGCAAGAATATCGTTTGATACATAGTAAGGGTCATACACCTCAGTAACCATACTAGGCTTAAGTTGACTAAAGCGCAATGCCAACAATAAAGAAGGCTCATCTACTCTATATACATGCTTTGGCAATTCTTCAAAGGCAATATCATTCAGATTAATTTTATAATCTTCAAGATTTGATTTTAAATCTCTTATACGAATAAAACGGCCTGTAAGCTTTTCGATAATTTTAGTATTTCTTGAAACAGATGTTACAAGAGAACTGAGTGGTACAATTTCATAGCGGGTATTAGAATAGTCTTCTTCGTGAATCAAATACCGATTTACATTCAGCTTAAAATCGTTTTCAGCTATATCTTCATTATCGATATAACGTAAATTAGAACGTTCATTTTTTGAAGCAATTAATTCAAAAAAATGGTCCACGTCAATTCGCTTCTCTCTTTTTGACAGTTGTTTTACTGTTTCCTCGGCATCCACAAAAAGCACTTTCCCTTCTTTTTCTTTTTGCCTGGAGATAACGAGTATCGAAAATGGAATCGATGTATGAGGAAGCAATGCTCCCGGAAAAGAAATCACTTTTTCCAGATAATCATTTGCAACAAGAAACCTTCTCAGTTTTGTATCGGCTTTCGACTCAGAAGATGTAAAACTTGGTGCCACAAGAATAACCAACTTGCCATCGGGTTTCAGCATGTCAACCGACTTTCGAATGACCAGATCTTCTATGGATGTGGCATTAAAATTTGAATTAAGTAATTTTAATCTAAAGGGAGGAGCCGAGACAATCAGATCAAATTTCATTTCATTCACCTTCTCGTCATTGAAAGGGAATGAATGTAAAAGCCAGCTAAGATCTTCAAATCCACAAGCCATAGCACGGATAATACCTAATGCCCAATTTTCCCGGCCACTGTCCTGAGTTATCACTCTTGCAACTCCGGCTAGCTCAATTGCCAGTGAATGGTCGCCTGCAAAAGGGTTATAGACATTGGCTCCCACTTTTACTCTTTCTAAACCTGTCAAAACATGAACAAGCTCTTGTGGTAATAATGGAATATCAATTGCTTTACCCAAATTTTGCTGAAGAAACAATATATAATCTTCAAAGATTAAACTGAATTTTTCGAAAAATGTTTCTTCATCCAAAACGTCAAGTAATTGCACAATTTCAAAAAGACTTGTGTACGGTATTCCCCCAATTTCTTTTTGCACGGTTGAATAAACGGCCTTAACATATTCTGCGTCTGCCCCTTTGTAATCTGCTATTAAATCACCGATTGAAATCTGCGTGTTGGTTCGCAGAGAAGAATAAAGAAGTATTTTCTTTTTATACAAAACAAGTAAAAAGGGAATTACATGAAAATTTCGCCCTCTCAAATCAATAGGTAGAACGTTGATTAGCTTTCGAACGCTTTTTTTAATATGAAGTAACACTCCGTCTTCGTATGACTTCTGAATTTCATGCATATAATCTAAAATTTAGAAAACAAAAATGCTACCTATCTATGCAGCACATCTGCATTCTAACGATAATGTTTTATAAGTTTAATTGCTTTTTCCAAAAGTTCCTGCGCCAAAGCTTCTGGTTGTAATATCTTAATATTTTCTCCAAAAGAAAATAACAATGTCTTAAACTCATAATTCAAATGAACGTATAATTCTATGAGTACTGAGTCTTTCTTAACCCTTTTTACTTTTTGCGAACCGTGAATTGGTTTGGTTTCAATATAGGGCCAATAACTTCTGGCAACCTCTATCAGAACCTGAGCAGGTTTTGCATCCGTAGCCATCGTCACCCCAACAGTGTCTTCAAAATAATCATCAAAATTCACTACATCGTTTGGCTTATACTTCATCTTGCCGGAACGAACATTAAGTATACGATCCAAAGCAAGGTTAGTTAAATGATCGCTTTGTTCCTGACAACCAAACACAAACCAGCGATTATTGTAGGCTTTCAGATAATATGGATGAAAGTGGAAGGAGGTTTTCTTGACCTGCTTAAATCCTTTGTAATCTATTACCAATGACTGCCTGTAAAGAATGGCATCAAAAAGGATAGACAGATATTCGAGACCCCGCAAATACGGATTTTGCTCAAACTCAATAATCTTGTCGGTACTACCTTTCAAATGAAAACTTGATTCTAAACGCAGCAACATTTCTTCCACCCATTCAAATTGTGGCATGCCTTTAAAACGGCTTAAGGTTAACAGGGCCTCTTTAACCTGGTTTTCTTCCTGTTCGTTTAACAAACGATTGTTGATGGAATATTTACGATCGAGATATCTGTAAAATACTCTCCTCCCATCTTTTACTTTGTCCAGTTCAATTGACCACCCCTGGGCACTTTCCATAAACTTGATATCTTCAAAAATCTGACGTTTACTAACTGAAACAGCACTACCAGTAAAATCTTCAATGGCTTTGCTGCACGCATCCATTAAATCTTCTAAAAAATATTTCCTCCCGGGGTTACCAAAGCATTTATCCAGTGCCTGGTAACGTATCATTGCATGTTTGTTAGTAGCCAACTTGTACTGGTTTAATGTTATTCTTCTTCCAAGGGCTCTTGAATATCCTTAACAGATTGTTGCAAAATCAATTTGATTTCAGTGAAATAAGGCTTAACTGCCTTTTCCATTTTATTTAGCTTGTCAATCAGGAAACTGATAATTGCCGGCCAATCATCTTCGTTAAAATAATTGAGACCAGCCTTATAGATAGAAACTCGGGAGCTTTTCTTTTCTTCCATTTTTTCCCAAATCAACTCTTCTCCAAAAGCAGCTTCAATCGCCGATTTATGTTTGTAAAGCGAGTCGAAAAGTAATTTATTTTCCACCTGTGAAGAACGACCAAAATTTAATTGAACAGCAGCATCTGATTTTGTTAGGGTGCAGGTATAATTTACATACGTAATCCCTGTCCCACCTGCTACAAGCCAATGATCTTTTACCGGATTGGAATTTTGATATAAACTTGACTTGCCCTTAATTTCTTTCAAAAATGCAGCCCAGAACTTTAATCTTATTTTATGCCTGGTCTTTACCTCATCTTCGGTTGAAATTTCTTCCTGTGCTTTATTGGTCATCGAAATCACATAATCCTGCGCATCCTTCGTAGGGATGATCTGATCAAGTGAAAGAAAATACTGGCCGTTAAACTCGAATGGCGTAGCCTTAAAGCATTGAAGCCTGATTTTAAAGTTCATCAGCCAAAGTACTGTCGACGTTACTTCCTTTCGAAAGTTTGCGGCAATAAGTATAACACGTTGCTTACTGCTTTTATTAATATTTATTTCGTGGTAGGGAGTTTCATCAAAAAAGTCTTCCAGTACCTGAGCGGCCACCAGGTCTGTACCACTGGCATTCAAGTAAGCCTGGAAAATCTCTTCGATCTGCTCTTTGTTCAGTGTACTGCAATACGCAGCATATTTTAATGCCTGCCAGGTAACATCTCTTCCAGAATCATCTAGCTTATTTTCAATTACAACAAGATTGCCTTCCTTATCAAGAGCAAGTAAGTCGAGACGCTCATTGGTTTCATTGAAGCCGCTAAATTCTTTTTGAATGATAAGTAATTTTTCGCCAAGCGATTCAGGATTTCCGGCAATCCATTCTTGTAAGTTGGCTCTTTCTTTAAATCCTAATTCAGAAAAGCTTTTCCGTGCTAACGACTGAATAGAGTTGGTTTTGGAATCGATAACAAACATGGTGTCTTTTGAGAAAGGTATTTTGTAAACAAAATGGTTATTCGTTCAAATATAAGTATCATTCTTATTAATTTAATTACGTAGACCAACAATGATAAACCAGCTAAATTCGAGGCTTCAAGAAAGCCAAAAAGTCTAATCCCGATCAATTTTTTCGCATTCTTCCCAACTACCTGTGAATAAGAGCGCTTTTATCGAACATTGTTACTCTTCGCTTAAATAATCTACGGGAATACTCTTTACTGTTCTGGCCCCCATCTCTTTTAAACGTTCCACCTGCTTCGAAAAATTACCTCTGCCGGTAGCCAACTGCTTATACGCATTTTCGTATACGGTCTGGGCGTCGTTAATTGAATCACCTACTGCTTTAAAGTTGGTCAAAAACCCGACAAATTTTTCATAGATCGTACCTGCCTGTTCAGCAATTGCTTCTGCATTTTGGGTCTGTTTATCTACCCGCCACATTTCTTCCACGATTTTTAAAATTGCGAACAAGTTAGTCGGACTTACCAAAATAATGCCTTTATCATATCCATATTTCCATAGCGTTGTATCCGATTTTAATGCTTCTAAATACGCCGGTTCAATCGGCACAAACATCAGTACATAATCCAGCGCTCGGGCATATTTCGGATAATTCATTTTGCTTAACCCATCAATATGCGCTTTTATTGATCTTACATGTTCGTTTAAATAATTGATGGACTCTTCGGGATCTTCAGCATTTACCGAAGCTTCGTATGCAATGAGCGACACCTTCGAGTCTATAATTACTTTTCGCTCATCGGGATAAAAGACGGTCACATCGGGCTGTAAACCTCTACCATGTTCGTCTTTTACGATATCACCTGCTGCATCTTTGATAAATTCCTGTACTTTAAAATGCTGCCCTTTTATCAAACCGCTGTTTTCGAGTATGGTTTCGAGGATCATTTCGCCCCAATTACCCTGAAGTTTTTTGTTACCCTTTAATGCTGTCGATAAATTATTAGCCTGTTCACTTACCTGTTGACTACTTTCAACCAGTTTTTGTACTTCACGGCCGAGCGAAAAACGTTCTTTACTTTCTTTATCGTAGGTCTCCTCAACTTTTTGTTTGAACTGGCCGATTTCTGTTTTTAAAGGATCGAGAATTGCTTTGATGTTTTTCTCGTTGGCTTCGGTAAACTTTTGTGATTTCTCGTCTAAAATTCCTTGTGCCAGGTTTTTAAATTCAAACCGAAACTTTTCACCTAATGCTTCTAAATCCTGCTTCTGTGTATGCAACTTTTCATTTGCCGCATGCAGTTGTTCTTTTACGGCCGCAACCTGTGCCAGAGCTTCACGGTAATCATGCTGTGTTTGTTCAGCCTTCACCCGTTCCTGTTCAAGTATATGTAATTTGCCGTTTGCTGTTTGAAAGCGGGACAGGTATTCTTCTTTATCGATCATCAGCTGTTTATTCTGATTCATTAAATCACCTATCGAATTCTGTAACTGTTCATTTTTTTCAGTTAATACAGCTTGTAATTGCGACGATTTGGATTTACTAAATAGCCACCCAATTAAACATCCAAAAAACAGGCAAATGATAGAAACTGCCAGGTACAACATATTCATGTATTTTAAGTTTGTAAGAAAGTACAAACTTATAAAGGCTCTTTGCAACCTATTTGCGGAGTGCAATGAACTGGAACTTATAGATTAAATCAAATAAATACTAAAAGCTCTTTTAGTATACTAAGGATAACCAGAAAATTCATTACATAAAGCAGCTTCTTAAAACATTATTCAGTTTAGGTAAGCACAAAAAAATTATATTATGATGTACTCTAAAAGGACTTTAGATTTGGACTGATTAGAATAAATATGATTTAGAAGAATTTCTTAACAGCATACTGTACGTTCTCTTTGTATTCCAACAGATACAACTTTCGAATCCCCTCCGAAAAAAGAGGTCTGTTTTCTGAATATTCCGTTTGTTATTGTTAAATACTGTTGACAGAAGCCGGCATTATTTAACAGCATCTGGCAGTAATTGAAAGTTTACAACATTTTTCGTAACTGCTCTTTTTGAAATTCATATAAATTCTGTTGACAGTTGCTGGCAGAATCCTATTTTTTTTCGGAATTCCCGAATGATCACAATTTAGCCAAAGAAGTTTTCACCAAATGTTCAGGCAAATCTTCAATACGTGAACAGTTTACTTGTTCCATAATTTGTTGCAGTTGGGTTTTGATAAGACCAATTGTATGATCGCCTCCATTTTTTCCAAGAGCTCCTACGCCATACATAAAACTTCTGCCGAGGAAAACAAATTCTGCACCGGCTGCTAATGCCCTTGCCACATCGGGCCCCGATCGCAAACCACTATCCAGCATAATTGATAATTTGCCTTTGTACTTTTCAACGATAGGAATCAGTGAATGAACAGAAGACTCCCCTGCATCTAATTGTCGCCCCCCGTGATTTGAAACAATAATACCATCAACACCTAAACGGTGTGCAATAGCAGTATCTTCAACAGTGGCCACACCTTTCAGAATTAATTTTCCTTTCCAACGTTGTCGTATCCGATCAATTTTTTCTTCATTTAATCTTCCAGAAAAGGTACGGTTCATAAACAAACCCAGTTGTTTCATGCTCATTCCTTTGGGCATGTATGGTTTCATGGTAGCAAACTGTGGTATACCGTTTACCAATGTTTGAATAGCCCAATCAGGTCTTGTTACAATTTGCAGCATGTTTGCTATCGTCATTCGGGGTGGCATTGCCAGGCCGTTCCTGATATCCCGTGGCCTGAAACCGAAAGAAGGCACATCGCACAACAATACCAACACATCAATACCGGCCACTTCTAAACGTCGGATAATATCTTCTGTGATGTGTTCTTCTGCCGGATGATAAAGCTGATACCAACATTTCCCCTCGGTGATTGCAGCAATCTCTTCAATAGATGCTGTAGTAACTGTGCTGAGAATAAATGGAATATTTGCCTGCATTGCTGCTTTCGCCAAAATCTGTGGTGATTGTGGCCAGATTAATCCCTGTAGTCCAACAGGAGCAATGCCGAATGGGGCACTATAAATATGTCCAAACAATGCCGTTTCCAGTCTTATTTTTTCAAATGGTTTTAAGTAGTGTGGCTTTAACTCGATGTTTCTTAACTCTCGTGTATTTTTTTCAAGATTAACATCCTCATTGCATCCGCCATCAAGATATTCAAATGCAAACTTTGGAATCCGTTGTTTTGCTTTACTGCGCAAGTCTTCGATCGAAGGATAAGCTGTATTGTAGGAAAGTTTCATGATTTGTGGTTAAACTGCTTAACACTTTTTGAGTTGATCTTTATTAGCATGTATGTTTATTTTCCTTGTGGGATTAGCATCTAAAAAATACTAGTATATTGTTTTTAACCCTTTACTTAGTTATAATCTTTACTTTATGCTTATCATCCTGTTCAATCTGACGTCTGTAGATGAGCTGCCGATTAAAATATTAAACACGCCTGGATTCACTACCCATTTCATTTTAGTGTCATCAAAATATTGAAACGAAGTTTCATCAAGTTTGAGTATAACCAGCTTTTCCTCGCCTGCTTTCAGAAATATTTTCTGAAATGCCTTCAGCTCTTTTTTAGGTCTTGTCACTATGGGATTTACCTCAGACACATATACCTGCGCAACTTCTGCTCCTTCTTTTTTACCTGTATTTTTTAGAACAAAAGATATCGTTGCGCTGTGTTTAGAAGTAGCTATTTTTAAATTGGAATACTTGAAGGTTGTATATGATAAACCGTGTCCAAATGCAAATTGTGGAATGATATTATAGGAGTCATAGTATCTATAACCAACAAAAATATCCTCCTTATACCTTACTGTGGACCCATCGCCTGGATATTCACCAATTTTAATTGCAGGTGCATCTTCCAGCTTTTTTGGAAAAGTAAACGGCAATTTACCAGAAGGATTTACTTTGCCAAAAAGAATATTAGCCAAAGCATTTCCTCCTTCCATTCCGGCATACCATGCCTGAATAATTGATCTCGTTTTTCCTTCCCATGCTGTCATATCAACAGGCCCACCACCAACTAACACTACAACCAGGTTTGGATTTACTTTTTGCAATGCCTTTATTAATATATCCTGATCAAATGGCATTTGAAGATTTGGTTTGTCAACGTTTTCAGCATCAAAAGCGTTGTCGTCCCATTTATTATAATCATAACCGTGTGTCCAGCCTCCCACAAAAATTACAACATCGGCATTTTTTGCAACTGAAATAGCTGCATTGATAAGAGAATCGTTTGCTTTAGAATTTTTGTAGTCATCATAGCCTTTCGAAAAATCCACTTTCACATTTTGTCCAACAATGTCTAAAATTCCCTTCAATGGAGAAATTTCATAGAATGCTTTCACTTGCGAACTGCCGCCACCAAACCCATGCAATCTCACCGCATTATTTCCAACAACTGCAATGGATTTTATTTTCGATTTGTTTAAAGGCAATAAATTATTTTCATTTTTGAGAAGCACAATTCCTTCTTCAGCCACCTTTAATGCCGTTAATTGGTGATCTCGGGTATTATATTGTCCAGATTGTTTTGTTCCACCAATCATATTATACTTGTACATGATTCTTAATATTCTTCGAACCTTTTCATCGATCACAGATTCATCTACTTGTCCGGATTTAATAAGTGCTAAAGCAGAGTCACCTAGAAAAAAATTATTGTAATTAATATTCGGGAGCATGGCAAGTTCTGATCCCATTTCGATATCACACCCATTTGTAAGGGCTTGCATTGTATTGTGGACAGCTCCCCAATCACTTATCATTATTCCTTTGAAATTCCAGTCCCCTTTTAAAATTTTATTTACCAGGTAATTATTATGCGTACAATACTCGCCTCTAAATTGATTGTATGCGCCCATTATTGTAGATACGCCAGCCATTACAGCAGCTTTAAAACCGGGTAAATAAATCTCCTGCAGTGCACGTTCGCTCATTTCTACATTAATCGTATTCCGATTAACTTCTTGATTATTAGCAATAAAATGCTTTACACAAGCTGCAACGCCTTGTTCTTGTACCCCTTTAATATATCTAACTACCATTTTTGATATTAAATATGGATCTTCACTTTGGTACTCGAAATTTCTGCCATTCAATGGATTTCGTATAATGTTTATCCCTGGTCCGAGAATAATATCTTTCTTTCTAAATGCGGCTTCACTGCCTAAAACCTTGCCAAAATCATAACCCAATTTTGTATTCCATGTGGCTGCAAGGCAAACTCCAACAGGCAAATAAGTGCCAGAATCTAAAGACGCAGGACGAGGTGTTGACCAATCTAATGGGCGTTCATAATTTACTCCGTGGGGGCCATCGCTCATTGCTAATTCGGGAATACCAAGGCGTTTTACACCTGCCGTTGTGAATGCTGTATTTCCATGTATCATTCCTATTTTCTCCTCAAGTGTCATCTTTTTAATCAGTTCATTTATTTTCTGTTCAACGGAAAAAGATTGTGCCTGTATCACTGAGCATCCAATGAATAAGCATAATGCTAAACCTATCCTCTTCATGTATTTTGTTTTTTACGTAAAAGAATTTTCTTTCATTCCAACACTGTACATCACATTTGAAAGCAACGCAGCAATTGTATTCCTAAAAAAAGGAAAGGTGAAGAATCACCCTTCCGTAGACTACTGATTGCTGTACGATACTAAACTGTATATTTTGTGTTACAAGTCTCTAACAAAATTGTTATTTACCTTTCTGAAAATGTTTAATGGATTTTCCTGTTTTAACTCTGCCGGCAATAACTCGTTTGGAAAATCCTGAAAACAAACGGGTCTGGTAAACCGATAAATAGCCTGCGTACCAACAGAAGTAGACCGGCTATCAGTTGTAGCTGGAAATGGTCCACCGTGTACCATCGCATGGGTTACCTCAACACCTGTTGGAAAACCGTTTATAATAAGCCGACCGGCCTTTTGTTGCAGTATTTCAATTAGTTCTCTATATTCTTCCAAATCTTCTTTAGTCGAATGCAGTGTTGCAGTTAGCTGGCCCTTCAACGATTGAGCAAATTCTATCATTTCCAACTTGTCTTTCACAAGTATACCCATCGTACAAGGTCCAAAAATTTCCTCTGTGATGTAATCATGATTGGAAGCAGCCTTTGTATTTGTAGTAAAAACATGCGATTGAACAATATCAGCATCGGTTCTCGTCAACATGTTTATTGATGGATCAGCAGCTAACCGCTGAATACTTTTTACGTATTGTTTTTGGATATTCTCTGTCAATAAAGGACCGACATTCACTGCTTCAACCGCTTCTTTTAATTTTTGAACGAACTCCATACCTGCAGAAGTATTCACCAAAACAAACATTCCCGGATTTGTACAAAACTGACCATTACCTAACGTTACAGAAGCAGCCAATCCTTTTGCCAGTTCTTCGCACTTATCCCGTAATGCTCCCGGAAGAAAGAACACGGGGTTCACACTTCCCATTTCGGCATATACAGGTATAGGATCCGGTCGTTGGGCAGCAAGATCAAACAAAGCTTTTCCTCCAGCATATGAACCGGTAAAACCAACAGCCTTCATTGCACGATGCTTCACTAACCAGGCTCCTACCTGATGCGTTATACCATGCACCATATTGAACACTCCTGAAGGCATTCGGGCTTTACTCACTGCTTGTCTAATAGCAGAAGCCACCAGTTTGCATGTTCCGGGATGAGCAGGATGCGCCTTTACTATAACCGGGCAACCTGCTGCCAAGGCGCTCACAGTATCTCCACCGGCAACCGAGAATGCCAACGGGAAATTGCTGGCTCCAAACACTGCCACAGGTCCTAACGGTTGCTGCATCTGACGTACATCCGGCTTAGGTAAAGGAACTCGTGTGCTATCTGCTGTATCTATAATTGCATTTACCCAACTGCCTTCACGTAACAGATCAGCAAAAAGCAGAAGTTGTGCAATGGTTCTGCCTCGTTCGTTTTGAATCCTGGTTGCAGGCAGGCCTGTTTCTAATGAAGCACGTTCAATTAACGTATCTCCAAGAAGCAATAACTCGTCTGCTATTGCTTCAAAAAAAATGGCTTTTTCTTCGCCACTTTTTTTCCTGTAAGTAACAAACGATGAAGCGGCTGCTTCGCAAGCTTCGTTTACTTCACTTTCCAGTGCCTCCGCAAATTCTTCATCCAGCGGTTGGCCATTAACAGGATTGAACGCCCTGAATTTAATTTGAAGTGTATCATTTGTGATACTCATTATGCTACCGTATTTGTAAGTGTTCCAATATGATCAATGCTGATG
This sequence comes from Lacibacter sp., assembly GCF_035299325.1. Lineage (GTDB taxonomy): Bacteria > Bacteroidota > Bacteroidia > Chitinophagales > Chitinophagaceae > Lacibacter. The sequence continues at coordinate 363,012 of NZ_DATGWT010000025.1, read as the reverse complement.
ATAATTTCATCTCCTGATAGCAGTGTAAACTCATTTGGCGGAACCAGGCAGGTGCCCGTCATTAAAAAACAGCCATTGGGAAAACTACATTCACAATACAAGTAATCAACCAATTCATCGTGCGTTCGTTTCATTTGACTGATGCGAGTACTGTCTGCATACATCTTAGTATTGCCCCTGTGGATCTGAATGTGAATCCCGGTATTAAACGGTATCGGTTGCTCGGATACATAGATGCAAGGACCAAGAGCTGTAGCACCATCATATACTTTTGCTTGCGGTAAGTATAAAGGATTCTCTCCTTCAATACTTCTGGAACTCATATCGTTTCCAATGGTATAACCTGCAATTTTTCCGTTGGATGTAATGAATAACGTGAGTTCTGGTTCCGGAACATTCCATGTAGAATCTTTGCGTATTCTCACTTGAGAATTGTTGCCCATAACCCGTTGAGCTGATGCTTTAAAAAACAATTCTGGTCTCTCGGCATCATACACTTTATCATAAAAGGTTGCTCCTCCACTTTCTTTCGACTCATTCATTCGTGCGTCCCGGCTACGCAAATAGGTTACACCAGCAGCCCATACCTCTTGCTGACCAACAGGTGCAAGTGTTGAAGGCTCTAACCAGCTGCTGATACCCGGTTCGGGCTCCAAATTGTTTAACTCGTTTCTTATTTCTGTATATAAATTATCACGATTGATGTAAGCATCCCAATCCGTAAGATTTGACAAATAAAGCCTATGCTCAAATTCAACTACAATTCCTCTTCCTGTTTTAAAAATTTTCATGCTGCTGCTTTTTATTTTCCTTTTTTGATTTGTCTGGCCCCTCCAGTTATTTTAAACACATATGCATACTTTCCATTAAAATCTGCGGGCGATAACATGGGAGGTATTATTCGGGCACCGTTACTGGTGTTTACAAGTTTTGCTTTTTTGGGGGAGCCCAGCAGCCTAACATTCGTACTAACAGAAAATGAAACATCTCGGACAAGCAAGCCGTTTAAAGGCCATTTTGTAGTGATGACATACAGGTCATCGCCTTTAACTGTATAGAATTGTGTTTTAACTGATTTGGTTGATGCTGCCTCTGCTGCAGTTTTTTCCTTTGTATCCGTTGCAGTTGTAGTAGGTGCTTTACTTTTTTCGGCAGGATTAAACCATGCTTTTGTTCCATAGATTCCTTCCCCATTAATCGCAAGCCAGGCCCCGATATCTTTTAAACGTTGTTCCATTATACCCGGCATAGTACCATCTGCGGCCGGACCAACATTAAGACAAAGATTTCCCCCACGTCCAACAGTATTTACAAGTAAATGAACAAGCTCTTCCGATGTGCGGTAATCATTAATATCTTCATTACGGTTATAACCAAATGAATAGCCCATTCCCTGAATTTCTTCCCAGGGATGATCGCTGTCGAGATCAGTATCTGCATATTCTCTTGAATAATAACCTCCGTGTTTCCCTCTTACTTTGCCCCAACGATCGTTTACTGCAACTTCATCTTTATTAGGCGCATTATTATAAAGCCAGGAAAGAAATTCTTTGCTTTGAAGGCGATGTTCATCTTCATCCCAATCTCCGTCCGGATATAAGATGGAAGGTTGATATTTCATCACCAATTCTTTCATTTGCGGAATGATGTGATCGGTAATCATTTTATCCTGAGGAATTTTGTATTTGCTTACAACATCTTGAGGCAAATAGTAACCATTAAAATTTCCCGGTCTTTGTGTAGGTGTACTTTCCCATTCGATCAGCGAAAAATAAAGTCCCATTTTAATACCTTTCTCACGAACTGCTTTTGTAAGATCGCCAACAAGATCACGTTTGGGACCCACCTCCATTGCATTCCATCCTTTGGAATAAGGACTTGAGCTTGGCCATAAAGCAAATCCATCATGATGCTTTGATGTTAGGATCACGTACTTCGCTCCGGCATCTTTAAAAAGCTGTGCCCATTTTTCCGGTTGCCATAACTCAGCACGAAACATTGGTGCAAAGCTTCTGTATTCAAAGTCTTTACCAAAAACACGATCATGAAAATCCCTGCTTGGCCCTTTACGACTCATGGCTAACACTTCGTACCATTCGGCATAACAATCATACACAGAACCTTGCCTGTTGATGTAGATATAAGATGGTACAGAGTAAACTCCCCAGTGAATAAACACACCGAATTTTGCATCCTGAAACCATTGTGGTACAGGTCTGCTGTCAATACTATTCCATGTGGGTTCATAATTTTTTTGTGCATTCACCATCCCTGCATAGCACACGAACATATAGAAAAACAGTTTCTTCATATCTATCCTTATTTATAGATTTTTTATACTTTATGTAATCATTTTAGATAAATGTAAAATGGCATTGCCGGTAATCTCTCCGCATTAAATAATGAGGCATCAGGATCTTCCGACCAAGCATACCTGATTGCTATTGGCTTTTCAATATTTTTACTGTAAACAATTACACCGTTGCCTTCAATTTCTGCTTTGGCGAAATGAAAGATGCTGTCGGGCCCTGCTACTTCAAATCCCCGTACATATCCATATTTGTCATTCGTAAGCAATCCGTTTGAAGCTTTTGCAAAAGTTAAACGAACTTTATTTCCATCGAGTTGAACGTTTTGTAATACAGGCCCCTGTTCCATTACATCTTCATGGTAAGCCAGTTTTCTTGCAAGCAATGAAAGCCGATAGCCAACATCTTTTTTATTTACAGGGTGAACATCGTTTGAATCGCCTATATCAATGGTTACTGCTACTCCAACACCAGGTAGTGTTGCAGCTTTTTGTTGTGCATCTCTTATTAAAACATAGTTTCTGTTTTCCGGATTTGAATTGATATAATTAGGTAATTGAACAATCAGGAAGGTTAAGGAATCATTTTTGAACTCAGCTCGCCAATTGTTTATTAAAGCCGAAAGTAAACGTTGATAGGTAGCGGGACGATTGGAATTATTTTCTCCCTGATACCAAAGCACACCCGTAAAAGATAATTGTGTAAACGGATGAACCATTCCATTGTATAAAGAAGTTGGAAAATTATTTGGACCTGTTTTAAGCGCCGGGTTACTACTTAAATACCCAGGTTTAAATTTCCATAAACCCGTTAAGTTTTTTTTACCCGATGGAGTTTGTAAAAACATGTCTTCCTCTTTGCCAATAAAACCACCTAACCCCCACAATTTGGTAATTCGTACTGTAATAATATTTTCTTCGCTCTGAAGTAGTTCTCCGGGAATCGTATAAATCAATCTGCTATCATATGATATTGCATTATCGATTTTCTCGCCGTTAATGAATACCTCTGCTGAGTTACCTGTTTTACCTAAACTCAGCAATGCACTTTTACCTGCATCTGCAGATGGTATTAAAAACTTCCTGCTAAACCAGCCATTGCCTTCGCCTTTAATACCCCAATGATCCCAGGCACCGGGTACTTGCACAACCTGCCAATCTGTAGTTTGATTAGAAGGCTTATACCAACCGCTTACCAAGCCCACATCAAGACGATTAACAGAATCTTCCCAATTACGGCCGGCTTCCTGCGCATGCATTTGAAAAGAATCAATATTTATAATGGAGTGAAGGTTTTGAATAGATGGTTTATAATTTTTGAAAGTAGTTAATGAAACTTCCGGCATCCATGCTTCAATATCTGTTCCGCCCCACGCACTTACAACCAGCCCAATGGGCACATTTACTGACGGTTGCAGATAGTGACCAAAATAAGCAGCTACAGCAGACAAATCAGCTGCGTTATTAGTATTAAACCCCTTCCATGACGACTTCTTTATCTCTGATTCGGGTTTATTGCCCATGTAATGAGGAACAGTTAAAACTCTGATGTTATGATTTGTAAATAATCCTAGATGCTTCCGCTCTTTTTCAAGCCATCCCAATTTCCATTCCATATTCGACTGACCGCTGCAAAACCAAACATCCCCCATCCAAATATCATGTAGCGTGATGGTTTTTTTCCCATTCACTAAAAGCTTGTACGGACCGCCAGCCGGAAGGGCTGAAAAATTTACTTCCCAGCTACTATCGGCTTTTACTTTCGTTTTTATTGATTTACCCGCAAATTGAACATTAAATTTCTCGCCTGGATTACCCCAGCCATAAAAAGTTATAGGCTTATTACGTTGCAAAATCATCGAGTCAGAAAAAACGGTCGCTAATCGAATTTGGCCATTACTTGTCAATGAAAAAAAAACAAATAAAAGAAGTGCTTGAAATCGACTATAACGGAACATAATTTTATTTTTTATCAAAATAAAATTAGCATCTTAAGCAAGAGGTCTATTAAACAAATTTGGCATTTTATTGCATCATTTTTTGCTTTGCATTCAGTTACTACATCTTTTGCCCTCTACTTACCGCTGAAAAGGCATTCTAATCAAATGCAAAGCGATTAAACTTGTCTGAAAAAGCATAAGTTCTTGGTTATACGTACTCCTAAAATCTTAATATTCTTGAATACTTAGCTAAAATTGACAAATAGCCAATTTTCCTGTTTCGTTAATTTCGATAAGCTTACAGTGTTAAACCGAAATAAATAGTACAATTAAAAATGAGAACTATTCGATTGAGTGCCTACCTGTTTTTTTTAAGCTTTTGTTTTTTTATGAATGCATATGGAAAGAACTATTACCTGTCAGAAAACGGCGACGACAACAATAATGGTCTTACACCAAAATATGCCTGGAAAACACTTACCCGAACAAAAAGCCTGATCCTGAAACCCGGAGATAGTTTATTACTCGAACGGGGAAGTCGTTTTGAAGGAGAGTTAATCATTCAGCAATCTGGTAAACCCGGTAAGCCTATTGTTGTTGCGGCATATGGACAAGGATCTGTGCCAATAATCACGGGAGCTGTTCAGTTGACAGCATCAACCGATACAACAGCGAAGACATTTTCGTTGATAACGAAAGCTTTTGCATTCTTTGTAAATGATGTGTGGCAACAACCTGCACGTTATCCCAACTCAGGTTATCTAAAAGTTGGCAAAGGCTTTGAAAAAAAAGGCTTTGAAACAAATGGCATTTTGCCCGAAGGATGGTATACCGGAAGTATAATTCGTATGCGTACGATTGATTGGGTTTTCGAAAATCGTACAATCGCTGATGTAAAAAACAATGTGGCGTTGATGGATGTTGAATCCCGCTACAAATTCTCGCCTGGCTATGGCTATTTTCTGGAGGGCAAATCTGAGTTTCTTGACAGCGCTGGTGAATGGAACCAAAAAAACTCAACAATCCAGTGGTTGTCATCATCTTCTTCTATGCAATCGGCAGAAGCTTGTATCTATAAAAATGGAATAACCCTGTCAGGTGAAAGCAGGTTTATAACGATCGCAAATATCCAGATTGAAAAATTTGATCAATACGGACTTTTTATCCCAACAGGATCATCCGATATAACAGTAACAGACTGCCGTTTCAGACAAATTGAAAAAACAGGTGTTTTTGCAGATACTCTGACAAGTAACCTGTTGATCAAAAATTCTCATTTCGAAGATATTCATGGCAGAGGAATTTCAGCAGTGCGTACAAGTAACAGCCGTTTTGTTCAGAATACATTACATCGTATCGGCATCAGGCCTGGCTATGGTTTGAGTGGTGTAAACGGCATGATTGCCATAGTAATTGAAAACGACGAACAAAACCAATCTGTAAGCAACTCGCATCATAATTATATCGGCTACAATATCGTGGACAGCAATGGTTATGCAGGCATACGTATGGATGGAAGCCAAAGTATTTGCGAATATAATATTGTAAAAAACAGCTCACTGAAATTAAATGATGCCGGAGCTATTTATTGCTTTGCGAAAGCAAAGAATCGTACATACGGCAACATCATACGCAATAATTTGGTAATAAATGTAACAGGCAATATAGAAGCAACACCGGATAATCCTTATATGGCAAATGGTATTTATTTAGACAATAACAGTACTGATATTGTTGTTGAAAATAATACCATCATGCATGTTGTAAGCAGCGGAATAATTGTAAATGATAATGCACAACGTATAACCATTCGTAACAACCAGATTTTTGATGCATCGGTTGGTATTGGATTTTCAGAATGGGCTCGTAAGGATTCGCTTTATGGTTGCGTTATAAATAGAAACACAGTTACGGTAACCAACAAAACGCAAAAACCTGTTTCATTGCTTACGTATATGGGACCGGAATTAAACCCCGGTACCTTCGACAGCAATAGCTATGTAAATGCACATGACGGATTTGTAGTTGAAAAAAGAACAGATCCAAACAAATTTTCACGCCGTAGAGATGAACTTAAACTGCAGGAATGGCAACGCATCAGTGGTCAGGATCAAAACAGTACAAGCCTTGAACGTAAATCGCCACTTGTATTTTACAATGACACGCACAGTAATAAAACAATAAAAATCACTGAAGGTCAATATGTCTATATAGATGGAACTCCGGTGACAGGAGATATTCTGCTTCAACCTTGCGGATCTGTACTGTTATTCAAATCAGCAACAGATAACAAATGATTTAAAAGTAATAATGCATGAAATTTTCGTTAATCGTTTTATTTGCTTTTTGTTTTCTTTCTGCAAAGACGCAATTGCCACAAGGCTGGGAACTTAGTATAGGTATTAAACAGTACGATGCAAATAAATACAACGAAATTATACATAGTTTCAAACAACAACTTTCAACACAGAAGCAGTCAAATCAACTCACAAAAACATTGGATGCTTTATGGGAAATTGAAAAGACCGAGATACAGCTTTCAGAAAAAGAAAAAATAACTGACTTTTCCATTCACTTCTTGTTAAAAAAGGGTACATCGCCACAAACGTCTGTGTCAACGATATTTCAAATCAGCGATTGGTCAGTGCGGAACTTCGTTTTTACACCAGGATCTACTTACGCAGGTAACCGCTTTGAATCGAGAAATATTGATTATTCACCACGTCTGATGCATCCAAAAGATGTAGGGCTTACTATTCCTGCAATCATAACAGATGTACCACGATTAAATATACATGACGGGCCATCACGAATACAACTGACTAGTGGTTCTGCTGCATGGCCCTGCATCGGATACTGGGATTCTTCAAAAAGTACAGGCTATCTTATTGTAACCACCCAGGGAAATGAATTGGGTGATTTTGGAATTGAAATTGAGGAAAACAGGTTCCGAAATGTTGCATCGATCAGTATATCTGCTCCTCATGTGCGGCAACCATACCGGTATTTTATTGCAAATAATCACTACCCCTCTACTGACGAGGCGCACAATTTTAAAACAGGCGACAGCATAACTATTTCATGCAGACTACATACGTTTCCAGCAGAAACAATCGCTGCATTTTATGATTACTATTTTCAGCTACAAGGACAAATGCTGCAGGAGCTGACATTTACCAAACAACTCCCTTTTTCAAAAGCCTATGAATTAATTGAAGCTAAGTACAACCAAATGAACTGGAACAATGCCGGCTTTTACGCTATGGATGCGTTAAATAATAACCGCAATTGGAAACCAGGTTGGGTAAGCGGTATGCCTGCAGCGTACGCCTTATGGCTTGGAGGTGCAGATAGTACAAGGCAACGAATCATAAAACAAAATGACTGGGCTCTTCCTGATGCTATTGCGCCATCAGGCTTTTTTTATGAAAGAGGTATGGACGGAAAACAATGGATTGGTGGAGATCTTTCTAAGTTTCACACACATAACTGGCACCTGATCAGAAGCAGTGCTGATGCTTTGTATTATTCGCTTAAACTATTGAAACAACAATCAGCTGTGTTGCCCCCAATACAAATTCAGCGTTGGAATAATGCAATAAAGACTGTTGTTAACACTTTCATTAGAACATGGAAAAGATATGGACAGTTTGGTCAGTTTGTAAATAGTCAAACAGGAGAAATAATTGTTGGAGGTTCAGCCAGTGCAGGCATTATTTCGGCTGCACTTGTTGAGGCCGCAGATTACTTTGATGATAGCAGTTACCTTCACGTTGCAAAAGATGCAGCTTTATATTTTTACAAGAATTTCATCAGCAAAGGCTATACCACCGGAGGTCCCGGTGATGCATTACAAAATCCGGATAGTGAATCCTGTTATGCCCTGTTGGAATCTTTTGTTGCACTTTATGAAAAAGATGAAAATCTGCAATGGCTGGAATATGCGGAAGAAACAGCAAAACTTTTTGCCACCTGGGTTATGCCCTATCACTATCAATTTCCACTTACTTCTACGCTTGGCCAACTGAAGGCAGAAACAGGCGGAACAGTTTGGGCCAATACACAAAACCGGCACGGAGGTCCCGGAATATGTACAGCCTCAGGACTCGCCTTCTTTAAACTCTATAGAGCAACAGGAAATAAGACTTATATGCATTTGCTAAGGGTAATAGCCCAAACGATCCCGCAATATGTTTCAAGGAATGACAGACCAATCAAAGAGCTACCCGCAGGCTGCATCGATGAAAGAATTTCAACTTGTGATTGGTATGAAGGCATTGGAGAAATGACTGGCATTTCTACATGGGCAGAAATATCGATGATGCTTACAGCTAAAGAACTTCCGGGAATCTATATCCGTAATGACAAAAGTGAACTGTACATTTTGGATCATGTAAATGCTTCGCTTACAAAAAAGAACCGGAAGACTATGTTGACTATTAGTAATCCAACAAAGTTTCCGGCTCAGGTATTTGTTTTTATTGATGAGAATCTTACTAGCACTGCGTACAAGAATGATCCTAAAATTATAATAGTAGAAGTCGCTGCTAATCGCAGCAGAAAACTTTATCTATAAAAAATATAGTAAATAATTTCTGGCCCCTTTATTTGATGTCTTGAGGTCTGCAAATAAAACTGTGTTGTTTTAATAAAACCCTAATAATGAGATCAGTTTAGATTAAATGATTCACAATATAAATTTAGGAATTTAGCAAAAATGTAAATTCCCGTTCGAATCATACTTCATAATTCACATCAATTTTCTTTCTATCACTCTTTAACAGGAATCAACAAAACAGCATCAGCAACAAGTTTGCCTGTTGATCCCTTTCTTTTTATTTCCACATAAGACATCTCCTTGCCACCAAATTCAAACTGACCAACAGGAGTCCAGTCGAAATGTTTATCCGTTGTTGAAACATCTAACTTTACTTCAGCAGTTCCCATTTGAATACTCATTTGATAAACAGATGCTTTACTTTCTGGATTACCTGAATTATAAATGTAGAGTTTGTATTTCCCTTTTGTATTTACTGGAAAAAGAAACTTTACTGATGCTGCAGCCTCGTTTTCATCGGCAATCAAAAAAGACTTTGCATAGCTTCCTCCTAATTGAGCAATCCCTCCGGTTTGCATATGCCAATTACCATTCTTTATCACGTTATCTGGTGTTATATCATTGTCCAGCAATATATCCGCTCGAGAACCGTTGGCTAAAGGATCATTCCGAAGTAATGTCTGTAACTCCAATACATCAATTTCCTGAACTGATTTTTTCTGATCGATAGACAAAGCTGCAGCATATGCAGCAGACTGTGCGAGCACCATAAAAACCGGTTCCATTCTTATGGAACCAAATGCAATATGACTTGCAGATAAACAAACCGGAACGATGAGATTTGTACATTGATCACTCTTGGGTAACAACGATCTGTAACTGATGTCGTATGGAGGGAATCCACCAACCTGAACATCCCCTTCATTTTTAACCATCATCATTCCGTCTTTTTCCAGAACTATCCGTTGACAATTATGTGAATCCATTGTATAGGCGGCCATACCTATTCCATCTTTCACCTGTTCTTTCCCCTCACAATTTGCCTGAGTCATCACATACTCCCCAATCATTCGCCTTGCTTCTCTCACATATAATTGGGGCGACCAATACTCATTCTCAGTGTATTCATCCTTTGGATAACCCCATTTGCTAATAAAAGATCTTATATGTTCAGGTACTCTTTTGTCATTTGCGAGAAAATAAAGTAAACCCTTGTTATATAATTCATGCGCTTTGATAATCTTCTTCCTGGTTTCATAATCTGCTTCAGGATAAAGATGATTCATTCCAATCATATCAGTTGACATACCACCCCAATTATTAATATCGGTTTTACGATTAGGAAGTAAATCAAATTTTAGAAAATTGTAGTTAAGTGGAAGGTTGCCTTGCTTTTGAAAAACCCGAACCAGTAGCTCATAGTTAGTAGAATCATAGCCTTCTGGTCTTGTGATAAGCAAGCGGTTTTGCGGACTATCAGTTAAACATATTCTGAAATTATAAGCCTGAACTTTACGATCACCAGATCCCCGGGGGGCCAACTTGTTCTTACTAATTCCCCATATCAATCCACTTTCCTTTTTACCTGGAATGATGTAAGGGTCAATTCCATCCGGAAATTGATGGTGTTCTTCTAACTGAACACCATTATAAGTTTCTTTATATAACGAATTAGGTTCTCTTCCAATATAATACTTAACTCCGGATTTAGCCATCAGATCTCCTTCATAAGAACAATCGATGTAAACTTTGGCTCTTATTTTTTGATGTGAATTTTTACCGGGATTGTCAGATGATTCTGTTGTAATTGAAACAATAGTGGTGCCTGATTTTTGAACGCTTACCACCCGTCTGTTATATTGAACAGTTATGCCAGCGTTATCAAGATAATTTTGAAAAATATTTTTTGCAACATGCGGTTCAAAAATCCATTGCTCTAATTTTCCATAGTGCAGCCCTAATCTTCTGTAAAAATCACGGGCTAATCCGGTAATTACATATTTATTGCCAATGTCAGTATACCCTAATCCGCCGGAACTCAAGCCGCCCAAATGCGAATCAGGTTGAATGAGCGCAACAGTTTTTCCTTGCATAACCGCAGCATAGGCGGCCATAACACCTGCTGAAGTTGCGCCGTATACACAAATATCAACAGCTTGGTCATTAGCTGATTTTTCCCTGGCGAATTTTTGCCCATTGACGACACTAATGACATGACTAAAGAATAAAACGGCTAGTATCTTAAATCGAAAAATCTTGTACATATAATTTATTGTATTAAAAATCTGAATTGTGATTAAGTTATTGAACTGTTTATGTTATTTACTATTATAATTAAAATTTCAAGCATCAACATTTATGTAGTATCAAGAAAAAGCATGCGCTTTATGTTACAAAACACCTTTCTTTTTCAGGTTATCATACATCATAAAATCATTTCGGCTCCAACAGCAATGTTGTCCCTTTGCTTACATTTATTTCAAGACACTCTCCTTCTTTCAATATCCCATTCAACTTGAATTCTATGCCGAGACCATGATATAATTTAAGCTGACCATCTGACTGACATTGAACTGTTATACGTTCAATCTTATCTTTCCTCACCGATGCTCCAATTAAAAAACCACCAGCAGTTCTTATCCGTTTAAATGAAAGGTTTTTCCATCGCCAGGAACGATTCGGCATTATGTAAATACCGTTTACTGTTTCCTGTACAAGCATATCTAAGATGGCACTCACAGCACCAAAGCCGGCATCTAATTGCATAATTTCTGTGTTACGCTTACCTTTTGCAATATCTCTGGCCCATGGTGGTTCATTCATGATAGCCATTCCGAGATTAGTTGTGTTGTGCAATGTGCCACGTCCTTCATTTACAAAATTCTGCCACCAATAATGCAGCCAGCTGATGGCAGCATCGGTGTGGCCCATCCTGTTATGAATAATAGACGCCCATGGTACACACCAACCTGTCCAACCGCCGGCGCCATGATGCACCCAATGCCAATAACTGTTCTCGATGATTTTTGAATTGGCTGTATCACTTAAATCGATTGTTTGAAAAGGATAAATACCTCCGAGGTGCGAATGATGCCGGTGACTGATCTCTAGATCTTTTCCTTCCCAAAGTGCAATGCGAACTGGCGCTTTTTTGCTGCTTTCACCATAAGGAGTCTGTATTGTAGTGTATAAAGGCAGATGAGCCTGTACATCGGCCCATCGGCTATCGTTGGGAAGATTAAGCAATACTGCAGCTTGCGGCAAAACACGTAACACTTTGTGCAAAGCCGCCAACTGAAAAGAAGAATTACGGCCTACACCTTCAAGGCCACCACCATATTCGGGGCTTACAGAAACCGGCAGACTATAAACATACCGGCCATCCTTGGTTGTTGTTTTTTCCAGCATGCTCCAAAATCCTTCAAACGCTCCCTGCAACAAAGGATATGTTAAGCGATGTAACCAACTTGAATCGCCACTGTATTGCCAGTACTGCCAGGTTAAATAAGCAACCCATGCAGTTGTAGCATGATCGATGGTACCTCCCCAATAGTTACCTATTGCCTGCCCCCTGTCATCAACTGCATGCGGAAACATGATTGCATTCGGATTCTTAAAGAACAATTGTCCATTACGTTTAAAAACAGGCATCAACGTATCCAGCAATTGCAACAACGGTTTGAAATGTTGCGTTCGGTTAGTTGCTAAAGCCGGTGTATAAATCAATTGTTCATTAATATTGAAATGATAATCATTACTCCAGGGTGGTGTTTGATACTCTTCCATGAAAGCGCCTTGCAAAGTACAAGCAATGCCGTGTGGAGGCGTAGAACAGGCTTGTTTGTACAAACCATAGTCATATACTTCCTGCAACAAAGTATCGGGAATACTAATGCGTGCTACTTCATTCCAATACTGTTTCCACCAATCAACAGATCGTTGCTTGTTCTTATTAATATCCGTCGTTTGAAGCTGTTGTATTACTGTTTGCTTAGCATTTGAACCTACATTGGTTGAAACGATTATTCGTGACGGAGTAATTTTTTGACCAATTGCTAACGGCTTATCTGCAGGTAATATTTGTAGAAAACCATTCAGGTTGTTTTGATTCCAAGCTACAGGAGCAGTAATTCCTACCTGTTGCAGCGGCTTCTTATTCCACTCCCACATAGGTATCAGTTCACTTTTTACCTTTCCATGCAGTTCAACAGGGAGATCAATCCAGGCAATTTCTTCAAATACAGCCTGTGAAATAAAAAGCGTTATGACCTTTTTTGCAGGTGTTTTTATATGTATATTAATCTGACCGTTTGAGAGATTTATAAGTCCTTCTTTCAATCGATACCCGGTTGGTAATTTTATTTTCAATACACCCCCTCCATAATGTTGCGGTCGTGCCGGTTGGCCATTTGGCGGCACATACGTAAACAGGTTTCGCAGTGCTGTTTCATTATTTTGACTCACCAAAGATTTTACTGTATCAAAGTTTGCACGTGCTGCAAAATCATTTCCTCCACGGTGATCCCAAAAACCAGCTCTGCCAATTGTAATATTCAATGTGCTGTCGCCCCACACCATTAGTCCTTGAACACCATTACCAAGCAAGATGCCGGCATGTGTTCGGTTAACCGGAAAATTCCAGGACAGCATCTGTGCTGTAACAACATAAGGAAGGAATAAGAAACAAAAATGAATAAGCTGCTTTTTTTTCATATTGATACTATTAATGAAATCCTTCACTGATGAAATGCAATACATCAGGCAAAGCGGTACGCCAGTAGATCCAGTTGTGAGAACCATCCCGCATTCGAAACTCATGTGGCACACCACGCTTTTTCATAGCCAGATGCACCTGAACATTTCCTGTTGATAAAAAGTCCTCATCCCCGCAATCGATATACCAGCGTATTGATTTGAGACTGTCTAAAGGCCGTACCGCTATCTGATGAATAACGGAATTAGTATACCATGTTTGAGTTAATCGGCTTGCACCCTTTAAACCTCTTCCATATAAAGGACCATGTGTTGTATTATATTGTTCATCTTTCATAGCTACCATTTCTTCATCCGTTCTAATTGCTGCACTTAAAGGCGTTGCACAGCTAAATACTTCCGGATGTTTTATGGCATATAAAAATGCACCATAACCTCCCATACTCAACCCGCCAACAGCTCTGAATTTCCGTCCTGCTCTTATTCTGTATTGTTTTTCTACATGTGGCATCAATTCATTAAAAAAGAAATCTTCGTACAATACCGCACTATCATAGGAATTAATGTAGTACGATTTGAATCCATCAGGCATAACTATAACCATGGGTGTAGCATTACCTGTTGCAATAGATTCATCAGCATAATGCGCTATTTCTCCCAGTTGTATCCATCCTGTTTCATCATCGCCATGACCATGCAGTAAATAAAATACAGGATAGCTTCGCTGTGATACATTGTAATCATAAGGGAGGTAAACAGAGTATTGTACATCTTTTTTCAACAGTTTGCTTTTAACAACACCTGTTTCAATTACAGTACCATGTTGTGCGTTCGCAAAAGAAATTGACAAACAACAGATCAAACATTGAAGCAATAAAACAATCAAATATCTTTTGTACATAGTTTCCCTTTTAGAATTTGAAGTATCCTTTTTCCATAAACAATGGAATACCCATCATTGCGCCCCATGTGTAATAGACATCACTTCCTCCAAAACATTTATCATTACACGGCGTACCGTCGCCATGATCGGCATGATAATTTTCTCTCACCCAACCGCTCGCTTTGTAAGTGTTCATCAAGAGTGTGTTTGAATTTATTGCAAGCTCATTGCAATACGACAGGTTTCCGTAATTCTTCATGCCCATGTAGATGAGAACATTCATCGGCGGCCAGATGCGTCCTCGCCAATAACTCTGATCGGAATAAGCAGGATCGTTGCGGGGAGTTGAAGGCAACAGCCATTTGCCAAAAAATTCCTTTTCATTCTGCAGATGTTCCTTCAACATTCTTTCTGCCTGTTGTGCAGTTGGTAACTTAAGCAGCAATGGGTAAAAGTTAGTTGGTGAAATGCGCCGATTAGGTTCGTTTGTATCGAGCCGGAAATTGAGATATAATCCAGAAGATTCATCCCACATTGTTTTTAACTTGTTACGGTATGCAGATGCCCGTTGCAACAATTCCTGCTGCTCATTTTTTTTGTCAAGCCATCCCGCAATCTCAGCTAGCGCTTCACAATCCAGCACATACAGGCTCATCAATCCTACATCTCCCTGCATCAGCAAATGAGTACTGCTATCAAATACAGCTTCATCAAACATTGGGGAATTGTCTAACCCGCTTTCAAATTTTGCTGCCTGTTTGGTATGTGCATCCCAATCCATTAAAACCAGAGTTGAACCCCAACATAAGTAGCCATCGTAACTTCTTGTTTGGTTCCACCACCTGTTATTATCAAGTAAATGACTAAATACTATTTGTAGAAACCATTTTTCATTGTACTGCTTATATAAGGCATTTGCCGCAATACTGTACACAGGCGGCTGTGCTCTGTCACGGGAAGCAATATCGTACCCCATTGCGTAATTAGGAAAAAAGCCTTCGGGTGTTTTATGGCGAATGATTTCGATGAGATTGGCATAAGCGAGCTTTCTGTCGAAAGGCATAAAGTTGAGTGCTGTAAAATCCCAGCCCCAAAGAACATAGTTATTGAATCGTTTATTCCACCATCTGCCTGCACCTGGAGTCACGACCCTGTTATACATCGGCTCATAGATTGTACTCCAACCCAAAACAGCCTGCATGGCCTGAAACGTTTCTGCAAGTTGACCATATACTGATGCCTGCGATTCAACTTCCATTCGTTTGCGGCGAATGATGTTCGCAATCTGCTCAACAGATAATTTTTTACCTGTCGATATTCCAATAGGTGTTTCATTTAACTGAAAAGAAAGGTAAGGAACGAACGATGGAACGATCAGATCTTTTACCTTTGGAGCAGTTGTATAAACTTCAATACGTTTCCTTCCTGTTGTGGCTATTATACTTTCTCCCGCAAGCTGTATATTGCCTTTCCTCTGCCAAAGCATTGCAGCTTCTACGACCAAGTGTGGACGAATACGTGGTAAGGCAATTGGAGTAATTAACCAATATAACTGCTGCTCATGCGAAGCACTTTCTACCCGAAAATGAATACCCTTCCATTCAATATTTACATCAGTATAGGTTCCATCGAACGAACGCACTTTTCCCGGTCGTACAACAATGTCCGGCATTTCATTATCCATTGGATA
Source organism: Lacibacter sp. (assembly GCF_035299325.1). Classification (GTDB taxonomy): domain Bacteria; phylum Bacteroidota; class Bacteroidia; order Chitinophagales; family Chitinophagaceae; genus Lacibacter. Next base: position 346,920 of record NZ_DATGWT010000025.1, on the reverse strand, counting down.
AAATTCACGTATATATTCGCCAAATAATCGGCGATCCTTCATACCCAAGTGAAGCGAAAAACCTTCAGGCAGTAAAACCTGGCACAGCATGGAGTTGTTATTCCACGTATTCCATCCGCTTGCTAATTCTTTTTGAATCTGTTGATAGTCCGCAGAATTGAAAGTAATGGGCTTGTAGTATAACGCAGCAAGACTATCTTTTTGTGCACTTGCAAAAAAAGCACATAACATCAATACTGCTGATGTGAACAGATGTTTCAGGGATCTCATTTCTTACTGTTTTCGGGTGAATAAAATTGCTTTTTTATAAGCCACTCCAGCATCAGTTCTTTCCATTGCCGGTAATCGCCTTTTACTTCATTGTTATCTGCAACACCAAAACCATGAACACCATCTTTAAATTCATACAACATAGCATCAATATTTTTACGCAACAAAGCATCATAGTACCAGCGACTATTTGTAACAGGAACAGTTGCATCATGTATAGGATGAAAAAGCAGTGTTGAGGGCGTATGCTCATCAACTTGCGTATCAAGTGAGAAATACCGACGTACGGCTTTTGAAGGGTGCTTACCTAACAAATTGCCCATGCTGCCCGGGTGTCCAAGCTTACCTGAAGAAATAACAGGATAAACGAGAATTGAGAAATTGGGCTTTCCTGAATACAGATAACTGCTGCCATCAAAATCATCATAATGCGTACTGACAGATGCAGCTAAATGCCCCCCTGCAGAAAAACCTAAAATTCCTATTTTATTTGTATCAACCTGCCATGTATTTGCGTGTTGCCTGATGATTTGCATCGCACGCAATGCATCTGTTAATGGAACAATTTGCTTTTTACGCATGTACTGATTATTCGGTAATCGATATTTCAATACAACTGCAGTTATGCCTTTCTGTTGTAACCATTCTGCAACTTTTGTTCCTTCAATATCCCATGCAAGAAACCCATATGCACCTCCCGGTAATATCAAAACTGCTGTACCGGATGGTTGCTGCGGTAAGTAAACCGAAACAGACGGTATCGTAACGTTCATCACTTTTGTGAAGCCAGGTCCGGCAATTGACTTTTCTTTTACAGTATCGAAATCATTTGCATGAGGAGGATTTTCTTGCCATAAACGATACTCTTGTTGCGCATGCACATTCATACACAACAAAAAACAAAACGATATAAAAAGAATGCATCCTCTCATAATTATTTCTATTCAGTTAATCGTACAATCATTCGCCAAACTTTACCGTAGCCATTATGCCACAGCGGTTCCACTTTATCGGGATTTTTGCCATCAAAAGCGGTGAAGTAAATAGAATATAAACCATCTTTTTCACGAATGAGGCACAACGGTGTACGTGTGTGTTTAATATCCAAAGGCGCATCGGGGATTTCTATCAATTGTTCTTTGCCCCAATGAATTCCATCTTTCGAACAAGCGTAAGAAATTTCGTGTTTATTAGCACCATCATACAGATTGATGTAAAGGCTGTCGTGAATTTTTGTAACAACAGAATTTTCTACAAACTCAGGATCTATTAATACTGGATTGAGCTGAGATTGACGAACCCATTTATCCGTTAATATTCCCTGCGATTTCACTAACGCAGCATAAAAAATATTTTTTGCATTTGGATTCACATTACCGACTGCATCAACATGATTGGGCACACTGTTCGCTCCGTAAAAGCCCCACCATTCCTTGCCAATTTTGTATGGATAAAATGATACAATTTCGCCTGGACCTTCAAACCAATCTGGTTTTTTATCAATATCAAGCCATCCTCCTTCTACGTAAGGGCCGCCGATACCTCTTATACCTTTAACCTTGCTGTCATAGCGGAAAATCCGGCCACTCATGTTAAATACATTTGTTGAATTGGATTTTCGACGATAACCTACATGGAATACACTCCAAACATTTCTCTCCGTATCAAATACCGCCATTGGCGACCAAGGCGACATACGGTTAGTCGTATCGTTCCAGTCACGGTTTGTTGAAACAATAACACTATGTTTTTTAAATGTTATTCCATTCCTGCTTTTCCAAACAGCAAGACGAACAGCTGCAGTTTTGGGTGTATCGAAAATCTCTGTTGTAAACAGATAATAAGTACCTGCAACTTTATGCGCTGTTCCTCCTTCAAATCCAAACTTAACATCAGCCGCATCCGGATGTGCCTGATCGATGACAGGTTTTGGGTAGAGTGAAACGAACTCAAGTCTTGCAGTAGGCACTTGAGTAAAGCCCTGTTGCATGTAAAACATACAACAGAATAAAATAAATACAGAAGATAACATATATCTCATGTGATGCTTTGGTGCTGGTTAATTCCGTTCACTCATTCCTTCATCCCAAATTTTAAAATCTTCGGGATTTACAAAACGTGTGCTGGTTGTTTGTCCATTGGGTGCGATTTCGATATATTGAATTTCGCCTGGCTTAAGATTAATGCTGATTTGTACAGCAGCATTAATAGGTTTTATGTTTGACAAACTGTACAACGGCTCTGCATGTTGACGTAATAACTCTAACTGCGTTGGTGAAGGATTGAGAGGCCGCCCCATTAATTGCCAACTTTCCCATGCACTTCCATGACCAATGCCAACTGTTGCCTTTACCAATGAAAAAGAAGTATCGCCCAATACGGGTATCTGTATCGTTGCAGTAAATAAAGAATGAGAAGGCAGCTCAACAAAATTCTGATTCCAGATAAGAATCCGTGTAGTTTTATTTTCACGAGTGGCAACCATTCCTTTCCCTTCGGGTAATGAAGCAGATGATTTTATTTCCAGGAGTTCCCCTGTCATTTTTCGCAAAAAGCGAAAAGCATTAAAAGATGCTTTGGGTATTCCATGAATCGTCATCATGCCGTAGGTGCAAGAAAAAGGACTCTGTGGAATTCCTCCTTCATCGAAAATATCACTAACAACCCAGTAGGCCATGCTCTGGGCTAATGTATCTAACTCCACCATATTTCTGGCAATGAAAGATGCTGCGTACAAATTGTCTACATAAATATTATCGCCCCAGGTTACACTTTTCGCATTTGCAGCAGATTGTGTATTCCATTCTGTCCAGTGAATTTCAAGGTTCGGCATCGAGCTGTTTTTTACAATCGCATGTACTTCTTTAAAACGTGCACCAAAATATTCACCAACTTTAAAGGGACTATTTTTACGATCAGGATAACCTATTTGTTCATCCTGAGGATAACTATGTGTTGACACAAAATCAAGCGGTACCTTTTCCTTCGAACAATAGTCGATAATATCTTTGATCCATGCACCACCTGCTGTAGCTGGCCCTCCTACACGTAGTTTGCTGTCAATATTTTTGATTGCTCTTGCACTTGCGGCATAAAGCTTCCAGTAATCTTCCTTTGTACCGCTCCAGAATGCTGAAAGATTAGGTTCGTTCCACACTTCGAAATACCATTGCCTTACTTCATCCTGTCCGTAACGTTGAATCAGATGTTCAACAAACTGCGTTACAAGCAAACTCCATTCGTTGTAAGATTGCGGTGGTGTTACGTTCATCTTATAAAAAAACATTGTTTGTGAGCCAGACGCCAAAGCCTTCGGCATTGGATTCAGTTCTACAAAAGGTCTTATCCCGATCTTTAACAATGCATCATACACCTTATCCACCTGGTGCCAATTAAAAATGAGCTGCCCGCTTTTTTTATCCCTGCGTACCACATCCATCTCATCATCAAAAATGGCATGAAAACGACAGTAGCGATAACCCATCACTTTTTGTGCAGCTGTTAAATGTTCCTGCAGATCAGCCCGAAGTAAATTGTGGGCACGGCCAACAGCAATGGTATTTCGCCAAGGCATATTCAGTTTCCGGCCGGTCTCTATTTCTGATAGAGTGATCGCTATATTTTGAGAAATAGTTGGTTGCTTTTGTGCATTCAATTGCAATAAGCATACAGAAAATAAAAACGCAGTTATGTATTTTTTCATTGTAAACATTCTTTCAGATTTTTTTGGATGATTAATGAACAACATGTGTTCTACTGTTTTGAACCAAGTTTAATGATCAGATTTTTTTCCCTACCTGCTTTTACCTGTATGTTTAAAAAACTTTGAGGATCGCCTATATTCATTTTACCATTATTCACAAATACATTTACTGTGGCGTCAAAACTTGTGGGGTTGTGCATTATATATTCAAACGCCTGTGCTGTACTTCGCTTTAGTTTCACATTTATATGATCAAATACAGCATACGTACCGTTTTTTTCAATCACAATTCCCGGAATCTGATTTACCGTAAGCATATTCGCTATCTGCGCCCAGGTAGTTTGATTTAACACCTCTCCAATTCCTTCTAACCAATCAGTAGTACTGCACCGCTCATCTACGCCACCGGCGGGTATAGCTCCTATTGGTTTATCTTTTCTTGAAATGTATTGCACACTGTTATGGGTAATGTCGTGAAGTAAGTCACGGTAGAAATTTTTACCGGTTGCTAAATAAAGTTTTAAGAGCCCTAATCCTCCGTGTGTACATATATTGGGTGAGCCATGTTTGTTCTGTGTATTGGCCCATACTGCTCCATTCGATAGTATGCCAAGTTTGCCAAAAGTAGAACCTGAAGGGAATTGATAATTATAAGAAGATACCCAGGTAGCAAACTGAGTAGTCATTCGCTCTGCAGTTTCAAGCCATTGCTTTTCACCGGTTGCTTCATACAATGTTACTGCGCTTTCAATCATGGAGTAAGCGCTTTCACTATCTGGATTTTGCAATGCATCTGCCGGCCCCCCGGTTGTATACCCTTTTCTGATAAAAGCAGTATCGAAATAATACATGATCGCTTTAGCAGCGTTGAGGTATTCAACGTTTTTAAAATAGTTTGCCGCTAATGTAAGTGCGGCAGGAGCTAATGAACCACTTGCAGATCCTCCAACAATGATATCCCCCGTATAATTATCTACAAACTGTCCTAACTGACCTTCCTTTTTCCATTGATGTAAAAATGCATCAGCTACTCTGCGAATTGTATCCCGATAACCTTCCGGCATCCGAGACTTTTTTGCCCACTCCATATCCGTTTTATCGAGATACTGAAGTAATTGCAGTGCATAAAATAAACCATCTGCACTTCGTCGTACCAAATGCCAGTTACTGGTATGTGGACGTCTGTAATCACCCGACACAGGAATACCTTGTTCAACAGCATCCCAAAAGAAACCGGAAGGGGATACAGACTGCGTAAATGCAAAACGCAGGTTACGCATAATCCGTGAATGAGTAAGTGAATCAGGCTTGCTTAACAGAAGGCTATACAAAAGCTGAAAACCACCGGTCCAACCGGGAGTCCAGCGTTTCCAGGATCCGATCGAATAGTAATCAAAAGCATTGTTCCAATCATTCAGATTCAGTCCATCAATCATAATGCTTGATGCCTGACTAAAAGGCAACTGATGCACCACTGACCGATTATAAACAGGCAGTGTACGCAACCATGTAAATTCATCGTATAATGACTGCAAGTCGGAAGCTGCAGCTGTGTATAGAAAAAAACGGATACTAAAAGCATCACCTTTTTTAAAATGGTATCCACGATCAGGCGAAGGCTCTCTTGTAGTTGCGATTTTGTATTGATAACCTTCCCTTACAACAGGAGCGGTAATAGATACAATAGCTTTACTCCTATCTTTTGTTTCTTCAATATCAATTCCATAATCTCCCATTTGATTGCCTTGATCTGTCAGCAACCAACAAATACGTTGTTGTGATGGAGCGTAAAACCCAACGGCAGGAGTACTCATGTCGCCGCTGCGAAATTGTACACGACTCACCCCTGCTCCAACTGCAAGTCTGGGCACATCGCTTATAATGGTAGATACATTTTTGCCAATATCTGCAGGAATATTTTTGTGTTGATCAGTTGGACTTTTATAACCCGGAGCATAATAATGAAGTTTAGGTGAGTAAGGGATCACTCTTGAATCGAAACGATTACCATTATACAAAGCTGCTGGTGCTAACACAAAATTTTCTGTACGCCAGTTATTAAAAATCAAATCAAGCGATACGGAAGATTCGTTTGTATAAGCTTCCAATAACTCAAAATCAACCTTTACTTCCATAACTGTATTTGTATTTGGTACTATGCTGTTATGATATACCACTTTCCATTTATTACCATTAGCTACAATCGCTTTTTGTTGTCCGGCTGCAGTTGGCATATCTGTAATGATTGACTGCATTAATCTGCTGTAACGTTGTTCATCGTATTCATTAAATCGCAGATTCAATGTTGCATTCATTATCGAAAGCTGTTGTTGTAAGCTCTGCTGCGCTTGCGTACAAACGGCCAGCAGCAAACCGGTCATCAGGATTAAAAAATTTCGATTCATCCTATTCAATGTTTTTGTATTTAGTAATTAATCTACTCATGACTTAACACTTCCAATAAAAAATGATTGTAGAATTTTGACGATGAAAGTCTTTAATTTTACGATTAATAGATCCCCCGAACTTTTCTGCCAATCATTTTTCACGATGCTCTATTTTGTATAGTTCAGTTAAGAATTCTGCTCTTGTCATATTACTGTAGTTACGTGTAAGCAATGGGTGATTTGCTTGCCCGGCAAGTTGTAACCAATGCTTAGCCAATCTATCGTCCATTTTTATCTGGGGCTGGGCGGCATGATGTGGGAAAGCGGGTGTGTACTGGTTATTTCCAATAAATTTTAAATGGTCTTCAAATGCTACCGTGCCCCATTCAGGTATGTTGTGGAAATAACCTTTGGTACCGAAATATTGAAACACACGAAACCATTTATCAGCAGGTTGTACATCAGAAAAGTAAATAGTAATGCCTCCGGCTTCGTGTATTTGCTTTTGCAAGAGAGTTACAGGAACCGATCGTAACTGCTTCTTTTGTTTAAGAGATAAAACAGCGGCAAAGCCTGCAGCTTGGCCAAGTGATGACCAGATCACTTCATAACGTAGTGCAGAAAATCCTACATGTGATGACGAGATTGCTACCGGCACCAATAGCCCTTCCATTTTTTCCGGAACCATGACAGTATACGGAACCTGATATGGCAAATTGCTTGTAGCAAATGAAAATGCACCATCACGAACGCCTGGATGGTATGCATGCGGTTCGTCGCAGCCATGAGAGTTAAGGCCATAATCTCCAACTGCAACGGCATCATTTCGAAGATATCCTCTTACAGTGTTGGGGGCTTGCTGACAATCTTTCTCTACAAAAGTTTTAACTCCTTTTAATCGCCTGCCTTCACGCACATAGATGGTTGGTGTAAAATGATTGTTCTCTGTAAACTCATCTTTCGGCAACCAAAGCTGCTTGGCTTCAGTTCGTATTTTTTCAGGAATAGCATCGTCATTTTGAATGAAATAAAGAAACCCCAATGTATAATCAAGATGACGCTTAAAAATTTCAGCACGCTTTTGTTCATTTCCTTCCGGCCAATCCCAGCTCCATCCCGGTCTCGCAAGGCTGATGGAATTAGCCATGTGCTTATCGTTTACATCAAACTTGCGATTAGGTATAGAGCGCAGTTTAAGTATCTGGTCGCTCACAGCGGTTATTTGTCCATTTTGAATTGCCACAAGCAGCGGCATATACGTATTTCGGTTATAGTTTGCAGGCTTTGGCACAGGCAATCCATTCTCAGCACTATCGGTCATACATATGCGAAAGTTATAACCTTGAATTGCCCTGTCTCCCTGACCGGTTGAGCCCAACATAAAGCGGCCATCTTTTAAATACACCTTGCCTGCAAAAATTTCTCCGTATGTTTCACGGCTTTCCCTGCCAATACGAAACGCACAACCTGCTGCTGCCATTAAATCGCCTTCGTAGGTTGCATCAATGAATACAGTGGCGTCAATCTTTTGGAGCAGTTTGCTCTTGGCATGTTTAAACTCTGCGGAGTAAAGGGTCGGCTTTCCGTTAACTGTGCGTACATATGCCTTTTGCAATCGATAATTTGTAAGTACTGTTACACCTGCATTTGCAAGTATGCTATCAAACACATAACGAGCAACATGTGGCTCTGCCTGCAAACCATTATACGAATCTGTTACCTGTTTGCTGTTGAGACCATAGCGACCTGCATAATAGTTGTGAACACCTTGCATGTATTCCCGGAAAAAGCCCTGTACTGATTCAAACGTTCTGAAATCAATGTAAGCAAGTCCTCCCGTGAGTACTCCACCTACCTGATAGAGCTCTTCAACCAGTAGAACTTTAACACCTCCTCTTGCTGCCTGCACGGCTGCTGCAATTCCAGCTGGTGTACTACCGTATACAACCACATCAAAACGTTTCGTCTGTGCAAAAATCACTGACGAATAAAGCAATGCTATTCCCATGCAAATACAAACAATCAACTTTTGTATCACTGTTAATTCACTTTTAGCAGTTATTTAATTCGAAATACAACAACCTTATTCTACTCTTTAATCATTTTATCTTTTATGTACTTTATGTTGCCAGATTGCTGCTCCAGCAAATACATATATCCTAACAGAGCACCCCAGTGGTAAAAATTATCACTTCGATTCAACGCTTCCCCCGGCAATCTTCCAACACCTGAAGCATGATAATTTTCATACACTCCTTTTGATGAACGCCAGTTTTTCAACAGCAGTTGATTTGACTTTTCTGCCAACTCTTTGCGTACATCCGGAAACGGATAGTTCTGCAGTCCTTTGTAAACAAGAAAGTTTAATGGTGCCCATATCCGTCCACGCCAATAATCCTGTTGTTCAAAAGCCGTATCGTTTCGGGCAACAGAAGGTAACACCCAATCCCCCCAGAATTCCTGTTTATTCAGCAGATGTTCGCTTACCATTCTTTCTGCCTGTTGGTTTGTTGCTACTTTAGCTAGTAAAGGATAAAAGAGTGTTGGAGATAAACGAAAAGACCATTGATGATTGTCTGTACGTTTATTGAGAAACATACCCGCCGAATCATTCCATAATTTTTGCAATGAACTGGAGTAATATGCAGATCGATTACAGAGTTCGTTTACATCTGCAGTTTTCTGTAAGACCTTTGCAATTTCTGTAAGGTAATTGCAATCGGCTATATACAAACTCATCAATCCAACATCTGCCAGTTCCATTTTGCCGGTTGATTTGTCGAAAGGTATTTCATCGTACATCGGCGAGTTATCTAATCCGCTTTCATATGCAGCTGCCTGCCATGAATTAGCTGATGGATCGGGCGGTATATGATTGGAGCCCCAACATAAAAAACCTTCTGTATCCCGATTTTTGGGCCACCAACGATTCCATTTAAGAAGTTGATTGTACGTAAGCTCCAGCAACCATCGGTCGCTGTATCGTTTATATAATTCCCAAACGACCATGCTGCCTAACGGAGGCTGCGATCTGTCGGGTGATCCGAAATTGTGTGCAGAAACATAGTTAGGTACTATTCCCCATTGATCGATTGTTTTTGTCACTTCAACTACGTTCGCATAGGCAAGCGCTTTATTGTCTAAACCTGCCATAAGTCCAGACAAGTAGGTATCCCAATTAAACAGCACGTAGTGTCCACCAAAAAAAGTATTCCATACACGACTTACCGGAGCAATGACAGCATTGCGTTCCGGATCATATATCATGTTCCATGCTAGAACAGATTGCTGGGCAAGATAGGTTTCTTGCTGTGCGCCATATTTTTTGAGTCCGGTTTCGAATGCATTGCGCCTGGCCGTCAGTATTTGTTGTATTGATTGCAGATTACGTTTTCGGCCAACACTTATTCCAATAGGTTCTTTACAGTTAAACACGAGGTAAGGACTGGTTAGCGGTAATGCGTCTTTAATTGTTGGTGCTGTTGCATATACTTTCCATATACCATTACCTGCCTCAATTTCAATAGTTGAGTCCTTGCGTTGAATAACCCCCTGCTTATTCCATAACATACCAGCTTCGAGTACGAGGTGATGTTTGATTTCGGGCAGTTTAACAGGAGTGATTAACATCACAATACCTTTTTCATCATGTGCGGTTTCTATTTTGTACACTGCAGCTTCCCAGGAAACGGTGCATTCGGTATAACTTCCATCCCATGCATGATAACCTGCTGTTATTTCCTCGGGCCTTGTATCTTTCTCTGAAATATAAGCTTCCTGTAAATAGCGATTGCCCGTTATTACATTACTCTTGAAGCCAATATTCAGAGCTAATCCTTCCGGCAACTTTACATGGCTGAGTACACTCTGTGTATTCCAGGTATTCCATCCGCTTGAAAGTATTTTTTGAAGTTCAACATAACGGGAGCTCGCTGATTGCGCTGCTCCAACATTTGCATTGAATAAGATTAATAAATACAGTACTGATATTTTTATAATTCTATTTTTCATTTTCAAATTGACTTGTTACAGTTTTTTCTGCTATTACAAGCGATTGGCTTTAAACGGTAGGTGTTTATTTTCATCAGTTCATAGGACGGTGATTTTCCTCGTCATTTTGTTGTCCTGTTATTACCATCTGAAATACCGAAAAGGATCATCTCCCATTTCAAAATCATCAATATAGTCTGGATGATATAATCCATTATTTTTAAGCTTATGTGCTTTGATCTCCCGAGTAATTGTTCCTGGCATCAAACCTCCTCCTCCGTACGTATCCCAAATACGAATGGCAATCACATTTTTTCCTTCTTTCAATACGCCTGCTGGTATAATGTAAGTGCGTTTGTAAGACCAAACCGGTTCTTTTTCTTCGCTGGTTTTACCAATGAGTATGCCATTGATATAGACCTCATCGTAATCATCAATTACACCCAACGAAAGTTGAAAACTTGATTCTGCAGCAAAGGCAGGTGCGGTAAACGTTTTGCGATATACGATCTCTCCATCCTTTGCAGACCAATTGGAATTTAGTTTTTCAAACTCCACACCTGATTCAACATCAATCATCCCTCTTTCGTCTGCATCAGCTTTTACCAACTGAGAAGCAGCAGCAGAAATACCCGGGTCTTTGTATTTGTCTTTTGGTTCCTCGGCTGCCGCCATCGGATTTGTCATCGCAGCTTTCCATTGACCATCTAACGAAACAATAAAATCTGAAGTTTTCTGGCTGAAGATGTCTCTATCGTTTGTAAATGAAGCGCCGACATTAGCCAGCATCTGTGTTAAGGCTCTTGTTTGTCGCCAACGTGTATAACGAAAATATGTAAGACTGTCAGCGTCAAAACGACGAGGATCAAATTGTGTAAAAATTACAATGCCTTTACCAATTCTTCTTTTTCCTAACAAACCATCTGCTCCAATTTCGCTCTTATTACCTTTTAGCAAAACAGTAGCCCGAGAACTACGATATCTCATATCACTAATAGAGAGACCTGCTGTTTCAAGCCATTCAGGCAGTTGGAATGCACCGTTGAATGCAGTATCGACTTGATAATTCATGGTCATAAAAACTCCTTCTTGCGTACGAGGTAATACCAATGCTTTACCACCCATTGCTACAAATGCTTCTGCTTCTTTTTGTTTCGATTCACTGATGTTACCAATGATCAGTAAATCAGTTTGTGCATTCAAGGCTTTGTTGAAATGATATTCTACTCCAGTGTTTTGAAGTAACTCAACATCTGCATCATTACCCCAAAGTATCGTTTCTCTGTTTCTTACCTGTGGAGTTAACGTATCGGTGTAATGCAACAATCGGGTTGCCAACGTAGCAGCTACCACATCCTTTTCATAATGATCTTCCAGATCAAGGTTACTCCAAACAATATGCCCTTTGCCATACGATAACTCCATTAATGGAGAGTAAGCCAGATCAAATTCGCATTGCAGCAGAGGACGCCAGCCACTTCGATGAGGCTTTTCAATTGCGCCGGTAGCAACAGCCCCACGATTACCCCAATGCCAGCCATAGTAAGGAATATTATGTGAACCTAACTGTACCTTTCGATTTACATAATCGGGATATGACTCAGTAAGTTTGCTCTCACCAGTCCAGTTGCGTAAATCCAATTCATCTAAACCTTGCCAGAGCCTATGGTTTTTATCAACCATGAAAACATATCGTGATACAAACTGTGAAGTGCGAAATCCTTTTTTTCTTGAAACGCTATCCGGATGTTGGTTCATCAATAATACTTTACCGCCATTATGTACATATGCCTCCAGGTTACCCGGTATCTTGTACATTGGCTGCATTGCGTTTCTTCCTAATACAACATAAGGTGCCGTTAAGTTGCCATCCCATTCTTTAACTGCAAAACCTAACGACAGGAGCATTTCTGTTGTTTGCTTTTCTGGATCAAAAACAATAATTGTTTTTTCAGCATTCTCTTTAACAGGATTAAAAGAGCGAAAATGAAATGTATCTTTTAGCTCCTTCCCATCAATTTTGGTTTGCAATAAAATCATTCCATCTTCTTTTCCCTTTAAACTTTCTTCCGGCAATTGAAAACGGAATGCTGTACCACGCTTTTCGCCAGCAGGAAGAGATAAAAGCCCGGCTTTACGTATAAGTTCTTTACCGCCGAGTACTACACTTGCCTGCCACTCACAGAATTTCCGAATGCGAGAATCATTGAAGAAATAAAAATGCTTATTTATCCACTCGCCTTTGCGGTAGTGATGATCTTTTGCAGTGAAATTGTGTTCCTCTCCGGAAATATATGCGAGTACTTCGTTATTGTTTTCGGAGATAGCTTTACCTCCGGGCATCTTGATCCATCCATCCGGTTGTAAATAGTTGTATGAGCGTTTACTTACTTCAGGAAAATAATTACCCCTTCTTCCTGCAGTAAATGGAGGCATCTTTACAATTGTTTTTACAGAAGTATCGGGTATCCATCCATGACCCCGATTCCATGGCACCATGCCTCCTGAGATTTCCCATGTACGCCAACTCCGCCAGGTATTTTTTGAGAATAAATATTGTAACTCCTGAAATGCCGGCATGCGTTCCATTTCAAAAGGATTATTCCATGCTTTGTACTGTTGACCACTCAAGAAATTGTTCCGTATTAAAGAACGATATTCCTGTGTTTCGGTTAAATAAGCTCGCTCGCCTGTATATGCAGCTACAAATTCCGTAACCAACGGCTCAGTTTGAATATTGTTACCATAGCCATTGCGCCCACGTAAGAATGTGCAATGAAGTGGAGTTCCAAATTCAATAGCCATAAATGGAATTTGTCCGAAACGATTGTAGTGAGACAACCAATCTTCACGCTCCTGCAAAGGAGTTAAAGACAGATAAAAATTAAGGGTGTGTACATCACCTACATATGCACCATGATGTGTAAATACAGGCCTAGTTGGATCTGTATTTTTAATCATGGCGATAGCCTCATTAGCAGCTTTTTCATTGCGAAGCCAGAATTCATTTTCCTTAACCCAACCTGTTTGACCTATATGCAATGGATTTTGATCTTGCGCATTGCCATAAAAATTGGCAGACGTACCCCACATTATTACAGATGGATGATTGCGTTGCTTCTTCAATTCATACAACATTCTGTTTCGCCATTTTTCCTGTATCCCGGGTTTGTTCCAGGTGAACGCATAACTCCCGTCAACTATGTAAAAAGTAAAAGGCAATGCAACTCCAGACAATAAAAATCCTTTTTGGTCGGCAACGTGCATTATTTCATGCCAATCTCTGATCTCTCCTCTTGCATCAAAATTAGAAGGCCACAGTTCTGCAAAATTAAATCCAGCTTTACGCATACCCTGTAATGAGTTTGCAATCAGCTCATGCATGCCATCGCCAGGCGGATCTAATGTTGGTCGCAGATTTATTCTTGTGCCATTCAGATAAAAATTTTTTCCTTCGATCCAAAATTCACGAAAGCCAAATGGCTGAACATACTCGTCGATTATTTTGTCATTAGCCAGAATAGTTGTGATAAGCTCATACATATTCGGTTGATCAAGATCCCATAGTTGAGGATCTGTCCAGCTATCAGCAACTTCTACTACCTGCTGAATTCTTTCTGTAGAAATTTGTATTGTTTTGCTGAATTGCTTAACCAGTTTTTTTTGCTTATCGAAAACACGATTCAGAATTTTTAAAGATAATCCTGTATGCAGTCCATTTATTTCTATATCTGCACTAATCGTTTTCTTACGAACTGATGTTTTTATAAAAACATCAGTAATCTGAAGGCCTACCGGTTTGCGATGTACAATAACATTTCCGGTTATACCACGGGTCGCTAGTTTTGATTTTGCAAAGGTCACCTGTGCTTCAGCAGTACCCATCAGATTTGCAACTTCACCTGGATCGGGTGTTGCAACCACAAGGATACGAATAGTATTCACTGTTCCGAATTTCAAAAATGGAGTGATATCAACTTTGCCTGAATACCATTCAACAGAGCCGGCCTTTTGTTCGTTTACATAAATCACTGCATCTGTTGCCACACGTTCGAGCTCCAGTTCTACAGAGCTCCCTTTCCAATTTTTGGGAATTGTGACAACTTGCTGATACCACGCTTTGTTTAATTTCTTCAAATCAGTTTCCCAAATAGAAGTAGCTCCTTTCGTTATTACTACTGGTGTTTTAGTCCACCAAGCTCCGTCAATGGCCCATGCACCCGGCACCCGGATAGTACCCCAATCTGAATCAGGTTCTCCTGTAACTGCTGGTTGAAACATCCACGTACCATTTAATACAATCTCCGAGCGTGTAGCAGATAGTTTTTTTTCCATGAAAGATGTTTGTGCCAGACTGCATAATGCAATCATGACGAAACCAACTAACATGTAAATACGTTGCAGTACTATTTTAGAAAATGAAAAAATAAACATCATGTAACAGTGTCGAAAAAAAATCCAAAGCCTGTTTTACAGGCTTTGGATTGAGATTTTCTTTTAATGAATAATCACTAATGGTTCAAGATAACGTTCACCTCCATCTGTCAACTTAACGAAATAACGTCCTGAAGAGAGGCGGTTAACATTTATCTCAATTGTTGATTGTCCTTTTTGCAACTTATGTTCCTGCAATGGTCTGCCATAACTATCTACAATCCAGATTCGGGCATTATTACATTGTAACAATGGAATTTTGATCGTTACTCTGCTTGTTGCTGGATTTGGATATACATGCATTTTTCTTTCAACTTCAAGCTGTAAAAATGAGCTTGTACTTTTTGATGAAGCAGAAGTAGTAAGCGGGCAAACTGTTGAAGAAGCCGTAGCCGTAGCAGTTCTTAATTTGCCATCGGGACCTGCTAATGACCACGATACTGTTCCTGTAGACGGAAATACGATGCTGAATACCTTCTGAAAACGTCCTGAATTACTTGCCTGGAATGATTGAACCTGAACTCCATTTTGTAAAGCTGGTGTAATGTAGTTCGTAGCACCCACAGGAATAAACACAGGCATTCCCATATCATTTTTGTAACCGAACCAGGCTGTGTACGTACCATTGCCATTATTGGTGACACATTCAACAATCGGCTTCACGCCTTTTTCCATTTCTGTTGTGGTTACGTTGAACGTGCGGGTAATTGAAGCCGCAGCAAGATAGTTGTCATCCCCTGGCTGCGCAGCTGTAATTGTAACCGGACCAATACCTGTTATCGTAAGCAAATTACCTGTAAGTGTTACCGGACCAGTTACACTGTAACTAATCGGCAAACCTGATGTTGTTGTACCTGTAAGTTCAAAACTGAGCAATGGATTACTTTGATAAAGCACATCAGCAAGAGGATGGAACGTAATCGATTGTTCGCCTTTATTTACTGTTACCGTAAATGTTTTAACTATTTCATCAACTCCTCCGTTTTGCGTTCCGCCATCATCTTTAATTTTTACAGTGATAACTGCGGTACCGGCAGTGTTTGCAGCAGGTGTAAAATTCACTGTTGCTGTTGAAGACGGACTGCTATAGTTTACAAACGGAATGATAAGTGCAGGATTGGATGATGTTGCTGTTATGCTAATCTGCTGTCCGGCCTCACAATTGCCAATATTTATTCCAGTAAGATTAACTGTTTGTGCAGATGCATTAAATGGCAACATCAGGTTTGCAATATCTTCCGCAGTTGGTTGCTTATTAGGCAATATGTTAATTGCCATCTGATCATTGCTGCTTACACACAATCCGTTGCTGATAGTCCATTTCAGCAAATATTCACCTGGCCCTGAGGTTGGGGTAAATATTGTTTGAGGATTGTTTGCATCGTCAAATGTTCCTGTACCATTTACAATTGTCCACTGTCCAGAGAAAACAGGGTTGCCGGAAGGCAATGTGGCTGCATTTAGAGTAACCGGATTGCCTAAACAAACAGTCTGATCTTCACCTGCATTTGCCAGCAGATTTTGTTCCTGTACTTCTGCCTGCAGTTGCAAACTAACCGTTGAGCGTTGTGGATCATTTGTACCAAACGAAAGCACACCGCTTTGTATACCTGGTACACATGCTGATGCCTGTACTTCTAATGCTACTGTTTCACCTGCCGCAACTGTATTCGGAAATGCATTCAATAATGTAAATCCTGATGGGATACTGAGATTACTTAGAGTTAATGGCTCGCATCCTTCATTCTGGATTGTTATAACCTTCGCAACACTATTTCCCTGCAAAGTAGTTCCCAGGTTAATTACAGATTCATTTTGCAGAGCCTGTACACCATCTAATACCGTAACACCGGCATAGCCAACATATCCTTTTACATAAAACTTAAATGGATTTTCAAGTGGATTAGATGCATTTGTATTGAAGATAACTTCTCCGCTTTGTGTACACAACGTATTTGCATCAAAACGCAGCTGCAATAAGGTTATGCCATTATCGGCAGGTACAGTTACTGCGCCTTCTTCAACTCTGCTGAAGCCGGCAGGCAATTGCCACAATGGATTAATTGTAATAGCAGCAGGTGTTGTATTGCGGGCTATGAATTGCTTCTGTACAGGCATCCCCGGCGTTGTACTGCCAAAGTCAACAGCTGTACTATTGCCATTAACCCGATAGTCAGATCCATTAATAACACCATCTTCATTTTCATCCAGCCACAATTCAAAATCAAAATTACCAGGTTCGTTACCGAACAGTTTTGTGTTTCCATCATATACAGGAATTTGTTTGCTTTTAATTGGCCGTACAGACGAGCTAATGACAGGAAGGCCTGCGAAAGACCAATCGTTATTATCAATAAAAGAACTGGTATGATTCAATTGAAATACAACAGTCCTGCGGAAGTGCATTGGTACATTAGGTAAGGTACCTGCCGGTGTGTATGCATTTGAACGTCCGCTCACATTATCCTCACCTCCGGGGAAAATTTTATCAGTGAAAGCAATCTCTACGTAATAAGTATTTCCGGAAACCAATACCGGTGAAGAAATAGTTGGTGCTAAAGACGCATCATGACCGGTAATAGTCTGACTGGTAAGACCAGCAGGATCTTCAAGGGTAAAGTAATATCTGAAACGAAGATCATTGTACGCTTTAGCAGGCCACAAGGAACGATTGTTGATAGTAGCACGGATAGTAGTTGATGTACTGTTATTGCTTACAATCCCGGCCTCAACAAACACCTCATCATCCTTTTGCACAGGCTTTGGAAAATCGTCAGATAGAGATCCTGAACCATCCTTTGCCAGATAGCCCAGACCAAATACAGCGAACGCATTCGTTACAATTGATGTTTCATTGCCCTCAGTTGCCCAGGCTGTGCTTGCAGTTGACAAAACATTTTCACGGGTATAACTACCATTGTAAGTAGCTTGCGGACCACTAACAATACCTCCGTCTTGTGTATGCCGTGCAGTAAGTCGATAGTTTGAATTTGTTCCGGCTGTACGGTGACCAATTCCTGCAAAATATCCTAATGCAGTGCGATTATGATTGACCGTAATTCCGTTTACGCCTGACAGCCCTGGAATATTTTGGCTATCGTAGCCAATCATGAAACTGCGGTTGTTGTTATTAGTACCTAACATTCCATCGATATTCCTTTTAGCTACTTCGATAAACTTGTTTTGCAGATCTAACCTGGTTCCTGTTGGCGCAGGGATTTCTGCATTCATTACATTGGCATATGCCAGCAAATTCATGCAGGCAAAAAGATTTGGAGGTGCCGAACCTCCCGGACGCTGCATTCTGTTGTTGGTAGTGTTTATGAATCCACCATTTGCTGCAGCATTTGCAAGTAAAGTATTTGCTGCCGGTGCAGAAGCATTAGCACCTGCGTAATTTTCAATGCGGGTTGCATAAGAAGTTACAGCACCAAATGGCAATGGAGCTTTCAACTTGTGAAGAATAATTGCTGCAGGTACACGATACCAATGAAAGCCCGAAGAATTTCCTTGAGAAGTACCTGTAGCATTTATGTCGGTCTGAAAAGCGGAGAAGAATGAAATGGCTTCATTAAGTCTTGCTGATGCAGCTGCAGCATCTGTTTCGGCTTGGTTGAGCCAAAGTGCTGCCCAACATAAATCATCATGCAGGAAGCGGCTAACAGTAGATGAGTTGGTCAGGTAATCATCAGGCATTTCATGATAGTCCGGAACGGGTGCATCATACTCAGCTCCTGTACCTACAGGTTGCGTACCGTTAAAGTTCATTCTCGTAACTACAGGTGTACTGCCTGATCCTAAAACTCCATTGGCCCCTGCAATTGCTGCAGGGCGGCTACCTGAAGAAGTGAAAATGGTTGTATTGGCAGGATACAGGTAAGGATCATGTCGTACCATTGTTCCATTTGCATCTTTCATTACGCCATTTATATTGGCACCGTTTGCTCCATTGTATCCTCCTAACGAACCAAGCGTTCTGGTGCTGAAATTCTGACCTGTATAATTAAGCATCTTACCTGCACCATGCGTAAAATAGAATACGAAGTTGTATAAGTTTCTGGAAGCTGTAAGCAACATATCAGCATAAGCAATATTCTCCGCTCCGCCTTCGTTACGGAATACTTTAGAACTTGCAGCTAAACTTGCAGCCATAGCAGATACCATTGTTACCGAAGGAGCATCCTTATCTGCATAGAAATATCTGCGAACAGGTTTTTCAGGATCGTTGTTATCAAACTCATGCATTACTTCCGCCGAAGCCCACTTTTGATGGCGAAGCAGATAATTATTCGGAGCAACTGCTGCCGCTTTGCGATCGGTAACCATCAAGTGAATTTTATAAGAAGTAAAGTCACTCTCGCTGCCGTAAACGATACTTTGCAGAAAATAATCGTTGATATACTTAAGAGTACCTAACAGATGATCCTTTTGACCATCGAAAGCTGATGGAAATTCCAGTGTACTCCAGGCCAACAGTGAGCCGGCTGCAGACATTGTCCATGAAGATTTAAGATAATCATCACCTGCTGAGTACAAACCGCCTACAAGATTGATATCAGGAAATAAATCACCACCTTGTGTGCTATTTGCATGATGCGCATTTCCACGCCAGTTAACACGGTTTGATAATTGTGTACCACCGGGTAATTTTACACCAGCTGTCAAATTACCGGAGCGCTGTGTTTCGAAATAGTATAATGCTCTTTGCAATGCTTTCTTATAATCATGCACCGGTGCAGGAGCTGCTGGTGGTACACCTGGAACCTGACCAGGTTGTTCAGGTACATCGCCGCTCAGCAATTGCCCATCATTATAAATGGGAATATTCATTGCAGGTAATGGGTTAGCAGTTGAACCACTTACAAGATTGGCGTAACTCCAATCGTTGGCTATATTGTTCGTGCCGGAAAATGTAAGACGAATTACTGCCTGCCGTGTAGTGAAATTTCCCGCATACCCGATATTCTTACTAAGATAAACACCCCATGGTGCAATCACTTCAAAATCTGTTCTTCCATCAGCAGGTATTAATCCCGGAACGGGATTCCATACAGCACCATCTGTTAACATCTTTTGGGCCGCTGCCAAAGGATCTTTTACAACACGCCATGCATAGCGGCCATTTGTTACAGATGAAGGATTATCAAAAAGATAATTGTAAGTAGCAAGACTTGGCTTTTTAAAGTAAACTTCAATATAACATAATCTGTTCCCGGCAGCATCCGTTGAAACAACTACAACGTCATTATTTTCTGAACCATGCGTTGGATTACTTTTTGTTATAAGCCCTTCTGTTGAATTACTGAGTGTTGCACCGTCTGCATCAGCAGGACAAGTAGATACAAATGCACTGTATGGATTCAATAATTCAATCTGAGAAACATTTACTCCAGACTCTAACGTGAAATAATATCTGAAAGAAGCCTTATCAATAATCCGTTGTGGCCAACGACTTTTGTTATTCACACGTATTCTCAACGTATTGACTGTTGCAGTAGGTGTGGCTTCAATTTTTGCTTCGTTGAAAAATTCTTCTCTTGCCCATTTTGAATTTGAAGGAACAGGATCAGGAATATCTTCTCCATCAGGCAACCCTTCTTTTGCAAAATCTGCCGGCAACGGTGATCCTCCATTTTCTTTAACCATATGGGCCATTGCGCCTATCCAGTAAGGTTGATAAAATGTAGCAACTTCGGATCGGTTAGCCCTCGTAGATATTGTTGTGATAGGTGATCCATCAGGATTGGCATATTTATCTGCAGGTGCATCACTGCCTGTTCCGGTAGATGGGCCGCCAATCAACCCTCCATAAAGCATATTTCTGTTTTCACCAGCTCCGTTTCGACTTTCTGTAATGCCACTAGAACTATTTGACAGCTTGCCATTAGGGAAAGAACTTTTTGCAGGATTGTAATCATCAAAACCTCCGTTTGAGCCCAAAGCATTTGCGTGCAGACCAATGTTGGTACTGATAACACCTGCTGGTTTATACCCGATTACGTAGCAACGGTTTTCTGGATTTGCTCCGAGGAAATAAGCAATTTGCTTTTTACCGAAATTTTCATAGCGGTTCTTTTTCGTGGGATCTTTTACTTCCTGACTATACAAAAGATGAAAAAAGATTGCCGGGCTTATTTGTTCTATCGGCCCCCAGTTTTTTTCTCCCGCCAACAGTGCCATTCCACCAGGAGTGGTGCCACGATTGATTTGATTGTCCAAAGACTGTTCTAACCATTGCTTGTATTTAGGTTCTGTTTGAACGAGGCGGGTTAATAAAAGTGCAACTGGAATACGATAATCAAATACCTGATGCAAGCCGAAAGGAAATGCGCCGCCGCCACCTGCTGCAGAGCCATCGGTGCGTGTAGGGTTCCAGAAGGGACCTGTGGCACTCAAGTCCGTAGCAATTATTTCTGCCAGGTTTTGGGCTTCGGTTAAATAAAAATTTCCGGCTGCACCTGCAGCTTTTTCTGCCTGGTGCAGCCATATTGCTGCAAAAGCGACATTATCAGCAAGGTTACGAATAAGACCAGCAGCTGATCGGGATCCATCGTAATCATAATTACCGAGATTTGCCTGTAATGATTGCGGGCTATGTAAAAATGTTTGTGAATTTACATCCGTGGGTTCAGCAAGATAATCTGCACCTGCAGCCTGTTTATTATTAGCCTGTGTAATTATTTTAGGCAGATTACTATTGCTGAAGCCGGGCGCATAGTTCGCAAAATAGCTATCAGAAAGTGCTGAGGTTTTTTGTCTGATAGTACCATCTGCACGCTTGTAAAAACCATACCCCCAATATGTCTGACAAAAATTATATATACGCTTTGATGCCTGCAACAATTTATCGGCATAAACAGGATCTCCGTTTTGACGGAACAGAACAGAAGAAGTTGCAAGTGCGGACGCAATGTTTGCAACAGTTGCTGTCATAGGTGCGTCTTTATCTGCATAAAAATGTGGTCGTTGCGGATTACGGTGCGGATGTAATTCAGATGAAGTAGCAACTTGCTGCTCTGCTCTGTAGTCAGAAACTACTAAAACAATCTTGTATGTTGCAGGATTATCAGGGTTAGTAGAAAGAAAGCACCGCAAAAGATAATCTGTACCCCATTTTACATTTGCCAGAAGATAAGGCATTTGTCCGGTACTTAACAATTGATTGCGATACTCAATACCCGACCATGCAAGGCCATTGATTGCAAATGTTATTGACTGACTCCATTTTGGATTGTCGCCGGCATCCCGAAAACCTCCTTGTAAGGCTCCGACTTTGTTTGCTTCAGTAATTGTCTGCCCATGACCATTGATCATTGATCCTCCTGTCAAAACCAGGTCATATCCATCGTAAGTATGTTGGTTACTCATCCAACGCACCCGATTTTGTCCAGGATTGTAGCCATATGATGGCATTGTTCCGGAACGTTGTGCATCATAGAAATAGATTGATTTTTGAAGCAGCTCAGCGTAATTGTGCTGGGCCTTTACCTGTTGAATTGCTATAAGCAATAGCACACTCAATAAACAGATGACATTTTTTTTCATCTTCAATTAGTTTTAAGTTAATTATACTGGAGTTTCAGAGGCGACAACCTTTCTTCATAAAATTGTTGTTGGCATTGGATCTATAATTATTTGTTAGTACTGTTTGATTGAAACAACATCATTGCAAATTGTTTTGCTACAGGACTGAACTGAACACGGTTTATTAATTGTATATGGCAAATACGACTCATTCCTCTCCCTATCTTTTTTTCTGCCGCAGCAAACGCATAATTGTTATTGCCAACCCAACCTGTTTGCCCTGTTAACAGCAATGGCTCCCATCCTTTTACTAATGACATTTCGCTTAGAAATGGGCGTACATGTTCTACAACTCCGTTATACCAGAAAAAGAAATCCCTTGCTTTAAAACTTTTCATGCGAGGGTTTGTTAATACAGGAGAAGCAAAGTAGTATTGTCCCATTGTTGTTTTTGAAACCAGTACAGTATCCCTTACAAGCAAATGCTGACCAGCAGGAGGCTCCAGGAATAAAATCGTTTTTCCTGCTTGCACTAATGAATCAAAAAATTCTTTTTTCTGCACATACACGTTTATACTGTCAATTAAAAGGACCGCAGCTTTAGCAGGATCAGCAACTACTGTTAGCCCTAACTGTTCTGTTAATTGAACACCTGTTCCGTTTGCTCCACCACTTACCCAAACTTTTTTTTCACTGTTTGCTGTAACAGGAAAAACATCTACTTCAAATTCATTTTCATGAAAAGCAATTCCTTTTTCGTTTACAATTTGAATACGTAAAGTATAGTGAGTTCGTCTGTTTACTTCGGGAGCTTGCATTTTAATGAAACCCTGAAAAGAACTTCCATTCGATACAATTTTTGAATCAGCTTTGCCTGAAGCAATTACCTGGTTGCCATTCTCCCATTGAAATTGCAGTTGATAACTTGCAGGTATTTCATTTTTATCATTTGCTATCCATGCTTCAATGGAAATTTCCTCACCGGAAAAGAACTGGTTCCTGTCGCTGCGTAAACTCACCGCCAGTGGTGCAAGAGCATGCCTGTATGCGAAATATGCTTTCTTAGCTTGTCGGTTTACATCCATTATACTCTTCATCCAGCCGGCAGGCCATGAATCAATAAATAAGTGAATAGCAAAGGATACAATACTATTGTTGCGTCGAAAACTTTCTGTAGTAAGTTTTGTAACCCATGCCTGGTGTTCCTGACTTTCTTTGATCCAACTTTGTACTGAGTGTTGACGATTGAACCACATGTAATGGAAACGATACGTCTGCGACATTGCAATAACGTTTGGAGTCCAGTTCTTTTCGTCTGTACCTGAAGCAGGTAACCAGTTTTTTGGATAATACTGCTGCATGGTATTATAAAAATCGAGTCCCTCCGATCCAAATTCACCACATGCATAATACCATCCTGGTTTTACAGGCAACCAATAACCTTTATACATTTCGCCCAGCCCTAAACCATGACCATTATACCAACCGTTATATACATGATTATCCGGCAACCCTGGAGATGGCGGATCATAATCACCATCACCTGCTTTAATAACCTGGTCCGGGTTTTGCAGTAACACAGCCTGATCAGCTGCTGTAAAAAAACGTTCAAAATCTTCGTATGAATCAAGATGCCTTTGAGGATTACCTTCTGCATTAGGAAAACGCTCATTGATATAACTGATGATGATATTGCTTGGATGAGATCGCACATGACGTTCCAGTTCAACAACCTGCCGTATACATTCAGACCATTGATTGCGACGGAGCACTCCGAAAAGCGGAAGATCACTTTGTGTCATTAACCCTAATTGATCGCAGTAATCATACACTTCCTGTTGAACAGGAAATTGCGTCATACGTATATAGTTCATGCCCGCTATTTTAGCAAGCAGGATATCGTCAATTAACTGTCTCCAGTTTTTTTCTTTTGCTGCTCGCATGAAAGATCCCATTGTATTGGCGCCATGCAAGCGAATGAAATTGCCATTTAAATACATTGCTCCTTTTGGAGAATGCAGAGTATCCATATAGAAAGAACGCATGCCAAAATTCTGAACAGCTACATCTGTTATTTCACCATTTTCATTTTGTAAGCAAACCTGCAGCTGATACAACCATGGATTGTCAGGATTCCAACGTCGGCTTTTCGGAACATGTATTTGAAAACGTAAAAAGTTAACTCCTTTACCCATTAACATCTGCTTCCGTTCCCAATCGCTGGGCTTTACCAAATCACCAACTCCGGGTACGTGAACTGTTACAGGCTCATAAACAGCATCAGCATAAACTGTTTGTTGAAAGTTCTTCCCGTACAATGAATGCTTTATCTTAATTTTTCGATTTGACGTTTCTGTATTATTTATTTCCAGCCATACCTCTGCAGTATCCGTATCACGTATCGGTCGTACAAAAACATTGTTGATATGAAGTGATGATCTGGTCTCAACAAAAACATCCTGGTAAATACCCATACCCGGTGGATTATGATGCCATCCCAAAGCAGGATCATCATAACCAAGTCCGGTAGCTGCATAAACTTTATCTCCATCAAACTTTCGACCATCATCGCCAACATGTCCCATCATCGGATAGTCATTTTCCACTTTTATCAGGAGTATATTTTCACCAGCATGTGCATGCGCTGTAATATCAAATTCAAATGCTGCAAAAGCACCTTCGTGCGATCCAATGTAACTTCCATTAATAAATACATGCGCTTTGTAATCAACCGCTTTGAATACGATATACAAAGCATCTTTAGCAAAAGCTTCAGTTGGAAGATTTAAATTTGTACGATAGTATGTAACAGCTTTGCCAATTGGCGGGCCATAGTGCGGAATACTTACAGATTGCCACTGCCCCTTACCGTTTACCACATTAAGAAAGTCTCTACGATCAGCGGCTGTTTCAATACGCCAATCAAATTTTTCTAAAGAAAAAGAAATACGCTTATTCTGTATTTGTGGGGCAATGTTTTTTAGGAAGGGTTCATATTGCTTTCGCATTTTTTGTAATTCCTGTTGCAACTCCTCCTGTGTATCCATTTTATCTAATGGCTTAAAGCCTCTGTTACTCTTTGCAATTGGCAGTATAATATTGGGTAAGATTTCCGGTTTGGGTGTTATCAACAAATGAGTACGGGTAGCAGCGGCCTTGTTTCCAATTTCTGCAAATGGATCATGTTGCTGGCCAAAAGCAGCTTCATTTGTACACAATAATAGTGTAGCAAAGATTGCTATCAAACCTATATTTAGTTGTCTGGCAACGATCATTTTTGAATTGAGTTTATACACGAATGCTCTACCCTTTTTTTTGAGAGACTGTTTAATTTTTTACAGTGAATAGTTTCCTGTTTTTAAAAATGAGTATTTACTCTATTTCAATTCTAAGCAACCTGAACAGAAATAGTTGCGGCATTTCAATTATTGAATTTTATTACTTCGCAAAATAAAATCCACAATAACCGTTGGGTCTTTTAAACTATGTGGATGATGTTTAACACCCTTTTTCCGGAGAACAGTTATATTTCCTCCATGAGCTCGAACTCTTTGCTCAAATAAATCTGTATTCTCAGACATTGGTACAACTTCATCATCTTCACCACAAACATGCAGCATAGGATAACCGCCTTTCACAATCTTTTTCACTTTATCAAGCGGACTATTTTTAAATCTTCTTATTTGATCTTTCGAAAATAAATTCCACGCTTTCTTACAAGAGTCCCACTCTGGCTGTGACCCTGGTCCACTTCCCAAACCTCCAGGCCAGCTTTTTATATCAAGAACCGGAGCATCAGCATAAACACATGCAACTTTATCCGGATTTTCAGCAGCCCAGTTATAGATATATAAACCTCCTCTGCTCATTCCTTCCAACACCACTTTTTTTGCCAATCCACCTTTTTGCATCAGTGCATAAAACTTATTCCAAATTTTAACAGCGTAGTTATTACCATATAGCTCTACTACATCACAATACACAACATGATAACCTTTACTCAACAATACTGTATCTGTTTGAGGTTCGTGCCCCCAGAATCTTGCACGCCATATCCATGGGTTTCCCTTAGCGGTTTTATGTGGAATAACAATTTTGCATGCCCTGCCATTGTAAATAAAGTCGTGCATAGTGTAACCATAAAAACTACTGTTAGACGTTTTCAGTTGAAGTTTATCCACTGTGTTATACTGTGAAAAAATCTGGCTATGAATAAAAACCCACAGAATACAGCTAGCTACTTTCTTCCACATGTAATCAGAAGTTTATAGATAGGGAAATAAGGGGGCCCTTTAAGACTAAAAGGCCCTATACTAGATGATCTTGCCAAAACTTTAAATCTGGAACAACTGCTTAAATCAAACTAAAAAGACCACCTGTTTGCGTGATAACTTAATTGCAAAGGATGGTTTCCCATTGCTCCTGCCGGAGGAGTGCGCATGCCTCTTGCCCAAATAGTATAAACACTGTTGGCATCAATAATCAGATCCCTAGCTGCTCGGAGTACAGTGGATGTACCGGCTGCATTGATTTGAAACCGATAGTTACCCGGATCAATTTCAATATATGCCGGTCGAGCCTTATAAGCAAGATTGGCATAAACAACTTGTCCTGTACTGCTGTTTACGATATCAATTGGACCAGCATCAATGCTCAAATTGTAACAAATAATACGAGCCTTACCTTTTGTAGGTAAAGACACATCATCTCTTACAAAAAAAGTATCAACATTATAAATAGTACCAACACTGAACAGAGAATAATAGTTATCGGCTTGCACAGGAAGATTAAACTCCATTACTTTCGTTCTTCCCAAATAATTAGGTTGAGAAGTGCCTGGTGAGAAACAAGTGTCAAATTGCATTCGTAATGTAGGAGGCGGAAATGCTTTGTAGCCATTCGTAAATGGAAATTGAATTGGATGGTTATTATAATTTAATCCATTGTATACCGGATAAATACCAACTTCTCTTGATGCCAAAGCAGAAGTGGCGCCATTATTTACAGTTGCGTTAACAAAAACCACTTTGGCCATATCTTTCATTTCATCCATGCCCTCATCCTCCTTCTTGCAAGAGGTAATCATAATTGATATCGATGCCAATAGTACGAATGCAGTTTTTTTATCTAAGCAAATCATTTTCAAAAATTTTAAGGTTTTTAATTTCCGTATCCGGGATTTTGCGTTAACAACGGATTGTTGATTAACTCAATCTGAGGGAATGGGAAAAGCATTTTATTCTGGTTGAACTTTGTTCGCTTTTGTCCGGTATTTAATACCTGGTTGGCATATGTAAATCCATACCGACACAAATCGAACCATCTTTTATTTTCCAGGGCTAATTCCTTTCTGCGTTCACTGCGAACAATATCTCTGAATGAAGCTTGTGATTGTACCGGATTAATATCTTTTGCTGATGCTGTATTTAATGACAAACCAAATGCCCTCCGGCGTAATTGATTAATAAAATCAATAGCTGTTGCATCGGGACCACCAGCTTCATTTTGCGCTTCCGCATAAATTAAGTAGGCATCAGCAACACGATACAAAACGTAATTACCGGTGGATGAAGACGCACGACCTCCTTCCCACCATTTTTTTGTTAACCATCGTTGAATCCCACCATCTCCTTGAACAATATGAAATGCTGCATCCTTTCTTAAATCTCCAGTTTCAAATTCCTGAATTAAACCTCCCGTAAACCCCGGCTCATTATCAGGAGAAGCATTATCGGTAGGTCTGTGCCTTGCCAATGAAGCAACGCCACCAACGAGTTCATTGGTTGGACCCATAATCCATGACAGGTTATGACCAACCGGCGCTGTCGCATTTGCTCCTAAACCTGAGCTGCTGAATTGAATTTCAAACAACGATTCTTGGGTATTTTCATTTCCTCCATTAAGTGCAGGAAAAGAAGCCTGGTATGTATTGTTTAATCTGAATCCACCTGAGTTATTAATTACAGCCAATGCATTCGTACGAGCCTCAGCATACTTTTTCTGTGTTAACTGCACCTCTGCTAAAAGGAGTTGCGCAGACCAGCGAGTAGCTCGTCCTTTTTCATTTCCTGTACCAGTGCCTGTATAACTTAAAGGGAGCTTAGCAATTGCTTCGTTTAAATCAAGTTCAATTTGCTGGTATACTGCTGCTGCATCAGACCGTGCCTTGTTAACAGCGGAGGGTCCTGAAATTGGCGTAATATGAAGAGGCACACCTCCAAAAATTCGAACAAGGTTATAATAGGAAAAAGCACGTAAAAAATGAGCCTCTCCTATAAACTGATCTTTGAAAGATGTTCGTGTACCATTTAACTGAAAAGCTGTAGGAAAACTAATTTGAGGAACACGATCGATGATAATATTTGCACGATAAATTACTCTATAAAAATCATCCATGATATTATAGGTGATAGCATTATCGGGAACCAATTCGAAATAGTCTACAAAATTATACAGGCCAGAAGGAGCACTTACGCTCATTACATCATCACTCGCCTGATCAATTTCAATCCATGCATTAGCCCCTCTTATTAAATTTCCGTTCGACAGAGTTGCGTACATGCCATTTACAGCATTCAAGGAGCCATTAAAATCAATGAAATTCGCATCCAAAGTTAATTGCCCGATTGGCTCAGGATTCAGCACCTTTTTACATCCTGCATTCATTGCAAAAACAAAAACAAGCAGAATATATATCTTAATAATTTTTTTCATATTCAATGATTTGATCCTTTTTAAAAATTGAGGTTAAGACCAAAGACTACACTTTTGGCTTGAGGATATGCTCCGATATCAATACCATTTGTCGTTACGTTAGAACCAAAACTATTCACTTCGGGATCCCAGCCCTGGTATTTTGTGAATACGAAGAAGTTATTAGCCTGCACAAACAGTCTTATTTTTGAAAACTTCACAAATTTAATTTTAGAAACAGGAGCATCATATGACAATGAGATAGTTCTGATTCTCAGGAAAGAGCCATCCTGTAAATAGAATGGTATTGCCATAATAGGATTATTATTTCTTGGGATAGGAATACTTGTTGTCTGCGTAGGATTACTGGGCGTCCACCGGTTATCATACACACTACGCCACACATTGCGTTCAAATGTTGTAGCGTTTAAAAATGGCTGATTCCAGATTAAATTTCCATGCTGAAAGGGTGCAAATACTGTAAGATTCCAGTTTTTATATTGCAGAGAAGTAGTCAGCCCTCCAAAAAAATCTGGGAAAGGAGAACCACTCCACACACGATCATTATCATCTATATCTCCGTCCTTATCCTGATCTACTGGAATAAAATCACCGGGACCAAACCATGGTTGCGATTGAATTCTGTAAACGGGAGCGGTAGCCGCTTCTTGCCAGGTAAGGTATTGTCCAGCAGTTTGTACAAGATAGAATGCACCAATTGGCTGGCCAACCTGTGTTCTGTTAATAAAGCTGCCGGTTCTCCATATCGATTGCCCATTGATAAATGGCTGATCCCCCAAACTAACTACCTCATTTTTGTTAGTAGAGATATTAAAATCAAAATTCCACGTAAAATCCTTTCCTCTAATTATATCGGTATTGATGGCAAACTCAAAACCTGAGTTACGGATTTTCCCAATATTTGTTGTAAAACTATTACCTACCCCTGATATAACTGACATAGGAGCGGGTGCTAGTAAACCGTCGGTTAATTTGTTATAATAGTCTACAGTAATATTTACTCTGCTATTCCAAAGCGATAAATCAAATCCAACATCGAATTGATTGTTGCGTTCCCAACGTATATCCGGGTTCGGGAAACGAGCTGGAACAAGCCCTGGCACATAGCTATTGCCCCACACCGCTGTGTTGCCACTCATGAGTGGTTCAAATAAAAAATTACCAATTTCCTGATTTCCTGTAGAGCCATAACTTGCCCTTATCTTCAGGTCATTAATAACCTTATTGTTTTCAAGGAATTTTTCCTTAGACAATCTCCATCCAATTGACGCAGATGGGAAAATACCATACTTATTATTTCCTCCAAATCTGCTGGAGCCATCTCTGCGTACTGTTGCCGTTAATAAATATTTTCCTTTGAAACTGTAATTACTTCTTATGAATTGTGAAACAAGGCCTTGATCAGATTCTCCGCCTGCAATAGATGAAAACGTAGGATTATTGCTGAGTTGATTTAAGTTGTTATTGAGCGATCCGTTTGCAGAAGCAAACATTGATTGAATGTTGATATTTTGCGCAGAGAAACCAGCAACAGCATCGATCGCATGTTCACCGAACTTTTTAGTGAATGATAACGTTTGCTCAGCTATCCAGTTGAAAGTAAGATTTCTGCTTTGACTTACACTGACAGGCTGATTGATATCAATACCTCTAACCCAATATGGATTTACATTTCTTAGGTTAGTTAATAAATAATCTACACCAAAGGAGGATTTGAATTTAAGTGATGGCAGAATTGAGTATTCACCATAAATATTTGTAATCACCCTGTTTCTTAATGCTGTACGCTCACGCTCCATCAAGTTGGCAACAACATTTGCGCCACCTGCAATGAACATCCCCTCGTTAATAACTGAATTTGGTCTTCCTGTATAGTTGCCGTTTGCATCTCTTACAGGTGAAATGGGCGTATTCATCAGAACATTCATCAACTCGCTTTGAAAAAATTCATCAGTAACAACACTATTATCCCATTGACTGCTGATGTTTGTACGAGTACCGAATTTTAATTTATCTGTAGCCCGAACATCCATGTTAACACGTAAACCCACACGCTTTGCCAGCGTATTAATCACAATACCTTGCTGATCCATATAATCGCCGGAAATTGCATATGTGATACGTTCGTTACCACCGTTAACGGCAAGATTATAATTTGCTATAGGGGCAGATCTGAAAACTTCGTCTTGCCAATCTGTTCCCTTGGGAAGTAGAAAAGGATTGACTGCCCAAATATCAAACACTTCGTTTCCTGCTGAACCACGATTTCTTCTGTGTTCAAAAAGCAATGCTGTTCGCTCTTTGCCATTAAGCATAGGAATCTTTTTACGGATAGATTGAACTCCATACGTAACATTTAAGGAAACCTGTGGTTTGCCAACTCTTCCACTTTTTGTTGTAATAAGAACAACACCATTTGCTGCACGGGCTCCATAAATAGCAGTTGCAGAAGCATCTTTTAACACTTCAATAGATTCGATATCATTAGGACTAATTGTATTCAAGGGACTTGCACCATTAGATCCAGCTCCTCCTGATTGACCTTCGTTACCTACTGATAAACTATTTAGTCCCTCGTTAAAAAACAAAGGAACACCATCTACAACATAAAGCGGTTGATTGGCTCCACCTCCTGCGGTAGAGTTTACTCCACGAACTCTAACCTGGACTGCTCCACCTGGAGCGCCACTTGTTTGCATTACTTGAACACCGGCTACCCTACCTTGAAGCGCCTGATCAGCACTATTAACAGGAGTAAGTTTAATTGAACTTTCGCTTACTCGTGAGATAGATCCTGTAACATCACGCTTTCGTTGTGTGCCATAACCAACAACAATAACTTCTTCCCCTTCCTTCTCTGCTAACATTAATTTAACAGTAATCGGCTCTTCGTTTCTAACAGTAACCTCTAATGTCTTAAAACCTACAAAAGAAATCTGAAGTACAACAGAAGACTCATCTAAAATATTAAGATTAAACTTTC
Organism: Lacibacter sp.; assembly: GCF_035299325.1. Taxonomy (GTDB): domain Bacteria; phylum Bacteroidota; class Bacteroidia; order Chitinophagales; family Chitinophagaceae; genus Lacibacter. The sequence goes on along the minus strand of NZ_DATGWT010000025.1, from coordinate 314,915 downwards.
CGGATTCATCTGTTCGTGTAGCAATTTTTTTATTCGACTTCAATTGAACAGTTGCACCGGTTAACGGTGTGCCTTTTTCATCCAAAACCACTCCACTAATAATTCTTGATTGTATTGTATTTACCAACAACTCTATATCATTAAGAATACTATCTGAGTATGCGATGTTATTGGATGTGTTGTAAAGCAGTATTTTATTGTTGACTACCGTATAACTTATACCCAGTGGCTTGAAAAAATCATTAATGAAATCTCCAAGTTTTTTATCCTGAGCCTTAACGCTAATCTTACGTGTTGCCTTAATTGCCTTAGAGCTGTAAACAAATTTTACATCAATTTGGGACTTGATGAGTACTATAACTTTGGATATTTCAATGTTATCGGCATTAATAGTAATGGTACGATCCAAGACTCCCTGACCAGCCCCATCATTTGCATAAAGCGAACAAATAAAAATCAATGCTATAACTATTTGCCCCATTGTAAATTTCATAGCACGTATAATTAAATCATGAGTTTTCCTTTTTTTCATAATTTTGGAAAGTTTTTGTTTGGGATAATTACATTTCTGACAGACAAAAGCTACTCCTTGCAAAAGGATTTTATGCCGGGAATACTCCACTATTTCCGGCTTTTTTATGCAAGGTCATAAATAGTTAAATGCTATGTTTCTTTCTGAATTTGATACATATGGCAATTTGGTTTTGGTTTAAAAAATAGTTACTCGCAACCGTCTCCTTTTATGAGGATTTTTACACCCTTAATCTCGTAGGTTGTATTTAAGACCTTATTAATGATATCAAGTTTTGAATACAAATCCTGGTCGGTAATATCACCGGTAAAAGGACAACCGTAAAGCGATTCCTTATCAACGATAATCTCAATTCCATACACTTTCTCAAGCGATTGAAGTACTTCAGCAAGCGGTGTTTCTTCGAACGAAAACGAAACAGAACTTCCGGATTTACTGATATTTTGTGTTAAAGGAATCGGAACATCAACGATTGAAGGCTCAAACTGCCTGCTTGTTGAATTATATACTACTTTCTGGTTGGGTGTAAGAACAACACCATTACTTTTCTTTGTTTTATTTTCAGCAATTAATGAATTGTTCTCAAACACTTCTACACGGCCTGTACGAACCGAAACTTCAATTTCATTTTTTCCTGGGATGGGTTTAACGTTAAAGCTGGTTCCTAAAACATGTGTAACTATATTTCTACTATAGACAAAAAAAGGCTGATTTGGATTTTTATGAACATCAAAAAAAGCTTCCCCTTCTAAGTATACTTCACGTTTGTCATGAGCAAAATGTAACGGATAAGAAAGCTTTGCATTGGGCTGCAAAGTAATTTTACTTCCATCTTCCAGTTGAAAAATCATGGGTTTACCTGTTCGGTTTTCTTTTTTCTCAAGACCGGAAATAACAGGCTTTAACGCCGTAGTTCTCTCGCTCTGAACCGATTGAAACTGAGAAACAATTAAAAAAAGAACCCCAATTGATACTGCAGCAAATGCCAAACGTTTGCTCCACAAATGAAGTAGTTCAACCTTATGGTTTGTATTTATAGAAAATACCGGCGCCGAGGAGTGTTCTTTGGTAAATGTTTGTGTCTTAATTTTTTCCCAAAGGCGCTTTTCAACAAGTTGGATGTCTGCGTGGAGGTTTACTTCTGGTGTTTCTTCATCGAGAAGTTCATACCATTGATCGATAAGTGCCCTCTCTGCATCAGAAGCAGAACCTTGCACATATCGTTTAAGTATACTTTGAAACTTTTTCTTATTCATGACAAACTTCGTTACTTATTATAGTCATTTAACGAAGCCAAATCCCTAAAAGCATTCAAAAAAAAATAAAAGCAAGCTTATTTTTTGAAGAAGAAATCGCCTTAAATATTAGTTAAGTTGTAGAGAAACAACAACATAGCTAAAGACCATATAGTCTTTGAGCTCAAGCCGTAAAAATTTTAAAGATTGAGTGATATGATACTCTACTGCCTTTTCTGATATATTAAGTTCTGCTGCGATTTGACGAACAGAAAAGCGCTCAAAACGGCTCAGTTTAAATACCTCACGGGTTTTGGGAGGAAGTAGTAGAATAGCATTATCAATTGCCTGATTTAACTCCTGTAATAAGACTGTATCTTCTGTTGAATTATCAATTACTAGTTCAGAATTATCTTCATCTATAGACCATTGATTTGCATATCTAGACTCGATGAAATTTATAACTTTATACTTAATTGCGGTTTGAAGATAAGCCGATAAGTTTTCAATATTACTGCTCTCCCTTTTTTCCCAAATATTAACGAATAGACTCTGGGTAAGTTCCTCGGCCATATGTGGAGATCGAAGCTTTTTCAAAGCTGATAAATAAATGATTTTCCAGTAGCGTTGATAAATTACTTCAAATGCTTTTTCATCAGAAGCTTTCAGCAACTTAACAGCCATTTCATCCGTAAGCAAACTATAACTCATCAGCAAGCAAATGAAATAAATTAGGAAATCGAACTATCGTTAAAAGTAAAGATAAAAGAGTTCGCTGATTTTTTTTACAACTTTTTTTTGAGCAAAAGTGATTCAGGATTGTGAAGTTTAGAGTTACTCCTGCCTTTATTCAACAATAATTATTTAGCAAAAAAAATAAGAATTCTACATCATTTGTTGTTTAAATTTATTTTCAAAAAATCCATTTTCAAAAAAAAGAAGTGAGTGATTTAAAAAAAAAATCCTTACTTCGATTTTCTCGGCAGACACTTTTGCTACGACAATTGTCTTTTTGAACTACTCCACACTCATGCATTTGTCTCTAGAAACTTATTTCGTGAATTCTAAAAAGATTGCTGATGAAACCTCAATTACTGAAAGTTCAAACAAGAGCCGATTATTCGTTTAGTGTACGGGAAGATATCTACCCCTATTTTTATGACAAATGGCATTATCATCAGGAATATGAGTTAATCTATATTGAAAAAGGATTTGGTACACAGTTTATTGGAGATAGCATTAAACCTTTCAAAGAGGGAGATGTACTTCTCGTAGGTTCAAATCTTCCGCATTATTGGCGATGTGATGATGTTTATTTTCAGGACTCTTCTAATCTTACCGTTAAGGCAATCGTTGTTCATTTCAAGGAAGACTTTTGGGGTAGAGACTTTTTAAATCTACCTGAGAACCTTTTAGTAAAAGAAATGCTAGAAACATCAAAAAGAGGCTTGCATGTTACAGGAAAAACAGGAGCCGAAGTTGCAGAAATTCTAAAAAACATACTTGATGCAGAAGGTTCAGAAAAAATTATCCTGCTTTTAAAAGCCCTTTTTTCAATTGCTAAGAATACAACACACAATCAGGTTCTTTCATCATCAGGTTTTACTCCCTTATTTGATATAAAGGAATCTGAACGTCTTAATAGAATTTATACATTTACTTATAATAATTTCCGCCGGAAAATATCACTGAACGAAGTCGCTGGCCAGGCATGTATGAGCACACATTCATTTTGCCGCTATTTCAAGACGCATACCCATAAGACTTATTCCGAATTTCTGCAAGATGTGCGAATCGGTTATGCCTGTAAGTTGTTAATAGAAAACAAGCTTAGCCTTGCGCAGGTTTGTTATAACAGCGGCTTTAATAATTTCACCAATTTTTACAAATACTTTAAACTAATTACCGGGAAAACTCCGCAGCAATATCAGAAACTGCATACAAGGAAAGTGATTTTTACATGATACAAACAGTTTTAATCATATTAATTGAAACTTAAAAATATTGACTAAATCTTCAATAAATATGTTCGAACTCTGGATAGTCCTGGGCACGATCTAAAATGACAATCTCTGAAAAAGGTTGTCATTTTTTTGTTTGCATGTAAATGAAGCTAACAGTTGATTAATAAACCTCCTATTGCGTTGTTTCAACTTTAAAATTGTCTTAGACTTGCAAATGCTGTTCTTCTTTGCCTTTACTTGACCATTGCAATTCCACTTTAGCGGTGTCATTTTAAGAAAAACCAAAAACAATTATCTGGCTAACTTCATCGCTTCATTCAACCTCTCTGCTACATTATCCCAGTTGATGATCTGTAACATTGTATCCACAAAATCGGCCCGTTTGTTTTTATACTTCAGGTAATAAGCATGTTCCCATACATCAATCACCAGTAAAGGAATAACGCCCCATTGTGTTAACTTCTCATGGTTCTCGCATTGAAGAATAGTAAGCTTATCAGAATAAGGTTGGTAGCCTAAAATACCCCAACCGTTACCATCTACATTTTTTGATGTGGCAGCAATATATCCTTTCAGTTTATCGTAACTGCCGAAATCTTTTTCAATACGCTTCAGCAATTCACCTGAAGGTTCATTCTTTTTATTGGTAAGATTTGTCCAGAAAATAGTATGGAGCACATGCGAAGAAAAATGATACGATAGTTTCTTTGTCCAGTAGTCAACTGTTTCAAAGTTGTTTTCATCCATTGCTTTGCGGATCTTTTGCAGATCAACATTGGCAGCTTTTACAGCACCTCCATGATGAAACGTATGATGCAGGTGAACGGTTTCTGCATCCATATACGGTTCTAAGAACGATTCACTGTAAGGCAATGAAAGATGCACAAAGTTTCCTGCTGCATCTGTCAACTTATCAATCGGGCTGTTTTCTAAACCCTGTGCATATACACCGTTTGCGCCAGCAAGTATAATAGAACCTGAAGTAAGTACTGAACCTTTTAAGAATGACTTTCTGTTCATAAAAATAGTTTAATGAAGATACCAAGCAAAGCCGCTATCAGTATAATAAGTGGCTCCTGTATTTTCCTGACGTAAATTAAAGCAAAAACTGTTGCGGCAGCTATCAGAAATGTTATATAATCAACAATGCTTCTTGTGGCAATTACAATTACCGCTCCTGCCAATGCACCAATCACAGCAGCAGTTATACCATCAACAAAAGCTTTGATGCTTTCATTACCTGCGATTTTTTTGAAATATGGTGCCGGCAGAATGGTGAGCAAGTAACAGGGAAGAAAGGTGGCCAATGCAGCAACCACTGCGCCCGGAAAACCTGCAACGAGGTAACCAATAAATCCAACTGTTATTACCACCGGGCCAGGTGTGATCATGGCAACAGCAACAGCGTCTACAAATTGTTGTTCGGTGAGCCAATTGTTTTCTGTTACCACTCCGGCATGTAAAAAAGGAACAATCGCCAGTCCGCTGCCAAAAACAAATGCTCCTGCCTTTGTAAAAAACACAGCAATCTTACCCAATGTGTTTATTTCATAATTCCAGAAACCAATTTGTAATAAAATAAAACTGTTGGCTGTTTTAGTATTGATCCATTTCGGTGGTGCTTTAATAAACATGTACAGTAAACCTGCTCCAACAAATAACAATACTTCTTCCTTGTGTGTAATGATTGTTATAACGGCTGCCATGATAAAAAATAACCACAGTAACCAGTTGCTTCTGAAAGATTGTGCATTAAATTTTCCGATCGACTTTGTAGTTAGCTTGTAGGAACTCATAACAATAATGCCAATAACAGCCGCTCCTACTCCGTAAAAAACCGCCTGCATCCACGGAAGTCCACCATATAACTTATAAGCAATGCCTAACAAAACAACCATGATAAAAGAAGGCAATACAAATGCAAGTCCGGCCAGCGTTGCACCCAATACACGATAATGTACAAAGCCAAGATAAATACCCAGCTGTGCTGCCAGCGGACCGGGAGCTAACTGTGCTAATGCCAATCCTTGTTTATATTCTTCTTCAGAGATCCATTTCCGGTTCTCTACAAGATCACGGTGCATATAGCCAACCAATGCAACGGGACCGCCAAAACCAATGCTGCCGAGTTTGAGAAAATAAAAAACTAATTGTCGTAATGTGTAAAGGGGTTGATTGCTGATTGTTTGCATACGCTGCAAACTACGTTGCTTCCTTGTTGTAAACTTGAAGCTTATTTACCTTTTGTATGTAATTTACTTTTCAGTAATTCTTTTTTATACAAGGAAGGGCTTTTACCAAAATGCTGTTTGAAGATCCGTGTAAAATGGCTTTGGTCTGAAAAGCCCGTGAGGTAAGCAATTTCGGTCAAGCTGTACTTGGTAGTTTCTATTAGTACAACAGCTTTTTCAATTCGCAACTTTCGTATGTATTCACCAAACGAAAGATTATTGAAATGCTTTGAAAATTCTCTTGATAAATAGGAAGGATGAATGTCAAGGCTTTGGGAAATATCAGTCAAACTTAAATTGGTATCGATCTGGTCTTGTATGATCTCTTTTAATTCTTTCACCCAATCCGGTGTTTTCTTTTTTGCTGCTTTTTGTTTGATGAATTTATTGAACACATCAATGAACAGATGGTCGACGGGGTTTTGTGTGTGCTTTACGTTTTGCAAATGTTTGGCCCAGCTATAGAGTGCATCATAAAGCATCATGCCTTTTTCGAGGAGTTCGTAATCATCTTTTACATTGTAAGCAAGGCCTGCTGAAATTGCCCACAATCCCGATGCCTGGCTTGCAAGGTCGTGCCGGTCGGTGTCAGCTCCTCTTACAATAAGGGCCATTGTATGTAAGGCGGGGTCATCGAGTTTATACTTTTTAAGAATATAATCAAATGTGCATTGATCGTTGTGATGAGAGAACTCCACATCAGGCACATCAAATGGAATGGCCTTTTGTTTTTTTGCCTGCGCTATTACTTTATCAGCAGGAACATAGATAAACTCTGCATCGCTGTCAACAAAGTTTTTGATGAGCCAGGGGCAAGCTATCCTGTCGATCTTTGGACGTTCTCTGGTGATCCATTTCATTTATATGAAGTTGCTATTTTCTTTAATCATTCTTAAACTTGTTTTCCATCAGATTTTCTTTAAATGCAGATCGAAAAGTATAACCAAACGTAAGCATGATTGCACGGGTATCTACCTTTGTGATACGGCTGAATGTATAATTCATATCGGAGAGTACCTGTCCATTTCGTTGCGTATTAAAAATATCCGTAACCGTTAATCCTAACCTTCCCTGGCCCTTTAATATTTTTTGCTGAAAGCCCAGATCGGCAAAATAAACGTTGATACGTTCACCCTGCGGAATAGCAACAGGCGAAGTATAGTTTACGGCAAACTGGATCTTACCATTTTCCCATGGCGTAAAATTGTTGATGAATTTTGTAAACCATGCCCACTGGTTTCTTTGCAAACCCGGCAAGGCTTCTTTTGCATTGATGCGCAGATCGTAAGCCGAAAGATTAAAATTGCAGCCCCACACAGCTGACGGATTGTAACTAAAGATGGTTTCAAATCCATAAGTGCTGCTGCTGCCGAAATTAAGCAGTTCAGTAAATGCGATGCCTGTGTTGTTCAGTGTGGTGAAGGGCAGAATAACATCAGCGGTTTGTCTGAAAAATAACGAGTTTGTAAGATTCCCTTTACTGAAGCCAATATTGTAAGTAAGGTCTAAGGAATGAGAAAGTTCGGGCCTTAATTTTGGATTGCCCGCCCGTTGATTCAGTGAATCTGTGATGTCAGTAAACGGGATAAGTTGTCCAAATGAAGGGCGGTTGATGCGGCGGCTATACGACAGGCGTACCATATTCCTTTTTTCTGTATAATAGATCAGGCTGGCAGATGGGAAAAGTTTGTAATAGGTATTGTTGAAATCCTGCACATTCTGCTTCAGGGAACCAATATTGTTTACCCCTTCTGCACGAAGACCAAGACTGTATTTCCATGTTGGAGCTTTCTTGTCGCCAACCCATGAAGTGTATAAAGCATAGAGTGCATGTATTTGTTCGTTAAAGTTGAACACATCTGTATTGGCAGCATCAATAACATAATTTCCATTTACTTCATTCTGTCGCAAAAAATCATTTTCCAGGAAACGGAGAATTGTTTTATAACCAGCTTCCAGGAATGCTTTTTCATGCAAAGGCTGGCTGTAATCAAACGAAATGTTGGTAAGATTGGAATTTGTGTAACTATGTGTTTGCTGCAGGTAGGCATTACCAACAGTAGCATATTGTTCGGATAATGATTGTGTTGTTATATCAGTGTTTTCTCTGTCTTTATTAAATGCCGAGTTGATCTTGATTGCCAATGACTGCTCGGGGTTTGCAAATTTTTGATTGTAAGCGAATGACAATTCACCGGAATGAAAACGGCGGATTTCATTGGAGAACCGCTTGTTTCGTCCGGTAAAAATTTTCGTTGCAGTTTCGATTGTATTAAACAGTGTTTCCCGGTTGTCTTCGCCCTGGAATAATCCAAATGCATCAAACGAAAAACTGGATTTACTTGTTGGAGCAAATTCAATATTTACTCTCGCATTTTGATTCTGAACAATGCGTTCATCGGAACGGCGCTGAGTAAGATAGTATTCATTGGGAAGATCAAATTGAATACGGTCACCATTTACACGGCGGGCACGTGTGGTGTACCAGTTATCATAAGCCATTCCGAAATTCCACTTATTCTTTTTATGATTCAATAATAATCCCCCGTTCAAACGATAACGTTCTCCAAATCCCCCGGCAATCACAAAAGCTCCATTGGTTCCTTTGTTGGTATTTTTTTTCAAAATGATATTGATGATACCTCCTTCCGCATCAGCATCATATTTCGCAGAAGGGTTGCTTATGATTTCAATTCGTTCTATGCTGCTTGCAGGAATCTGTTCAAGATTGGAAGACCTGTCTGCTCCTGAAATGCCCGATACTCTTCCGTTAATTAAAATCAGCGGTGATTTTCCTCTTAAAGAAATTCCACCGTCACCATCCACAACAACACCCGGCATGTTTTTCAAAAGATCGGCGGCAGTGCCTCCTATTTGGGTAATGTTTTCCGAAGCGTTGAGTACAATACCTTCTTCGGTTCTTTTGATCATGTTGCGGATAGCTGTTATTTCGATTTCCTTTAAAGAATAGGTTTGCGGTACTAATATGAGCGTACCAAGTTGGATAGACGGTTCACTTTCTTTTATAGAAACAGGCCGGGTAAGCAGCGTGAAGCCAACAAGCTTTACATGCACTATGTAATTGCCAATTGGTATATTTGAAAAATAAAACTTTCCCGCACGATCAGTAATTGTGCCTGTTAACAGTTTGCTGCTGTCAGTGGCGGATAGAAGGTTTACACTGGCTAATTCCAATGGACTACCTGAACTATCCGTTACGATACCCACTATGCTGCCTGTATTTTGTGCAGAGCAAAACCGAGGAACGAAAAACAACACGATACCAATTATCAATATTTTCATTTGCATCAGCTTTCAGGTTCGTTCATAATTACAGTTGATACTTATAAAGGTTTGCAATAGCCTGCTGATATTCCCACTCTGCCTGCAGGTACTTATCGTAAGCAATAAAATAAAAGCTTTCATCGTAAAAATATTGAATGATCGTTATCTGGCCCAAGGCAAGTGCTTTGTTGAGTAAAGCCGTATTGTTTAAGCCTGCCAGCAACTCTTTGTATTCCTGCAGCATTTTTAACCTTACATCGAGCAATTCATAATACTGTTTGTTCTCCAACCTATGACTGAGCCTGCTTGTTTCTGCATTGGATACTGCATAATCAAGATTTGCTTTTGCCGCATTAAGCCTGTTTTTGTTTTCCCACAATGGGACTGTAATGCCAACATGAAATCCTTTGTAACTCTGCCCAAGGATGCCCTGCGAACGATAGCCTGTTTCAAGTTTTGGAAGGTTCATTGCTTTTTGTACGGCTATTTGCTGTTGCCATATATTTTTTTCCTGCTCGTACACTTTTATTACCGGATCATTTGCTTCGATGGTGCTATCTAATGTTTCAAAATCGGGAATGAACGGCTGTGCCGGATAAACGGTATCTGTAATTGAAACTTTAATACCTCCGTTGAGTTCTTCAATTTTCGTAAGTGTTATCTGCTGTTCATTTTCATTCAGCTTTACTTCATTCTGAATATTGAGCAATTGTAATTTCGCTTTGTTCACATCCAGAATAATTACTTCGCCGTTATCTAATTTTTGCAGGAGATCCTGTACTAATTTTTTTGTATTGGCTAATCTTCTTTTCAGTTCTGCATCTTTTTTATTGAGATAAACCATTTTTAGTGCAAGCATTTTTGCTTCCAACAGTACATCCTGCCTGTAAGCCTGTTGCTGCAAATTTGTTTGTGCAATCTGCTGGCCCGACAATTGTTTTTTTCGTTTGTATGCCGATGGAAAATCCAACCGTTGAGTAACAGCAAAATCCTGTTGGTTACCTGCACCTACAGGGGAGCCAAACATATAATCATACTCCACCTGTGGATCGTATAAAGTAAGCCCGGTTTTAAATTCGGCCTGCTTTGCTGTCCAGTATTTTTTATTTGACTGAATAGACTTGTTATTTCGTTCTATTTGTTTTACAACACTATCAACATTTGTTTGTGCCTGTGCACTGCCAATTAAAAGACAAGTGCTTATATAGATTGTGAGTTTTTTCATTTTGCTTCTGTTTTTCTGTTTGCCAGGAAATACACAATGGGTACAATAAATAAATTAAGCAGAGTAGAACTGAGCAGGCCGCCTAAAATTACTTTTGCCATCGGGCTTTGAATCTCATTACCGGGCAAATCGCCGCCAATAGCTAAAGGAATCAATGCAAGACCTGCCGTTAACGCCGTCATTAATATGGGGCTTAACCTGTCTCTGGAACCCTGTATAATTGTATTGTACAACGGCAAGCCTTGTGCAGTTAATGTTTTATAGTGCGACACTAAGAGAATACCGTTTCTTGTAGCTACACCAAACAATGTAATAAAGCCAATGATAGCGGGGATACTTAATATACCCGATGTAAGCCAAACACTTAACACACCGCCGATTAATGCCAGCGGCAGATTGAGTAAAATGATGGTGGAGACTTTTACATTCTTAAACTCCATATACAGCAAAAAGAAAATAACGAGCAGTGCGAGTAATGATGTTGCCAATAATGTTTTCGAAGCTTCTGCTTCCGATTCGAATTGACCGCCGTATTCAATCCGGTAACCTTCCGGCAGCTTGATCGATGCTTCTATTTTTTTACGAATTTCATCCACTACACTTTTTTGATCTCTCCCTGCAACGTTTGCAGATACCACTGTTTTACGTTGTACGTTTTCTCTGTTAATGGTATTAGGGCCGCTTGTTGAAACAACCTCTGCTACATAATTCACGGGAATCTTTTGGCCGTCTTTTGTATCAATTAATGTATTGCTGATTTTTTCCAGGTTACCCCGGTTACTTTCATCAAAACGAAGTATCAGATCGAACCGTTGATTGCCTTCGTACACTTCCGATACTTTTTCACCGGCAAAAGCGATGTCGGTAAACTGCGCAAATTCACCAATGGTAATACCGTATTTGCTCAGCATATCCCGGTTGGCTTTTATTTGCACCTGTGGTATTTGCACCTGTTGTTCAACACTTAAATCAACCAATCCGGCTGTGCCTTCAATTGTGCTTTTTATCTGATTGGAAATGGTGAACAGCCTGTTGAGGTCTGTACCAAAAATCTTAATAGCAATATTGGCTCTTGTACCGGAGAGCATGTGATCGATCCGATGACCAATGGGCTGACCAATGGTAATATTTGCACCTGAAACAGCAGCCAGCTTTTCACGAACATCTTTCATAAACTCTTCACGGCTGCGTTCTTTTAATACAAACGGTGCATCAATCTCTGAGGCATTTACACCCTGTGCATGTTCATCTAATTCTGCACGGCCCGTGCGTCTTGTAGTGATTTTTATTTCGGGTACACTCAGCAATGCTTTTTCAACATGAGAACCTATTTTATTACTTTCCTCTAAAGAGATACCGGGTAAGCTGGTAGCACTCACCACCAATGAACCTTCGTTAAACTCAGGTAAAAAACTTCTGCCTAATGTTCCTGATAAGAACAACGTGCCAATAAACAATGCCACCGCAATACCGATAATTAATTTCTTAACGTTCATTGCCCGTTTCAAACTGCTTTCATACGCATTGCTGAGTTTACGTACTAACCAGCTTTCTTTATGCTGTTTATTGAGCATCCGTTCACTTGTAAGCAGGTAGCTGCATAAAACAGGTGTAATGGTAATGGAAACAATGAGCGATGCAAACAGAGAAACAATAAAGGCAATACCCAAGGGTGCCAACAACCGGCCTTCCATGCCCGATAAAAAGAATAACGGTACAAATGCAACAATAATAATGAACGTGGCATTGATTATGGATGTTCTTATTTCAACCGATGCATCAAAAATTACATCCAGTTTATTGGATCTTTCAGCTGGCGGTTTTGCTGCATTTTGTTTTAACCGTTTAAATACATTCTCTACATCAATAATTGCATCATCAACCAACGCACCAATGGCAATAGCCATACCACCCAGACTCATTGTATTAATTGTAAAGCCCAGCCATTTTAATGTGAGGATGGCTGTAATTAACGAAACCGGTATTGCAACTAACGAAATAAACGTTGGACGCCAGTTCATTAAAAATAAAAAGAGAATGAGAATAACAAAGATGGAGCCTTCGACCAATGTTTTATTGATGTTACTGATAGAGGCATTGATGAAATCTGCCTGACGGAATATTTTTGTATTGATATTTAAATCTGCCGGTAATGTTTGTTTTAAGTTGGCAAGTGCATTATCAATTTTATCTGTAAGTTCTAATGTATTGGTGCCCGGTTGTTTCATCACCGTCATAATCACCGCAGGATTTCCTTTTAAAGAACCATCGCCGATTTTTACTGCAGCACCAATTTTTATTTCAGCTACATCCTCAATCTTTACGGGGCTGCCGTTTACTGTTTTAATTAACGACCGGCCTAACTCATTTAAATCGCTTGTGCGGCCAATCCCTCTTACTATGTATTCATTACTGTACTCGCTCATAAAACCACCAGCTGCATTTTTATTTGCCTCTTCCGATGCCTTCAACAGTTCTGTTAATGATACATTGTAGTACTTCATTTTTTGCGGAGAAGCGAGTATCTGAAACTGTTTGTATTCGCCACCAATAACCACTACTTGTGATACACCACCAATGGATAACAGTAAAGGACGTATTTGCCAATCGGCAATGGTACGGGTATCCATTTTTCCGGTAGCAGTTCCTGTAACACTAATCAGCATAATCTCACCCATAATGGACGACTGCGGTGCCATTACCGGATTACTTACACCAAGCGGCAACTGACTTGCTACCACACTTATCTTTTCGTTTACAATCTGTCTTGCTTTGTATATGTCTGTACCCCATTCAAACTCTACCCATACAATTGAAATGCCTGCGGATGAAGATGATCTTACCCTGCGTACATTACCAGCACCGTTTACTGCTGTTTCAACAGGAAAAGTTACCAGACGTTCCACTTCTTCGGGAGCCATGCCATGTGCTTCTGTTAATACAACAACAGTGGGGGCCGTTAAATCGGGAAATACATCCACTTCCATTTTGGTAGCCGTGTATGTACCCGTTAACAGTAATATGATGGAGGCTGCTATTACCAGCACCCGGTTATTCAACGAAAACCGTATGATCTTATTTAACATCGTTCTTAATTTTAATGCTCATGTCCATGAGCCGGTAATGCACCGCTTGCCTGCGATAATTTGATTTGATAGGCTCCTTTAATCACAACCCGTTCAGCTTCTGCCACACCTGAAAGCACCTGTACTTTTTGACCATCGTTTGCCCCAAGTTTTACTTCTCTTTTCTGAAAGCTTTCTCCTTTGGTTTGTACATATACATAAAAGACACCCTGCTCTTCAACCAATGCAGAAACAGGTATTACCAATGCATCAGCAACAGGCGTTGTTTTTAAAAACACTTCGGCAAACGAACCGGCTAACATACCAGGCTTGCCATCGATAAGAAAATGCACCGGAATAAAAGGTGCGTTCGATGCAGTTGTTTTACCTACTGCCAGCACTTTACCATTTAGTTCTTTTGTGTTATAGGTTTGCTTGTTTTGAATTATGGTAAAGTTGGCTTCCTGTATGCTGCTTATTTTTTCTGCATCTTTCAACGATACATCTGCTTTTAACAGCAGCCGTTGATTTTTGGTGATAACCGCCAAGGGCTGACCTGCAGAAACATATTGACCTTCGCTTACCAGTATGTTTTTGATAAAGCCATTGATGGGTGAAGAAAGGCTTTTACCTGCAGCGCTGTAATTACGGCCTAAATTGTTGAGTGTAATTTGTGCCTGTTCGTAACGCAGTTGTGCCTGTCTGTATTCGCCTTGTGTAATTAGTTTGTCTTTTATTAATTCACCTGCACGTTCAAATTCAGCTTTTGCTGTTGCTAATTCTGCTCTTGCAGTTTGTTTGGCAGCATTTACATTTTCAAATGCAATTTCGCCACCTGTAATGCTGAACATGGTTTGACCGGAACGTATAGCCGCACCTGTAATATTGTTATTACCCGCATACTTTACAATACCATTCGATTTTGCGGCAATGGTTACTTCATCGCCGGGGGCCGATTGAATTTCACCTGTTGCTTTTACAACATCATAGATGGTTTCTTTTAAAACGGGAGCATTTGCAAATTCTATTTTCCATGCCTGTTCTTTGAGATAAGAAATATCGGAACCTGCTGCATCTGCAGACTGGGCTGCCAATGCAGTTTTCTCATCAGCATACACAGGTACGCTGTCAATGATAAACTGATCGGTAAAATCTTTTGTTTTTATATCAACCAGCAGTTTACCCATGCCTGCCGAAGCAGGTTGCAAGGCTAAGCGAAAGATACCGGGAGAAGAAGGAGCAGTGGCTGTTTGCCTGATTCCTTTACCTTCCACCACAAGGCTTACCGTTACTGTACCTTCTGTGTAGGGCAGAAAGTTTTCACCCAGCTTTGTTAAGTGTGCTGCAAACTTTGAGGTTTGCCCCACAACCAACGGTTTAAACTCAACAAAGAGTTCGGAGTTGGTTGTGTACAAGGTATAAGAAAGCGCCTGCACCCCCCCCTCTCCCGGATGGCTGCCATCCGGTGCGTGTGCATGATCTTCGGTTGCTGTATTGTTACATGCTGTAAAACCAGCCAGCAAAAGAATGGCTGCCAATAATCTTTTCATGTGTTGTTCTTTTAAACTTTAATGCGAATGTTTTTCGCCGTTTTCATGTGTGTGTGCAGATGTATCGGGCTTTGTTGAATCTGCTTTAAGTGTATCTGCAGCGTTAAACGCTTCCTGCGAAGGTTTCACTGTATCATGGTCTGCATGTGTGCTACCATCGCTGTGCGTATGGTTCTTTGTGTCGGCATTTGTGCCGCAACTGTAAAACGAATGGGATGCACTGCAAAGCAGCACAATAAACATTGCTTTTTTCATTTGCTGAAAAATTGATTGGTTAAAAAATAAAAGAAAAAATTACGGGCAGGAGATAACCTGCCAACAGAAAGTTTAGCTTACAAAAGATGCAGGAGGAGCCCTGGACGGAAGATTGTGATAATAACCGTTTGGCGGCGGGTATTCGATATACCGGCCAAACTTCGGTTTAGAGCAAATAAGATCATTACCCGGCAACAAAACAACAATTAACGCAGGCAGGTATTGAACAGGTTGTTCCATTTTACTAGCCTGACCGTTAACCGGAATAAACTCATTATCTAACTGTGCAAAGGAAAAGGGATTGTTTTGATGCCCGCTTTTATCGGTTGTATTATCATGCTGATGATGTGTACTATCATCACTATGGTGATGATCCTGCTGCACATACGCAAGAATATCGTCGACATGAAAGTGCGGAAAGACATTATGAGCCGTTACCGTAAGAACGGCAATCAGTAATATTATCTTTTGGAACACTTTACGCATGAAGGGCGAAAATAGGCAAATTTTAAGGAAGCTTGCACTTCAGGATATAGAAGGTTCGAATTTAATTTGTACTTTATTCTGCTGTTCAGTAGTGTTATTCAGAAACAGATGAATCACCTGCCGAAAAGCAAAACTGGTACAACAAGGATAAGTCTGTTGGATTGCAAAAGAAATTATTGTTTTTGCTTTCTGCTCGACAATTATAAAAAGCCAATAAAGATAACCTGGTTCGACAAGTGGAAGTCATCTATGTTGAGCCATTTCAGTTGCATATATTTCAGTTTAAAACAGAGAACCCGGTTAATGCCAGGTTCTTTTTGATAAGTGAGTTATGGTTTTAACAGTTCGGTTTAATATTCGGTATTAGCACGAAATCAACGACTTAGAAGAGCTTGTTTTACAAACAAACTCGAATATTTTTTGTATGTCCTCAATAAGAAAGTTCGAACTCGGACTAGTCTTGGGCACGAATAAAAGAAAAGGCAATTCAAATTGAATTGCCTTTTCTTTTATTTAATGCAGTAGTTATTTCCCATAGATAGTTCTAACTCCCGTATAAGTCAATTTTTTCACAGTAACTCCTTTTGAACTGCGAATAGTAATAGTTGTGTAAACCTGCTTGGGGAAAAAGATATCCGTCATAACCGTCAGCCCATCATCAGCAAACAGTTCCACTGAAGCCACATCAGCAACAAGAGTGAGACTGATCGTTTTGGAAGAAGATAACCTCGGGGCTGTATGCTTCTTTGCAAAACCTGTTTCAAAATCAATGACGCCTGATTTAGTACGGTCAATATAGTATTGATTAGCGGCTTTGTTATATCCAATCACCAATTCATCACCTTTCTTATTTGACAATACAATGGAAAAATCATTTGCCGTAATATCAGTTAAAGAGAGTTGAAAGCGGCTGCCGGTGGTATTTAATTTTGAACTGAGGTTATAGCTGTTTTTTATGCTGATGTTTGAAACCGTTGTTGATTTCACAAGCATCTTATCAAACTCTTTCACCGGTTTTGATGCAAGAAAAATTTTCTTATTCACTTCTTTCAAATAAAGTTCCCGTGGAATGGTCATGGCACTACGCCAGTTTTTGGTTGGCACCACCTGTGCATATTGCCAGTTGCTCATCCAACCCATCAATATTCTTCTATCCGCTGTATTTGAAAATGTAACACCGGCATAGTTATCGGTGCCATAGTCCATCCATTTTGTTTCTGTTTCAAAAGGCGTAAATGTTTTTCCGTCGAAATCACCAATAAAATATTGTGTGGCCGACCCACCATTTGGTCCCCCTGGATTAATACTTACCAACAATACCCAAACTTTTTTTCCATTTAAATTCAAAGGAAACAGATCAGGACATTCCCATACTCCGCCATGTGCACCAAGTGTTTCTCCAAACTCACTTTCTTTACTCCAGTTTTTAAGATCGGGTGAAGAATAAAAAGTAATTCTGTCTTTTGTTGCCAAAGTCATCACCCACTTGTTTTCCTTTTCAAACCACATCACTTTAGGGTCACGAAAATCAACAATGCCCGGATTTTTTAAAACAGGATTACCTGCATATTTCGTCCATGTTTTACCATCATCTAACGAATAAGCTATACTTTGGTTTTGAAAATCGATTCGCTTTGCACGTTCACCTTTCGGGTTGTGATGAGTAAAGATGGCAACCATGGCACCCTTACCAAAACCTGCTGTGTTATTCACGTCAACAACTGCACTTCCCGAAAAAATATAACCTAAACTGTCGGGATATAAAGCAACAGGTTGGTGCTGCCAATGCAACATGTCTTTGCTGGTTGCATGGCCCCAATGCATAGGGCCCCATACAGTGCTGTCGGGATAGTATTGATAAAACAAATGATAAACACCTTTGTGGTAAACCATACCATTGGGATCGTTCATCCATTTTTCTTTTGGTGAAAAATGAAATTGCGGACGATATAGCTCTGATTCAATCGATTGACTTTTTGCGTATAGAATACTTATACAGAAGCATGTCAGTAAAATATTTTTTTTCATGTTCTTTTTTTATTCCTGGAGTGTGATTAATTGAACCGTCCTGTTGTTTATTAGTTAAGTTGCCGCAACTTAGCTGCCAACGTATTTAGCGGGATGTCTTTTGAATAGGTGGTTATCAAATTACCATTCTTATCGTGCAAAGCAACAAAAGGCATATCCAAAACTTTATAATAATTCCTCACAAAAAAACTTGTGCCTTCGGTACCTGTAATAATATTGGCGTGCTGTTTTATTTTAAATTCCTTTTCAAATAAAGCAACATTTGCAAGCGGTAAAAAAGTGATCATCGCAACGGAAGCTTTCCTGAAATCTCCTGTTCGTTTAAACCATTCTTTCATCAAAACCTGGCAATGATCACATTCCGGTGAGAAATAAATTACAATAACAGGTTTCCCTATCGGCAGGTTACTTGCGTTAAAAAGTTTGCCATCTGACGTGGCCATACGAAAAGGCGGAATTTTTTGTTGCGCACAAACTTTATTCAACGCAACAATAAACACTACAAACAATAATAATCTCTGCATGATGACGCCGGTATTTATTTATTCCCGGTTAGTGCTGTATAGCTATCAGGCTGCACCAACCGGGAATTGTAATGATTAATTAATTATACCCCGGATTTTGCTTATACAAACCATTGGTAAATGTAATCTCCGATTGCGGAATAGGTAAATATTCATCTCGACCGGCTGTAAACAATGCTGTTGCCAAAAATGGTCGTCTTGTTTTTTCCACTGCAATGTATTGATTCAACACCTGAGCCGCAATTCCCCATCTTACCAAATCAAAAAAGCGATGACCTTCAGTTGCAAATTCCAAACGTCTTTCCCATTGCAAAGCCTGGCGTGCAAAAGCTTGTGTCCAGCCAACTGCAGGATATGGTTTTACATTGTAGATTGACGCAAAAGTTCCGTTTGCTTTTTTTAATCTTCCTGTACTTGCTGCTGCACGGTTACGTATCTCGTTGATGATCGGCAAGGCTTTATCCTGTTGTCCTAATTCAATATATGCTTCTGCCTGCATCAGCAACACATCATCATAGCGGATGATATCGTAGTTTTTTGCAACACCCATAAACGGGCCGTTTTTAAAATAGGAAGAACTACTCGCCAATTGTTGATTACGCATCGTATGAAAATTTCCATACACCCCGGGGTCACGCACCCAACTATTGCTGAACAGTTTGCTGTTATCATATTTGTACACATGCCCGTCAATTCCAACTGTATGATCTAAACGGGTATCAACTGTTGCGGTACTTAAATCGGCAACACCGTTATTGAAGGTTGAAAAATTGGGTAACCCGTTAGCATCGGTTGTATGTGCATTTACAAGATTCTGACTTCCTGCATGAAAACCACAGCAACCATATTGCGGCGCACCATGCGGATAGTTTAATCCATCTTCATAATTAAGCCTGCCCGATGTGGTACCATCGTTAATTGTAAACTGGATAGCAAATACAGACTCAGGTCCGTTTTCTGTTTCAGGTAAAAAGTTATCTGCAATATCCGGACTCAAACTGTACTTGCCCGATGCAATAACTGCCTGCGTTAAGGTTACCACCTCCTGCAATCTTGATGTATTGATAGAAGTTACCTGGTGTGTTGCATTCTGTTCATAAGCCTGGAACAAACGCAGCTTTGCAAGGTATGCCTGGGCTGCGTGTTTATTAGCCCTTGCAAGTTGTGGTTGAGTTGCAGGAAGATTGTCAATTGCATATTGAAAATCGGCCGCAATTTTATTCCACGAATCGTTGTTGCTTAAATCATTTTTCGTTTTAAGAATGTCGGCTTCGGTAGCAGTTTCGTCAAAAATCGGGATGTTTTTATACAACAGTTTCATGGTGAAGTAACTGTGTGCCCTTAAAAATCTCAATTCCGCAATTCTTGTTTTCTTCTGCGGAAAAGCGGCATCAGAAAATGCATTCACTGCTCTCAATGCAACATTGGCTCTTGAAATTGATTTGAACAAGTTCTGCCATGTACGTGATACAAATGCACCCATTGATGGTGTAACAAGGTTGTAGTGTTCCATGGCATCTATTTCACCAACATCACCGGTACCACCACCACCTTTATAAGCATCATCTGAACGCACACTTCCATAAACCCAGTTGCTATAAATAGGTCCAATCATGTCGCCATTACCAATGGCAGCGTAGGCTGCTGTTACCAACCCTTCAGCAGCTTCAGTTGTTGTAAGATCGGTTGATGATAACACACCAGTTGGCGTATAATCTAACTGCTTTTTGCAGGCACCGAATAAGAGTATAGCTGCTAAACCGATTAAAAATTTATGTTTCATTTTATTTTTTCTTTAATAGTTAGAAAGATGCATTGATACCAAATGTGAACGTTTTTGGAATGGGTATTGGATTGAAGTCGATACGTTCAGGATCAGGACTTAAATACTTTTTGTTTTTGATCCAGAAAACATTTTCTGCCATCAAGTAAAAACGTAAACCCGAAAAAACA
This sequence comes from Lacibacter sp., assembly GCF_035299325.1. Classification (GTDB taxonomy): domain Bacteria; phylum Bacteroidota; class Bacteroidia; order Chitinophagales; family Chitinophagaceae; genus Lacibacter. The sequence continues at coordinate 294,582 of NZ_DATGWT010000025.1, read as the reverse complement.
GATTTGGGTTTAATGCTGTAACCTAATTGAATGTTTCTCACTTTAAAGAAAGACGTACTTACCATAAAGTAATCTGATGTACGTGTTTCGTTATTATTATCTTTTAAAGTAAGCGCAGGTACATTTGTATTTGTGTTTTGAGGAGTCCAGCCGTCAAAAACACCAGGCCCAACATTTTCTCTGCCCCTCATGAGGTTATTGAAAAGTGTATAAACATCAAAACCAGATCTTCCTGCAACACCTGAACCAAAAAGAGAGAGATCAAAATTCTTATAATTGGCATCAAACCTTACACCGTATTCAAGATCAGGAAGTGTTGTGCCGATCCATGTTCTGTCGAGATCATTAATCACATTGTCGTTATTAATATCAACATATCTGATTCTTCCGGGACCAGCTCCAATTTGGGTAGGGGCTTTATTCACTTCTTCCTGCGATTGAAAAAGACCATTTGTTTTATAACCGAAAATATCGAACTGTGAATGACCAATGATTGTATTCACAAGATTACCTGCGTAAGCCGGGCGAACAACTTCAGGAAGTTCTGTTATTTTATCTCTGAAATGTGCAAAGTTGAGTTGTATGTTGTAATTGAAATCACCGGTTTTTTGTGCACGGTAACCAATAACAAACTCCCAACCTCTATTTGTTTTAGATGCACCATTTACCGGCTTCGATTGTCCTTCGCCCAATGCTGAAGCTACGGGTGGTGTAATTAATATACCTGTTGTGTTTCTTGAGAAATAATCGAACGAACCAAAGATTTTGTTTTGCAAAAACGCAAAATCTAATCCTGCATTCAGCTCATCTGTAGTTTCCCACTTTAATCCTGTATTGGCTGCCTGTGTTTGCACAAAGCCCGATGGAAGTGTACCTGTGTTTGATCCGGTTAATGAATAAGCTGTTCCGATATTCATATACTGTTCCCAAAAGCCACCAACCAATTGCGATAACACTGTTCCATATCTTGCTTCAAATATTCCGAAACGACTGATATCGCCGATTTGCTGGTTACCCACACGGCCAACGCCTAAACGTAATTTTAACTCAGAGAACAACCTGTTATTTTCCATGAAGCTCTCTCTGTCAATTCTCCAACCGAATGATGCAGCAGGAAAAAGACCATAGCGATTGTCTTCACCAAAACGTGAAGAACCATCACGACGAAGTGTAAACGCCGCTAAATATTTGTCGGAAAAATTATAATCTACACGGCCAAACAAAGAGAATAACCTGTTCCCTGATGAGCCACCAAATACGCTGGAGTTTCCTGTGCCTGCACTAATGGTAAAATATTCTTCCGTTTGTGTGGCAAAGCCTTCTTTGCGTGTGTTTTGAAAATTAAAATCTGTTTTAATGTACTCCGTACCTGCTAAGAACTTAAGATTATGCTTCCTGTTTATATCCCAATTGTAACGAAGTGTATTAGAAAGTGTAGTGCTTACTAATTTGTTTTGATCGAAAGTAACACTGTTTGTTGTACGGTTAAATGCTCCTTCTGTAAACGTTGGCAAAATTACTTTGCTTAAATAGGTAGCGTAATCGGTACCAACACTGGTTCTGAACACAAGATTTTTGATGGGTTGTATTTCAACAAACACATTTCCAAAAGCTGTTAACCTGTTGGCATTATCCCACCTCGACAAGTATTGCATGTGCAAAGGATTATTCCTATCGGAGTAGCCACCACCGGATGCACCGGCAAACGTTATTCCATCTTTTTGATAAACAGGAATTGTAGGTGCCTGGAAAACCGCCAATGCTGTTGTAGCCGCACCACCAATATCTCTTGAAGTAAGTGTTTCATTTGAATTTGCAACCCTCAAATTCAAACCAAAAATCAATTTTTGGTTATATGCTTTTGTAATAGCGTTGATGCTTCCGTTTAATCGCTCATAACCTGTATAGCGGAGCATGCCCGTATTTTTGTAATGCCCGAAATTGAATTCAACAGAAGAATTACGGTTGCCCACGGATGCTGTAAGACTATTAGTGATCACAAGCCCCGTTTTATACATTACATCCTGCCAATCGGTATTGCCCGCCGGTGTATTAGGATCGCCACCAACAAAGGGTTTTACAGTTACAGAATTTAACACCGGGTTGCTCAAGTTGTTATTCCAATCAAAGTTGTAAATCTCTCCATAAGCATCTTCAGGTCGTACACCATCGTTTACTGAAGCTTGCCACAATGCTCGGCCCCTATCCGCTGCGTTTAACATTTTGAAACGTACATCCTTTTCCGACTGCGCTGCAGCACTTGTATTAAACTGAAAGTTCACTTTACCTTCTGTGTTCCCACCGTTTTTTGTTGTAATAATGATAACGCCATTTGATGCACGTGAGCCATAAATAGATGCTGCCGATGCATCTTTCAACACCTGCATAGAAGAGATCGTGGCAGGATCAATATTCTGAAATACTTCGGGCCTGGTGGTAGGCACACCATCAATAATGTATAAAGGATCGGTATTGCCCAGCGTGTTTGCACCACGAATTAAAATTCTTGCATTGCTTCCGTTTGGTGAGCCACTTCCTCTTTCAATATACAAACCTGCTACACGGCCTTGCAGCGCCTGCATGGGATTACCTGAAGAATTGTTTTTAACGGCTGATAAATCAACCACGGCTACAGCTCCTGTTACATCTTTTTTACGTTGGGAGGTATAACCTGTAATAACAATTACATCACCTTCTTTTATTGCTGGTTCCATTTCAACAGCCAGCGTTGCTTCGCCTGCACTTAGTTTAATGGTTACGGGTTTCATTCCAACATAACTAAAAGTTATTTCATCACCTGCAGATGCAGTAATTGAAAATTTTCCTGAAGCGTCGGTAACAGTTGTTGCATTTTTAGATTGGACCGAAACACCTGAAAGCGGAACTTTATCTGCTTTAGCAGTTACAATGCCCGTAATTGTTTTTACCTGCGCAAACGTGCAAATGGCAGATAGAAAAAATGGCAATAGAAAAAACAACTTTCTCATAATCGTTAATTTTAAAAGTGAAAAATTTTGCATGGCAGTCGATTGATAGTTAGTGAATGGTTTGTGTGTTGTTAATGAGTGAATAGATATCTGAGATATTGTAAGCAGGCCAGCCGCCGGTTTTTGATGCCACTAATGCACCGAGGCCACTGGCAAACGTGAGTGCTTCTTCAGGAGATTTATTTTGTAATACACTTGATAAAAAGGCAGCAAGAAAACTGTCACCACTTCCAATGGTATCGGCCACCTGTACTTTATAACCGTTATGCCGGTGGTAACTGCCCCGAAAATTTACAACAGCGCCATCGGCACCCATTGTAACAATGATTGAACGGATGTTGAACCTGTCCTGTATCAGCTGTATGCGTTCCTCAATACTTTTATATTCCGCAAACCAACCGGTGATAAGTTCAAGCTCCGAGAGGTTCATTTTTACTACATCACATTTGCTGAGCAACTCCTCTACAATTTCACGTGTGAAGAATGGTTGACGCAGATTAATGTCAAGCACTTTGCTGCGGGCTATTTCTAACAGTTTGAATAAGGTTTCTTTCGTTTGTTTGTTGCGTGTAGCCAAACTTCCAAATACAAAGTATTCTGCATTTTTAACCACCGTTTCAACATCATGATCGTACTGAATATTATCCCAGGCAGCAGGTGCTACAATTTCATAACTCATTTCGCCATGTTCGTTTGGTGTTGCATGAACAATGCCTGTTGGTAATTCGTAATCGAGCTGTATAAACTTTGTATCAATGTGCATACTTTCCATAATAGAAAGCAGTTCCTTACCCCGTTCATCAATACCTATGCGGGTAAGCAAGGCTGGTCTTTCGCCCAACCTGTGTAAATGATAAGCAACATTCATTGGAGCGCCACCGGGTACAGCTTTATCTGGCAAAATATCCCAGAGTATTTCGCCAAAGCAAACAACATTGCAAGCGGCGGAGGAAGAAATTTGAGTCATAACAGCAAGCATTTATAGAATGATAGAATACTTTTTATTCAACAACCGTTGCGGCTTTCTTAATTACAGCAGCTTTTTTTTGTGATGATGTAAGCAACAGTTGTGCTTCCAGTTGTTCTAAAGGAACGCCTTTGGTTTCGGGCATTTTAAATAACACCCATAGCAATTGCCATAACATCATCAGCATAAAAAAGAAAAAGATTTTTGCAGGACCGATGGCAGGATTGTTGGCAAAAAATGGAAACACGCTTGTTACTATGGCCGCCATTACCCAATGTGTTGAGCTTCCTAATGACTGACCATAAGATCTTACCTGGTTGGGGAAAATTTCTGAAATAAATACCCAGATAACAGCACCTTGCCCAATAGCATGTGCAGCTATAAACATGAAAAGGAGAACGGGCACTACCACACCACCTAACCATTGAAAATAAAATGCTGCAGCTACGGCACCCAGCGAAACAATATACCCGATGGAGCCGATGAGCATTAGTTTTTTGCGGCCAATGCGATCAATGAGATACAAACCAAGCATCGTAAACACAAGGTTTGCTAACCCAATACCTGCACTTTGTAAAAACGCAGCGCTTTTACCTATACCCGCCATTTCAAAAACCCGTGGAGCAAAATAGATGATAGCATTAATACCACTCATCTGGTTAAAGAAGGCAATCAGAAATGCAAGAATGATGGGCTTGGTAAACCGTTTTGTAAAGAAAGTGGCTAATGTTGCCTGTTTTTTCTCTTCGTCTATTGACTCATGAATTGCTTTGATGGCTTCGTCTACACCTTCGGGATCGGAAACTTCCAAAATTTCACGTGCCTTGGCGTAATCGTTTCTATGTACCATTAACCAACGTGGGCTTTCCGGCACAAAAAACATAAGGACAACAAACAGCAATGCTGGAATTGCCAGCACGGCAAGCATCCATCGCCAGGCATCTTCGCCAATATTGCTTAAAAAATAATTGGAGAAATAAGCGAGCAAAATGCCAAATACAATATTGAATTGAAAAGTGGCAACTAATTTTCCCCTGTTTTTGGCTGGTGCGATCTCTGATATAAACATTGGGGCAACTACAGAAGAAGCTCCAACACCCAGGCCTCCTAAAAACCGAAATGCCATGAATGATACAACATCAGCAGCAACTGCTGAACCGATTGCAGACACAAGGAAGATGATACCAATCCAGATCAACACTTTTTTTCTTCCAAATTTTTCGGCCGGGATTCCTCCGAAAAGAGCACCGATAATGGTGCCATAAAGTGCGGAAGCAATGGCCTGGCCATGTACTACATCACTTAGATTCCAAAGTCTTTGAATTTCCTGTTCAGCTCCGGAGATAACAGCGACATCCATCCCAAAGAGTAAACCACCAAGAGCAACAACTATGCTCCAAAAAATGAGTTTCTGATTCATATGGCAAAAACAATTTGACACAACTTAGGCCTTGGAAGCACAGAAATCATTTCAGTTTTTTATCATATTGTTTCATTTTTGTATCATGTGAGATAATAATTTAATTTTAATGATAATCAATACGTTAAGTAGGATTTATAAAAAACACTTCATAAGTCAACTTTTAATTTTATACCCAACTCTTCTAAAATAATATCAATAGTTATACATTTAAGTAATTAACTGCTTTGCCATGATCTCCAGGATTATTCCTTTTTCCAAAATATGGGTCAACGGGATGTTTTTTTTGCTGTTGGTTTCCTTTGTTCTATCGTGCAAAACGGAGAAGGAGAAAAAATACCTCATCGGTTTTTCACAATGCGGCGATGCAGATAACTGGCGTAGGTCAATGATTGAAGAAATGCGCAGGGAACTTGCTTTTAACCCCAATTTTAAATTGTTATACAAGCAAGCCAATGACAATAGTGCAGAGCAAATAAAACAGGTAAAAGAATTACTGAAGGAAAACATCGACCTGCTGATTATTTCGCCCAACGAAGCCGCACCACTCACCCCCATTGTAGAAGAGGTATATAATAAGGGTATTCCCGTAATTGTGGTAGATCGCAAGATTGCTTCACAGCTTTACAACAATTATATTGGCGCTGATAATTATGAGATTGGCAAAATAGCCGGCAATTATGCCGCTACACTGCTCGGCGAGTCAGGAAACATCGTTGAAATTGGCGGTTTGCCTGCCTCTTCTCCTGCCATTGAACGAAGCAAAGGTTTTGGCGATGCTTTGGCTCAGCATAAAAATATCAGGATCATAAAAAAGATTAATGGCGACTGGGTAAAGCCAATCGCCAAAGAGGCATTGTTGAAGGTGATTGACAGTTCCGCAAACCCAAGGCTGGTGTTTGCTCACAACGATGTAATGGCGCTTGGTGCTTACGAAGTTTTTAAAGAAAAGCAATTGCCCCCTGTAAAAATAATTGGTGTTGATGCGCTGCCGGGAAAGGGCGCAGGAATGGAATATGTAAGTAACCATATCATTACTGCTTCTGTATTATATCCAACCGGTGGCGCAGAATCTATCCGCAATGCGGTAAGTATATTAAGTAACCTGCCCGTGCCTAAAGAAACTGTTTTGCAAACCTTGGTGGTTGATAGTGGGAATGTACGGATGACATCGTTGCAAGCCGATAAAATATTAGACCAGCAAAAAGATATCGAGCAGCAGCAGGTAGTAATGGATAAACAGCAGCAAACCTATCAAACACAACGCAACCTTTTATACGTATTGTTGATTACATTGGTATTGACCTTTTGTTTTGCCGGTCTTCTTTTCTACTCACGCCAATTGAACCGGCGCATGAACAAACAACTTGCACAAAAGAATGATGAAGTGCAAAAGAAAAGCGAACAGTTGATTGAAATGTCAGCAAAAGCAGAAGCTGCACACGAAGCCAGGCTTAATTTCTTCACCAATATTTCTCATGAGTTTCGTACACCACTCAGTCTTATACTTGGTCCGGTTGAAGAGCTGCTTGATTTTTCAAAACTGCCCCCATCAACCAAACAACCATTACAGCTCATTCAAAAAAATACACAACGTCTCCTGCGACTGGTAAATCAGTTGATCGATTTCAGAAAGATAGAGTTTAATAAAATGCAGGTGAAAGCCACGGAGACCGATCTGGTGCTTTTTGTAAACGACATTGTTCAAACATTTCAACCGCTGGCTGATAAACGGAATATTGATTGCAGACTCATAACCCGTGAAAGGGCTTTGTTTATTTGGGCGGACCAAGGAATGCTTGATAAAATATTATTCAACCTGCTTTCCAATGCGTTTAAGTTCACAGCAGAAGGTGGTTTCATTACTGTGTCGCTGGAAAAAGATCCTGTTGCTGCAAATGCTATTATTAAAGTAGAAGATAATGGAAGAGGCATGTTGCCGGAAGAAATGAGCCAGGTGTTCGATATTTTTTACCAAGGTGATTATGGCAGTCATAAAGGATCAGGTCTTGGACTGCCACTAACAAAAGAACTGATCACACTGCATCATGGAAATATAACAGTGAGCAGTCAAAAAAACAAAGGCAGCGTTTTTACAGTAAGGCTTCCGTTGGGGAAAGAGCATTTCACAGAAACAGAGTTATCATTTGCGGATGAAATACAAAAGTTCAGTAGTGAGGAAGAAGAAATATTTATGTCGGATCTTTATTCGGAAGACGTTTTCTTACCAGCCATTGAAGAAAGCAAAAAAGAAAAGCTGGGCTCTATTGTAGTTGTGGAGGATAATCCTGAAATGCGGAAATTTCTCAGGCAAAGGCTTTCAGAATCTTATTATATATATGAAGCAGAAAATGGTGCCAAAGGATTACAGATCGTATTTGATCAAATGCCCGACCTTGTTATTTCTGATGTGATGATGCCTGTAAAGGATGGCTTCACTTTAACGGAAGAATTAAAAAAAGACATTCGTACTTCTCATATACCGGTAATATTATTAACAGCAAAAACATCGGCACAACAACAAATGGCCGGTCTTGAAATTGCTGCCGATGCTTATGTAGCCAAGCCATTTAATTTTTCGATATTAGAAAAAACAATCAGCAGCCTTCTTACAAACCGGCAGAAACTTAAAAGCCATTACAGCAGCGAAATACCTACGGAAATAAGAAGTGGCGGAAAAATAACAGACCGCCGCTTGGTTGCAGATTTTATTTCGATTGTTGAACGAAATATACCGAATGAAAATTTTTCCATCGATGATATCAGCAAAGAACTGAATCTTTCGAAGATTCAGTTGCATCGAAAAATCAAATCATTGATGGATACAAATATCAATGAGTATATATTGAACATGCGGATGCAGAAAGCTAAATACTATCTTCAGCATGAAGACCTTTCGATAGCTGAAACAGCCTACAAAACAGGCTTTTCCACAGCTTCTTACTTTTCTACAGTTTTTAAAAACAAAACAGGATTAAGTCCGAAAGATTTTAAAGGGAAAAAATCATAGTGACTAGCTTGATTACGATTGCATAAAAATGAAGCTTAGGGGTTTCAACTTTGGAGTGTAAAGCGGGTATCCCTACGAATAGTTAAAAGAATTTCATCGAATAACAGTATTAAAATCGATCACATGCCGTAGGTCGGCAAGCAAAAAGTTCGAACTCTGGCTAGTCCCGGGCACCAAAGTAAACCTGTTTGGCGATTCTGAAAAGAATCGCCATTTTTATTCTAGTCATGACCTCACTTTTTATATTCTGAGTATTTAAAGATTCAATCGCTCTGCTGACCGGGAGCAAAAAATCTATGCTATTTTTTATCAACTAATGCTTTAAAAGTTAAACTGGCATCTTCTAAACCGGTCGATCTAACAGTAAGTTTAATGTCACCAACATTGTGAGTACTCCTGATTACAACTAATACTCTTCCGTGCCATGCTTTACGTGTATTACCTGTATACTGATCAGTGTCTTTAAGATCAGCATTATCTATTCCAGCGATAATTCCCGGCCCATCAATTTCAACATGCAAGCGGTTTGCAGCATTGGGTTGAAATATTCCATTCTTGTCTGTTAGCTCAATTGTTACATACATCAAATCCTGTCCATTGGCAACTATTTCCTTCCGGTCGGCTATAAGTTTAATTTTTGCAGCATCACCTGAAGTTTGCAGAATGGTTGATGCTACCTCTTTGTTATTTTTAACAGCAACTGCTTTTAACACACCTGGTGAATAGGCCAATGAAAATGTAGCTTTATATTCCTGTTCTTTGGTTGTTGCTTTTTCACCAACAACTTTGTCATTTAAGTAAAGCCGAACGCCGGGGTATTTTGAATAAACTTCTACCTGCATTTCTTTTCCTGTATACTCCGGCCAAGTCCAGCTTTCCCAGGTGGGCCACACCGACCACCAGGTAGTTTTAATTTCTAATGGTTCAGGAGCAGGTTCACGAACAGCCATATAAAGTTTCTCAATATTATTATACAACATGCTTCGGTAATGTGATATTGGCTTTCTCCATCCTGTTAAATCAATATCTCCACAATAAGCGCCATGCCATGGAAAAAAATCATTCTCCCAATGCTCACCGGGTACATCCCCCGAATAATACCATCGCCCTATTCCTGACTCACCAAGATAATCCATCGCTGTCCAAACAAAATCGCCAATTACATAATCATTCTCCTGCACCAATTTCCAGTTGGCAAAAGCATCTTTAGGATAAGATTCTGTATGAACAATAATTCGTGAGGGAACTCTTTTATGATCATCCGGCGCACTATACAAATGATAATTGTAACCTGCAACGTCATGCACAGCCATCAGTGAATCAAATGCTTCCCATTTTTTTTCATTCACTACTATTGCTGATGTTACGGGTCTTGATTGATCGATTTTCTTAATAGCATCTGAAAGCATTGCGGCAGTTGTAATGGCTTCAGAACTTCCTCGTTCCGGAATTTCATTGCCTATGCTCCACATAATAATTGAAGGATGATTACGGTCACGCAGAACCATTGCTTCCAGATCACGTTGCCAGCATTGATTGAAATACATGGCATAGTCAAATTTATTTTTGCCAACTTTCCAGCAATCGAATGATTCATCCATTACCAACAAACCCAGTTTATCGCAGGCGTTGAGGAATGCTTCGGAAGGTGGGTTGTGAGAAGTTCTTACTGCATTAAAACCGGCAGCTTTCAGTAATTCAACTTTACGTTCTTCTGCCCGGTCGAAAGCTGCTGCGCCGAGGCAACCATTATCATGATGAACACAGCCGCCATTAAGCTTTACTGTATTACCATTAAGCTGGAAACCATTTTCAGTAGTATATTTTATAGAACGAATACCAAAATTGGTTTTAGTATCATCAACTAATTTTTTATTTTTTATTACCTGTATCTGTGCCGAGTATAGATGTGGCGTTTCAGGTGTCCATTGCAAGGGATCTGACACTGTTATTGTTTGTGTAATTTCTTTCTCACTATTAGCGGCTAATTCTATTCTTGTATGACTATCTCCTGCCTGTATATTTTTATTCCAAAGAAGGGTTTTAAGTATGATACTCTTGGTTGCAGATGTTTCATTTTTTACGATTGTTTTTACCTGCACGGTTGCTTTACTTGAAGTAACATCGGGAGTTGTAATTGCAACACCCCAATGCTTCACATGCACCGGATCGGTAACCATCATCCAAACATGCCGATAAATACCCGAGCCACTGTACCACCTGCTGTTCATTTGTTGTGAATTATCTACCCTTACTGCTATCACATTTTCACTACCAACATTCAGATAAGGTGAAAGGTCATAGCTAAAAGATGAATAACCGTATGGATAAGTGCCAAGCGATTTTCCATTGACAAAAACTTCGGAGTTCATATAAACTCCTTCAAAATAAATGGACACTTTTTTGCCTTTCCATTCTTTGGGCACTTGAAATGTTTTGCGGTACCATCCTACTCCAGCAGGAAAGTATCCACCTCCACCACCTGTAGGGTTTTTAGGATTTATTTTCCCTTCAATACTCCAATCGTGTGGCAGATCAAGGCTTCGCCAATTTTTATCGTTGAACTCTTTTAATTTGGCAGATGTTGTATCACCCAAAAAGAATTTCCAACTAAAATCAAACAGCTGTTTTCGTTCAGTGCTGTTCTGATATGAAAAGTTTTGCTGAGCAATAAGCGAATGAAAGAGCAGCACACAAATAATTGTGGTTAATTTCCTATTCATTTTACTCCTTTGTGATTTATTTGTGCGATTCCCGACAAGACTTTCTACGTTTTTATTTTTGAGTAATTCCTTTCCATGTATCTGTTCTGAAAGGAATGGCGGGCAAACCTGCCGAATTCACTAAATTACAATCAGGGTTATCGGCCCATGCATAACGCACAGCTTCGGGTTCAGTCACTTTATCACAGTAAACCACAACTTCATTTCCTTTGATAACAGCATTGGCCCAGTAAAACTTTTTGTCTTTGCCTGCAATGGCAAATCCTTTTATTTCTGTATCATCTTTTGTTGAAAGACCGGTTCCGGTATTTGTAAAACTGATACGAATTTGATTACCTTCTTTTTTAAAACTTTTATATACTGGGCCTGATGCGATCGTATTTTGTTTATATATCAACTTACTTGCATGTAAAGCCAGGCGACGGCCCACTTCCTGTTTATTGATTGGATGAATATCATCAGCATCACCAATATCTATAATACACGCCATTGCAGTATTGGGCAGCGATAAAGTCATTGTTTGTGCTTCTCTTAATTCGGCCCATTCACTCTCAGAAGGAAGGTCTTTTGCCTTTTTGAAGTTGGCCAATTGAACATATAAAAAAGGAAGGCTACCCTGCTGCCATCGTTGTCTCCAATCGTTTATCATCATCGGAAACAGTTTACGGTAATTGTATGCATCGCCATCATTTGCTTCTCCCTGGTACCAGATAAATCCCTTGATGCCGTAAGGGATCACCGGATTGATCATAGCGTTAAACAATACTGAAGGGTAATAATGGTAGTTATGGATCTTAGGCATCGTCGTTTCAATATCTTTGTTATACAACCAGCTTCCTGCTAAAGTAACTTTATCATTGCCATCAGTGATATAAATATTATCTGCAGGGGGATTTAATCCACCACCACCCCATAACATTGCTATGCGTAGTGAAATTGTGTTTTCTCCATTCTTCACTATACTGGCAGGAATAGTATAAGATTGTTTTGGATTATTATTCCAGATCGTTTTGCATATTTCAACACCATTGAAATAAAGGGAATAATTCATTTCCGGGTGGCCAATATTCAGCACCAGATCTTTTCCACCGAAAGATGCAGGTAATGTAATTTTCTTCCGCATCCACATCATCCCTTCATAATTACCAATCCCAAAATCTTTAACCAGGCGTGGCATCTCAACTGAAGGCCAGGCTGCATCATTATAATCCGGCAAAGGAATCGTTTTGTCAGCATTGTTCTGAGGTTGATAAACGATATCCCAAAAACGAGTCATATTCAATGAATCGTTTGCAAAATGCTGAACGGTAAGCGTATCATTGGCAAGTGTGGCGTTTTTTGTTATTGGCGATGAAAGCAACATGTCCCTGCTTGTCCACGATTCTACCGGCGTGCCACCCCATGTGCTTTGAATAATACCAATGGGTATGTTTTGTTCTTTGTGAATTTTTCGGGCAAAATAATAAGCCACTGCAGAGAACTGTTTTACATTATTTGTATCGCATGTTTTCCATTGACCGGCTGCAAAATCTGTTTGAGGAGTAAGTTTAATATCATGCTCAACAAATAGAAAACGGATGTTTGGATAATTTGCTTTTGCAATTTCACTTTTGGCATCTTTCGATTGTTGCACCTGCCATTCCATATTTGATTGACCGGAAGCCAGCCATACATCACCAATTAATATTCCTTTTAATTCAATACTACTATTAGCCTTCCCCGATTCGGAAATTTTAAGCGTGTATGGACCACCTGCTTTAAACTTTGGAAAACGAATCATCCATTTCCCTTTGCTATCTGCTTTCGTAGCAGCACGAATTTTTCCGAGTTGTGCAACAATCGATGTGCCCGGAACAGCATTTCCCCAAACAGGAATGGCTACATCCCTTTGCAAAACCATACTATCGCCAAATACTTTTGGTAAAATTATTTGAGCATAACTCAACGATTGAAAAAAAAACGTTATAAGCAATACAATTCCTGATCTTGCAATTTTTTTCATATACTAAATCCTGTAAATTTTATTTAACCGAAATTTTCACTGATTTTGAAATATTACGTGATGAATTGCCCATGTGTAATACGAATTCACCTGTTTCCACATTCCAGCCTTTTTTTGTTTCGTCATAAAAAGCCAGATCAGCAACTTTTATAGTCAGCTCAATTGTTTTTGATTCGCCGGGTTTCAAAAAAACTTTTTCAAAAGCTTTGAGTTCTTTGTCGGGGCGCAATACAGAACAAACCGGATCGCTTACATACAACTGTGCAACCTCTGCTCCATAGCGTGAACCGGTATTTTTTATCGTACATTTTACACGGATGGTTTCTCCTTTTCCATAACTTGTTTTATCTGTAGTAAAATTGTTGATAGAAAAGTTAGTGTAAGACAAGCCGTAACCAAACGGATAAAGCGGTTCAATTTTTTTTGTATCGAACCAGCGGTAACCTACCAAAATCCCTTCGTTGTATGTAAGCGTTTTATCTCCCGGAAAACTATTGGTGGCATGTGCAGGCGATTCGTTAATGTTCTTTGGCATTGTCCACGGTAGTTTACCTGAAGGATTTACATTTCCTAACAATACATCTGCCAAAGCATTTCCACCTTCGGAACCATTGAACCAACTCCAAACCATAGCCGAAGTTTTTTTGTCTATTTCGTCTATATCAAAAGGAGCTCCACCAATAAAAACCACAATGGTTTTTGGATTTACTTCCAATATTTTTTTTATCAGTTCTTCTTGCCCAAATGGAAGCTTCAAATTTCTGCGGTCAGATGCTTCGGTTTCGTAATCACGGTTAGATCCCGCAAAGATGATGACCATGTCTGAATTTTTAGCAGCTTCAATCGCCTCTTGTAATTTCACAGGATCTAACTGATCAATGGTTACAGGTCCACTTAATGTAATATCACCTAACTTACCCGATTTCTTTTCTTCATAACGTTCTAAATAGCCTTCGGCATAATTAATTTTAATCGAAGCTGGCAACCTGTTCTTCAACCCTTCCAGGGGAGTGATTTCTCTTTTTGTTTTTACTCCTGCACCAAAACCACCCAATGCATTTTTTTTGGTTGCATTATTTCCAATTACAGCAATCGATTTTATACCAGCTAATTTTAATGGCAATGCATTATTCTCATTTTTTAATAACACTACCGACTCTGCTGCAATTTTGTAAGCATCCTGGTAATGTGCTTCTGTAGCAATGCTGCCTTTTACTCTGTCCTTTGCTCCCATTGCCTTTACCTGAAATAAAGTGCGCAAAATTCTTTTCACATGTATATCAATTTCTGCTTCGGAAATTTCACCTGCCTTTACAGCAGCAATTAATTTGTCGGCAAGAAAAAATTCGTTGAAAGGTTTTGGTGTTCCCATTTCAATGTCTAACCCGTTTTTCAGCGATTTTACTGTGCTGTGAACTGCAGCCCAATCGGAAACAACAATGCCTTTGAAACCCCATTCATTTCTTAATATTTGATTGAGCATGTAATCATTCTCGCATAAATATTCGCCTCTGAATTTGTTATAGGCGCCCATGATGCTATATGCTTTTGCTTCTTTTATGGCTGCCTCAAATGCCGGCAAATAAATTTCACGAAGTGTTCGCTCATCCATTTGAACATCATAAAAATCACGATTGGTTTCCTGGTTGTTGGCTGCAAAGTGTTTGATGCAGGCCATTACATCGTTTTTTTGTAAACCTGTTACCAACTGCACCGCCATCTTTTTATTCAAAAAGGGATCTTCAGTTAAATATTCATAGGTTCTGCCGCCCAATGGTGTTCTTACAATATTAATTGCTGGTGAAAGCAACATGTCTTTGCCTCTTGCACGCAATTCCTGTCCCACACTATTGCCAAACGTGTAAGCCATTTTCGTATTCCAGGTGGCGGCCAAAGCTCCTGAGGCTGGATAGTAAGTTGCAAAATCATTCGTCCAACCTGCCGAAGACCAATTGTCTCGTGAAATTTCTTCACGAACCCCCAACGGACCATCAGCCATTTTTAATTCAGGAATCCCTAAACGTTTTACGCCACCGGTTGAGAACATACTGTTGCCATGCAACATGCCTATTTTTTCTTCCAACGTCATTTTTGAAATCAGTTTATCAATTTCAACATCATACTTAGAGCTTATTGGTTTTACCAGCGCTGATACTGTTTGAGAATGAGTTTCGGTTACTGCACTAATCATTGTTAAAGCAACTATACCCAAGGCAACTATTTTACATTTCATTTTCATCAACATTTATTATTTCAACATATTTATTCATTAACGTTTAACCAGGTTTACCATGATCACATCGTTTTCCCTGATCTCGATTTCTTTTGAAAAAGAAGCATTGGATTTGATTTCAATTTGCTGTGTGGTAACAGGTTTACCATTGTTTTGATTTTTTATTTTCTCTACCTGCTGCCTATTCAACTGGTTTGGCTTACCCATATCCAAGTAGCTTGTGTAAGCATCGTTTACACGATAACCACATTTGTAAATTTCCATTGTGTATTTGCCGGCAGGAACATTCGCTAAATTAATTTTCACTTTGCCTTTCGATTTTGCCGGTAAATCTTTGATATAATAGTTTTGATTGTTGGTTGAGTCTGGCAGCGTATAAGTAAAATCCCACAATAACATTTGCACATCGCCACGGGTATTTTTTGTAACCCAGGAACGGGAATCGGTATTGGCCAATTCTGTTTGCCCTAACTTATTTAAGAACTGATAAGCATAAAATGCAGGTTTGTTAATACCCTGTATGGTGAGCAATCCAAAGCCGCCGTGAAAAGGAGTATGACGGGGACCAGGTTCTTCAAAAATGTCGGTGAAAACCCAATACGACATTGAGTTGGCTGCATTGCCCACTTGTTTTAGTTTTTCTAAAATATAAGCCGCTTCATGGTAACTATCGTGAAGAGGATCGGCCGGAGTGTAAGAAGAACTCCATTCGGTATAATGCAATTCAAGGTTTGGTTTTGACGATGTTTGAATTTCATTTCGTGATTGCAACACATCGCCACTAACACTCATGGGATCTTTGCTTAATGCCGTACCGCCTTGTCCATACTCATCTAAAAAACCTTGTGTAACACCATACGAATGTGTACTAACGAAATCAATTGGTACATTATTTTTTTTACAAAACTCAATCGTTTCCGCTTCCCATGCAGCACCAGCAGTTCCCGGGCCGCCTACACGATATTCCTTATTTACACTTTTAACTGCCTGCGCAGCGTATTTGTATAATTTGAAATACTCTTCCTGTGTACCTGTCCAAAACCCGGGAGTTAAGTTAGGTTCATTCCACACTTCAAAATACCAGGTCTTTACTTCTTCAGCTCCATATCTTTCAGTAAAATGTTGTGTAAGATTTCGAACCAACGCCGCCCACTTTTCGTAATCCTTTGGTGGTGTTACATTACCCTTCCACCAAAAAATAGTTTGAGGGCCGCTTGCCAATGCATGCGGCATAAACCCAAGTTCAACAAATGGTTTCATTCCTATGCTTTGTAAGAAATCGATCAATGCATCAACATACATATAGTTGTAAACCGGGTTGCCTTTATTGTCCTCGGTATAAACCGCCATATCATCGGTAAGCAAGCCATGCATTCGTATGTATTTAAAGCCGCATTGTTTTTTTACATAAGCCAATTGCTGCTGCCAGTCTGCACGTAGCCCTTCATTTGCTCTGCCTGCACCCACACATTCTTTAAACATTGTATTAAGCTTCCCCGATGTTTTATGGTAATCGACACTGATCGTTCTTTGTGCCGGTGCTGTTATTAAAACTGTAACCTGAAAAACCAACCATAGCAAACCTTTTTTTTTCATCTGTGTATTTATTTTAGCATTTAATAACTATTCACTCCATACCAGTACTCCGGCAGGCTTCAGTACTTTTTCGCCAATTAAAATTTTACCTGTTACGGGAATATTCATTGTGTAATTTTCAGACGAATAGTTTACAGCAACATAAAATCCATCACGCCAATACACATAAACACCTTCAGGATAATTTTCAGTGCTTGCATTTGCATCGGTAAATATTTTACGCATCACATTTTTTTCAAGTTTTGAATCATCTGTATCAACACCTATGTATGTTACAGTACCTTTACCAAGCTTTCGTTTTACTACCGCAGCTTTTCCTTTATAAAACTGGTTATCGTAAGTGGCAACTGTTTCTGTGTTTTCATCAGCCACAAGCAAATCGGCCCAGTTGTTCCACTTGTAATGTGTTGAGTTCATCACAATATCGCCTTGTGTATGATTGGAAAGCATATCAGTTGCTTTCACTTTAGCGCCAATGAGTGTTGTTACAGGTGCTGCGGTTTCTGCTTCCCAGAAATGACCCATACGGTTTTTGGTAGCAGTGCGACAAGTAATAATTAAATGGCCTCCGTTTGATGCATACTCGCTCCACTTTTTCACCAAAGCATCATCAACCATTTCATACGCCGGTATAATAACAAACTTGTATTTCGACAAATCTGCTGTTTCAGGTATGATATCAACAGGAGCTCCAAATGACTTAGCTATTTCAACAAACTTTATTGGATAATTCCATGCGTCCCACTGGTAAGTCTGCTTTTGTCTTTCAATCGTCCAGTAATTTTCAAGATTCCAAACAATAGCAGTTGATCGTGCAGTTAATTTTTCTGGCATGCCTGCACCAGGCTTATATTGTTTTCGCAGTTCCTTAATTTCTTTCACGAACTGCATATAATCTTCTCCACCTGGTGATGGTGTTACTCCATCTGTTTGTATAATACCTGAATGGTACTGTTCTGCACTATAAATGATTTGACGAAAACGATATGAACATGCAAGTTTTCCACCGGCTGCAAACGTGTGATACAACCACATGCGTACTGTACCTGGCAACAACAGTGGATTATAGCTTCCCCAATTAACCGGGCCAGGTTGAATTTCCATTACGCCTGATACGCCACTTAATGATTTATAATAATCCGCAGCAAACAATATTGATCTGCTATTACCTATTCTGAATCCCAGGTTGCCGAGGTTATCGCTGCCTCCGTTAGGATAAGAAGTATAGGTAGCAAAGTCTAGTTTCTTCGTACGCATGGCATCGGCACCGGTTGAAACTGCCGTGTAATTAGTTGTGATGTATTGATCTTTTGAAATGTAGTTTCTTAATGTGTTTGCCTGGAAGTCGAGTAGTTCTGCCTGCGCATCTGCAGCGTATCGTTTAAAATCAAGTAAAGCATGCGGGTTATTGCCCCACCACCCTACTAAGTTTGTATTAGGTATAATTACCTGGTTGAAATTAGTGAACCATTGGCTCCAGAAAGCTGCTCCCCATGCTGCATTTAATGCATCAATGGTTTTGTATTTATTTTTTAACCAGGTTCTGAATGCTTGCTGCGATGAAGGACTGTAATCAGAAATGGCGCCTGGCTCATTATCTATTTGCCATCCGAGAACATTTGGATTTTTTCCGTAGCGTTTCGCCATTTCCGTTACTATTCTGCGAACGTAATTCCGATACTTTTGATTTACGATAGAAGCTAATCCCCTTGTTCCGTTTTCAGCACGGATATAATGACCATCCATGCTGAATGTTTCAGGATAATTTATACGCATCCATGTAGGCGTGGTTGCAGAAGGTGTACAAAGGAGTACTTTCAGGTGATACTTTGTGCAAAGGCTCACCACTTTATCAAGCCATGTAAAATTGAATTTTCCTTCTTCGGGTTCCATTTTAAACCAGGCAAATTCAGCAAGGTGTACAAATTCAAAACCCATTTCTGATATCTTCTTAATATCCCGTTCCCACTGGCTTTCTTTCCAATGTTCAGGATAATAATAGATGCCTGTTGTAATCAGGTCTTTTTCCGTGAAGAATATGTTTGGCTCTTGTGCTTTTACATTTAATACAGCAACTGCTAAGATTGCCAGAAATACCGTTACAGCTTTTTTCATAATCCAAAAACAAGAATATACATGTAGTTAAAACGTTTACACAAATGTTGCAACTCATTTAAAAAAGACCTGCAGGGGCATTGGGTTTTACCAGTTGCCCCACAGGTTATCTATCATTGCTATGCCAATAGCCCGTTGATTTTTTTTCCGGCAGCATTTTTATGTGCTCTATAAAAAATAGCACATGCGCATACTTCAAAGCATCTAATCTTTATTCTTTTGTTTATTCATCTGCTTATGCTTCTTCAGAATTTAACCGACCACATGATCTAAACATGTAAAAAAGACGGGCACTATAGAAATAGACCCGTGTACGATTCTATTTGCCGCACCGGTTTGATGGTCATAAACCACTTACGGTGAGAAAATAAGGCCTGCAGGGTGATTTCACTTTCGTTCAACACTCACAGACCATCGATGTCTGCTATATGAGAAACTTGTAAATTTTAAATGAAGTAATAGATTTCGCTATTCCCGATCATTATCAAAATATGATTAACACTGTTGCCATAACCTTAGTTATGACAACAGTGCTAATTTTTTAAACAGCTTTAATGTGTATCGTAATAATGCTTTGTTATATAATTATAGATGAGCCATTCGTTCGCATTTTTTTTAGCAATAAGTTGCATGGTACTGTCGGTAAGTGTTTTGATCAGCATTTTTGCGTTCCAGTTGGCAACCTGGCCACCCTGTGCTTTATCGTGTAATACCTGGGCGCCGATTGTTTGTAACTCATTTGAAGTTGAGTACAACATAAATTTACCAGTGCCTGAGAGGTCAGGAAACATTTTATTATCAGCTGTAAAATTTGCATCACCAATCAAATCAAAAGTCATAGTACCATAATCGCCTGCTGAAACTCCGGCCCAGGGTATATCGCTAAATTTAGGAGCCCATTCCCATCCTGTACCACCAAAGTAAAAAGGCCCATCAAAAAATTTACTTACAGCGTTTGCATCCAGATCCAAAACCCATGTTTTTGATTGTCCCAATCCTCCTGTCAGTGCAATCCACATAGGTTGACTCACTGTGTTCTGATCAATTGAATTGATCGTTACTGTTACAGGATCGGCATATACAAGACCGCCACGACTTTGAACCGCATACTTAATGGTATAAGTACCGGGAAAAGGAATGTTTATCGTGTCTGTCATCCTGATTGAATTTCCTGATGGCGATACCCAATAAGGAGTCGCATTAGGAGTAAGGCTTTTAAGAACGATGTCATTGGGGTTATTAGCGCTCGGACTTACTGTAAATTTCAATGCCGCTTTATCTAACGCAGGACCAAGTTCAATTTTTTCAGGTCTGCATCCTGAAAACAGGATGATTAATATGCAAACTGCTATTGTAGAGTGAATGAATTTTTTCATGTTATTAATTTTAAATAATTAAAACAATTACCAACCTGCGTTTTGTTTTAATACGCCGTTAGACAAAGTGATTTGTGAATAAGGAATTTGAGACAACCCTTTTGTTTCAATGATCTTTGATGCTGAAATTGTCTTCACTGTAGCCACACCACCATTTTCAAGTGTCACTGTTTCTGCAATGGTTGATGATGCGACATTTATGCCCTGGCGAAGCAGATCCCAGTAACGAACTCCTTCCCCGGCAAACTCAAATCTTCTTTCATCCAGAATATTAGCCTGGTTTACGGGTGTTTGAACAAAGTTGGTACCATAAGCTCTCTTGCGTACATCATCGAAGTATGTTTGAGCATTAGGTGATCCTAACTCTGCTGCCATCAATAAAACATCTGCATAACGGATGGAAACAAAATCCTGGAATTGTCCAATCATAAAACTTACGCCACCCATTTTCTCAGCAAGACTTGCACCTGCCGCATCGGCCATTGGGGTATACTTTTTTGTATAGTATCCTGTATATTCTCTTTGATCTTTTTTGTTTTTGAAGTCGAGGCTTTCTCCGTCAATTGAAATAATAGAAGCATTGCGTCTTGTATCATTTACACTGTATGCATTCCAGAGTTTTGGATTTACAGTGCCGCCTCCCCAACCAAGCCCATAAGGATAAATGGACTGGACACGTATGCCCATCATTACCATCCAATGATTGCCATCAACATTGCCATTCCAATCGCTGGTATAAGTATAGCGGATACTAAAAACAGTTTCCTTATTATTTTCTCCAACATAATTATTAAGCGATGCAGCAGGCCACAGGTTGGCGAAATTTTCAACAAGACCAAAACCTCCGTTACTAATAACATCTTCAAGTGCAGCTAATGCTTCGGCTTTCGACACAAGACCAACCAGATCAGGTTTACCATAATAGCCGGTATAATATAAAAATACACGGCCAATCAATGCTTCGGCTGCCCATTTAGTGACCCTTCCATAAGTTGCAGGAGCTTGTGAAGCATAACTTGTGGCGGGGAGATTGGCAACTGCAAATTTCAAATCTTCAGCAATCAGCTTATACACTTCATCAGGATTTGCCTGCGGCACGTTTTCAGTTGTTGGCGCTTTAATCAATGGAATATTGCCCCAAAATCTTACCATATCAAAATACAGGTAGGCCCGTATAAATCTTGCTTCTGATTCATATACCTTACGCAGATTATCGTTGCCATTCCAATTTACCTGGTCAAGATTTTTCAGCAACATATTAGCACGATAAATAGCCTTGTAATAAACAGTCCAGTTGTCACTAAACATGTCCTGGTCAGAAGGTGAACGGAGTTTATCAAACTCGTCCATCATCTGAAAACCAAACCCGTCGGCATTTCCTGTAGCACCAAATGCATTATCTGACAAGACCTCAGTTGCAACAACAGCCAACCCGGAGCCAGATGAACCTGCACGTTGCAATCCATCATACACCCCCACTAATGCTTTATAGGCATCCGATGGGGTTTTATAAAAGTTTTGCTCTGTGGCATTTGTTACATCTTCTGTATCCAGAAAACTTTTTTTGCAGGCCGTCAGCGATAACAAAGCGATGACAGGTATATATAGTTTTAGTTTTTTCATGTGAGTAATTTTTTATTTTACTGTTTGTGAGATGGAACTTTGCATGATAAACTTTTCATTGCATTTTATTTTACTAATGAAAGCTTTACCATACTTCGTTTCATGTTCATTTAGTTTTTTAATTAAAAACGAATGTTTGCGCCAACCATCATTGTTCGCGGTCTTGGATAATAGCCCACATCTACTCCTGTAGAGAAACCTTCATTGTGTCCAACTTCAGGATCCAGTCCGTTATACTTTGTGAAGGTGAAAGCATTTAATACAGAAGCGTATATTCTTACTTTACTCAGGTAATTTTTCTTTACGATGCGTGCTAAATCATAACCCAATGTAATGGTGTTGATGCGTACGAAGCTGCCATCGTAAATGTACAGGTCAGAGAACTGCGCCCAGTTAGCTCCTTCTTCTGTTACTCTTGGAATTTTGTTTGATGTGCCGGGCCCAGTCCAGCGATCTAAAATTTCAGCAGTGTAATTGCCACGGCCTCCTGGGCCTCTCCATGATTTTACCAATTCATTACCAGCTACACCCGATCCCTGCACCATAAGATCAAAGCCTTTATATTCAAGTGATACATTGAAACCAAAAACGAGATCAGGATTGGGATTGCCAATCATTGTTCTGTCTTTGTTGTCAATTACACCATCATCATTCAAATCAGCATAACGCAAATCACCGGGTTTAGCTTCGGGCTGAATAACTTTACCACTTTTGTTTTTATACGAAAGAACTTCTGCTTCTGTTTGAAAAATACCTGCTGTTTTCAAACCCCAGAAATAACCAACAGGCAAACCGTTTTGGGCCCTGTAAAACTCAAGCGAGTTGGCAAACAAAACATTGGTATTACCATGTATAATATGATCATTGGTTGGAATGTTGCCGATTTTGTTTTTATTATACGAACCATTCACCCCAATTGAATAACTCAGGTTTTTACCGATTGTATTGCGATAGTTAAGAGCCAGTTCAACACCTGTATTTTTTACATCACCACCGTTGATCAATGGAGCATCTGCTCCTGCTGTGGCAAGAATTGGTGCTGTTATCAACCAGTCTTTTGTTTCTTTAATATAAAAGTCAAATGCAACGTTCAATCCTCTTATAAGTGTGGCATCAAATCCAATATTTGTTTGCTCTGATGTTTCCCATTTTACGTTTGGATTAGCTAAGCGACTGGGATAGGCGCCCGGAGTATTAATGCCTTCAGCATTTCCGAATACATAACCCGCCTGGTTAAAACTGATAGGCGACAGGAACTGGTAAGCAGGAACACTTTGATTACCTACACGGCCCCAGCTTGCACGAAGCTTCAGGAAATTTAACCAGCTAATGTTCTGCATAAAATTTTCCCTTGAAGCAACCCAGCCAGCAGAAACGGAAGGAAAATAACCCCAACGATGATCCGGTGCAAACTTGGAAGAACCATCGGCACGGAAAGTAGCATTGAATAAATATTTTTCATTGAAGTTATATTGCACCCTTCCGAAATAAGAAAGCAACGCATCTTCAAACGGAGCACCGCTTGCACTAAGATGATTTGATTCCGGAGCTCTGTTTTGAGCAACGTCAAGATAAGCATGTTCCATATCTACAACACGTAAATCCCAGTTGGAACCAGACAGGCTGGAACCCATTGTATTGATAGCGGTAGTACCGCCCATTACATTGAAGCTGTGATTTTTTGCAACCCTGAAATCGTAACTTATTGTATTATCAAACTGAATTGTTCTGCCGCTACCCATTGACTGGAAAACGGTAGATGTATCATTCATATCAAAAATGGAAAGTTGGTACACCGGTCTGAAACCATGACTTTTATTGCTCCAGTAATTAAGCCCAACACTTGTACGAAGTTTCAAACCTTTAATGGGTTCAATTTGTAAATATGCATCGCCAAAAAGATTCTGACCACTGTTTCTGTTATTAGAATTGTAAACCATTGAAGCGTATGGATTCGATACGCTGTTATCCCACTGCGGATCGCCTACCTGTCCGGGATTCCACGGCTTATCATCTGATCTGAAGAAATTTCCGGCTGAATCATACATTGGCAAAAATGGCGTGGTTGAAAACGCAGAACGCAGTGAGTTACTGTATTGACCTCCTGTTGCAATGCCATGACTGTTTACATTGTTGATTGTAAGATGTTGTCCAAGTCTTACAATATCCTTATATAATCTATGCTCTGTGTTTATCTTAAATGTGTAACGTTCGTAATTGGAAATGGGCGGGCCACCTACAATGCCGCCCTGGCCGGTATAGCCAAGTGATGTGGAATAAACAGAACCAGCGTTACCACCATTTACACTCAATACATAGTTTTGAGTAGGAACATTATTTGCAAACATCTGACCAAGCCAATCGGTACTCACCGGCAGGTTATTAATTTCATCATTGGTGAAATAAGGTGATTTACCTGAGTTGAGTGCCTGCTCATTCATAATAATGGCATACTCCTTTGAATTTAACAGCGGAGCTTTCCATGAAAGATTCTGAACGCCGTAAAAAACATCCAGCGTAATTTGTGCTTTTTGATTTTGTCTTCCTGTTCTTGTTGTAATAAGGATTACACCATTAGCAGCTTGTGAACCATAAATGGCGGCAGAAGCTGCATCTTTTAAAACATCAACGGATTCAATGTCGGCAGGGTTAATAGAATTTATATTAACACCCTGAACTCCGTCAACCACAACCAATGGCCCGAAATTGCCAATGGTGCCTTTACCCCGAATAACGATATTGAATCCTGAGCCAGGCTGTCCTGATGAGGAGGTGATTTGCACACCTGGCGCCTGGCCTTGCATAGCATGCAAAGCGCTGGTGGTGTTTTGCTTTTGAATATCCTCACCTTTTACCTGCAAATTAGCACCGGTAACCAACTTTTTCTTTTGGGTGCCGTAACCAATCACAACAACCTCTTCCAATTTGTTGTCGGCTTCCTGCAGTTGAATACTTAATGAGCCGGCTCCAACTGTTGCTTCTTTAGAAATGTAGCCAACAGAAGTAATAACCAGTACTTCACCGGCAGATGCATCAATCGTAAACTTTCCTGCGTTATCTGCGCTTGCAGAGCGATTGGTGTTTTTCACGGTAACTGTTGCTCCTGCCACAGGTTCGGCAGTACGCTGATTGATAATTGTGCCACTAACTTTTGTTGTTTGTGCGCACAGATTTGTGCTCACCAGGAATACAGAAAGAATTCCCGATAGCAGCAGTGACATTAAGCGAATCGTTTTGGAATGGTTCATACTTGCATATTTATTATTGAATGGATAGATTGGTTTTTCTTGTTATTGTTTTTGATACCAAAAAGCTTTTTCCCGCACAAAGACCATTTGCTGTGCTGATAAACTTTGCACGAGTAAAAGCGATAACACCGTCTTATGATTTGAATGAAAGGAGAAACAAAGCCAACATAGCTTTGAATTGAGAGAGACTGAAAAATATAGAAATGGCAATCGAATTTTCATAACAGCAATCTTTCACTTGAAATCGTTCAATAAAATTACGTTGGTGGTTACTCAAGCAGGTTGCTCAAATGTTGCAGACTAGGGTACAAAATGTTGCAAGTAGATGATTTTCAGAATGTTTTTTTTTGAAACAAGGGAATGTGCAATACTTTTTGCAGTTGTATTTAAACGCATTCACTCAGTGGGCATAAAAGTCGTTTTCAACGAAAACGGAAGCTGTTTTGGCGTTAAAAGTCCTTGTCTTTTTTGTTGGCAACATATTGTGAAGGCAGTATTTTAAATTCTTCCTTAAAGGCTTTTGTGAAGTTTTTTGGATTGTTGAAACCCACCTCGTATGCAATTTCGGCAATTGACATGCCACTTTTTTCCAGCAGTTGTGCAGCCCTTTTCATCCGTATCGAACGGATAAATTCAATGGGCGTTTTACCGGTGATTGAAAGAATTTTTCTGTACAGCGTAACACGGTTCATAAACATATCACGGCTGAAATCTTCTACCGAAAACTCAGGCTTATCCATGTTTTTTTCAATAAGTTCCAGTGCTTGCTTTAGAAATTTTTCGTCAACTGAGGTGATCGTTACTTCCGCCGGGTTAACCTCAATTTGCTTTTGAAATCTTTTTTGCAGCAATTCCTGCTGTGCCAGCAAATTTTTGATACGTGAAGCCAGTATCTCAAACGTGAAAGGTTTGGTGATATAATCATTCACACCCGCCTTTAAACCCTCCAGCTGTTTTTCCTCGCTTCCCATAGCAGTAAGCAGAATAACCGGGATATGTGCTGTAAGCGTTTCGGTTTTTATTTTCCGTGCCAGTTCAACTCCATCCATCAAAGGCATCATAATATCGCTCACAACAAGGTCGGGGTTCAGATGTTTGATTTTTTCCCAGCCTTCTTTTCCGTTTACAGCCTCTTCAACTTTATAATTTGCTTTTAAATTGTCTTTTAAATAAAAGCGGATGTCTTCATTGTCTTCCACCATCAGGATTGTTTTTTTCCTGCTGACCTTTTGGCTTTCTTCCAGCATTGTTTGTTCTGCATCTTCCAACTGAGCAGTAGTCATTGCAGTGCGCTCAGGAGTATGATGAATCTTTTTTGCCGGCAGCAAAACTGTAAAACAGGTGCCCTGCTCCGGTTCACTTTTTACGGTAATGATACCGTTGTGTAACCTCACAAATTCTTTTGTTATTGCCAGGCCAATACCGGTTCCCTGGTTCACCATACTTTCAGGAACATCTGTTTGAAAGAATCGTTCAAATATTTTTTCCTCCATGCCTGCAGGAATTCCTATGCCGTTATCTTTTATTTCAATTGACAGTGTTCCATCTTCATCATTTGTTCCATGAGGGGTATACGCCATGTTAAGGCTCACCATGCCATTATCATGTGTGTATTTAAACGCATTTGAAAGCAGATTGAATAAAATCTTTTCAATTTTATCCTTATCAAAATAAATTTCAAGGCTGTCAAGATCAGAAGAGAATGATAACTGTATATTCTTTTTTTCAGCGATATCCATAAATGATTCGCAGATGTCTTTGCTAAACCCGATAATATCGCCAATGGCAGGATGCAATTTTATTTCCTGCACTTCCATTTTTCTGAAATCGAGCAATTGGTTTACCAGGCTGAGTAATCGTTTTGCATTACGCTGCACAAGATTCAATTGCTTTTTCTGTTCTTCATCTGTTGCCTGTTTAATGATCTTGTCTAACGGAGAAATGATCAGGCTCAAAGGTGTACGAAACTCATGACTTACGTTTGTGAAAAATTTTGTTTTTAACTGATCAAGTGTATGTGCCCTTTCTGCTTCCCTTCGTTGATGTTGCACTTCATACCGCATGTGAATTCTGTCAATAGTAATTCGCCGGGCAAGGAATAACAAACCAGCCAGGATCAACACATAAATCATGTATGCAATATTGGTTCGCCAAAATGGTGGATGAATGTTGATCTGCAAACTTTTTTCATCACTCCAAACACCATCATGATTTAAAACCTTTACTTTAAGCGTATATTTTCCGGGATTGAGATTGGTAAACGTTACTCTTCGCTGTGTGCCATCGGCATACAACCAGTCTGAGTTAAAACCTTTCAGCATGTATGCGTATTTATTACCGGCACTGTGCCCAAAATCCAAAGAAGCAAATTCAATTGTGAATACATTTTCTTTGTACTTCAGATCAATACTTTGCAGTTGCGATAACGATTGTTTCAACAAAACCCGGTTATTGATCAATTCGCCCGGCTCAACATTGTTATTTAAAATCTGCAAACCCGTAAAAACAATTTTTGTGCGATAAGCCGTTTTTTGAATTTTATCGGGATTAATAATATTAAACCCGGAAGGCCCGCCGAAGATCAATTCGCCTGCCCGTGTTTTAAGTGCAGCGTTGTCGTTGAATTCACGGTTTTGCAGGTTGTTCGTTACATCATAACTAATAACAGAAAATGCAATACCGTTTTTGGTTTGTTGTGGAATAGCATTACATAATCCGTTTGGTGTGGAAATCCAAAGTGTGTGGTGTTTATCTTCCAGTATATTCAAAATTATATTATCTGGTAACCCATCTGCTGTAGTAAATTTTTGGAACTCCTTTGTTTGTTCATTAAAAAAATTCAACCCTTCCCGTGTTCCTACCCAAATCTTTCCTTTGCTGTCTTCCAAAAGACAAATAACATTGTCATTGCTTAAACTACTTTTATCACCGGTTTGCTGAAAAGAAAATGTTTCGGTTTTATTTTTTTTAAAAACTGTTAATCCACCAGAAGTGCCAACCCATAAATTGCCCTCCTTATCCTGCAGGATAGAAGAAATGTAATTTGATGGTAAAGGATATTGGGTTCCGTTATATTGAGTGTGTTCAAACCTGTTTGCCTTTCTGTCAAAACGATCTAACCCTCCCCCAAGTGTACCTATCCATAGATTGTTTTGCCTGTCTTCAAATATCTCCCAGATGTTATCATTTGATAAACTTAAGGAATCGCTATCGCTATGCCGGTAGTGTGTAAACTTCTTTCCATCAAAGCTGTTAAGGCCGCCGAAGTATGTTCCAATCCAGAGAACATTCTCATGATCCATCCACAAGCTTACAATTACATTATTGCTAAGGCTGTTTTTATTGTTTGGATCGTGCAGGAATTGTTTGAACGTATTTTGCTTCCTGTCGAAAAAAATCAATCCTCCACCATTGGTGCCAATCCATAGATTACCAGCCTTATCTTCAACAAACTTATTGACATCATCATAAGGAAGGCTCTTTACATTCGATTCCTGGTGACGATAAAGCGGAAATAATACAATGTTGCTGTTTAAATAATTTACCCCCTGTTTATAAGTTCCCAGCCAGATGATTCCGTTGTCATCCTTATACATTGTTCGTACGCTATTTTGACTAAGGCTCCGTGGGTTTTTGAGATCATTCACCAGGTAACTGCTGCTGAAGTTATTTTTTTTATTGATGAGGTTTACACCGCCATGGTCAGTAGCCACCCAGATCAAACCATTGTTATCCTGTACAATTTCGGTTACCAGGTTTGTATTCAGTTTTGACGGGAATGAATTTTCATTAAACTGCCTGACTGAATTAAATTTTGGCTGAAAAAGAAAAGCTCCGGTATTGACAGCCCAAAGCCAAATATCTCCATCTCTGTCGATAAACAAATTATATAAATTGATTCCTTTATTCAGGTTTTGCAGAGTGGTACTGTTGAAAATGATCTTGTTTAATTTAGGATCATACTGTTGCAAAAATCCATTCTCATATACAATCCACAATTTTTCGTCTTTCGTTTCTTTAATGGATGTGATTTTTTCCAGGTTTTGATTACTGAAATTCTGTCTGAAAGGTTTTGCTTTCTTATCGGTGCTTGAATAAAGGAATATGTCCAGATTATTATACAAAAACCAATACCGGCCACTGTTTCCTTTTACAACCTTGCTGATAGCACCGGAAGGAAGACCAAGAGATTGCAAATAGTTATTATAATCAGGATCGAATTTTTCAGTATAGGAATTATAAATACAAGTCCCTCCCCCAGTCAATACCCATATCTTTCCATCGGGAAGCTCATAAAGTGATTCAACACTGTTATCGGGGAGCGATGAACTGTCATTATAGTTTTTACGAAATACCCTGCAGGAATAACCATCATAACGGTTGAGACCAGATAAGGTGCCAAACCATAAGAATCCATCCTGATCTTTTAGTATGGCAGTAACCTGGTTATGCGAAAGACCAGTATAGGTATCGAGTTTATAAAAATTATATTGCTCACTTTGAGCAAAAACCGAAAGCGATTGTAAGAATACAATTATCGAAATTATAAAACGCATCACATCAAGTTTAACCCTGGCATTTTTTACAGCACAGTTTAATATCCTGTTCAATTTCTATCTGAAATAGAGCATCAAGGTAACAAAATGGCCTGTATTACTGAATTTTCCATGTCATCTAATTACAACAGAACGCAATAATTTCTATAATAAATTTATCATCCCCCAATCTATCTGATTTTATTCACTCAAATCTCTCTTGCCGTTGAAACATCCTGATTTTAAAATCCTTAAAGCATAGCTTGTTATAATTAACTTTTCATAATTATTTATGTGTTATTTTGAAAACATGCGCCAGTAGATTGCTGTTCTTTTGGGGTAGAGTTATAGAGAGCCCTTGCCCATTAAATTCAAAAGATAATGGTTCCTTCATTCCCAACAGTTCAATTTTCTGAATGCCGGGAATATGATATAAGCTATTGCTGGCTAAACTTTTTATAAGCAGCTTCCCATTTTCCGGCCATCCCATTGCAGTGGCATAAAGATGGTTTCCTTTCACATTAAAGCGAATGTCTTCATGGGTAAATGGCTTTGCTTTTCCTTCATTAAATCCTGGTCCGTCGAGCTTTGCCGAAGTTTGTTGTGCTGGTCCTTCGCCAAATATTTTCCATGGCCTTGTGCTGTAAATACTTTCGCTGTTTACTTTCATCCACTCACCTATTTGCTCCACAATCTTCCTTTCTTTTTCATCAATACTGCCATCGGCACGAACAGGGATGTTCAACATAAGGTTGCCGTTCTTGCTAACAATGTCAACCAAAGTTTGAATAACAGTTGCTGCTGTTTTGTAACCATTACGTTCATACAATCCACGATCATAATGCCAGCCACCAATACAGGTATCGGTTTGCCATGGTAATGGTTGAATATCGTTTGCTTGTCCCCGTTCAATATCCCACACCATTGCCTTGCGTTGATTTTCATCTAAAATTTTTCCATTGATCACAGCACGAAGTTCTCCATGTTCTTTAATGCTTTTATTGTACACGTGAGCAGCAATGCGTAAGCCTACATCACTAACAGGCCATAATGGTAATTGCGAATCATCAAAATAAATCACATCTGGATCATATTTGTTGATGAGATCAATTGTACGATTGTAAAATTTAGTACAATACTCTTTTGAAGGCGGTGTGATGATTCCTTCTTTCCACTCCCAGTTATAGCCCTTACTTAACTCATGGTTTTGTGCATACAGTTCCTGCGGATCAAGACCTTCCCACCATTTTCCTTTTCCATCTGCTTTGGTGAGTTTGCCATCATAAGGCACACCAGCCAGTTCTCCATTCTTGTCAGCAAGCTGAGCGTACTCATACCACATCCATGCATGGGATGCATGAATACTTACTCCAAAGGGAAGTCCATTATTTTTAGCTGCTTTTGCCCAACCTCCAATCAGGTCTTTCTTTGGGCCAATTTTGGTAGAGTTCCAATGTTTTTGGTATTTGCTGTTGTATAAATCAAAATTATCATGATGGTTAGCCATTGCCATGAAATATTTTGCACCGGCATTTTTATACAAACTCACTAATTCTTCCGGATCCCATTTTTCAGCTTTCCATTCGTTGATCACATCTTTAAATCCAAACTTTGAAGGATGACCATATTTCTGTAGATGAATTTTATATTGCCATGATCCTTCTTCGTACATATTTCTTGCATACCAGTCACCGGCTTCGGGCTGGCATTGTGGCCCCCAATGTGCCCACATGCCAAACTTTGCATCACGAAACCAATCGGGAGTTTTATAATTCTGTAATGATTCCCAGGTTGGTTTGAATGGCCCTTTTATAAATGATTCACTTATTTTTTCTGCTTGTAAAAAATCATTACCCAATGCACGTGATAACCACAATGAAGGCAATGCTGCTGCCATGCCTTTTATTAATGTTCTGCGTTTCATTTTTTATAAGTTGTGAGTTTAGTATAATACTGTGAGTATGTAATTACAATTGAAAGATCTTATCCATTAAAATCCATTTCTCTCCCTTCTTTGCCCATGCCAATGGTTGTTGAAATTTCCACATCAGTTGCTCCCACTCCTGCACTTTGGGACTACCATTATCCATGGCTGCTTTGCGTTCGAAACTGAAACCATCATCTGTTTCAATGATCATGAACAGCCTGTTACCTGTTCTGTAAATCTCCATGTTGTTGATACCTGAATCGGTAATGCTTTTCGTAATTACGGGCCATGTATTTTCTTTTTTGTGCCACTCTTCATATTCGGCAATCAAATCAGGATTATCTATTAAGTCAACAGCCAGGCAATATTTTTTCATATTATTAAATTTACTCTTTAATTGATTAATCAGATGTTGAGAAACTGATCAGTTCATCTCAACCATTGCTTTTATAACGGCTTTAGCCGGGTTAAGCCATCCTTCAAATTCCTCTTTCACCTGCTCAAATAATACACGATGGGTGATGTACGTAGTAGGATCTACTTCTTTTCGTTTCATACACGAAATGACATGTTCAAAATCTTTCCGTGTAGCGTTCCTGCTGCTCATGAGTGTTGCTTCCCTTTTATGAAATTCAGGATGGCTAAAACTAATTTGTCCTTTCTGCAACCCGATTAAAACAAATCTTGCTCCATGTGCCATGTATTGAAAAGCATTATTAATAGCATTTAAATTTCCAGTGGCATCAATGACAACAGTTGGCATTGATGCATTTGTAATTTTCATTAACTGCTCCATCACATCAGCCTCAAGTGCATTAATCGTGTACTCAACATGCAATTTCTCTTTGCAAAACTTCAAGCGGTTGTTATTAACATCGAGAACGATAACTTTCCCTCCTGCGATGCGTGCAAACTCAATTGTTCCCAAGCCAATTGGGCCCGCACCGATGATCAAAACAAACTCATCTTTCATTACCCCGGCTCTCCTAACTCCGTGTGCACCAATTGCCAAAGGTTCAACAAGAGCCAGTTCATCAAAACTCAACCCCTCGCCGTGAATCAACGAATAAGAAGGCACTGAGAGATATTCTGCCATACCTCCATGCTGGTGCACGCCACACACTTTTATATTCACACATGCATTTTGTTTTCCCTTTCTGCAGGCAATGCATTTTCCACAATAGAAGTAAGGAATAAATGTAACTGCTTCACCAATTTCAAAATCAAAAGCGTCATCAACTGCAATCAATTCGCCTGAAAGCTCGTGACCTAAAATGCGTGGATATTCAAAAAACGGTTGCGTTCCTTCAAAAGCATGCAGATCTGTTCCGCAAATACCAATACGTTTGATCTTTATGATGGCATGTCCTGGTTTTAATGCAGGCATTTCGCTTTCTTTATACTCTAACTCTCCCGGAATTGTACAAACCAACGTTTTCATTTTTGCTCTATTGATTCTTTTTTGAATTGGTTGTTGAAGTTGGAAACAAAATCTACTTCAATTAAGTTTTTGTTCTTTAATTCGCTCCAAAATTCCACCGGAATATGTGCGTCAATCATTTGAAGGTTCGATTGTACACGATGTGCATGAGTGGTATTTAATGCAATACTTTTTACTCCGGGAACATTGTATGCAAACTGAACACAGGCTTCAGCAGGCTTTACATTGAATTGGCGGCATGTGTTAAAAAAGTCTTCTCTCCATTTCAGCAATGTATCGTTTTCAGCAATGCCCGGTTTTACTAATTGGTAATCAAAATAATCGCTGCCTACCAAAAAACCGGAATGAAACACTGCGGAGTTAATAACAGAAATACCTTTGCTATTCATCTCTTCTATAAAATCCAATAGTTCTTTTGGATGCCTTTTAATGGTCATGCTATTTGCAATCATAATCCAATCTAATTCAACATCCCCTGCAATCCGTTTTACCATTTTCCAGTCTTTTGCACCCACACCAACAGACTGTACTTTTCCTTCTTTCTTCAGATCATACAATGCTTCATAAGCATCGAGAATATCTTCATACAATTTTTGGGATTGAGGATAGCCTTTTGATGAAGCCATATATTCATCGGGGTCATGCACCGAAACCATTTGGGGATTGTATCCATTCAAAAGCTCATTACCTTGTTCGAAACATTCCATGATCCCATCATAGCTGATCTTTTGTACTGCATCATGTTTCAAATCTTTCCACACACCAGGTTCAAATGTAGGTTCAGCAGTTTTTAATTCGGTTCGTAACCATCCCAGCTTATTACTTATGATAACATCTTCTTTGGAAATGTTTAACTGCTTTAAAAGTTTACCAAGCGTTTCAAGAGCAAGTCCGGCTCCATACTTTCCAGCAGAATCAAAAACAACTTTTCCTTTACTCAGCCGGATACATTCTTCAATAATATCCAGCTTCTCTTCCTCTGTTAGTACAACAAATAAATTTCCAAGCCCACTTGTTCCAAAAATTACCGGCGGCAGAACAGGAGTAGTCTTATTGTCTTTATTCGCCTGATCTTTTACTAGCATTATCGTCAATTTTATAGTTCAACTTTGTATTGTGGAATGTTACAGCATTTTATTTTCCGTATTGACCACCTTGAAACCTCTCCAGCCAAACCAGGCAACAATTACAAAACACACTAATGGTACAATATATCCTAACTGTATATTCCCCGTGGCATCACTGATCCATCCAAATGCCTGTGGCAAAACTGCACCACCAACAATAGACATGATCACCAAGCTGCTGCCGTACTCTGTATCTCCACCCAAATCGCTAATGCCTAATGCAAAAATGGTTGGGAACATAATGGACATAAAAAAGCAAATAAGAATTACAGCATACACCGTTGTTATGCCATGCCCTGCAATAGCAACTATGCATAATAATATGTTGATGAAAGCGTAAATAGCCAGCAGATTACTTGGTTTAATATATTTCATTAGAAAGGTGCCTAGGAAGCGACCGGTCAAAAAAGCGATACCACATGCGCCTAAATAATCCGCAGCTTTTACTTCACTTACAGATGCCGACTTAGTAGCATACAATATGAATAAACTGAATACACAGACCTGTGCTCCTACATAAAAAAATTGTGCAACTACTGCCCATGTGAGGTGTTTATGTTTGAATGCATGAAATATGTTCTGGCTCTTTTGTCTTCCTGTTTCTTTATGCTGGATTTTGGGAAGTTTAGTGAGCGCAAACGCAAAAGCGATTAATAACAACACAGTACCTAAAATCAAATAGGGTGTTTTAACGGATGATGCTTCGGATGCCAATGCAATTTTCTTTGCTTCACTGGTCATGGCATTTAATTGTTCATTGGTATAGCCCTTTGTAAGAATCACCCGTGCTCCAATAACAGGTGCCAGCGCAGCAGCCAATCCATTAAACGATTGCGCAAGATTTAACCGTTGCGTACTTGTTTCAGGAGTACCCAATGCTGCCGCATAAGGATTTGCTGCCGTTTCAAGAAAACCCAACCCGCAGGCAATTACAAACAGCGCCACAAGGAAAAATGCATAAGATTGTGTATTTGCAGCCGGGATAAATAAAAATGCACCTATTGCAAAAAAAAGTAAGCCTGCTATGATGCCAATCTTATATCCAAAACGTTTCATGACATAACCAGCGGGCAATGCCATAAGAAAATAGGCGATGTAAACGGCAAAATCAACCAAGGTTGATTGCGTAGTGGTAAGCGTAAATGATTTTTTTAAATGGGGGATCAGGATCGGGTTCAGATTGTTGGAAAAACCCCATAAAAAAAACAGGGAAGTCACTAAAATAAATGGAAAGCCTGTTTTGGAAGCCGCTGTAGTTGTTGCGTTTTGCGGAAATGCAGTATTCATAACTATGGCAAGTGTATGATGTGTGAGCTAAGTATCTCAATAACAAATCTATTCCCTATCTTTCATCCGGTCATTCAATGAATAAGACTTTGTTTTATACAAATCCGACTTTTTTTAAGTTTTAAATAACTTTGCTGATGAGCAAAAGATTACTGCGACATAATTTTTCATTGCTGCATGTGAACCATGTTAAGCTCAATGAACAATGGAATTATGCCAATGTGATCAGTCCCTATTTCCGGATTTATTATATAGATGATGGCGAAGGATTTATTTCAAGCAGACAGGAAAAACTTAAACTGGAAAAAGGATATTTATACATTATCCCCAGCTTTACATTGTGCCATTTACGTTGTAACGATTATTTAAGCCAATACTTCCTTCATTTTTTCGAAGAGTCAGCAGAGGGTATTTCAGCTTTTGAATACAACAGAAAGATCATAAAAGTACCTGCTGGCAAAACAGATATTGTAAACTTTAAAAGATTACTGGAAATAAATCCCGGCAGAGGTATTAACCGTTCGGACAACCCGAAAGATTACGAAAAAAATGCTTACTATAAAAGCTACCAGGAGCTGAATAATATCGTAAGTGATGCTGTTTACTTTGAGACACAAGGGATCATGCTGCAACTTATTTCACGTTTCTTAAGTTCTGACCATTTCAAGTCCAGTAATTCGAATCCGATCCCATCAAAGATACTTGATGCCATCAGGCATATCCAGCTAAATCTGAAAAAGAATATAACTGTAGCTGACCTGGCTAAAAGAGCGAATCTGCAGCACGATTATTTTTCAAGATTATTTTTTCAATCAACCGGAGAACGTCCCTTGAATTATTTACACGAGAAAAGAATTGAACGTGCCCAGTATTTAATTGCAACTACAAGTTTATCGCTTAGTAAAATAGCTGAAGAAACCGGGTTTGAAAATGTTCCCTATTTTTCAAAAATCTTCAAGAAGGTTACCAGTCTTACACCGGGTGAGTATAAAAAGCAAAACGAGTTGATTTATCCAATAAACTAATAATTGACTTTTGTAAGTGTTAGCCAGGCCAGGTATTGTGTCAAAGAGACATTTCATTTTATTGCAATGGCCGCTCCTTACTAGACTATACTTTTTTCTTTCACCATCCTGTTTTTTGATCTTTAATGTGTTAAGAATTTTTATTCTTGCCTTTTATCACATGTTACTGTTGAACTATTAATCATTCGTAATTACAGCTACTTCAGCGTATCCTGTATTGTTGTTACCTTCTGTATTTTTTAACGCTCTCAGCTTAATATAACGGGCCATGTTAACAGGAAATTTTTTGATCTGCCATAAAGGGTTGTTTTTAATGTTAGAAAATTCTCCTTCATCAATTAACTTCCATTCTATGTTATCATTCGAAATATAAAATTGGTAATGGTTGATGATTCCGGGATTCCATAAACCCTGGTCAGGCAGATATCTGAATCCGCTCAACGATTCCTCTTTACCCAAATCAATTACAAAATCAACCGGCAGTTTATTGTCTTTGTTTTGATGCCATGTGGTAGATGGATCACCATCCAGAACAGCAGTTGCTTTTTCATCTTCAATGCCAACCAGTTTCCAGTTCTTTCTTGGAATATCAAATTTTTCATTTGTTACAGGACCGATTTTGCCTGATGCCGGTTCATAAGCAATTGCGTTTACTTGAATCTTCCCATCTGTTACAAAAGGGCCTGTATATTTTTTTGATTTCGGGTTAGGAACACTTCCATCCAAAGTATAATACAGTTCTGATTCTTTATCGGCTGCTATGATATGTATTTCGCCACGCTGATTCCTGATAACTGTTGGTGCTTCCAGGATTTGTGGTGCATTATAAATGCCAATATTTGAAATTATCGGGCAACTTTTAGCATCGGTAATACTGAAGCGAACTTTTGTTGCCGTTATACTTGGGAAAAGAAGGATGCGTTTGTAGCCAATAGTTGTTGCTTTTGCCAGTTCTTTCCAGTTACCATCAACAAAAGCTTCTACTGTAAACGATTTAACACGCTGTCCCAAACGAATATATTCCTGTACCAAAAAGCGATTGAATGTTGTTCGCTTACCAAGGTCTATTGTTAATGATGCTGTTTTTATTTTATCATCCGTTGCCCAGTAACTATTTTTATTTCCATCAACTGTCATTGCTGCAGCAAATTGCTTTGCATTGCCCCGCACATTTGTTACAATTACTTTTTTATTTAAGGCAAGGTTTACAGCAAATGCTTTTTTTACTTCATCAGCAAATGAAAGAGCAGCATTCTCATCATTCTCATGAATTAATCCTCTTGTGTCTATTGGAAAATTGAGGAGCAACGTGCCGTTTCGCCCAATAGAATTGTAATACGTTTCCATTAACTGCGGCACTGTTTTTACCCGTTCATTTTCACTTGGATGATAAAACCATTCGGGCCTGATGGATGTATTTACTTCAGCAGGCACCCATGAATCTCCGTTCTCCACACCATAGTGCAACATATTAAAAGGCACATCGCCTTTAGCATTCAATAAACTCCAGTTTGTTTCACCAACCCAACCTCCTTCTGTTCCCACCCAACGCAAATCAGCTCTGTCTCCACCATCGTTCCAAATTACAATTTTTGGTTGCAGCTTTCTGATCAGTTTATAGGTATTGCTCCAGTCGTAATATGTGGTGCGGTCAATTTTCCGTTCTTCATTTGCACCACCATAATAACCTGTGCCACCGTTAGCACCATCAAACCATATTTCGAAAATGGGGCCATAGTTGCTGAGCAGTTCTGTAAGTTGATTTCTGAAATAGGTAATATATTCAGGCTTTCCATAATCAGGATGATTTCTATCCCATGGCGATAAATAGATGCCGAGTTTCAAACCATATTCTTTACATGCTTCAGCCATTTCACGAACCACATCGCCCTTGCCATTTTTCCACGGTGCATTTTTAACACAGTACTCTGTGTACTTCGAAGGCCAAAGACAAAAGCCGCTGTGATGTTTTGCTGTAATGATAATTCCTTTCATTCCAGACTGTTTGCAGATACGTGCCCACTGCCGGCAATCTAATTTTTCAGGATTAAAGAGGTTGATATCTTCATTGCCAAATCCCCACGATTGATCGGTGTAAGTGTTCAATGAAAAATGGACAAATGCATAAAACTCCATCTCCTGCCACCGCATTTGATTTTCAGTTGGAATGGGGCCAAAAGCTGCAGGAGCTTTTAGTTGGGTATAACTATTGCCGATTGAAAAAAAAGAAAGAATAACTCCATAAATGAAATTGCGTATCATCATATTGAAATATTTATACAGAATTCAATTTAGTAAGGTCTGTTTATATGCACTGAAATTGACCGGTTGCAATGACGTTTTGCACAAATAATGTACAAAGCGTTACTGGCGCAGCAAAAGTGTTTTTTATTCAATTTATTAAATGAAGTTTATACTTTCAGTGAAATCATTCAAGAATCATTACAAATCCAGCATTTCCATTTAATGTAATATCCACGTTCTTATTTTTGAGTGTGTTCATTTCTGTTTTTGAAAACAGTACTCCCTTTTCACCATCTGTAAAAAGAGTTGCCTTGCTTTTCTTAAATGCAGTAAGGTCAACACGCAATTTCTTCTCGTCTGTTGTGCCATTTATACCTGCTATGTACCAACGGTTACCACTTCGTCTTGCGATAACGACATATTTCCCCGGATAGCCGTCCAAAAATTTTACATCATCCCAATAATCAGGAATTGTTCTCAAAAAGAGTTTTACATCATTTGGAACATTCGCCATCCCTTCCGGTGCCTGAGCATAATGTTGTATACCAGATAAGAATAAAACTGAAAGAGCCAATTCAAATGCCGGCGTTGTTTTCCTTGTACACTTAGATGATGTAAGTCCTGTAAGATTCATAGGTGTAAAATCCATTGGGTCGAATGCGTTTCTCGTAAATGGCAACATAGCACAATGGTTGGCTTGCTTATCGGCTGCACTCTGATCAAACGTTACCATCTCCATTCCATATATGGCTTCGGCTGTCATAAGATGAGGATATGTTTTTTGCCATCCTCTTGGTAATGTGGCACCGTGAAAATTTACAAGCAGCTTGTATTTTGCAGCATCATTCAAAATGTCAATGTAGTATTGAATCATGCTTTGCCCATCGCCACCGAAGAAATCAATCTTTACACCTTTAATACCCATTGCCTTGATACGACTGAATTCTTTTTCCCTTCCTTCTTTCTTCAGCAATTTATCTTTTGGCGTATAGGTTACCGTGTTCCAATCTCCTGCAGAATTATACCACAACAGCAACGCAACATTTTTTTTAGCAGCGTAGTCACTCAGAATTTTTATACTATCATATCCAATCTTCCTGTCCCAGTCTGCATCCACCAGGCAATATTGCCAATGCATGTCAGCAGCATAGTCAATATATTTTTTTTGTTCACTGAAAATGATATTGTCATCCTTGCTGTTGATCCAGCTCCACGATGCTTTGCCGGGTTTAATAAATGATTGGTCTATGTTGATAGCTTTCGGAGCCAAATCAGTACCTAGTGTTGATTCGGCAATTGTTTTCAAACTGCCAATTGTTATAATGCGCCATGGTGTAAGCCAGGGCTTATCATTAATTGGTAAATAACCGCCACCTGTAAACACTTCCCTGGGATCGGCAAAGCCAATTGAATAAACAGACGAAGCAGAGTCGTTAATTAATCTTGTACCACAGTAAGCACCATCAAGTGCTGCTTCTGTAATCAGCATCCAAGTATTATTTGTTTTAAATAAAGCCGGGTACATCCAACCTGATTTTAATGGCGACACTGTGCCAGCAGGAATATCCTGCAAGTAATGTTCTTCATAAGATGGATGAACTTTTTGCCAACCTGTTTTTGCTTCACTCATTGGTTGCAGCCAGGCTTTAGCATTTTTATTAAATGTAAAAGAGGAATGTTCTCCAATAATTGTCTCCATATTTTTTATCCAGAGAAAAGAATACCGGAAAGCAACACCATCGTTTGACAACCGGAAAATGATGTCCATTTTTTTCTTTTCTTCATTTGTAAAAGACAGTACCAGTTGATTGGCCTGGTAAACAATGCTGCTTTTTTTTGCATTCTTCGTTTGGTAACTGTCTGTTATACGCACCGGTTTTGATGTCGTCAACAACTTCATGCCTTGTGTAAAATCATGGCCCTTCATCGTTACACCTAAAGCCGAAGGTTCAATAATGCTGGTTCCGGATTTTTTTATGCTGTATTGAATTTTACCTGAAGCTGATAAGAATACATTTAGTACGATAGACTTGTCAGGACTTTCCAGTTTAGCAACCTGCGCAAAAAGTGAATGACAAAACAGGATACAAACAGTTACAATTAATTTCGATTTCATATTTTTCTTTAAGAATGATTCCAGAGACGGTTGAACGTTGATTTTATTTTTGAGTGATGCCTTTCCAATTATCGGTTCTGAAAGGAACGGCAGGCAAACCGTAAGTATTTATGAGATTACATTCCGGGTTATCGGCCCATGCATATCTTACAGCTATTGGTTTTTTTACTTCGGCTGATGATACCAGTATTTCATTTCCTTTAATAATTGCTTTAGCCCAATGAAATTTTTGGTCGGCACCGGCAATTGAAAAACCAATGATTTCTTTCCCATCTTTTGCTTTAAGTGCTGCACCATTATTAATAAAACTGATCCTGATATGATCGCCTTCTATTTTATAACTTTTATACTGTGGGCCGGAAGCAATACCATTTTGTTTGTACACCATTTTATTGGCCAGCAATGCCAAACGGTAGCCAACGTCCTGTTTGTTTTTCGGATGAATATCACCCGCTTCTCCAATATCAATCGCACAAGCCATGCCTGTGTTTGGTTGCGATAAGGTTCGTGTTTGTGCTTCTCTCAATTCTGCCCATTCGCTTTCTGATGGAAGTGGTTTTGTTTTCATGTAATTGGCCAACTGCACAAATA
This sequence comes from Lacibacter sp., assembly GCF_035299325.1. GTDB lineage: Bacteria > Bacteroidota > Bacteroidia > Chitinophagales > Chitinophagaceae > Lacibacter. Next base: position 252,989 of record NZ_DATGWT010000025.1, on the reverse strand, counting down.
AGAATGGAAGATTACCTTGTTGCCAGCGTTGTCTCCAGTCTGCAATCAGCATAGGAAATAATGTTCGATAATCATAAGCCGCTGCTGCATTTGATTCGCCCTGGTACCAGATAAATCCTTTGATGCCATAAGGAATAACCGGGTAGATCATGTTATTAAAAATAACAGAAGGGTTTTGCTGATAATTGTGCATCTTGGGAAGTGCAGGTTCAACATCTTTTTTGTAAACCCATTTACCGCCTAATGAAATTTCAGATGAACCATCGGAAATAAAAACTGTATCTGCCGGATTCAATCCACCACCTGTCCATAACATAGCCATTCTTAATGCGATAATATTTTCTCCGTTCTTTACCAGGTTGGCCGGAATGGTATACGTATGTGTTGGATTGGAATACCAAACATTTTTACAAATTTCCTGACCATTAAAGTAGAGCGTATAATTCATCTCGGGATGTCCAAGGCTGATGGTTAATTCTTTTTGATGATAAGATTCAGGCAGGTTGATTTTTTTTCTTAACCACACGATACCTTCAAAAGGACCGATTCCAAAATTTTTTATCACATTGGGCATTTCAATTTCAGTCCAACCTGCATCATTAAATTCTGCAGACGGGACTAACTTGTCCGCATTATTTTGTGGATTATAAATGATATCCCAAAAACGTATCTGTTTCAAACTGTCCTGAATAATATCTTCCTGGCTTAGTGAAATTGTATCAACAACAAGTGTTCTTTCCCTTGTAACAGGTGAAGTAAGCAGCATTTCTTTGCTCATCCATGATTCGATGGCGGTGCCGCCCCAGGTGCTTTGAATAATACCAATCGGGATATTTTGATCTTGGTGAATTTTACGGGCAAAAAAATATGCAACAGCCGACCATTCCTTCGCATTTGATGTATCACAAATTTTCCACTGATCAGTTTGAATATCAGGTTGAGGTTTTATTTGTTTACCCTGCTTCACATAAAGAAATCGAATTTTTGGAAAATTTGCATTGGCAATTTCTTTAGCAGCATCTTTTGCTAACTGTAGTTGCCACTCCATATTTGACTGACCTGATGCTACCCAAACATCACCAATTAAAACATCGTTTAGTTCAATGCTGGTTTCAGGCTTTCCCTGTTCAGTAATTTTTAGTATATAGGGACCACCTGCTTTAAATTTCGGAAAACGGATCATCCACTTTCCTTTGTTATCAGCATTTGCTGTTGCACTTATATTTCCCAGAGTTGCTATTACTGTTGCTCCCGGACTGGCATTGCCCCACACCGGAATTTGAATATCCCTCTGCAACACCATATTGCTGCTAAACATTTTTGGCAAACTGAGTTGAGATAAATTACTCTTGCTTGATCTGAAAATGTGCTGTGCAAAATGATAAAGGTTATTGGCCCATTCAACATCGTCATGCCCGTTATCATCTACATGCCATACATGAGGTACTTGCTGTTCTTTCAGATGATTGTGCACACGCTGGCTCACACCAATCAAGCCATCTTTACTGCCACAGCCAAGCCAAAGCAATGCAAGTTGTTCTTTTGCTGCCAACAGATCGGGTAACAGTTTGATGTTATTAAGTCCTCCGAATTCATTTGTATTCGGGGCTGATGAAAATCCGCCAACAAAAGCAAACGTATTGATATGCGAAAGACCAATATTCAGCGACTGCCCACCACCCATGGACAAACCTGCAAGTGCACGATGCTTACGATCGGTGTACACAGAATAATGCGATTCGATGTAAGGAATAATATCGTTGAGCAAATCGTTTTCAAACAAGTTACCATAACCTTTAAATCCGCCCTTTCGTTCTTCCTGTTCATCAGGTTTGGGATTGGATACTGTTACATTGGTATTACAATTAGGAAAAACCATAATTACAGGTTCAATTTTTCCATCGGCTATCAGGTTGTCAATCACATGATCTGCACGCACCCAGTACGGCCATTGACCAGCACCTGAATTGAGACCATGCAATAAATAAATCACCGGGTATTTTCGATCAGTTGAATAACCGGCAGGTGTATACACCAACATCTCCCTGCGTGCAGAAACCGTTTTGGAATCGTACTGAACAGTGCTGATTGTACCATGAGCAATATTCTCTCGCTTGCTCCTGAAACCGGCAGGAGGATTGTTGTAAGCCGGCTTATCATCGGGGCCTAATTGAATGGGTGGCCGTTCCTGTGCCCAAACGTTTTCATCAAACAATAAGAAAAAAAATAAAAAACCAATGTATGCAACGGCAGATAATTGTTTAAACATTTTACTTGCACTGTTCTTAATAGTTAAGAATAATTTCCTTGCCTTTTATTTGTACTTAAGAAACTTCAACCTCGTTTTTCTGTTTTCAACGCACTGCAGGTGTTTAACCGGCAGTAACATTTACACAAGAAAACTTTTGCTCAACTTCTTTTTTCGACATCCACATTTTTAGCATCATCAATCGAATTATTTTTAATGGTATTGTTTTGTATAATAAACCAGGAATGCTTTAATAAAGCATTCCTGGTGATTGAAGAAGATTTGTCAATTAACAATGAGCCTTTTCGTTAAACTATATGCCTTGTAAGTTATCCTCACAATGTAAAGCCCTGGTTGAAGCTGCGAATCGATCTCAATTTTTTTATTGCTCTGGGCGCTCTTTTCATAAACCATGCGTCCCTGGTCATCAAAAATTTTCACTGTCGCATTTTCCAAAGTTTCCGGAAGGATAACTGTGAACCTTCCCTTATTGGATGGATTGGGATACAGATTGATCTCATCTTCGTTAAGACTAACAACAGCAGATGAACTACTGCCACCTGCAGGAACAAACGGAGAAAGATAGCTTCCTGCAATTACCTGTTGTGAAATACCGGGGCCTTGCCATGCTACAGCTATATTATCTGCACCAGTACCTTCCTTGTGAAGGACTTCGATGTAGTATTTCTGTCCGCCAGTGAGGTTGATGGTTACTGACTGTTGTGAGGCATACTTATTCCATTGTCTTGAATTTGTTGAACCATTCACATAAGCTATCCTTGAACTATTAGCAGGATTATCGCTTGTGCTCAGATATAATTCAGTATTATCATTTCCGGCCACCCAGAAAGTGTAGCTTCCGCTTGTAGCAGGATGAACATATCCACGTATTCTCGTTCCGTAGTTATTCGCCCAGTTTGTAGGGCCTTCAAGACTGGTGAGTTGCACACTACCCGTTGGATTGTTAGGGTAAATAACATTGGTAGTAAGACTGCTAATTGTACTGCCGTTAATACCTGTCCAGTATTCTCTCAGTATGGAGCCTGTGGCGGCTGTTGTCACAGTAACATTAAAAGTCTGTGTGCTTTGGCATCCTCCGTCATTGGTATATGTAGCTACGTAATTACCTGCCTGGTTAGCCTGAATATTTGAAATGGTTACTTCACGTGTTGTTGCGCTAAAATTATTCGGCCCGCTCCAGTTCCACGATCCTCCCTGCGTAGGCTGTGGGCCAAACATTACAGAGCCTCCTGCAGTTAAAGAAGCATTGGCGGTTTGCTGCCATGCTCCGCCGTTAATTTGTAAGTAAGGTGTGATAGCAGTTGGTGTGCAGGGGGCAGTCACCGTGATGTTAAACGTCTGTGTACTTTGACATCCTTCGTTATTCGTGTAAGTGGCTGCATAATTCCCTGCCTGGTTAGCCTGGATGTTTGGAAGAAAAACTTCACGTGTTGCAGCACTAAAATTATTCGGTCCACCCCAGCTCCATGTTCCTCCCTCTGCAGGTTGTGGGCCAAACATCAACGTGTCGCCAACAGTTAGTGAAGTATTGGCTGTTTGCTGCCAGGTTCCTCCATTAATTTGTAAGTATGGTGTAATTGTAGTTGGTGTACAGGAGCCAGTAGCAGGTTCCCAATAAATTACACCTCTTCCTCCGCCGGCACTCATAAATACTCTTCCTGCAACGTTCATATCTCCAATAAGCAATGGCGCTCCTGCAAACTGGTGGGCATCATCATTCAGCCTGAGCCATGTGACACCTTGGTCTGTTGATCTGAAAAGCCCGGTGACTCCCGATACTGTTCCCCAAATGAAAATAGTAGGATAATTAGATCCGGACATTGCCTTTCCTATCCCGATAGATTTACAATAAGTGACATTGGAAACAGTTGTATAAGCTACTCCGGCGTTGGTTGAATATTTCAGGCCATTGCGGCCAAGAGGAACCCATACATGTCCTTCAAAACCAGGTAGTGTGCGGATCAAGACTGCTTCCCACGGATGATTTGCTGTGGAAGAACCTGGAGTGCCAGCCACTGAAAAACTCACTCCTTTATTGGTGCTTCTGAACATTTGTCCTGTTGATGGATGGAATATGTAGAAATAATTTGCATTTACCTGGTCAGCTACCGGAGCAGCATCTCCGAGCGACACACCTGAAGAGGCAGACCAGTTTCCTCCATTGTTAGTGGTATAGTATGTTGTTGAAGAACCTCCCGGGCAATGTAATATAGTACCTCCATCTGCGCTGACAGCAACTCTTCCCGATGCGCCCATATTAGAAGAAGCTCCTGTCCATGTGCTGCCCTTATCATTTGAATAGTAAACAATGTTATCTCCATTACCAATTCTTACAACTTTGTTTGTGTTGCCGGCGGCATACGCAATACTATGGTTATTATAACCACCCGCAGGAGAAAGCCTGGTTGAAGGAGCAGAAGTCAGCGGCTCATGTCTAAAGCCCGATACGTCTCCGAAAGAAGAAATAAACGGTCCACCGGGAATGCTTGTGCCGTCAAGAAATGCTGTTTCTTCAATACCGATAACATCATATTTCCAGGATGTATTAGTGGCTGTAATATCCGAACAGGTGTATACTCCACCTCCACCGATTACCCGAACTTTTAAAAGATTGTCTTGATCAAACTCGATGCAGTCCATCCAGTTAATCGCTCCCCCTCTGGACCATTCCATACCGTTAGCATCATAGGTGGCATTTGAGCCATTTTTAAGCGTCCAGGTCGATCCTCCATCAGTAGTAATAAAAATAAAATCTCCCCAGCCGGTACCAAACTGGTTGTTCCAATACATACCACAGGTAGAAACTATTACACGATTGATATTTGTAGGATCGATACTTACACCACCGTATGAATAATCCTTCGAATGAACGGGAGTAACATTTGTCCAGGCACCTGTAGAAGTATTAAGCTTGTATAACTTTCCATCTCCATTGAGTGCCGGGCCTGCACCATCTGCATAAGTAACATACATGGTAGTTCCCTGCAATGCTGCCCGATGCGGCATAAAACTGGTGGTGGGGGTAATGTCGGTAAAGCTGGCACCTCCGTTTGTGCTCTTGTAAATGTTCCCGCCTCCTGTGCGTGAAACGCCTATGTAAATGGTTTGACTGGCTCCGTTTACCACGCTACCTGAGGGATCAAAAAGCACAAAGCATATTCCGTTTTCATTGGGAGTGGTTGTTACACCATTCCACGCAAGATTCCAGGTAACGCCGGCATCAGTACTTTTCCATAATCCATTACTCCTGGTTCCGCAGAATAAGATGTTGCTGTTTTTGGGATCGACAGCAAGACGTTCTCCATTGCCTCGTCCGTTCCCGTTTCCGTGGGTTTTAAATTTGGAAGTAACATCTGTATAGGTGAATGTATTTCCTTTATCCGTGGATTTCAATATCGCCGTTCTTCCGTTGTTGATATAAGAAGTACCGCAAAGCATATAAACATTATTTGCATTCTGCGGATCCAGTGCTAAAGCATCCACGCCAATAAATCCATTTTCTGACTCGTTAAGCCAGTCGAGCAATTGAATCCATTTATTGTTCGCAGCATCCCAACGGTAAGCACCACCCACGTCTGTGCGGCAATACCTGTCGCCAGATGTTTTATGCGTAACGATTCCTGTTACAAAACCACCACCACCAATGGGTGCATTCTTCCAGGTATAACCTGAAGTTTGCGCCTTTACTTCATATTGAAACAGACTGATTAAAAAAACTAAGGATAATAAGGCAATTGATTTTTTGCTGAATTGCGGAGATACTTTATTTCGCAAGTATGCGGATAAATTAAAGTGCTGCATGATCGTTTAGTTTTTTCTATTATAAAATATTGGGTTATCACAATTGTTGCAAAGCTGAAAAGGCCGGTTGCGTTTGGCATATCGCTTTATCCTCAACCGGCCAGTTCATCATTTATAAAAAACACTTTACTTGGTTGCTGCCATAAGCGCATCAATTGTACGCTGATCTTTTACTGTATTGTTTGCTCTGTCTAATGCACCACCTGTATCCCACCAAAAAGGTTTTATTCCACGGGCCAATGCTTCTTTGGTAGTAAAGGTTGTCCAATAGTCCACCGAAGCTTCATGCTTCTCCATATCTTTTGGAATATTAGTTGGGCCCTTGCGCCTGTAAGCTCCATACTCACCCATTATCACAGGAATCCCTTTATCAATAAATGCAGTTTTCACCTTGTTATAGTCAGAAATGATTTCGCTCTCTTCTCCAAAAGTGGCGTTACGGTCGGGTTCAATGGTGGAATGATTCCCATTGCCCCAGTAATAAATCATCCTGCCCCAGCTTTGGTCTTCACCTATGAAACAAAACAATGAAGGTGTATAGTTGTGCACTTCCACCATCAGTCGGTTAGCCGCAGGGTCTTTTGGTAGTGTGGTCATCAACCCTGCCGTTAATGTTGCCGATGTACTTGGCCCCTGCAGAATTAAAACACGATGACTGTTCTTTCCACCTGTTGAACGAACAGCATTAATAAAGGTTTGATGATACTGCGACAGGATTTCTGTTTCCTCTGCATTATGAGCAGCCGGTTCATTAGCACTTGCAAACATCAGGTGTTCTTCAAAGTCACGCATTGTTGTAGCTATCTGCTCCCACAATGCTTTTTGTTTTGCATTGACTGAATCCTGTTTTAGTTTGCTGATGTTATTTTCAAGCCAGCCACCATCCCAGTGAATGTTCAGCATAACGTACAGATCATTGTTTACACAGTATCCAACAATTTCTTTAACCCTATTGAGCCAGGCGGGATCGATCTTTGCAGTTTTTTCATCGCTTAAATGTGTCCAGTTCCATGCGCATGGAAGCCGGATAGCAGTAAAGCCTTGCTGCTTTACAAATTTGATATACGACTCTGTGATCTGAGGATTACCCCAACCAGTTTCACCATTTGGAGCTTCCAGCGTATTACCAATGTTCCATCCCAATTTGAATTTTGCAGCCAGTTGCACAGCAGTACTCATTCCTGTTGAATCGGGTGCTTTGGGAGATGTGTTATAAGAAGGATATAACGTGGGACGTTGTGATACCTTCACTCTTCTTGCCTGTCCGTTTGAAAAATTTACGGATAAGTATACTAACCGGGTAGAACCTGTTTCATTTGATGTTGATGATAATTTGATAGTATTGCTACCACTATTGCCTGATGTTGTGCTTAGTTGCAGCCATGCAGCAGCGTTACTGATCGTCCATTTTAGATTTCCGTTTATTGCTAAATCTGCTGTTCCTCCTTCGGCAGGAAGCATGATCTCCGATGGAGAAGCAGTGAGTTCGGCATTATTGGTATCATTCTTTTTTTTACAACTTGTAAAAAGTAAGATCGCCATTAAAAATCCTATCATTCTGTATCTGTTCATTTTTTTGTTTTTTAATTCAGAGAGGTAAATCTGTACAAACTTGAAATGGCCAACTCTTGATTGATCATCTCAAGTTTGATTTTATGTTTCTGTGAGATTTTTTTAACGTCACTTTATTTTTACCACACGTACATTATCAAATGCAGCATAAAATCCGGTGGTTGTTGCACCTGTGCCATAGTTATGCAGGTAAATACTCAAACCTGTATTACCGGTACCTCCTACTAAATTTGCTAAGCTTGAAACCGAAGCTCCTTTACCGGGACCAAGTGTTGGATCTGCTGCACGGAATGAAGACAAAGGAATCGTTATTGTTTGCCATCCTTTGGTAGTAACTGCTGCCGTGGCGTTGGCAGAAATTTGCCAGGGTTCATAACGGGCAATGTAGCTACCTCCGGCAAAACCAGATTCAAAACAAAGTGTGCCACCATTCCATGGTTTCGCAATGCTTATTTCAAATTTGATTGCCCAGTTACCAACGGGGTCAGAAAGATTAGAGACGGGCACCCATTCATTTGCTCCAATGGGGAAATTATAAGGACCAAAAGACTGTCCGTCGCCTGCAGGAATACTGCTTGTATTAAATGACACAAACATGCTGTTGTTTGTTCCTAATACTCCGTCGAAGTCAGATCTTACTGTAATCCATCCGCCACTATTTGCCGCACTGTTAACGGTAAGTCCTGAAGCTCCCCACCATCCCCAACCGAAATAATTACCCCACTCCATATTCGCTAACATACCAGTAGTACTGATCTGGTTATTTACTTTGAGAATGGTTGTAACGCTGCCAAACGGGGTAGTAATTGTTATTGGTTCACTTGTTGAAATGGAAGGCATCACAAAACCAACAGAGCTACCGTCGGCGGATGATTCAAAAGAACTGATCGTTGCGCCGCCAAAAGTGAACGACTGAATATTTTTTAAATAAGTACCATACACATAAACCGAATCGCCTGCGATGGCATTTTCATTTGAAACATGAGTTATTGTTGGAGTCGCCACAATTTGAAAATCTACTGATCCGCCTTTTGTGCTAAGCAATACACGGTCTGATGGTTGTTGTGCCGGCATTAGAAATCCAAGAGAAGTTCCATCAAGGTTTGATTTGAATGATGTAATGGGCGTTCCTGCATAAGAAAGACTTTGAACCAAAACCAAATTGGAGCCATATAAGAATACGGAGTCTCCGGGATTTGCAAATACATTTGAGATAGCCGAAATAATTGGCACACCTGGTCCTAATTTAAAATCGAATGTGGTGGAGCCGCCGGTAGTTGTATATTCTATCTTATAAAGTTTCGTAGTGTCTATTGTTGAAAACAGGATTGCTGGTATTTGCACCACTGCACTGTTCTCAGCAAACAACGTGCTGTTGAACGATGCATTTACACCATTAAACTTTATTTGTATTGCATTTTTTAAATTCTTGCCCGAAATAACTACCCATTGACCATCGGCTACAAGGCTGTTAAGAACAGAATCATTGGGTGATGCTTCATAACTCCTGATCTCAGAAATGACAGGAGGCATCTCCATACTTTTCTTACACGCCGTTACTAATGCCACGATCATTATTGACAGCGACAAAAAATACAAGCGGTCTTTTAATCTTTTATTCATAATAGTATTTTATATCGTTTTGGATTAATAGTATTTAACCGGAGGTTCAGCAAGCTTGGGATCAGCTGCCAGTTCCGATGCAGGTATTTGTAATGTAAACGCTGCAATGGTAGCAGGTACGATGGCTGTGCCAATAGGCGCATCGGGAGTTGCTACTCCGTTTGCATAAGCAAATGTTACCCGCTGCTGGTTGTTGAGAATATTTACAGCTTTGGTGGGGTTCCAATACGAAAGACGAACAAGATCAAGCCAGTATTGTCCTTCAAAAGCAAATTCAATTCTTCTTTCTTTAAGAATATCGTCTATATTAATTGTTGCAACCGGATCAAGACCAGCTCTAACTCTTACTTTATTAAAAAACTTCAACGCTTCAGCATTGGAAGTGCTTCCATTATTTCCAAGGATCGCTTCTGCATAAATTAAATAAACATCTGCAAGGCGAAGCAAAGCATCATGTTCAATAGAAGCAGTAAAAGTCATAGAGGGTGAGTTGTTATCCTTCTCGTTTCCGATAATATGCTTCTTCATGCTTTGACCATTAGCTGTGTATCCGCCTCCAGCAGCATTCAGCTCCGGATAATAATCACCATTAAGGGTAAACGATGCTTTTCTTCTAACACTATCCTTTACCTCATAATTCAGATATAAATCATAAGTAGGTGACAAAGCTGTCCATGCACCATTTCTTTGCGGGTTAATGTCGTTGGAGGGTGAATAAGTAAGCAACAAATTACCTTCCTCCCAACCGATGCCCGGACCTGTAGCCCACTGAAGCGCAAACAAAGACTCAGGATTATCGTTGTACTGAGATCTGAACAGGTTATAATAATTATCCAATAAACTCAACCCACTCTCATTACAAACAATTCCTGCAAAATGCTTTGCACTGTCTAAATACATCTGGTTACGTGTTCCGTTGCCTTCAAGACCTGCCCTTGTAAGGTAAACCTTCGCCAACATGCCTTGAGCCGACCATGTAGTAACACGCCCTTTTTCATCAGTACGAGGTAAATGTTTGGCGGCAAAATTTAAATCGAGAGTGATAAACTTATAAACATCGGAAACAATGTGACGATTCACTAACGGGTCCTGGATCAGTTTACTATTGTCTTCAATAATGGGAACTGCGCCCCACAAACTAACGAGATAATAATAAGCCATTGCACGAATAAATTTTGCTTCACCAATAGCTGCATTTTTATCTGCAGTGCTGATAGAATTAGCTCCTTTTTGTTCAATGGAATTAATAACACCATTGCATTGGCCAACTAAATTATACAAGCCCTTCCATCCTCCCTGTAATACACTATTACCGGCAGTGATGGTGCGTGTATAAAGCTGTACCCAATCACTGATCCATTGACGGTTACCGTTGCCGCTCAATATATCACCTAGAGGCAAATAGGCTTCGTGATGCCAAATACCCCAGGTTGCACCTCCATAAAGACTGGCAGTGGCTAGTCTTAATTCTGAAGTAGTTTTATAAAAGTTATCTGCACTTATTTGTGATTGTGAAGGGCGCTCGAGAAAGCTTTGTTTACAAGCAAAACAGCATACAGCAATCACAGCAACCAGTATGATTCTATTAAAATGTTTCATGTGCTGATTTTTTATTTTTTGAATTTGCTACATGTTATTCGTCCGGATTGTTATCGGACTCATTTCATGATTTCAATCGTTTTTTATTTGGTTAAATTCAGATTTAATCCGAACGTAAATGTTCTCGATTGTGGATAGTATCCACCATCCCATCCTGCCTGTAACGGATTCCATGATCCAATTTCAGGATCCATACCTGTGTACTTTGTAATAATGAAAGCATTTGAAACAGTTGCGTATACCCGCAGCGCATGTATATGTGCTTTGGATAATATTTTTGCCGGAATTCTGTAGCCCAGTGTAATGTTTTTACACCTGATAAACGAAGCATCTTCGATATACAAATCAGACGGACGGAGATTTTCGTTTGTATTATCATTTCTCAAGCCTGGTATTGTTGTGTTTGGATTTGAGACATAAGCATTATTAATATCATCACGTGGCCCGTTAGGATCTATATATTCAACTCTTGCATAGTTCATAACAGACTTGAAATAGTTGGTATTATTGCGGGGATAGGTTTGAGAAATTGTTAACTGGTTAAGCACTTTATTTCCCAGACTTGCACTAAGAAAAATATTTAAATCGAAATCCTTATAAGTAATGGTGTTGTTGAAACCAAATTGAAACTTCGGTAAAGGAGATCCCAAAAAAGTTTGATCCCTATTATCAATAACACCATCGCCATTTAAATCCTTATACTTTCTATCACCATACCAGATACCACCACCGTTCGGCGAAACAGGATAAGGGTTTCCGCTTTGATCAACAGGCAATGCATGAGAGGTAAAATCTTCAGGCTTTGCAAAAATGCCAGCGAACTTCCATCCATAAAACGATCCGATTGACTGACCGACAACAGTTTTTGCAAAAACATAATTGTTGAGCGTTTGAGAAAGGTTTGCGCCATCGCCGCCATTACCCAAACTGGTGATCTTGTTTACATTGTGTGAAACTGTAAAATCAGTTCTCCATGTAATATTTTTCGCCCTGATGTTTGTAGAGCTGATTCTGAAATCATATCCTTTATTGCTAACCGCACCAATATTTACATAAGGTGCCTGCATGGCTCCGGGCGACCATGCTGTTGTGGTTCCGGAAAACAAAGGCAATGGCAGTTTTAATAAAAGTCCATTAGTGTTGCGATCATAAATGTCAAATGAAAAACTGATTCTCCAGTTTAAAAACGTTCCGTCAATTCCTGCATTGGAGTATTTGGTTTTTTCCCATGTTACAAATGGATTTTCAAGGTTTGATTGAAATTGTGCAGAACCTGAAAGACCATTGTTTACAGAAGTAAGCATGGTAACGAATGTGTTACCGGGTATTCCCTGGTTATTGGTAACACCATAGCCTAACCGCAGTTTTAATTCATTCACAAATTTTACATCCTTTAAAAAAATTTCGTTGTTTATTTTCCATGCAAAAGCGCCGGAATAAGTTGTTACCCTGCGTCGGCCGGGAGCAAAATTTGAAGAGCCATCGTTACGTACATTACCAGTTAACAGATACCTGTCATTCCATCCCAGGTTTACACGGCCAAAATAAGATTCCAGTGCTGGTCCTGATCCCCATGTACCACTGTTTGCAGCAGTATTGGCATCGCCACTGCTGATAGATGTAACATTATCAGAAGGGAAATTTCTTCTTGATGCAGATACAAATTCAAAGCTGCTTAGTTGCGCTTCATGCCCTGCCAATGCGTTTACATTAAGTTTTCCAAATAAATGGTTGTAGGTAAGAAAATTGCGAACTACTGTATAAGTATTCTGCCCGGAAGAAGATGATGATGAATTCAACGTATTGATCGCCCTTCCAAAATTATATGTAGGATTGAACGATTTTTCGTTGGTAAAATCAAAATTTCCGGAGAGTTCACTTCGCAATGATAAATCCTTGTAAAACTGAATTTCGGCATACACATTTCCAAAAACCTGGTTTCTTTTCTTTGTGTGCGAATTCAGAAGTGCAAGTCCCACCGGATTGGGAATAGGTACAACCCAACCAGCATCATTGGTAACACCACCCCAACTGCCATCTAAATTTTTTACAGGAACATCAGGTGTTAAACTCAGCGCATTAGATATAACGCTTGATGTAGTTGAATTCACATTCTCGTCAACATGTGCTAACTGAATACTTGTTCCAATCTTCAGCCAGTTGGTTGTTTTATTATCTAAGTTCAAACGAAGCGAATATCTTTTAAACCCGGAGCCAAGAGCAATACCTTCCTGGTTAAAATAAGAAGTTGAAAGTAAATATTGTGTTCTTGCATCGCCACCGTTAATTGTAATCGAATGATTTTGCATGGGCGCATTGCGGAACAATTCCGATTGCCAATCGGTACCCATTCCCAAATATTTCGGATTGGCAAGTTCAGGTCTTGCATCGAACTGCCAAACAGCGGCACGATCGTTTAACAACGTGGCAAACTCCTGTAAATTAACAGTAGGAAGTTTTTTAGGTAATGCCTGGAAACCAAAATAACCATCATAGGAAATCGTAGGCGTTCCGGACTTTCCTCTTTTGGTAGTAATGACGATTACACCATTGGTAGCCTGGGAACCATAGATAGCAGATGCCGATGCATCTTTTAACACATCAATACTTTCAATTTCGGAAGGGTTGATCGTGTTTAATGGATTAGATCCACTACCCGGATCACCGGAAGATGGAATGATAACACCATCTATTACATATAATGGTGAGTTATTTCCACTGATTGATGAAACACCACGGATCTGGATAGATACACCACCACCAGGTTGACCGGAAATCTGCTGTACCATTACACCTGCAACCTTGCCTTGCAATGCCTGATCAATCGTTGTAGGAACGGTTCTGCGTAGTTCCTCACCGGTAACAGAGGAAATAGAACCAGTAACGTCTTTACGTTTTGTTCTTCCATATCCAATCACTACCACATCATCCAATTGTGAGCTGCTCTCAGAAAGCTTCACCTGGATATTGCTGTTTTTACCAACAGTAATTTCTTTTTTCACATATCCTACCATTGTAATTACCAATATATCGCCCGATGAAGCTTCAATGGAGAATCTTCCTGCATCATCTGCAACTGCAGAACGTTTGGTATTCTTAACGGTAATAGTAGCTCCGGCGGCGGGAGCTGATGTTCGCTCGTTAGTGATTGTTCCACTAATTTTTGTTTGTGCAAAGCTGTTTGTGCTTGCAATAAGCAGAAGTGTAAGAATAACAGAAAGCAGTTTTAATTTTAAGCAAATCGTTTTGGCTCGTTTCATAATTGAGTGTTTAGTAACTAAAAGAAATTACATTTTGATAATTGTTTTTTTGCCATTATAAAAAACCATTTTACCCGAAGCATTAAATTGTAAGGAATGTGTTTTAACAGGAGAAATGATATTGATCATGAAAACTCTCTTTTGCAGCATGCCATTATAGTTACCTTTTCTTTCTTCTATCGTAATTGTTTTTGCAGCTTCATTATACTTAACAGGAATAATTGAAAACAACCCCTTTTCATAATTGTAATTGGTTCCTTCATCTTCGTATAAATTGAAAGAAGCGTCTGCGCCCGCATATACATTCAACATAATTGTGTCGGCTTGTTTTTCAGACGTGTATTGCAACTCTGGTCCAAAAGGAATAATAGAACCGGCTTTTACAAATACCGGCATGCGCTCATAAGGAGCATCGGCCATAATATGTTTTGCACCGGAATACCATATGCCTGAATAGAGATCATACCAGCCGCCAGTATTTCTTGGCAAGTACACAGAACGTTTTGTTTGTTTGTATGCAACTACAGGATTGATCAATAACGATGAACCAAACATGTATTGATCTGCGATATTCAACACAGCCGTATCATTTGCAAAATCCATTGCCAGCCCACGCATGATGGTGTAATTGTTATGATAGGCATCTCCGGCCATTGAATAGATATATGGCAGTAAACGGTAACGCAACTTGTCGTAATAGAGAAAACTTTTGTATGCTAAATGATCTTCAGGAGCAGTATTATACACTTCACGAAATGGAAACTGACCATGTGAACGGAACAAAGGAGCAAACGCACCAAACTGCGTCCAACGTGTCATCAACTCTCGCCATTCTTCTAAATTTTCTGCATTAGGTTTTTCAAATTTTTCCGGAACAACAAAACCACCTATATCCATTGTCCAGTAAGGAATACCCGACATTGAAAAATTTACACCGGCAGAAATCTGGTTTCTCATATCATCCCAGGTAGAACCAATATCACCACTCCAAATCGCTGCGCCATAACGTTGCGAGCCTGCAAATCCTGAACGTGTTAAAAGAAATACTCTCTTTGATGAATCAGTTGAACGTTGGCCTTCATAAATTCCTTTTGCATTTTGAAGTGGATATGCATTTAAAAATTCTGCTGCACTGCCCGAGGCCGTTGGCGTCATTTGCAGTTTTCTTTTTTCAGGATTTACATTAGAAAGAATATCAGGCTCGCTTGCATCCATCCACCACGCATCAATTCCTTTGCTGTATATTTTCTTGTTGATGAGATCCCAAAAACCTTTGCGTGCCTGTGCATTAAATGCATCATAGAATGTTGACACATAGCCCTGGCCTATCCAATCACGCTGGCGATGTTCAATGTTACCTTTATAGAGCCAGCCCATTTTATTAAACTCATTATATGTTGCAATTCCTTCATAAAATTTCGGCCATACCGATATCATGATCTGTGTATTGTATTTATTATGCAACACATTAATCATGCTGTCAGGAGAAGGGAACCGGGATTCATCAAAATCCTGGCTACCCCACTCTGCTTCTCGCCAATAATTCCAGTCAAGTACAATATTGTCAATTGGAATTTTTCGTTTACGGAATTCTTCAACTGTAGAAAGTAATTCTTCTTGCGTTTTATATCGCTCACGACTTTGCCAGAAACCTAAAGCCCATTTGGGAATAATTGGTGCTTTGCCGGTTAGTGTCCGGTAACCAGAGATCACTTCATCCATATTACTTCCATAAATGAAATAATAATCGATCTGCTGGCCAGCTTCTGAAGAGAAGCTGAATAAATTTTGTTCTTTTTGAGAAAGCGGTTCAAGCCATTTTAACGATAAATATGATTCAGATGCTTCGGGAATCCATTCAATTTTCAGCGGCACTCTCTCCCCCTTCTTTAACGCAACCGGCAGAATTACCGATGCGGGGTTCCAGGCTTTGCGCCAACGGTCTAAAACCAGTTTTCCTTCTATCCATACTTTCAGGGTGCCACCTAACGTGAATCTTAGTTGATGTTCTCCCGAAAAATAACTGGCAATACTACCTTCCCAGGTTACTGAACCTGTTGCTCCTGTAAACTCTTTTGGAAGTATTAGTTTAGAATCGTTGAGATATTCCATATTGATCTCGGTCTCTGGTCGCTCAATAATGATCTCTTCTTTTTTTGATTTGTTATTACGATACGATGCAGTGAGCCATCCCTGGTCTCCGCTTTTTGAAAAGAGCTGCAGGGTTGAAAGCGGATGAAATGATCTTGCATCTCCGGCTTTTGTCAACGAATAATTATCCCATAAAATGCCGTAGTTTTTTGAAGAAATTAAAAAGGGTACGGCTACTTCTGTATTGTTCTGGAAAAAAGTAACCTGCTTACCCTTGTAATTCATAATACCGTCCTGATGTTGACCTAATCCATACAAGCCTTCATTATTGCTTACTTGAAATGTTTGCGTAATACCGTAAAAGGGTTGTCCATCAAATATTGCAGGTTGAAAACTTCTTCCAAACAATGGTTTTTCATGCACTATAATATTACCTTTCCTATCATAGAAAGAAACAGCGCCATTTTTCAGCTTAACTACTGCACTAATACTCTTGGTTGTAAGCGTAAGTGTTTCTTTATCTGAAACAATGTTCCAGGGAATATCTGCCCGTTTACTGTAAACTGTAACTAAACTTTGGGTTGTTGATATTTCCTTATCGGGTGAAACAATCACCCTTATTATATGATCGGAAACTACCTCCAGCTTAACTGCATGTGTTGTGCCCGTAAATAACGAATCTGTAAAAACAATAACTCCGTCTTTGGTTTTAATATAAGATGGAGTGCCGGCCAGAATGGCGCTAAAAAAAGAAAGGCAAACTAAACTTAGCACTAGCAATCGTATTTTCATATAAGCAATCTTAAACCTTGAAATGATGCTGTAAAACTACAGGCGGCTTCTATGAGAGAGGGGCTCAGATTGTTGCAAAGTGGGGATTAGATTGTTGCAAATGGCTGGTTATTAAACCATTTGTAAATGCATCTATGCCTATTCAGATTTTTTATCCTTCTTTGTCTGAAAATACCAGGTATCTTTTACAGTAGCAGTTCAACTTGAAATTTCCTGCTGAGTTGGCATCTTGTCTGTCACTTTTCTGATGATTATTCTTTACCAAAAAGTGGTTTGCAGATCATGGAATAACTATCAAAAGCATATTTATATATGTGCCATCTTCTGGTATTATCTGAGGTAAGCACTAAATGAATAATTGAAGAAATGTGTACACAAAGCCGGGTTGATCAAATACTTTTATCAGAATACTACAAGCGTCCCAAAAAGCAGATATTCTCATCCGAATCTGAGATCAGACAGATTATTTCATTGCTGGAATTTTTGACCTATTCATCTTAAATCGGCGAAAGATCTTTGCTCAATCCACAAAGATCAGTTTGAATAATGTGTAACGATCGGGATAAGTATTGAATGTGGAAAAAGATGGTTAATTATTTCGTTTGAAAAACTTGCATAAGCCGGGATGGTTGCAAACAAATCCTAAAACTGAATTTTATTTCCTCAGTTTATTCAGTTCGGGTTGTGTTACGGCATCCAGTAAAGTTTTGTCGGTATGTATAAGTTCAAAAACTATCAATTCATTCTTTCCTTTCTTTAGCCATTCGGCTGGAACATAAATTGTTTGTTGTGGCCCGATCTCCCAGTAACGGCCAAGATTGTGTCCATTGATCCATACACAGCCTTTACCCCATTTGCTCATATCTAAATAAGTATCACCGGTTTCTTCCAGTGTAAATTCCCCGTGTTTTAAAACAGGCGCATCGCTCTTTTTAGCCGTTGCCGTAAAGTTGATACCATCAAGCTTTTCAAATGGTAAGCTAAACATTTGCCAACCTTTTAATTCATTGCCATTAAATAATACAGATTGTGTGATGCCTTTTAAATTCTTAAGCAGGTGTGGGCCAAAATTTACCCGGCCTAAATTTTCAACAAGAATATCAATGGTAATTTTTCCAGCAGGTAGTTTAAGAAACAAACTGTCTTGTCGTAGCCGGCGATCGAGTATGCCAACACGTTTGCCATTGATCATCACAATGCCATAATCTCTGAGCTCTTTGATCTTTAATATACCAGCTTTGCCACCGTTAAGTGTAGTTCTGTAAAGTACATAACCGTATGCCTGGTTAAGAGCTTCAAATGTCAAAGGATTACTGCTGCTTTTTGATTTTGGCAATACATCGAAAATACTTACCTGTTTTTTTAGCGTGATAGCAGGAATGCTGATCACTTTTTTCGCTGAAGGAACATCCGGAAGAACTGTTCCTGCGGGAAGGTTTTTACTGATGGCATTTCTGAATTGCCAGAATTTTGGCGTTGCATTACCTGCTTCATCCAAAGGCGCATCATAATCATAACTGCTGATCTGTGGTTCATAACCACTGCTGTCATAATAATTGGCACCATTCATGAAACCACGTGTGGTGCCTCCATGAAACATGTACATATTAATCGAAATCCCTGCGGCCAATACTGTATCTAATTTGCCTGAATAATTCTCTGCAGGAACAGTATGATGTTTTTCGCCCCACCAATCGAACCATGCAGGATACCATTCTGCAATAAAGAACGGACCTTTGCCATTATTGTATTTTCTTACCAGCGATTTCATTTGTGAAGGTTTATCTAATCCGTTTACAGCCGGAAACAAACCAGGCAAATGACCTTTGTCAACGTCCTTCGCAGGGTCGCATGTGTACAGAGTGCCATCGAAT
This sequence comes from Lacibacter sp., assembly GCF_035299325.1. Classification (GTDB taxonomy): domain Bacteria; phylum Bacteroidota; class Bacteroidia; order Chitinophagales; family Chitinophagaceae; genus Lacibacter. Next base: position 234,108 of record NZ_DATGWT010000025.1, on the reverse strand, counting down.
CCAGCTTCAACAAACATCTTTCTGTTCAACTCGAGATATTCTTTATCATTAGAATAAGAACCATATTCGTTTTCAACCTGCACCAGGATAATGTTTCCTCCTTTATGAATCTGTAAGGTGGCAAGCTGCTTGCCGATCTGCATAATGTATTGCCTGTATGCCTGAATATATTTTGTTTCCCTGCTGCGAACCTGTAATCCTTTTTCATTTTGTAACCAATATGGATAACCACCGAACTCCCACTCTGCACATACATAAGGACTGGGACGAAGCACTACCCATAAACCTTCTTCCTGTGCAATTTTTACAAAAGCAGCAATATCATTATTGCCGGAGAAATCATATTTCCCTTTTTGAGGTTCATGTACATTCCAGAAAACATAAGTTCCAATTGTGTTAATGCCCATTGCTTTCGCCATCTTCATTCTGTGTCGCCATGCTTCTTTTGGTACACGGGGGTAGTGAATTTCACCAGAGATCATTTGAAACGGTTTTCCATTCAACAGGAACGCTGTATCATTATACGCAAAACTGTTTCCTGTTTGTGCGTTAACAGCAGTTATTCTTAAGCCGACCATGAGCAAAAGCATCGCAAATGGCTTGGCGTAGTTTATCCAATTAGAATTAAGCATCGGGAATGAATTGTTGTGATAAGTAAATTTCAGATTGTGTATTTTCCTGTTACAGAATAAACCGGTGTATATGATCATCAATAATCTGTAACCAGCGTTGTAATGCTTCTTGGGTCAATAGATAAGGTTTCGGTCAATGATAATAGTTTCTGCATGTTTTTTTGTTCCGATGTGGTATATACATCAAACCTTGTAAGATTAGTTGAGTTTGCAACATTTGTTAATGATACCTGCTGTGCATCCCAATTGGTATTAACAATAACCACTACCATTTTTTTTGTTATAGTATTGATGTATGCAGATGCTGTAACTCCGGTAGCGTTTTCACTAAATGAAAGATCTACCCTTGTCATTCCCGGACGAATAAATCTTGAATAGTTTCCCAAAGCCCACAGCATTTTACTTGGATAAACAGTTCCATTCGATTTATTCTGATCGATATACACAAGCCCGTCTTTATAATCATAAGGAGATACAGCCAACCACCATTGCCATGCAGTTGCATTGGCATATACAAGATCTTTATGAATAACATTGGCCACATACAAAGCCGGAACAATCCCAAGATCTCTTTTCTCACCTTTTATTTCACCGTCGTTATCGCCAAGAATACAATACTCCGACTGCCAGTAATGTATGCCGGGCACAGACGCTACTCGTGTTGCAATATTTTGCCGCATTGATATAGCAGTTACTGAAGGTGAAGTAGAGAAATAACTATGTGCTGCTATTGTTTTATTTACATTAGTAAACTGTCCGAGATAGTAACTCGATGAAGGATCGAAAAAAACATTCACCTGGTTTCCTCTGCCATATTTATCTTCATCAGCAAGCAGGTATTTGATATGTCCTGATTCCGGAACAATGATCTTTGTAAGTAAATTATTTTGCTGCAGATTCCTGTTAAGTGCTTTCACAACACCGAAGATCTCTTCATTCTTAAAAGGGCTCCCTTCCTGCCCGCCATCACTCCAATCCCACTGCGGTTCATTAACCGGGCTGATGTAATTGAAGTCGATAGCAGTTGAAGTTTTTACTCCTTTGATCACTTCAACAATATATTTTCCAAGATCATCAAACTTACTGCTATCAATGTTTGTAATTCCGTTGCTTGCAAATGCTTTTTGATTCTTCGTGAAATTAATTGGCGGACTGTTCAAAAAACCAAGGAACTGTTGCACTCCCCTTTGTTGCGCTGCTTTCAGAAACCATACCTGTCCGGCCTGTCGGTTCCAATTATAAGTTCCATTCAACTCCATAAATGATTCTGCACGTCTCCATTCATCTCTTATACCGCTTAATTCACCTTGTTGTGTACTGCCCGCACCGATATTAAATCTCCACAATGATAGACCGATACCTTTAGGACTTCCATCGCTAAAGGTATCGGTACTAAAAAGCAGATCTGCAATAGCGTTCTTCTTTTCATCGGGCCACAGACCTGCAAACTGGCAGGCCCAGGCATCTGATGCTCCAAAGTTTTCAATAACCTGGAATTGTTTATTTGTGTTGACACTGATCTTCAGAAGTACAGGTTCATTGTTTACCGGCAAACCTTTGCGGGAATTGCAGGCAAAGGAACAACAAGCCACTATGAATAAACAATGATAGAATAAACGCATTACAGTTAATATTTCAATGATCAATAACCGGTGTTCTGACTAATCTTGCCATTAGAAGCCTGTATCTCTGCACGTGGTATTGGCAACCAGTGATGCTTATCTTCAAACTTTCTTCCTGTTAATGCAACCTTTGTTGAATAAACAAAAGTGCCGTTGCCAAGTTTTTGTACATCAATACCATAAGCAGGTTCATTTTCAGTTTGCATTGCTATTTTCCAACGGCGCACATCATAAAAACGATGTTCTTCAAATGCCAATTCAACTCTTCGTTCATTCCTGATCCTGTCACGCATTTGTGACTGTGATAAGCCTGCTGGCAAAGGCGGCATGTTAATACCAGGTCGTTGACGGATTTGATTGACGGACCTGTATACAGATGCATCGGGTCCTACTGCTTCATTTTGCGCTTCAGCATAATTCAACAAGACTTCTGCATAACGCATATAGATCCATGGTTGAAAACCTGCCACTTCCCAAGGGTTATTAATTGGATATTCATCGTTCAGGAACTTCAGCAACAGATAACCTGTTTTAGATGTATTCCAGTTTTCGTTTCCATCTTTACTGTCTTTACCACCCGGTAAAAATGTTTCAACGTTTCTGCCTCTGTATGGAGCACCATTGTATAAAATGGTTTCATAAAAACGCTGGTCACGGTTGGCATAAGGATTTTGCAAACTATAGCCCGATGTAGGATCTTCAATAGGGTTACCATCTTTTGTTTCATAATCATCTACGAGGTTCTGAAGTGGAGTATTGCCACCCCATCCACCATATCCGTTTGGTGCGCATGCAATCTCTAATGGAAAATGTGACGCTCCTTTTGTATAAAGACGTTCAAAAATGATCTCGTTATTATCAGGAGTAAGAAACAATTTGCGATAACCACCGGTATAGATACTATAACGGTTTAAATCGATCACTGCCTTTGCAGCAGCTGCGGCATCGGTCCAGCTTCCTGCACCATACAATGGACTTGCAGCATATAACGCCAGTCTTGCTTTTAATGCAAGAGCAGCACCATTTGTTGCTCTGCCCAATTTCCAGCTGCTGCTGTTAAATGCAGGCAAGCCACTTGCAGCTGCAGTTAATTCAGCCAATGTATAATCAATGCTTTGTTTTATAGTTGATCTTGTATAAATACTTGCATCACTAAAATCATCATCAAGCTTATACACTTTATCACCTAATAAAATAACACCACCATAATTTATAATAAGATCAAAATACCTGTATGCTCTTATGAATTTTAATTCAGCAATCAGCCTGTTCTTATGCTCAGCACTCATTGTTACCTTCGCAATATTACCTAGGGCAAAATTACATTCTCTTATACCGCGGTAACTTCTTCCCCAAACAGTTCCTGCAATACCGAGGTTTTCAGGTGCTAGTAAACCACGTACAATACCCCAGGTATTATCATCGTTATTATAAATAGCTTCATCTGAAAGTGATGCCCACATGGCCCAGGTAAAACCTCTCCCGAAACCTGGAATATCTTCTTTATCCTGTAACCTTACACCGAGGTAACGGTTGGTAACGAATGATTCAAACAATGTTGAATCTGCTAATAGCGCCTCTTCAGAAAGACGATCTGTTGGCACAACATCAAGGAAATCTTTTTTACATGCCGCAAGAAGAGAAACCATGCCAGCTATGCAAAAGATGTTTATATATGTTCTTAGTTTCATTAGAAATAATTTTTTAATTCGAAAAAGATGTTGATCAGAATTTTACATTCACACCAATGTTGATAATACGCTGTTGCGGATAAAACTGGCCACTGCCGCTGCTGCCTTCCGGATCGTAATCTTTTACTTTTGTAATAGTAACCAGGTTAAATCCATTCAGATAAAAGCGAAGTGATTGCATTTTTATTTTGCTGAGAAATTCAGGTGAGAAATTATAACCCAACTCAATATTTTTCAGACGGAGGAAAGAGGCATCATTCAACCAGAATGTATTTCTGTACAATCCGCCGTTTATTGAAGAAGAAGCTCTTGTATCAACACGTGGGTATGAACCGTTCGGGTTTGAAGGGCTCCATCTGTTATCGGCCCAACTGCTGTAAAAGTTTCCGATCGTTCCTGATTCTGGCAATACATACTGACTAACTTTTGCCTGACCTGCCAGCACAAAGGAGAGATCGATATTCTTGTAGTCGAAATTAAATACAGCACCATAAGTGATCAGCGGGATATTGCCATACTTTGTTCTTACCTGGTCATCTGCATTGATCTTTCCATCTTTATTATAATCTTCATAAATAAGATCACCGGGTTGAGCGGCACTTAAATGAGGATACTTTGTTAAGTCAGATGGAGTTCTGAAAATGCCAATTACATTATATAACAAGTAAGTATTTAAAGGCATTCCGGTTTGTTTTTGGTAATCCAATACACCGGGAGCTTCATCAATAAAAATGATCTTACTTTTTGCGTATGTAATATTACCCGTTACGCCGTAATGAAATTTTCCTTTGTTATTACTATATCCGGCTGTTGCTTCTATACCGCTATTATTTACACGGCCTATATTTTCAGACGGTACAAGTGATGAACCGCCAAATGGATTTACAATGCCTGAAACAAACGGAATAGAAGCATTTCTGATCGCAAGAATGTTTGAACGTTCCTGTTTGAAATAGATCACTTCAAATGAGAAGTCATTAAAAATCCTTCCTTCAATACCAATATCTGTTTTCTTTGCTTCTTCCCATGTAATTTGATCGTTTGCAAGTTTTGTAAGATCTATACCCGGAGTAATACTTGATCCTGATACATAGTTATTGGCAAACGTATAGTTACTGAAGTACTGAAACTGTGCAACATTATCGTTACCCAATACACCATAGGAAGCACGGATCTTGAGATCGTTAATAAACGAATTAGTATTGAACCATGCTTCTCTTGAAATGCGCCATCCTGCCGATACTGAAGGGAAAAATCCGTACTGGCTGCCTTTAGGAAAAGTAGATGATCCATCAACACGTGCCTGCAACTCTGCCAGGTATTTTTCGCTGTAGTTGTAACCAAGCTTTGCTAAAAAACTTCTGCGTGTGAAATTGTAGCTGCTTCCCCAGTTGTTCTGATCTATTGCAGCTGTTCCGCCCTGTGAAAGTTCAGGTGTTTGTGTAGTTGGAAAATTGATTCTTGATGCACCGAAAGTTTCACTTTTCAACTGGCTTTGCTCAACAGCAACAAAACTACTGATGGCATGCGCACGAAAACTTCGTTGGTAGTTGATCTTAAAGTGAGAAGTTGTTTGCGATTGATTATACTGGCTTTCATTAAGTGTAGCAGCACCGGATGCTCCTCCCACTATACGCTGTTCATATGCGTTTGTATTTCTGTTGTAAGAAAACAAAGGGTACGGTTTGCTGAATGCTTTTGAAAAAGACCATGATTTATCAAAAGCCATAAACCCATCAACAGACAAACCTTTTACGCTTGCAATATTGTAACTGCCTTTTAATATACCATTGAAAACCTGCGTAGGATTTCTGTTAAGTCCGCCTTTATCTGTAGCCATCATTACTGGATTATTTCCTTCAATTCCAATAGAAGGAAGACCATTTGGATATACAGCAGGAATGGTTGCATACGCTCTGTAAATTGAACGGAAGATATCTCCGGCACCTGCTATTGGATATACTCTGTCTTCCTGGCGACCGGATAAGTAAAGACCAACTTTCAGGTTCTTTGTAATATTCGCATCAATATTTGATCGAAAACTGTATTGCTTGTATTTAGTAGCACCATTTTTATAAAGACCATCCTGGTTGAGAAAACCAGTTGACAAATAATAATGAACATTATCGGTACCACCGGAAATGCCAATGTTGGCCTGGCTTTGCAAAGCAGAACGTTGCAAGGTTTCTTTTGCCCAATCAGTATTTGGATAGTTTAATGGATCAGATCCATCAGCAAACTTTTGAATTTCTGCTGCAGAGTAACGTTGGTTCATACCACCGTTAGGATTATTGTAATAATCAATTTCATTATTGATGGTTGCATAGGTTGCAGCATCTGCCATCTTAGGCAATCTTGTTGGTGAAGTAAATGCCTGGTTATAACTTGCAGTAATAACCGGCTTACCTGATTTACCTCGCTTTGTAGTAACAAGAATAGCGCCATTAGCTGCACGGCTTCCGTAGATAGCAGCTGATGCATCTTTCAATACTGAAATACTTTCAATATCGTTTGGGTTCAATCTTTCCAAACCACCGATCTGGCTGGGAACACCATCCACAACAATCAACACATCGTTGTTGCCGGTGGTTGCAAGACCACGAATCGTAAATGACGATCCATCGTAACCCGGCTCACCACTACGGTTGTTAATGATCAAACCGGAAAAACGTCCGGCAAGTGAGTTTGATACATTTGGTTGTGGACTTTTCACAAGATCAGATCCTTTTACAACCGAAATAGAACCGGTTAAAGTTGCTTTCCGTTGTGAGTTATAACCCACTACCACAACCTCACCCAGGTTCACACTTTCGTCTTCCAGTTCAACCTGAACAGATGATCTACCATTAAGACTTATTTCCTGAGTTGTTTTTCCAACGAATGAAAAAACCAATGTTCCATTTGCTGGTGCATTGATTGAAAATTTACCCTGCGCATCTGAAAGTGTAGAAGCCGGGCTTCCTTTTACACTTACAGTAACATCTGGTAAAGGAACTCCTTTAGAGCTGACCGTACCTGTGACCTGCAGTTGGTTTTGTGCGATCAGGTTGATTGAAAAAAGATTGAGAAAAAGAAAAAACAGGACGGCTGAGGTAATCCATTTACCTGGCACCATCCTTCGCATGAAGGGGGATGGTAATTGACTCATAAAGCAAACAGTTTCGTTAAATTGATTTCAAAAAATTGGGTCTATTGCCCTTTCAAATGCAATTTACCACCCTCCTTCAGCCCTTCGTGGTGGGTAAAATGTCGAAATGTGGGGGGTAAAATGACAATTAAAAGAAATTGCTGGCCAGTACAAAGACTAATCCTGTTTAACAATATTGAAATCCCGGTTAAATGAATTGCGGTATTTTGAAATATACTCCGATGGGTTCATGCCAAAAAGTTTTACGAACTGTTCCCTGAAGTACCGGGCATCAGCAATACCCACCTGGAAAGCGGCCTGGTTAATATTCATATTACCGGTTAGCATCAGCACAGCTGCTCTTCGTAAACGGATAGAGCGAACAAAGGCATTTAATGATTGGCCTGAAACAGATCTCACCTTTTGGTAAAGACTGGAACGACTCATGCCCATTGCCTGAGCGAATTTTTTGATGGTAAAATCTTCAGTATCGATATTTTCTTCAACTACCTGGATGCATTTCTTTAGAAAATCCTGGTACTCTGCCGGCACCTTTATGGAAGTTTCTTTAAGTGTAATATTATCAAAGAAATACTGTTGCAGCAGGTTTCTGTTTTTAAGGATGGTATCAACTTTTGCCAAAAGCATTGCAACATCAAAAGGCTTGGTGATATAATCATCGGCACCGCCTTCAATTCCTTTTAACTGGCTTTCGTTTGCAGTTTCTGCCGTAAGCAGGATCACAGGAATATGACTAAGTGTAGATGATTTTTTTATGGCTGAACAAAGTTCCACCCCGTTCATGACCGGCATATTCACATCACTGATAATTAAGTCGGGAACTACTTCATTAGCCATTTTGAATCCCTCTTCACCATTTTCTGCAGTGTAAACAAGAAATCGTTCTTCAAAAACTCCCTGCAGGTAGCGACGTATTTCATCGTCGTCATCGATCAACAAAACCGATCTTCGATTTGTGATCACCTCTTCAGCCACTTTTCCTTCTTTTGGTTTAATCGATTGTTCTTTTTTAGAAAGAGGTACAAAGGTTTCTTCCGTTAACTCATCCAGGAAGCCTGATTGTTTAGCTGCTTCATTGCTGCTAAAGTTTTCCGGAAGATGAGCCCGTCCTTTTTTTAATGTAATATAAAAGGTAGTGCCTTGGTTTTCCGCACTTTCATAATTAACAGATCCCTGGTGCCAGGTTACAAAATGCTTTACGAGGTATAAACCAATGCCAAAGCCGGTCTTGCTCATGTTTTTCTGGTGACTGGATTGTTGAAACTTCTCAAATATTTTTTCCGCTTCGCCGGGAGCGATACCACAGCCGCTATCTTTTACAACAAGTTCAACTGTTTCATCAGCTTCATTTAATTGAAGGAGAATAGTGCCACCATCAGGAGTAAACTTAAATGCGTTGGATAACAGGTTAAACAGTGCAATCTCAATTTTTTCTTTATCCAGAAAAAGATATAGCGCTTCACTTTCAATATTGTTTTCAAATTGGTAGGATATATTGTGGACCTTTGCCTGCTGAATAAAGCAATAGTAAACATCATGACAGAGTTCCACAATATCTGCTTTTGCAATTTTCAGTGTATCTGCACCGCTGTCAGCTTTTCTGAAAAGTAACAATTGATCCACCAGGCTCAGTAATCGTCTTGAATTTCGATAAACAATATTCAACTCATTTGCTTGTTTATTGGCAACAGCATCTTTATTAACCATTTCTTTCAACGGATTAATAATAAGAGTAAGAGGAGTTCTGAACTCGTGTGAAATATTGGTAAAGAAATTCAGCTTCCTTTCATTTACTTCTTTATCCTTTTCATGTTCAAGATGAGCAAGCTTTATTTCAAATCTTAATCGTTCCTGCCGTTTGGTATACCTTATGTATAAATAGATCATGCCAGCTGCAAAAACGATGTAGAGCAAGTATGCCCACCATGTACGGTACCAGGGTGGAAGCACAATAACATTCAGCAAATGGGTTTCAGCTTTCCATTCGCCATCGGTACCGGCTACTTTAACTTTAAACTTATATTTTCCTTCTGAAAGACGTGTATAATTAGCTGTGCGTATATTATTGGAATAGTTCCAAACCTTATCCCATCCTTCAAGATAATAGGCATATATGATCTTATCAGCACTGGAATAATCCAATCCGAGGAAATCAAGACTAAGCGCTGCCTTATTAAAAGGCAAGGTTATTTCTGTTATCTTTTCAATTTCACGCTTTGAAATATAAGATGCATCTTCTTCAATCGGGTTATTATTAATTTTTAAGCCCGTTAAAAAAACCTTTCGTTCATTTTTATTTGCAATGGTGCTATCGGGATAAAAAATATTAAAGCCCTTAATGCCGCCAAATAAAAATTCTCCTGATTGGAGTGCAAGACCGGCATTGAAACTAAACTGGTTACTTTGCAATCCATCTGATTGAGAATAATTGAGCGCCACTTTTTTATCAGGATCAAATTTTGTTAACCCATTAAACGTGCTAAGCCACAAATCGCCTCTCTTATCTTCCAGTATACGCAGGATCGTATTGCTTGGTAATCCATCGGCAGTTGTAAAACTTTTATACTTACCCGTTTGCCTGTCAAATAACAACAAACCACTCCCCTGCGTACCCACCCAAAAATTCTTACGCTTATCTTCATGAATACAACGTACGGTTGTTTCCAACGGGTACACGTTGTGTTTTTTTGTTGTTCGGTCAATTTTGATTAGTGATGAATAATTACCACCCCAAAAATTTCCATCACTGTCTTCTGCAATTGATTGAAGATTGAGAATTGAAGGATCAAACAGCTCAAACTTATTGAGCAAACGATTAAACAAATAGAAACTTCCATCGTTGGTTGCACTAGCCCAAATTCTCTGTTGACGGTCTTTATAAACAAACCATGTATTATTTTCTATTGCCTGTGTTGATGGATTATAAAGTGGAAAACGTTGAAAGGTTTTCGTTACCCAGTTAAACCTGTTGATACCGCCAAACCATGTGGCAATCCAGATATCACCATTGATATCTTCGGTAACACCCGTAATAAAATTGCTGCTGATCGAATTACTGTTTCCCGGTGAGCGCACAAAATCTGTGGTTTCGTTTGTTGCTCTGTTCCAATAACGCAGGCCGGCACCATCTGTGCCAATCCACAGGTTGCGTTGTTTATCCTCACAAAATGTGAGGATGAAGTTTTTAATTGTGCTGGGTGTACCATCCGATTGATGAACAATATGCTTGAATGGGCTCGTTCTTGATTCAACCATATTTACGCCTCCACGAAGTGTGCCGATCCATTTTCTGCCGTTTGTATCTTCATAAATAGAATATACGGCATTGCTGTTGATCATTGCTTTTCCTTGCTTTGAAAGAAATGGATAAGCTGTTGTGGCAAGCGAAGGAAGCAACCATACTCCGCCTCCATCTGATGCAATCCATAATACAGCTTTATTATCGATAGTGAGATTAACGATCTTTTGCTGCACAGGTAAGAAATTCCCCTCGTAAGATTTTGTTGCAAGCGAAAATTTGAAAACGCCATTATCAGTGCCTAACCAAACATCTCCGTTAGCCGAAGCTTTTAACGTATTCCCTTGTTTTATGCTATCACTAATTTTTACAAGAACAGTTTTTTTATGATCATACATAAAAAGACCATGGTGTTGTACAAAGACCCATGATCGCTGTTGTTTAAGATCGTACTGTATTGCCCGAACCATGTAATTGGTTGTACCCGTGATGTGCTCTAATGCAATCTTTCTACCTGTATCCTGTTGATTTAAATACAATAACAAACCATTATGCTGTGTTCCCACAAGTATGCTGCCATTATCAATGGCCTTAATGCTCTGCACTTCATCAGTAAGAAGTTGAGCAGCTTTATTCTTTCCGGGATAATACCAAAGCGTTGAAAAATTTGATTGAACCGGGTTGTAAACACAAGCTCCTTTCTGACCACCTACCCAAAGGTTATGTTTACTATCTCCTTCAATTGTGTAGATGTTATTGTTGCTAAGCGAATTCTTGTCACCGATTTTATTTCTGAATATTTTAAATCCGTAACCATCGTAACGGTTCAGTCCATCATAAGTGCCAAACCACATAAATCCATTATAATCCTGGTAGATACTCGTTACAAAATTGTTAGAAAGCCCTTGTTCAATGCCGATATATTTTACAGGTAGATCAGCAGCGAATAGTTGAAAGCAAAAAAAACTGCTTGCAAAGACAATAGCAAATCGGTTCATTTGCTAAATGTATTTATTTTATGAAAACTAAAATAACAGCCTTGTTAGTTTTCATTTAATAAAGAGAACATTTTACTCAGCCCAATTTACGAAACCGTTTTCGCTGGTTAGCACTTAGTATCCAATTTCTATTGTTTTACTTTTTGATTGATTTATACATGTTCAAATAACTACGGGTTAATGTCCCCCACTCTTTTACATCAACATCTGTCCATTTCCCTTCTGATGCAGCCGATGGGTTAAGGATAGAGCAGGTTTCTTTTTTATCTGAAACCGACCAGGCAACCCAACTCAACCCACGTGTATCCATCCAATCAACAAAGGCTTTCCACTCTGCAACATCAAGTGGCCCGTCGCCTGTTGCTTCCATTCCTGCACATTCTGAAATAAAAACCGGTAGTCCTTTTTTAATTGCATCATCTGTACGGTCTCGCAACCATTTCTTGTGTGTTCCTGCATAAAAATGCATCGTGTACATAAGGTTGTCAAATCCCTGAATTGGATCTGCTGCGGGCAAATGAATATCCTGGTCCCATTTCGGAGAACCAACTAAAATAATATTGTCAGGATCATTTGCACGGATCGCTTTAATCACTTCTACTGAATACGCTTTTACTTCCGGCCATGTTTCGTAATCAGGTTCATTGAATATTTCATAGATGATATGTGGGTGATGACCATATTCTTTCGCCATAATCGAAAAAAAAGCGACTGCTTCTTTTGTGTGAATATTATGATCGTGCCAATCAATGATAACGTACACACCTTCTTTAATACATGCATCAATTACCTTTTTCATCAGCTTAACGGATTGTTGAGGACTTTTCAGATAACCGCTTTCGTTCAATTCAATACCCATCGATGCACGCACAACCGTAGAATTCCATTTGGTGACCAACTCATGCACGGCTCCTTTGTTGTAAAACCTCGGCCAGAGATTGTGCCAGCCAAAACTCATTCCGTGTAGAATAACAGGTGTTCCTTTTGCATCAACAAGCTGTGTGCCCTGCACATGCAATTTTCCGTGTTGGGAAACTGATTGTGATTGCGTGATGTTCGTAACGATGAAGAAAAAGCAAAAAAGTTGTAGCCGCATAGAAATATATTATGTACAAGTTACATGATCTTGAATTGTATCCTCTTAAAAAAAAAACAATTCACCAGTTCATTGTTTTGCCTATGAATGCCGATAACTCAGAAGCAATCTGCGTATGCTCTTCCAACGAAGGATGATTATCACATCCACTTTTGTATTGCTTACTGAAAATATAGGCATGGACTTTTCTTTCACCTCTGGCTTTTAGTTCTTTGATTACATCGGCGATACTTTTCCGCATGAAGTTCTTTAATGTTTCGCTTGCCATGGGGCTTGAAAGCAATATAAATATAGCGTTGGGATAAAGTGTTCGTAGTTGTTGCATAAATGTTACATAGTTGCGACAGAATATCGTTTGATCCTGTATGCCATCATTCTGTCCAAGACAAACTGTAACAACATCCGGTTGATAGTTGGCAAAATTCCATTGAATGCTATCATTACGCATGCTTACTTTATCGAACACCTTCGGCATTGTAATATTCATATCGCAGCAACTACGCATTAAGCCAATTCCGGAAACAGATGAAAGATGAAATTGTGCATTGAGTTTTCGTGCCGTTACTGCACCATAACTGTACCATGCATTGTGCTGATCCTGCCACTTACCTTTTCCGCAAGGGATTGAACTTGCATCGCTGCCTGTACCACAGGTGATAGAATTACCAATGCATTCAATTTTACGTTGGGGTTTTGCTAGTGGCTGAAGCAATTCCCGGCAACGGATACCTGCCAGTTCCATATAACCGATATTGGCCTCAGTATTCTTGCAAACAATAACAGTATGCTCTGTCGCTGCTGATAAATAGGTTGTAACAGATAACGTGTCGGTCTTTGTCTTCGTTTGCAAACGAAAAGCCTTGCCGTCAACTATCAGTTCGATATAATTATGATTATTACCCCAAAGCATTTCATCGTTCAACAACAGCTCACATTCATCACCTTGAAATCGAAAACTGATGTATACACCCGGTTGCCAGAAACGTGGTAACTGCGGATTACTGAAATCAATACGCCCCGTGTATTGAATAAACGGATGATCAGGCAGGTATGTTTCCATCTCTCCATCTTGAGCTGATGCGTGAAAAAACCAGCTGACAAAAAAAAGAATAATACTGACCTTCTTCATTTTAGTTGATACTTTATGCGTACATATTCTTTCCGTATTAATTCCTTTTCTCAACTGCCAAACATACAACTGCTCTTGCCGGTACCGATACTCTCACCGTTCCTGTTGCCGAAGCTGCATATGGGCTGATGGTTTTGTAATTCGGTGGCCCACCTGCCGCTCCTGCAGGACCACTACCATTCACAAATGTCTTACGTGAAAACTCTCCATTATCTGTTCCTCCTGTTAAAGCATACCAGTAGAACTTACTCCCTTTACGGAAATTTTTAAAAATCAACTCTACAGATTTTGATTCTGTACTTTTATTTACCAAAGTAATACCCGTTTCGCCCGATGTAAAAGAAGAAGCATAACTAACAATATCTGCCGAAGTAGAATATGAAGCTACCAACCTGTCACCAAGATATTTTTGAAAAAAATACATATGGTAGAAAGCTGGTCGTGGAGTCCACTTCGGTATCGCATCGGGTTCATCGCCCTGGCTGAACATGCCATGATCATTGCCATTGTCCCATGCATTCGCCAGATTCCATCGTGCTGTCATCCCAAATTTATTTTTAAGCGATTCGCCTAACACCATTACAGCATGCAAACCATTAACATGTGATACTTGTTGTTTTGATCCTGTAGAAAAAATATTCCACTCATTTAATACAACAGGTTTTTGGGTAAGCCCTGCCGTGGCGATTGATTGTTTTACATAATCCATCATGGTTTGTGTTACAGGTACAGGCGTATTCAATATTTCAGCTGCATTAGCATTGGTTTGATAGTTGGTATAGTAATTATGAACAATATAAAAATCGGGCGAGTTACCTGCACCGCTGAATAATCCGTTATTCCAGTTTTTAGCTGTGGTTGTCCACCACGAAAGTGGTGCCGATTCAGACATTACCGCTCCTATGTATATTGTTTTACCAATTTCCTGTGCCGCTTTGCGCATACTATCTGCAAAAACTTTGAAGTGCTGTCCATATAATAACCCACTTAAGTATTCGGGTTGTCCATCTTTGTTATTTGCAGTGTTGATGCGATACCCTGCTTCCCAATCGCCAAAATTTTCATTACCGATTTCCCAATAACGTGTGCGGCCATTATCGTAGCGAACCCAATCGGCAGCAAGATGTGCTGCCGATGCAACAGGATTTGTTCCCGTACCATAACGTGCATAACCATAGTTTACCGTGATCATGCCTTTGTTATTTGTTTGTTGCAACATGTTGTAATAATTATCAACAGAAAGTGTCCAGCTTTCAGAATTCTTTCCAAACCAATAACCGGCATTGGCCGTGCTGCCATCTGCTTTTACCAATTGTGCAGGTGCGTCAGTAGGTGCTGTATTGGGTTGTGTATTCCAGAAAAAGATATCGCTGATACTTCCACCGGGAAAACGGATCAGATGCGGATGCAATGTAGTGAGATGATCGAGCAAGGGAGCTTCTGTTACCATTTGTGTCATCCAGATATTGGAATTGTTACCGGCGAACGAACGTGGAATTTTGGTAATGACTGCACTGCGGTCGACCGTTACCGTTATACTGGATGTAACGGGAACAGATCCACCCGTGGTTGCAGAAGGGATCGCAAAATTTTTAACTTCCCAATCGTCAATAAAAAAACCAATGGTTGGTGCCAGCGCAGGATCAACCTGGGGGTTCACAGTTGTAGTATCAACAGGATTTGCAGGTCCACCTGGAGGAGTAGTTGGAGCAGCAGGATTTTTCCTGCAAGAAGAAAAGATGCTGCTGCTGCTGATTACAAACCCCAGTAAGGCTACTGATATATATTGTCTTATAGCCATTGATCAGATTAAATTATTGATGCGATGCATAACTTCCAGCAAAGCCCGGCTGTTGTGATAAGGACATTTCCAGAAACCTGCTTTTTCTTTTTGCATCGTTGAGTAATCGTTGTTCACACCCCAGAACCACTCACCTTTCGTTTCGTCTTTGATATGTTTTTTAATAAAGCCCCAGCTGCTTATTGATTGCCTGAGATAATGTTGCGCACCTGTAATTTGGTATGCATTGAAAAAGCCGATTATGGCTTCGGCCTGAGGCCACGAATGTTTTTCTTTTATCAGGTGATTGTTTGCAGGTTCATACTCATACCAGAGTCCGCCATCTTTATCCAACCCTTCTGATGCAGCATTTGTAACCGGAACAGCCAGCTCTTTGAATTGTTGGATAAGTGTAGGATGCTTGATAACCTCAGCACATTGTTGCAACAACCAGGCTGCTTCAATATCATGACCATAAGATTGTAATGTTGACCGAAGGTTCCATACATCACCAAAAAACAAATGAAGATGGTGATGATCTTTACTGATGAAATGCTGTTGAAATAATTCAAGCAGGTTTGCTATTCGATTTCTCAGCTTTTCGTTTGGCCATACGGTATAGAGATTACTGTAAGCCTCTACAATGTGCAAATGCGTATTGGCTGTCTTGCTTTCATTGTTGTCTTTTGCACTTAAGCGCAGATCAGCTGTTTGCTGCCAGTCTCTGGCAAAAGCCTCCGTGTAGCCATTGTTTACTTCATCGAAACTTTTTTCTTCGATGTAGTTATAAAGATCAATAGCTGTGTTCAATGCAGTTGAATTACCGGATATTTTATAGAATTCCGTAAGACCGTAGATACAGAAGGCAAGTCCATAGATCTGTTTTTTACCATCGAGTATATTTCCTTTTGCATCAACCGACCAATAAACTCCACCAAACTCTCTGTCGATAAAATGATCAAAAATATAATTGAATGCCCGTTCGGCCATTGTAGAATACTGAGGTTGTTTATTGAACCGATACGCTGCCGAAAAACTCCAGCAAATACGGCTCATCATCACAATGCCTTTTGCTGCATCTTTGTCGGGTTCGTTATTGTTATTTACGCTACCATAAAAACCTCCATCTTCCCGATCAACAGTATAGTTTATCCAGTAATCAAGAACACGCACAAGTTCTTCCTGCAATTCAGTTTTGTATTGCCGAAGTGCAAACGGAGTCGTAACTTCTGTTACATTTATCAATTCCATCACAAACCTTTTTTTGCATAACCGTTTCGAACCAATACTTCCGCCTGATTCTTATCGATCAGATCAACCAATGTTTTTACTGTTTCTGCCGAACGATAACCATCCTCCGGAGTATTCATTACGTAATCGAGTAAACGCTCAACCGTTGTTGTGGCTACGTGCATGCGTGTATCAGATGATGCATAATAAATAAATACTTTGCCGTCATCATCGGCTATCCATCCGTTACAGAATAATACATTCGATACATCTCCGATACGTTCATCGCCTTCAGGTGCCATAAAATAACCGGCTGGTTTATATGTTACTTTCTTAAGATCATTCAGGTCGGTCATGAACATATACAATACATAACGAAGACCCGCAGCCGTATTACGCACACCATGCGCCAGGTGCAACCAGCCATGTTTTGTTTTGATAGGTGCAGGGCCTAATCCATTTTTCAATTCGTAAACAGTGTGATATATTTTTCTGTCGATCACCGTTTCTTTTTCTACCACTGCCTTTTCAATACTTTTACTTAAACCAAAGCCAATTCCACCACCCTTTCCTGCTTCAATAAAACTATCCTGTGGCCTTGTATAAAATGCATAACAACCATCTACAAATTCAGGATGCAATACCACGTTGCGTTGTTGTGCAGATTTAGTTACAAGATCATTCAATCGTTCCCATTGCAACATGTCTTTTGTTCTTGCAATACCACATTGAGCAACAGCCGCTGATTGATCGGCTTCAGATGCAGCAGGATCTCTACGTTCAGTGCAGAACAATGCGTAGATCCATCCATCTTCATGCTGGATCAAACGCATATCATATATGTTGGTGTCAGGCACTTCCGTTTCAGGCATTACAACAGGGTAATCCCAAAAACGAAATTGATCAACGCCATTCGGACTTTCAGCAACGGCAAAAAATGATTTACGATCAGCAGCTTCTACTCTTGCAACTAATAGATATTTATTATTCCATTTAATTGCACCTGCATTCAATACTGCATTAATGCCGAAGCGTTGCATAAGATGCGGATTTGTTTCCTCATTCAGATCATAGCGCCAGAACAAGGGCGTATGCTTGTTCGTTAATACAGGAAATTTATAACGGTCAATAATACCGTTTCCTGTTTCCTCCCGTTCATTTTGTCTGTTCAGCAATTGCTCAAGCTCTTCTTCAAGCTTTGACAGACGGTTGTAAAATCGTTCAGACATAATTCGTAGTTAAAAGGTCAATCTTCCAGTTTATTCCACCATGTTTTTTTCAGGATAAGAATGATCAGAATCATTATTACAATAGTGATGATAAGAGGTAAGTGCATGGAGAGCACAACATACATAGGCAAAACAGTCATACATAACTGACCTATGATGCCTAATACAACGTTGAACATATCTAACTTAAACCTGCGGTTGGGTTCAAAGGATGGATCTTCTTTTTGTACAATTTCCTGTATTGGTTTCCAGAAACCCCAAGGGCGAACACTGCGATAAAATGCTTTGAGTGTTTCAGTATTTGTTGCCGGTGCAGTGAATGTTCCGATGAAACTTCCTGCAACAGACAATAAAAACAGTACAGGGAAATAGTATAAAAATTCGATGCCGGTAAATAATCTTGAGAAAACCATTGCACCTGCAACACCGGTTAGCATACCAATATAAAATCCGTTGGCATTAAAGCGCCACCAATACCATTTCAATACATTGGCAGCAATGTAGCCACCATATAAACCCGATACTATCCACTGAAGAATACTGTTCACATCTTTTGCAAAAAAGCCAAGTATCACGCCAACAGTCACCACCACAATACCTGCGAGATAATTCATGCTGATTATCTTCTTGGTTGATGCAGTTGGGTTAACATATTTCAGATACACATCGTTGATAAGATATGCCTGTGCTGCATTAAGCGTACCCGAAAATGTTCCCATAAATGCACCCAGTAAGCCGGTTAGAACTAAACCTAAGATTCCTATGGGTAAAAAATTATTAATAGCTGCTGGTAATATCCGTTCGAAATCGGTGCCACCATTACCATCGCTTAATTGTAACTGATCGTAGTACAACAAACCAAGTACAGTAAGACCAATAACCATTGAATAACGAACAGGCAACAACACAATGGAAACAAAGCCTGTCATCTTTGATGCTTCCTTGGGTGATTTCGTTGAAAGTATTTTCTGCATGTCATAGTTAGGCGCCGGGCCAGCTGCTGCTGCAAATACTCCTTTGAACAACATCATCATAAAGAACAAGCCAAATAAACCATAGCCATCATCTGCAATTTTCTTATTGGCATCGTTCACAATTCCTGTCCAGTCAAGACCAAGATGCCAGCCAAAGAAAGGATCATCCCACCCTGCCGGAAGTTTTAACGTATTTCCGTTGAGATGCATCATTGCAATAACAGCAATGGCAATACAGCCAATGGTCATGATTGCATATTTGATGAGATCACCTAACACAATGCTATGCATGCCACCAAGAATTGAATAAAACATAGCAAACAACGTAAACACAATTCCATACACATGTGCTACATATTGTGGAGCAACATCAAAGGGAACATAATCTTTCACTATTTCCCATGGAACAAATATTTCAATGAACTTTCCAAGACCAATAAAACCATAAGCAAGAAACCCAAGACAACCGATCAGTGCAAAGGCCACCACAATACTGTGGGATCCCTTTACACCTTTACCTGAAAGACCAAAACGTGTTGCCAGCCACTCTGCACCTGTTGTTGCGTTTGAACGGCGTAACCATTTTGAGAGATACATCATGTTAAACACCTGGTTGAACACGGGCCAAAGCCAGGGTATCCAGATACTTTTAATACCATAAACAAAACATAAACTCACCATCCACATGGTACCACTGATGTCGAACATATCTGATGCATCACTCATGCCCAGCATGTACCATGGAAGTTTTTTCCCTCCCATGAGATAACTCTCTTTGTTCAGTCTTGCTTTCTTGCGAAGAAACCATCCCAGCATAACCATTGTTACGAGGTACAGGACAATTATGCTGGTATCAATAAAACTTAATTTCATTTAACGAATATCTGTTACTTCATGCGTTGAACAAAGTGCAGACTGAAGAATCAGTCCGCCAATAATTGACTATGATTGCTAAAAAATCATTGGTAAAGTTTTTCTCTTGCTGCATCTTTTTCAAAAAGCGTTTTTTCATGTTGATAAAATTTCTGAAAATCAGCTGCTGATGTTTGCCCTTTATACGGCGCATAATAATGCATCTTCTTCATGCCTTCATTGTATCCATGATTACGCCAAACCAACACATACGAAATTTTATTGTCGCCGACTGCCTTGAGCAAAACGTCTGTCCACCAGTTTGTTTGCGGAATCGCTTCATAACCTGTTTCAGCTAAGGCAGTCAATTTATGTTTCTTATCTGCTATTGATTGCACAATCGATAACAGATGGTTTGTTTTTTCTGCGAATGAATTTGATTGCGAGTTATCGCCATACTGGTATGTATCGAAGCTGAGCATATCAACCATATCATCACCCGGATAACGTTCCATAAATTCTTCAGCTGTTTTAAAATCACCTGAAGTATTATACACCCACAGCAGGTTGTTCAGTTTTTTTTCATTGCGCATATACTGAAATGTAAATTTCCATAGTGCTTTAAACTCTTCTGCTGTGCATTGCCGTTGTCCCCACCAAAACCAACTTCCTGTCAATTCATGAAAAGGACGAAACAAAACAGGAATAGCTTCACCTTTCTTTCCTCTCAATGAATGAAGGAAGATGGCTACTTTATCAAGCCATGATTTGTATAATTCATGATTGACTGCACCAGGTAAAATCGTTGCAACAGTTCCATGCGTGGTGTCCCAGGCGCTCTTTTTATTTCCAAGCGGACTGTAGGCGTGCCAGCTGATGGTAATAATACCGCCACGATCGTACCCTTGTTGAATAAACTGCTGCATTGTTTCAAATGGAACAGCATCAAGATTTTTTGGATGATCTAATTCAAGTCCGCCAAGTTCCCAACCGTACACGGCCGGGAAATCACCTGCAGCCTCTTTTACATCGCTTCGTCCCTGTTCATATTTCCAGTTTACACCATAAGCCAAATCATCCTGATGACCGAACATAAAACCTTTAGAAGCCAATTTCTGTAAGTTGTTATAGAGGTTTACTGTTTCTTTCGTTGCATTTTTATCTGCAGGTAATTCCTGCTGCGCTTTTACCTGGCAGTTAACAAGTAAGAAAACTGAAAAAAATACAATATTTCGCTGATTGTAGTATTTCATTACAATACACTTAAGTTTTTGTAAAGAGACGGATTATTGCTCATGTGCTGCAGCTTTTTGATCCTTATAAACATCCACTTTCTTTATTTCAGCAAAAGAAAGTGGATGTTCATTTTACGCATCATTTTATTGTTACTGTTGTTACCTTAATCCAACATGGTCAATATGAATTACTCCACTCCATCCTGCAGACTGAAGAACAACTTCACTCAATGTAGTTGAAGCACCTATTGCAGAAAGATCTAAACTAAAAGTAGACCACTCTCCTGCTAACACCGTTACCGTTGCAGGAGCGCCCCAATTTCCGTTTATAACAACATTCAATGTTTTACCTCCTGTACCTGCTTCGCCGAATACAGAGAATTCAAGTTTTGTATATCCTGAGGTTGCAGTTGGAGCTCCTGCATGAAAAGTAATTCCTTCATAACCACCGGCACCGTAAGTAGCTTTAATTGATGTAGTACCCTGACGAACAATTGCTGTACTGTTGAAATCATTCGCTGCCCACGACCAGTTCTGATAAGCATTTTGCAATGCATCAGTATAAATTGGATATGGAAAATTAGCAAGAGGAGGAAGACCGCCAATTAAATCCAATACCTGGCTTGATATAACAGTTAATGAAGAATTTAAAACAGACAATGTTATTTTACCTTTCAATGTACCATCAGGAACTTTTACTACAAGTTGCGTAGCCGATTGGCTTACAAAAGTTGTAACCGGATTAACAATACCTGTAAACGAAACACCAGTTACCAAATCAAGATTTGTTCCTGTAATTGTGAGGTTGTCTAAAGGAAGTATTGGATTGGGGCCAATGTTTGTAATTGCAGGCAATACAACCTGTAAATCCATTGTTGAAACGGAAGTAACGCCTGAAGCAGCAACTAATGTTACTTTACCGGTTTGTGCTCCCGCAGGAACTTTCACAACAATCTGGGTAGCTGACTGACTTTCAAAAGTTGTAACAGGAGTTGCAACTCCGGCAAATATTATTTTCTTAGCAAGGTCGAGGTTTGTACCTGTTATGGTAAGATTTGTTTGATGTTTAATTGGATTGGGAGATAGAGCTGTTGTAACCGGCAAAGTAACTTTCAATGTATCTGCTGTTTGCACATCAGCTGAATCAGTTCCTCCGTAAGAAAGAATCAATGGCCCTGTTTCTGCATCAGCAGGTACTGTAACCACAATTTGATTGATTGATTTACTTACAAAGGTTGTTGCCAGTTTGTCTCTTGCAAATGTGATCCTTGTTACCCAGTTAAGATAGTTACCCGTAATGGTAATATTTTCTCCGGGACGAGCCTGGGCGGTAATAGAAGTTACGCTGGTTAACACATTCAGGTTAAAAATTGTTTTTGAAACAATATCACCATCGGCTGTTTTCAATGTTACAAATCCTTTTTCTGCAGATGTGGGAACAATCAGTTTGATGAGTTCTTCAGAGTGCATTACAAAATTTTTCTGCTCAATCATTGCAGCGGTTCCTGTAAACTGAATGGATGTTACTTTACTTAGATTTTTACCGATAAAAACTAATGTATCTCCATGCCTTGCACCTGTCGGGCCAAAACTCAACAATTCCACCTTGCCGGATTTCACATCATTTTTTTTACATGATGACGTTGCCGTTCCTATGACTATAGCAATGCAAATAAAGGAAAGGATCCGTACAGTAAATAGTTTATTCATTGTTTTGAATTGTATGATTAACGAGATGTTTATTTAATAACTTTTGGTACTACCCTGAAGTTATCAAAAGCAATATCTGCATCGAGGCTGCCTTCTGCGTGCCCCATAAGTAGGCGGCACCAGTAACCGGCAGGATTAACTACAGGTTTTGGTGTATACTCTGCAAACACTTCTGTTAATGGAATTACCACTGTTTGCCATTGTCCTTTTGTATCGTACGGAGGTATCCATTTGTAACCATTGTTATCTTCAGCACTCAGTGCAACATTAATTTTCAATACATTTCCGTTATAAGGTTTGATCGTATTTACCTCAAACTTCAGGTAATAATCTTCAGGCTTTAAGATTGCAGCATCAGGAATATTTTTACTGTGTGTTGGCATTGAGGATGCAGGGCCACCCGCTAATTCATTCCAGCTCCACGAACCGATTTGTTTTGTAAACCGTATATAATTTCCACTGATAGATGGAGGATCATTTGGGCTGGGATTGCTCACTACATATCCTGCATTCCACCAACCTTCATACGGATCACTGTTTATAAAGTGGTTCCGGCTGTCTCTAAACCAGAAATCTGATTTTGTTTCACCAAAATTGGTCTTAACAATTATTTGTCCTGCTTGTGCTCCTGCCGGAACCTCCACCTGTATCAGCTGGTCTGTTACAGAAACAATGTTTCCATTAACGCCGCCTGCAAATGTTACAGTTAACGGTTCGTAAAAAAAGTCGCCTTTAATTGTTGCTACACTTCCGGTGTTCACAAACTCGCAAACCATTCCGCTTATATATGGCTTACTGATCTGTACTTCAAAATCATGATTCAGAATAAAGCCATTGCTGAATATAATTTTCAGCTTATTCGTGATCTGTTTCGGAATTGGATTGGGGACCGATACCAATATGGTTGTATTGGTAATGTATGTTGGCGTGAGCATTGCTTGCTGGTCGTTAAACCAGATCTCAACTGCGCCACCTAAGTTTTCGCCAACTATAGCGATCAGGCTTCCCTGGCCGGCACCAACTAATAATGAATCGGATGATTCAGGGCTTGTTATTCTTACATACTTTATTTTAGGTTCACCGTTTGTTTCTTTCGTGCAGGAATAAAGCACACTCACTAAAGCAACAGTCATCAGAAAAAAAAGTATGTTCTTGTTTACTGGTTTCATTTTAATGTCTTTTTGATTTAACAATCTGCGTGGCATCAATTATGGATAATCAACTGGCGGTTTCTGAAGATTTGGCGCATTGCTGATTTCTGAATTTGGAATAGGTAACAGAAAATTACCTTCATTGGCAGAAATCATTCGTTCTGTAAACCAGGATGTTTTTGTAAATGTCCATTGTGTTGGATTCGGCATTTGATCCGGTCTTGTAAAGAACAAACCTCTGTCTTGCGAATTCAGGATAGAGAATGCTTTTGCAGGATTATAATAATGCAGGCTTACAAGATCGTACCAGGCCATTCCTTCCATTGCAAACTCTTTAAAACGTTCAGAGAAAATTGCATCAAGTGTAAGTGGGCCACTTCCATTTACACCTCCAACCACATAAGCAGGCAAGCCGGCTCTTGTATGCACTTTATTAAAGTATTCAATTGCAGTTGCATCACTGGTTGATGGATTATTACCAATGGTAGCTTCTGCATAGATCAAATACATTTCAGCCAGCCGCATCATATACGTGTTATTCGGATAACGTTGTTGAGCAGCAATGCCTGCTAAATCAACCGGAGAACCAATTATATATTTTTTTACTGCAAGAAAATTTTGATCTGTACCTGTAAATGGATAGATAAGTTTTGTCTTGTCGGAAACTTTTGTAATCTCAGGATAATAAGCTCCCGGCAGCATGAATGTTGAGTACAAACGGTTATCGAGTGTGCGCCCTCTTAATGTACCATCAGTTTGCTCTGTAATTCCGTCGTATTGTTTTATGAGCCACCATGTTGCTCCTTTATCTCCGCCCCATCCGCCAAATGCAATATCAGGACTATAAGCAAGATACTCAGGCATACTATTCGAAATACCCCAAACATTTGCGCCTGCAAAAACCCATTGCAATTCAAATAATCCTTCAGAATTATTATCATAAGGATGTTTGAACAGATCATAATAATTAGAAAGCAATTTCTTTCCGCTGTTATTAATTACTCTTGCAGCATAGTATTTTGCACTATCTAAAAACTGTTGCTTTCTGACACCACCTGTTGCTTCAACGCCAGCTCTTGTAAGATAGAAACGGGCAAGCATTCCTTCTGCCGACCATTTTGTAAGTCTTCCTTCCTGTGTTGCTGTTACTGGTAAATCTTCAGCAGCTGCACGCATTTCCCTTGTAATAAAACGCCATACACTTGTTACCGTATTTCTGCTGATGGATGTATCAAACAATTTATCGAAGTTGTTTTCAATAACCGGAACAGGGCCCCAGTTCATCACCAGGAAACGGTAAGCTAATGCACGCATAAATCTTGCTTCGGCAATGGCTGTTTTTCGTACTTGTGCTGAAACATTCGGTCCACCGTAACGATTGATATTGTAAAGGAAAAGATTTGATTGACCCACAACATTAAAGAATGCACGCCATGATGCACCGTTCTCCCCATTATCACCAGTGGTATTAAACAATACATTTCCCCTGTCGTTCCATGCAGAAAATGCAGTACCACCTCTGAAATCACCAAGGTTGTACATTGCTTTATCATTGTAATCAAACCACACTGTACTGTAAAGCAAAGCTGTACCTGCTAATACCTGCTCATCTGTTTTATAAAAGTTGGCATCTGTAATTGAGCTTAATGGCGGTTTTTCCAGAAACGTTTTTTTACATCCTGAAAATGCCGCAACGGCAACCAATAAGCCTGCTAAATATTTTATGCTATTAATTTTTTTCATATGAATAAGTTTAGAAGTCAACACTGATTGTCGCAGTATACATGCGGGTTAACGGATAGCGCCCAAAGTCAATTCCGATAGCCTGGTTCGATGCGCTGGATCCTGTTCCAACATAGGAACCTACTTCAGGATCATATCCTTTGTATTTGGTAAGTGTAATAAGATTCTGAGCGCCAATTGTTGCTCTTAATCCTTTGATTACTTTGGTATAATTTAAATATTTGAAAGGCACATTGTAAGAAAGTGTAACATTCTTTAACCGCAGGTAAGAACCATCTTCCACAAATCTTGTGGTAATTTTTCCATAGTTATTTTCATTCGAAACAGGATTGTTTGACATGCGTGGAATAGTTGTTCCTGCGTTGGTCAAAAATGGCTTCCCGTTCACATCTGTGCTGATCTTTGCATAACCCATTGACGCTGTCAATAAATTTCTACTAAGATTGATGTTATTCGGATTACTTGCTTCTGAAGCAATGTAATTGTAGATATCGTTACCGTATGTACCAATGATAAGAACACTCAGATCAAACCCTTTGTATGAAAACGAGTTGGTTAATCCTGCTGTGAGTTTAGGCCACGGGTTTCCGATATTCGTCATATCGTTTACATCGATCTTTCCATCACCATTTATGTCTTTGTATTTTACATCGCCAACCCAGATGCCGTTTTGCGGATCTGTAGGTCTTCTGTTTCCACTGTTATCAACAGGTACCGCACTGTTATTAATTTCTTCGATTGATGAAAATATTCCTTCTTCAATATATCCTCTGAATAGCCAGGGCTGCTGACCAATCGCTGCACGTTGAGTCCAGTTGTTCATCCACCACGATGTTCTGTCGATAAACGCATTATCTGAGTTTAATGATTCAATCGTTGATCTGAACTGAGACAGGTTGAGGTTTGTTTCCCATCTGAAATTTTTATTCTGGATGTTCGTACTTACAATAGAAAAATTCCAACCTGTTGTTCGTAAGGCACCGGCATTTACTAATGGTGCACCTACAGAACCGGGACTGCCGTTTGTGCCCATGTACCAGGGTAAGCTTGCCTGCAGAATCAGGTTGTCTGTATTCTTTACGTAGTAGTCTCCTTCAATTGCAATCCTGTTATTGAGTAATCCAAGGTTAAGACCAACATTGTGCGTCATTGTTTGTTCCCATTGCAATTTGGGATTGGTAAATGATGCAGGCAGCAAACCTGTTCCCCACGGCGTAGCTCCTGTATTTAATGGAGCATAAATACCTGAACCTGTACCTTGATTTCCTGTGAGACCGGTCTCGTATCTTAATTTCAATTCACTGATGAACGGAACTTTGAAAAAGTCTTCCTGCGAAACTCTCCATGCTGCAGATACGGAAGGGAAATTACCCCACCTGTTATCAGCACCAAAATATGGAGAGCCATCTCTTCTGAAAGTACCGGTTAACAGATAACGGTTTCCATAATTATAATTAATTCTTCCAAGGTAAGATTCCATTGACCATGGATACGTGCCTCCTTCATTGGTGGCTGAAGTAGGATTTCCTGCATTTACATCAAAAATATCATTGGTAAGGAAACCGGTTCTTCCTGCTGATAATGCTTTCCATTGTGACTCCTGCGCTTCATGACTTACCATTACAGTAAAACTGTGTTTATTAATCTGCTTTGTATATTCAAGCATTTGGTTCCAGTTCCAATACCAGCTTGAATATGTTCCCGATTGCAATGATGCAAGTAAGTTCGTACGCCATTGATCAATACTGTAAGTTGGAGTATAGTAAGTAGAAAGTCCGTTTCCTGCACTTGCATTAATTGAAGTTCTGAACACCAACCCCTTCATTAACGTGATGCCAAGGTTTAAGCCTCCCAGGAATTGCCGTTTCATATTGTTATTGGTAATGAGGCTTGCAAGTGCTACAGGATTTATAGGTGCAAATTGATTGGCGCCATTCACCGGATCGCTTCCGCCCCATGAACCATTCAGGTTTTTAACAGGTATCTGTGGAGTTAAACGCAGTGCATTTGAAATAAGCGGACTTTGTGCATCGCCATAATTTGTTGCTGTGAGATTTTCATTCGTTTGATTAAAACTCAGGTTTGTACCAATGGTTATCCAGTCTCTCGGTTTATTATCCATGTTCAGCCTGAAACCATAGCGGTTAAAACCAGAACCTAACGCAACGCCATCCTGTTTCAGGTATTCACCCGACAGATAATAAGTAGTATTGTTATTGCCGCCACTTAAACTTAATTGATGTTTACTCATGGCCGCATTATTAAATAATTCCCGCTGCCAGTTTGTGCCTTCGCCTAAGAGTGATGGATCTAAAAACTCTTCAGGAGTAGTTCCGCCTGCAATAGCATGGTATTCTTTTACCATTTGTGCATACTGGCTCAAATTCATTACATCCAGTTCGTCAGGCGGAGTTTGAAGATTGTATTGGTAAGTATAGTTGATTTTAAAATCTCCCGCCTTACCACGTTTTGTTGTAACCAGGATTACACCATTGCTGGCACGTGAACCGTAAATAGCGGTGGCAGATGGACCCTGCAAAATCTGTATATCTTCAATATCATTTGGATTGATGCCGGCTAACGGATTGGAAGAACTGGATGAGCCATATGAAACATCTTCATTTGCCTGTATTTGAACTCCATCAACTACATATAAAGGTTGTGTACGGCCCAATGAACTTACACCACGGATATTAACAGAAATACCACCGCCCGGCTGTCCGGAGTTTTGTGTAACATACACACCGGCAGCCCTTCCCTGTATAGCCTGCTCAATTGTTGTGTTCACTGTTCTGGCAATATCTTTTGCAGATACTGTGGTTTGGGCACTGGTAAGATTCGAACGTCTTGATTTACCGTAACCAACAATAACAACCTCACTCAACTTTGTTTCCGTAACATCAATTGTTACAAGAACATTTGATTTGCCCGCTGTGGAAACTTCTACAGATTTTGCGCCAACAAAGGATACAACTAAAACTGAGTTAGGAGATGGAACTGTTATTGTAAATGTACCATTGGCATCTGTTACAGTTGCAGTCCTTTGTCCCTTTACACTCACTGTAGCACTTCCAACGGGAGCACCTGTTTTGTCTGAAACAACGCCGGTAACAGTTTTGGTTTGTGCAAAATTGACAATAGAGAATAAAAGAAACACAATAGCCATTGTGATCTTTTGGGAAGATTGACACTTTCTCATATAGCAAGAATATTTACTCAAATGTAACCGTAAGAATTACTAAAAAACTAATACTATTTTACCAAAGAATTGTATTTTATAACTCTTGATTATTTTAGAATTCATTGAAAGCGTTGATGTAAGCGTATTTTTTTGCAATTGTTGTTACAGTATCATGCGATCAGAATTGTACTTTTTTACCTTGCTATTGCTAACTTTACTGCAAACGATAGCTGATGCACAAGGATATTATGCGGGAAATAACGCCACTTACCAGTAGTGATTGCTTTACTTTTTTTACCCGTACAAAGAGTGAGTTTGATTTTCCGTTACACTGTCACGAAGAGCTGGAATTGAATTTTATCCGCAATGCAAAAGGCGCCAGGCGAATTATTGGCGATCATATAGCAGAGATCGATGGATATGAACTGGTATTGGTTGGATCGAATCTTCCTCATGTGTGGGAAACACACAAATGCAAAAGCAAAGAAATTAAAGAGATCACCATTCAGTTTCATAAAGACCTGTTCGATGAAAAGTTTCTGAGACGAAACCAGCTGAGTTATATCCGCAAGATGCTTGAACGTTCTGCAAAAGGAATTATGTTTTCGGTGGAAACTATTCAACAGATAGAACCAAGATTGACCATATTAAGTCAGAAGCATGGATTTGACTCTGTACTTGAGCTTCTATCGATCTTACATGATCTTTCCGTATCCCGTAACATGCGTACCCTGTCTGATACAACTTTCAGTGGAGCAGAGTTAACATACAACAGTCGGCGGATTGAGAAAGTGCTCGAACATATGAATCAGAATTTTCACAAAAATGTTACATTAGACGAAGTGGCAAAGCTGGTGAATATGACGCCGGCATCGTTCAGTCGTTTCTTTAAACAACGTACAGGTATTTCATTTATCGACAGTTTGCATGAGTTAAGATTGGGGCACTCTTCCCGTCAACTAATCGACACAACACATTCCATTGCTGAAATTGCTTACAACTGCGGATTTAATAATATCTCCAATTTCAACCGCCTGTTTAAAAAGAAAAAAGGTTGTACGCCTAAAGAGTTCAGGGAAAATTACAATTATCACAACAGGATATTTGTGTAAGATTGATTGGTTTGTTCCTGGTAACTGCTGTAATTAATTCACCATCACTTCATCAACAAATAGCCATCCCTTATCTCCTTTGCCCGGATGCCATGCCGGTAGTTTACCTACAGTGTTACCAACGATTTTTATATATTTTACAGTAGAAGGATCGAATTTACACTCAAAGCCCCGCAGCGATGAAGGTTGAACCATTGTTGGTTGCGATGGCTTTACTGTACCAAGCAATTTCATTTTCTTTGGATCGTTTCCTCCCCAAATTTCAATGCTCGACGGCGGCATAATATAACTTCCAACATCAATCAACGTACTGAGTGTAACACTTTTTATCGTGGTTGGTTTGGTAAACAGTAACAGTACTTCCATTCTTGTTTGTCGCCATGCAAGCCAGCTGCCTAAACGAAAATTTGTTTCACCTTTAATCAGATCAGAAAGCATTTTAGCTTCTCCTTTATAAGCAGGATCAGGTTGCAACAGAAACAATACACTGTCAGCTTTAAATGTGCTTCTGTAAAAATTTTCTTCCATAATATCACTGCTGATCCATCCGGGTTTATATGCCTTTGCTTTTATCAAGACATTACCATCGATCATTTCGCCGGGTTTAAAGACAGGTGATGTAAGGCTGTCAGGATCGCTGCCATCTGTTGTAAACCGAATTGTAGTTCCATTGATATAGTGCTTCAGCTTTAATGGAATTGGTAAAGTAATGATCGATTCTTCATTCTGTATAATGGGTGCTGATAATTTCAGAACCATCGTGTCACCTTTAAAGCCTGTTTCAAAGCGAATATTTTTTGTCTGCGTTTTTATTTTCTCCATATCAGCAGCAGCGACAGGCATATTCCAGGTATAAACTGTTTTCAGTTGAGGAAAGCTTTGCAACTGCTTCAACTGTTCTGCATTAACCTGTGTACCGGATATCGAAAGACTTCTTAAAAACTTCAAACGTTTCAATTCTGCAAGACCGGCGCCGGTGATTGCAGAAAAACTAAGATTGAGTTTCCTGAGATTTTCAAACCCAGCAATAATCTTCAGGTCCGCATCCTTCACGGGCATTTGCGAAAGATCGAGTGAAACAATCTGCTTTTTAATTTTCGATAATTCTGCCAGCTGTTCTGCTTTAAATAGTTTAGTGTTGAAAAAACTTACATGCAGTGCCGGTGATTCAAGCGCTTCTGCAGTAACCACACGGTTAACCGTATTGAGTTCTTTAACAACAGAAGCATCTGCTTCATCAAAATCATATTCTGCTGTTTCTGCGGCTGTCAGCATATTATTTGCTACGATAAACAATGAATCATCTGTTGACAGATCAGCAACACGCAATTTAAAATCTGATCCTTTTTTTATCCAGTGTCTTAGTATGACGATTTCATCCTCTGTTAATTGGGGTTTGCCTTGAGGAGGCATATGTTTTTTTTCTTCGAGTGGTAAATGTATTCTTCGCAATAGCAGACCTAAGTCGGCAGAAGTGCTGTCCCATAAAACTCCGTTCTTCCCTCCCTTCAACAACAGATCTTCTGTTTCCATTACCAGTTCACCTTTTGCTTTTTTACTGTTATGACAGGAAATACATTTGGCTTCAAGGATCGGTCTTACAAGGTGTGTATACAGTTCTGCTTCTTCTGCAGATACTGCAACTTGTTTTTTCTCCGGTGTGATCGGTGCAAGTACAAAATTCTGTCCATGTGTTATGCCAGCACCCTGGTGACCTGCAACTACAATCAGTACAATGGCTACAATGGATGTAGCAAAAGCTGTGATCTTTTTCGCCTGCAATGTTTTCTTAAAGAGACACCATAACAACATGAAAAGAGAAATTGCTACCCCACTCCATTTGTGCCACTGCAAAGCATCAGCATCATAGCCTTCTTCTCTAGCTAAAAAGAAGCCTGCCAATGCTGTGATAGCAGAACTGAAAGCAGCCAAGTGTAAAATAAGATCAGCGATATACAGATTATGATTATCCTTTGTTTTCTGTACATGAAATAACAGCACAAGCAAAGCATACATGACGACTAATACAACAGGAAAATGCAAAACCAGAGGGTGCGTACGCCCCGCCACCTGTAACCATAGCGGAACTGATATCCTGCTTTCAAAAAATAACAGGAACAGTAACAGGCAATTCAGTAAAAGAGAAAGGTTGAGTAAACTATTTTTAAAACGTAACATGTTTAATATACTTGTATTTCATCAATGAATATCCAGGCGTGATTGTCTTTGCCCGGATGCCATGCAGGTATTTTCTTTAATGGAGATAATACCAGCTTCAGCTTATTTGTTTTAACCTTTCGCTTTGGAATAATTTCATGGGCACTACATTGTTTTGGCGATGGCCCTTCGCCCAAAAAAGTTTCTTTACCCAACGGCAGATAACTTTTTTGCGCCTCATCATAATAATACAACAGAATCTGCTCAGGTAAAAAGATCCAGCTGCTCTCGTTTTGTAACAGATCCAGCAACACAGCATTGATCGTTTCTTTTTTCTTTAATACAATATCAATTTCAACTGTATCGCTATCATACCCCAGCCATGCACCTGAACTGAAATTTGTATTCCCGCCCATTTGATCATTCAGGATGTTCTTATTGTTTGTAGTGTATTTCGGATTTGGTGCAGTAAAGTTGATTTGCTGAATGGCTTTGCCTGTCTTTATAAACTCTACACTTACTGTTTCGGATGGAAGAAAATCAGTTCCCATCGCCTTCGCTTTTATACTCGTTCTTTTACCTGCAATTACAATGGGCTTTGTGTAAAGCCGATCTTTTGCTGTTGGTTCATTGCCATTGATCGTGTAACGTACTTCTGCGCCCGGTTGTTCAAACTTTATTTCCAGTGTAGTCTTGTCCTGGAAAAAAACAGATCGATAGTTCAATAACGGTGGTGCCAGTTGAAACAACTGTTGAGCAAAACTGCATTGAGTAATAACCAGAAGAAAAAGGAACGCTAGTCTTTTCATAAAGGCTGGAGTTTGTAAGGATACACTTGTCCGCTGTTCCATTGTGCTACATAGATATTTTCTTCATCATCAATACATACATCATGTGGGTATTGAAAAACTTTGATCGTTTGGTACAGCTCATTCGGCTTATTGCCTGTATAAGCAGGCTCATTGCCACCGAGATTTGAGATCACTTTAAAATTCTTATCGAGTATTGTTACAAACCCAGACTTATCACCTTGTCTTGCATCTGTTTGCAAAACCGCTGCATACAAATAATCACCTTTAATAACAGGTCTGCAAACCCATGCTCCGGGTAATGGAATCGTATTAATATAAGTTCCATTCAACGTATAGCGCTTGAATGCATGCTGTTGTCGTGAAGTAACCACAAGACAAGGATTGTTCTTATCCCTGTAATCAACACAAATACCATGAGCATTCAACAAATGCTTTTCTTCATTCCCTCTTCCACCGAAATGACGGATGTAGTTGCCTTTGTAATCGTATTGAATAATAAAATCTTTTCCATAACCATCGGCTACATAAATATCACCGTTAGCTGCAATGGCGGTTTCCGTTGGAATATATTCATCTGCTTTTGTATACACGCCTGTTTCCTTTGGATAATCGAGCGTCATTAACACTCTTCCATCAATTGTGGTTTTAATTACCTGGTGACGGTTGTTATCACAAATGAATAATGTATCAGTACCATTTTCATGAAACAACGTTAGACCATGTGCACCGGGATATTCATTTCCCCAGGTAGTGATCAGTCTCCCGCTTTTATCATAAATAATGACATTGTTTTTTGTTTCATTGGTGAGCAGAAGAATCCGTCCAGATTTATCCTGCACCATTTCATGACAATCTTTTACAGGGTTTCTTGCAAAATCTGCCTGGCTCCATTTGGTATTGATGCGGTAGCGTTTCTTGTTATGCCCAAGAATAAGTTCATTCATGTCAGAGCCATACAACAATGGTGTTGCATACAACGAAGCTGTTGCCAGTGAAGAGTTTTTTATGAATGTGCGGCGATTCAATTTTACTTGTTTTAATGATAATTCACAATATGTACGAGGTACGAAGTCGGAAGTACGTACCTCGTAAATCGTACTTCTGTATTCTTCCTTTAAGCTATCAATCCTTTCACCACATTCCCTGCAACATCAGTTAAGCGATAGCGCCTGCCTAAATGTTTAAATGTAAGTTGCTCATGATTCATGCCCATCAGGTGAAGCACTGTTGCATGAAAGTCGTGTACATGCACCGGATCTTTTACAATGTTATAACCAAACTCATCTGTTTCGCCATATACACCGGGCCTCACTCCTCCACCCGCCATCCAGATCGTAAAGCAACGTGGATGATGATCACGACCATAATCTTCTTTTGTTAGCGGACCCTGGCAATAATTGGTACGACCAAACTCTCCACCCCATATCACCAATGTTTCATCAAGCAAACCACGTTGTTTCAGATCGGTGATAAGTGCTGCTGATGCTCTGTCTACATCTGCACATTGTCCTTTGATCTGACTTGGCAAATTGTTATGTCCATCCCAACCCTGGTGATATAATTGTACAAAGCGAACATCATTCTCAGAAAGTTTTCTTGCAAGCAAACAGTTTGCTGCATAAGTTCCGGGAGTTAAACAATCGGGCCCGTATAATTTTATAATGTCTTCGGGTTCTTTACTCAGATCGGTAATATCAGGCACTGATGTTTGCATGCGATAAGCCATTTCGTATTGCTGAACTTTTGCCTGAATCTCCGGATCACCAAATTCTTTATAAGTTTCCTGGTTTAACTCAGCAAGATTATCCAGCATTTTGCGTCGCTCATCTTTATCCATCCCATCCGGATTGTTGAGATACAACACAGGATTATCACCACTGCTGAACTGAACACCTTGATGAACGGAATCAAGAAAACCATTCGACCATAATTTTGAATAAACACCCTGGCCATTTCCTTTTCCTTTTGAAAGCAACACACAAAACGCAGGTAAATTTTTATTCTCGCTACCCAAACCATAGCTAAGCCATGAACCCATACTTGGCCGGTTACCAACCTGTGCTCCTGTCTGGAAAAAAGTTAATGCAGGATCATGATTGATGGCTTCGGTATGCATACTGCGTATAATGCAGAGATCATCTACCACTTTTGCTGTATGAGGAAGCAACTCGCTGATCCATGCTCTTGCCTGACCGTATTGATTGAATTGAAAATAACTTCCTGCTAACGGAAACTTTGCCTGGTCAGCGGTCATACCTGTTAAACGCTGACCCATGCGGATAGATGCAGGAAGATCTTGCCCATGCATTTTTTCCAGCATCGGTTTATAATCAAACAGATCTAATTGCGATGGTGCTCCGTTTTGAAAGAGATAAATGATACGTTTTGCTTTTGGTGCAAACTGCGGCAAGCCGGCAAGTATTGCTTCTTCCGTATCACCACCAAGCATATCAGGAACAAGTAATGAGCCTAATGCCATACCACCAATACCCATTCCGAGTCTTGATAAAAAACGGCGACGGTTTAGATGTAAACCATGTTCAAGAATTTGTTTTTCCATCATCAGGTTTTTGTTATTGCTTCTTCCATGTTAAAGATTGTATTGATCGCTTTCATCAACGCAGCAGATTTATTTTTATCTACATCATTGTTCTGCGGATATTCACCGGCTTTCAATATGATCGCTGCATCTGATTTTTTCTGTTGAAATAGTTGCAACTGCTCATTGTAATAATTCTCCAGTATACTCAATTCTTTGGCCGATGGTTTTCTGCAAACGATCAAACGAAAAGCTTTTGTTATTTTATCATTCACTTCCGATCGATCGAGCATTAACTTTTGTGCAAGTACTCTCGATGCTTCCAGTACAGCAGGATCATTCATCATCACCAGTGCCTGTAAGGGCGTATTTGTTTTTAACCGTTTTACTTCGCATTGATCACGGTTACTTGCATCAAACATCGCCATGCCCGGTGGAGGAACGGTTAATTTAATAAATGTATAAAGTCCCCTGCGGTACAGATCATCTCCGTGATCCTGCCTGTAAACGGCTAACACTCCTCTTCCCGAAGTGGCAGCTTCCCAAAGACCTTTCGGTTGATATGGTTTCACACTTGGCCCGCCAATCGTTTTTACCAATAAGCCACTGCTTGCTAAATAAAGATCACGGACAAACTCTGCTTTTAAACGAAGACGTGGGCCTCGTGACAAGTAAATATTCTCCGGATCTTTTTTTAGCTGCTCTTCTGAAACTTTTGCGGATTGACGATAAGTTGCTGAGGTCAGAATCTGTTTCACTAATCGTTTTATATTCCATCCGTTTTCCATAAAATCAACTGCAAGCCAGTCGAGTAATTCAGGATGCGAAGGAAGTTCGCCCTGCATACCAAAATCGCCTGAAGTTTTTACAAGGCCTCTTCCAAAAAACTCCTGCCACATCAGGTTTACAAAAACTCTTGCAGTGAGTGGATTGTTTTTATTCACTGTCCATTGGGCAAGCCCGACTCTGTTGCGTGTGAATTTGCTTGTATCAAATTTCATGACTGCGGGAATAGCCTCGGCCTTTACTTCCTCGGTCGGTTGATCGTACACCCCACGGTTCAGCACAAATGTTTTACGTAGTGTATCCCGTTCGCCCATAACAGATACAGTGAGGTTGCCGGTATCTTTTGTATTAATGAAGGAGAGAATATTTTTCCGTTCTTCTTCGCTGATGGTAAGTATCGGATTCTTTGCAGGTTTTGATGCGCTTACATCACCTTCAAAGCCTGCTTCTTTTGTGTTGTTGAAAAATGCAAGAAAGGAGTAATAATCTTTTTGTGAAAACGGATCGTACTTATGATCATGGCATTGCGCACATTCAATGGTGATGCCTAATATTCCTTTACCAAATGTTTTTGTTTTATCGATGAGGTATTCAATACGATACTCTTCAGGAATCACACCACCTTCTTCGGTGTACTTATGATTACGGAAAAATCCTGTAGCCAGTATTTGTTCTTTGTTTGCTTCAGGTAACATGTCACCTGCAATTTGCCAGGTGAGAAACTGATCATACGGAAGATTTTTGTTAAATGCATGGATCACCCAATCTCGCCAAGGCCATTGCGTTCTTATATTATCATCCTGGTAACCGTAGCTGTCTGCATAACGGGCAACATCCATCCATTGCACCGCCATTTTCTCTCCATACTGCGGACTTGCCAGTAACTCATCGATCATTTTTTCGTAGGCAAACTCACTCTTATCGTTTACAAATTTATCCATCATCTCAATTGATGGTGGTAAGCCGGTTATATCAAGAGCTATCCGTTTCAGTAACCGTTCTTTATCGGCTTCTTCATTTTGTTCGAGACCCTGTTCATCTAACTTGCTCAGGATAAAATAATCGATCTCATTTTTTGCCCGATTCTTATTATCAATTTCGGGAAGCGGAATTTTCTTTGGTGAAGCAAATGCCCAATGCGATTCATACTTCGCACCCTGCTCAATCCATTTCTTGAAAAGCTTTATTTCATACTCACTTAAAGCACCCAGATGCGCTTCGGGTTCAGGCATCATGTATTCGGGATCAGTAGAAATGATGCGTTTATACAATTCCGAATTTTCAGGCTCACCTGCAACTAATGCAAATGCTCCTTTTGTTTCTCTGAGCGGAGCAAAAGCACTGTCTGCAATATCAAGGCGCAGACCTGCTGCCCTTTTGTTACCATCGGGACCATGGCATTTAAAACATTTGTCGGAAAGAATGGGACGGATATGAAAATTATAGCTGACCGTTTTTGGTATTGAGGAACCATCGCTGTTCTTACCACGAAAGCAGGATACAGCTAATAGTAAAATGGAACAAATAGTCGCTATTGTCCAGATAGTTTTTTTATACATGGCAATCGGATGGCTTTTGCGGAACCCCGGTCAATAATTCCCTAACTGATTATTGAAAGGCCCTGATAAATCTAACGCAAATTATTTTTATTACGAAAGCGAAAAATAGACAATCGGACGAAATGATGGAGGATTCTATTGGGAGTAACGAGCTGGGCTTCATGCAGGTTGGGAATTGAAATTGGTTGATGTTTGCTGGTCAGGCCCAACTTGCATAAAACCCAATGTTACAAGCCATTTTTTTGTGTCACCTGACTACCATTTTGAATTATTTTAATTTTTTCATAGCGAAAAACCTTTGCAGGCTCTGGGTCGCCTTTTGTAGGAAAGTAGTTTGCAGGATATCCTTTCTTTGAGTAAAACTGTCCAGTTACAGAAATTCGTAATGGAATGTTTGTCCCGTTATAAAGTTTGTTTGCTGCAGGTATTTTATTGCTTGCTGGTTCAAGATAAAAATGCTCAATGTTGGAAGTGTCGTTGGAGTATTTTGTCTCAAACCATTGAGGACAGGTACACATAATTGCTGCATATGAAACGTCAAGTGTTTTTGGCTGTCCACTTAATGAGCCTTTCTCAACTAAATATTTCGCACTGTCAATTTGGTCTGCAATACTTTGGCCATAATTACTTTTTACAATTTTATACGAAGTGTATCTAAACACTTTGGCTTTGTCAACCTGTTGTTCATCTTTTACAAAACCGTCTGGATAGCCTTTGTCAACATAATACTGTCCTGTAAATTGGACGATGTCGCCTGTATACTCTAATGTGTCAGAAAGAATTAGTGAAGAGTCTGCTGGCTCAACAAAAACGCAGTGTGAAGCAAGACTGTCGCCTTCATATTTTTCTATTGCATCAAGGGTCGCCCAATTTGCACATTCACAAGCCCACATGATATAGTGAAACTCCTCTGTCTGAACCTTACTGTCCAACTTACTTTGTTGTGTCGAACAGGAGAGAAGGAATAATATTATTGTCGCTGCTGATAGATGTTTCACTGCTGAATTAAAATGGCTTTTACGTTTTAGGGCTTTGTGTTGTGGTGGGTGTCAGGGAACGTCAGCCCAAACCATAACCGAAAGCCCGATTGAAAAACTAAAGCTAAGCCTTTGTTCGTCACCCCACCATAACACAAAACCCATGTAAGCGGTAGTTTAGTTGTCCAGCAAATGAAAGTTGCATAGGCGTAAATTTAAAATTTTTGAATCAATTTTTGCCCACTCGTCAGGCTCCTTGTGATAAGAGAGCTGGCTTGAGAACAATAATTCCAAATCTTTTCCAACTGTTAATTTAACGGAGTCGTAAAATATTGTTTCTATGTAAGTGATTTTTTCTTGGTCGAGTTTTTTCTTAATGCTTTTTAGTTGTGTGTCAATCCAAGGCTTTTTAAACCAAGATGTTACTTTGAAGTTTTCGTTTTGATAATGGAAGTTTCGGTTAAATTTCCAACTACTTGCCCAGTTTAAAATATGAGAGTTTGAAATGGAATTTAGTTTGTCCTGCCTAAAGTTGAATTCATATCGGTCATACAAAATGGCATCGTAATTTTCTGGATTGAAATCTGGATTTGAAAAGCCGTCAGGTTGCCCTAGCGTTTGAATTACAAAGTCTTTCTTGTCGCCAATTTTAATAGGTCCAAAATTTTTACCCTTAATTAAGTCTATAAATTTTACTTCAATCATTTGTCAAGAATACGTCTTAAAGTTCAGGTTATTTGGGGGGCTGTTTAAATTACCGCTTACACATAAATATACGATACAAACACACTTTTCAGAAAATTGCAGAAATTGATTTCTAAGCAGTTGTAATTCGCCATCTTCATTGTAGTGTCGCCAAGCCAATTCTCATTTTTTTGGTGAATGTCTGTTGAACACAATAGTTCATGTGTGTGCATAGGTCAATTAAACAATGAACGCAATCGCTCATCTGTAAAATCCTTCACACACATCAACACATGGTCAAATTTATCAAACTCATATTCTTCATGCAAAGTTGTGAGCACCACTGCTTTCATACCTGCACGTTTTGCACTCTCCACTCCTTTTGGAGCATCTTCAAATACAATACAGTTGGTTGG
The DNA here is from genome assembly GCF_035299325.1 of Lacibacter sp. GTDB lineage: Bacteria > Bacteroidota > Bacteroidia > Chitinophagales > Chitinophagaceae > Lacibacter. The sequence goes on along the minus strand of NZ_DATGWT010000025.1, from coordinate 194,427 downwards.
TTCAACGCTTAATCGTTCAGCACATTTCACAAATGTTTCAGGATCAGGTTTGCTTACGGCCACATCATCGGCACTTACGATTGCACTGATATAATGACGCAGATCAAGATTGTCCAACACAAAATCAATATTGAACATGATGGCTGCTGAACCAATCGCCATTTTAATTTCTTGTTGATTTGCTTCTTCTAAAAACACATGCAACCCCGGAAGTAATTTCAAATGCGGTTTGAATGCCAGTTGATAATGCCGTTCCTTCTCATAACTCATTTCACGTTTTTCATCGTCACTGAAACGGCCCGGAAACATGCGTTCCAACAGCTCATCATTTTTACCATAACATTCCTCCTTCATCCGCTCCATGGAAATATCTGCACCTAACTCATTCAGTATTCCATGCCATGCTTTGATATGATAATGCATATCATCGATCATCGTTCCGTTCAGGTCGAATAAAAATGCTTTCTGTTGATTCATGGTTGTGTTATTGCAGCGCAAAAGTATTGATCAATAAACAAAACCGCCCATGCAAATATGACATGGGCGGTGTATGAATTATAAGCTTACGTTTTATTCTTACCAGAACTTCACATACAATGCAGTCAATATAAGCAATGTAAATACGATCATGGCAATAACAGAAGGTTTCAGCTTGAACATTGATTTATCCAGTTCAAATGCTTTTGGATTAACCTTAGGTCCGGTAAGACTGATACCGATCATCACAGCCATGGTGATAAAGAAGGCCCATCCCATATTGATGAGGAATGGAATTTCATACACACCATCATTGTTTTTGAAAGCAGTATACATCAAAGTTTCATGACCAAATATGTTTACTGCAAAGCTGTTGAAGAAAATAGCCATTACAAAACCCGTAATTAAACCGGCTACCGCAGCGCCACCTGTTGTACGTTTCCAGAACATACCGAGGATGAACATGGCGAATACACCGGGACTGATAAAGCCGGTATACTTCTGAATAAATGTAAAGCCGCCTTCACCACTAATGCCCAGCATATCTTTCCATTCAAACACCACGGCTAATACGATTGAAACCAATGCAGCCATTCTACCAACCCACACCATGTTTTTCTCTTCGCCTTCTCTGTGTGCGTTAGCAATTTCAGCTGTTGAAGAAATATCTTTATCTGCTGCAGGCTTTTTCCTGAAGTACTTTAAATAAATATCCAATGTAAAGATGGTACCAATACTGTTGAGCTTACCTGCAAGTGATGCAACGATGGCAGCTGTTAATGCAGCAATCGCTAACCCCTTTAATCCCGATGGTAAGAAACCAAGAATTGCCGAGTAGGCATCATCCATTCCTCTCAAACCTTCCAGGTGACCATTCTTATGTAACACATAAGCAGCGATACCAGGTAACATCACAATGATCGGCATCAACAACTTTAAGAACCCAGCAAACAAAATTCCTTTACGTGCAGTATCCAGATCGGCACCCAATGCCCGCTGTGTGATGTATTGGTTACAACCCCAGTAATTCAGATTCACGATCCACTGGCCGGCGAAATACATCGCAATACCGGGAAGGATCAAATACTTATTGACATCCTCCTGCGAAGATTCCGCAGTTGGTTTATCTAATATCATATGGAAGTGGTCAGGAGCCTGATCCATTAATGTTTTAAAACCTGCCATTGCATCTCTTCCCAAACCAAACTTTTCACTCACAATCGTTAATGCAAAATAGATCGTTGCAAAACCACCAATGATCAATACAGCTACCTGTATTACATCGGTGTAACCGATCACCTTCATACCACCTAATGTAATGATGAGTGAGAATACAGCGAGTGCGATCATTACTGTGTGTAAATATTCAGGTCCGATCAATCCGCTGATAGCGATGGCTCCCAAATATAAAATGGAAGTAAGGTTTACAAACACGTATAAGAACAACCAGAAGATGGCCATGATCAACGACACCGTTTCGTTATACCTCGTTTTTAAAAACTGGGGCATGGTGTAGATCTTGTTCTTTAAATACACGGGCATGAACCAAACAGCAATGATGATCAATGCAAGAGCAGCGATCCATTCGTACGCTGCAACAGCAATACCAACAAAATAACCGTTACCACTCATTCCGATAAATTGCTCTGCAGAAATGTTAGAGGCAATTAACGAAGCACCGATTGCCCACCATGTAAGTGAACCTTCAGCTAAAAAGTAATCATGCGATGCGGAGATGGTGGCTTTCTTCTTTTTATTGTAAACCCAATAACCGTAACCGGCAACAAGGATAAAATAAAACACAAAGATGAGAATGTCTAAGCCTGATAAACTGTTCATTAGCAAGTTTTACGTTTTGAAAAAATAGGATGGCTGTTTAAAAGCTTTAAATCTATGAATAAAAACAATTAAATGTTCTACTTATAGAAAACTTGATTCCATCGTAGCTCATTTTTGAATTGATAGAGGTCTGTCTGCTTACCAATGCGGACGTATTCGATACCTGCCATCTCTGCAAAATCTTCCATATGCTCTGAAGTGAGGTTCTGACTATAGCCTGTGTGATGTGCTCCACCGGCTAATATCCACGCTGCACAACCATCATTCATATTTGGATATGGTTTCCACAGCACTCTTGCAACAGGAAGTTTTGGAAGATCAGCAACAGGTGCTATTGCTTCCACTTCATTAACTAACATTCGGAAGCGGTTGCCCATGTCAACGATTGATGCATTCAATGCAGGTCCTGCTGCAACATTAAACACCAAACGAACAGGATCTTCTTTACCACCTATTCCTAATGGATGAATTTCACAATTTGCTTTTCCATCAGCAATGCTTTCGCAGATCTCCAGCATATGTGAGCCAAGTACCAATGGATTCTTTGGATCGAAGTGATAGGTATAATCTTCCATGAAGCTGTTACCGCCTTTCAAACCGGTGCCCATTACTTTCATGGTTCTTACAAGCGCTGCCGTTTTCCAATCACCTTCACCAGCAAAACCATAACCTTTACCCATTAAACGTTGCGAAGCTATGCCCGGCAATTGTTTCATGCCATGCAGATCTTCAAACGTATCACTGTATGCTTTGTAGTTTCCGTGTTCAAGGAAGTATTGCATGCCCAACTCAATTCTTGCAGCATCACGCAGCGACTGGTATTGTTTACCATCTTTCTTCAACGATGCAACAACATTGTAGGTATCAAAATATTCCTGAGTGAGTTTGTCAACATCAGCATCACTCACTTCATTGATGACTTTTACAAGATCGCCAATGCCATGCGTGTTCACACTATAACCAAATTTCATTTCTGCTTCCACTTTGTCACCATCGGTAACAGCTACATAACGCATGTTATCACCAAAGCGAACAATGCGTGCACCTTGTGAATCATTCCAACCAGCCGCAGCTCTTGCCCATGTATTGATCTTATCCAATACAACCGGATCCTGCCAATGACCAACCACTACTTTACGTTTCAACTTCATGCGGGTCATGATAAAACCAAACTCTCTGTCGCCATGTGCACTCTGGTTGAGGTTCATGAAATCCATATCAATTTCACTCCATGGAATGTCACGGTTGAATTGTGTGTGCAGGTGCAATAATGGCTTATGTAAAATATTTAAACCTCTGATCCACATTTTTGCAGGTGAAAATGTATGCATCCATGTAATGATGCCGATACAATTGGTTGCTGCATTTGCTTCGGCGCAGATGGCATATATTTCTTCTGATGATTTAACTGTTGGTTTAAACACAACGTTTACCGGTATCACAGCAGCATCGTTGAGTGATCCTGCAATTTCCTGTGAGTGTGCTGCTACTTGTTTTAATGTTTCTTCACCGTACAGGTCCTGGCTGCCTGTAACAAACCATACTTCTGAATTTTTAAACGCTTTCATTTTTTAAATTGAATCTGTGATCGATTGAATGTTTGCTGTAAGATTGGCTGTAAGATTTTTTATGATTGCCCGTAATAACTGTCAGGTCCGTGTTTACGTTCGTAATGTTTTTGACGAATAGAATCTTTTAAACGTGGAGCAGAGGGATTGATCTGTTCAGTAAGCAACGATGTTTGTGCAATAAACTCCAGCACCGCACTGTTGTGTACTGCCTTTGCTGCATTCTTACCCCAAGTGAATGGAGCATGATTACCCACTAAGATCATTTCCACTTCTTCATAACTCAATCCACGGTCTTTAAAGCAATTGAGAATCTGAAAACCTGTTTCGTATTCATAATTGCCTTTGATCATTTCATCACTCATGGGAGCAGCACATGGAATATCAACGGTATTGTAATCTGCATGTGTTGTACCGAAGATGGGAATATCCCGTTGCGATTGTGCCCATGCTGTTGCATACGTTGAATGTGTGTGAACAATACCGCCGATCTTTTCCCAATGCTTGTACAATACTGCATGTGTTTTTGTATCGGATGAAGGACGAAATGTTCCTTCAACTGTGTTGGCATCAAAATCAACGATCACCATTTTATCGGGACTCAGATCTTCGTACGGAACACCGCTCGGTTTAATGGCGAATACACCCAAACTTCTGTCAACCGCACTTACGTTACCGAATGTAAACAGCACCAACCCTAGTTTGGGCAACTGCATGTTTGCTTCGTATGCTTCTTCCTGTATGTGACTATACTTGCTCATGAATTATGCTGTTAATGATTCTACACTTACTTGTTTGGTTTGTTCTTCCATGAACGCACCAACTTCTTTATACTTTTCATAACGGTGCCGGTAAACCGCTACACGATCAGGATTGGGATGATACTCTGCATCAAAGCCCTGTCCCATTGCTTTCATAGCATCTTCCACTTTGTTGTACACACCGCCAACAGTTGCAGCAAACATCGCTGCTCCTAATGCACAGGTTTGTTCGCTCTTATGAATTTTGATAGGCATATTCATCACATCGGCCATCATCTGCATAATGAATGGAGATTTTTTTGCTACACCACCAAGACCGATCAATCCTTTCACCGGAATACCTTGCTCAACAAAACGTTCAACAATTGCTTTTGCACCAAAACAAGTTGATTCAACAACTGCTCTGAACATTCTCACGGCATCGCTTCCCAGATCAAGACCGGTAATAGAAGCCGTAAGCAATTGATTGGCATCCGGCGTTCTTCTTCCGTTGAACCAATCCACTGCCAATTCACTATGTTCATCTACTTCTAATTGTTCTGCCAGCTTGCTTAGTTGCGGAATAATTGCATCTTCTGTTTCGCTGATGAGTTTTGATTTTGTTGCATCATCAACTAAGGTTGACTTTGACAATATCTGTTGCAATGGCCATGTGAGTAAACGTTTGTACCATGCATATGCATCACCAAATGCAGATTGACCTGCTTCCAACCCGATCATACCGGGAATAACGGAGCCGGGTACTTGTCCGCAAATACCTTTGATAAGTTTTCCTTCTACATCTTTTACCGGTGCCACCATCATATCACAAGTGGATGTGCCCATTACTTTACTTAAGTAATAGGGTTCGATCTGTCCACCCACTGCACCCATATGAGCATCATATGCACCAACACCAACCAAAGTTGTTTCAGGTAAACCTAAACGTGTTGCCCATTCTTTGGTGATAGTTCCCACTGATTGATCAGCCGGATATGTGTCTTTGAATAACCGATCAGTAAATCCGTCAAGCAACGGATCTAATGTGGCAAAGAATTCATTGGGAGGAAGTCCACCCCACTCTTTTGCCCATAATATTTTATGACCTGCAGAACATACGCCACGTTTCATTTGATGTACATCTGTTCCGCCAACTAATAAGAAGGGGATCCAATCGCAATGTTCAACAAATGAATAAATGCTGTTTCTCACTTTTTCATCTGCACGTAACACACGCAACAGTTTTGCCCAGAACCATTCAGAAGAATAAATACCACCAACGAATTGTAAATAGTTGGGTTCAAATTTTTCTGCATGTGTATTGATCTCTGCTGCTTCGCCAACGCCTGTATGATCTTTCCACAACACAAACATGGCGTTGGGATTTTCTTCAAAACCGGGAGTTAATGCAAGCGGTGTTCCTGTTTTATCTACAGCAACCGGTGTTGATCCTGTTGTATCAACAGAAAGTGCTTTTACTTTTGAAGCAACTTCAGCACCAACCTTTGCCACACATTCTTTAATGGTTGCTTCCAGTCCTTCCACATAATCCAACGGGTGCTGACGGAACTGGTTCTCGTTCATGTTGCAGTACAACTGCTTTCTCCATCTCGGATAATAAAACACCGATGAAGCAAGTTCTTCACCGTTTGCTGTGTTCACAATAATGGTTCGTACGGAATCTGATCCGTAGTCGACACCAATTACATAAGACGCTTCACTACTCATAAATTCACTTTATAAAAATCAATTAACGGAAATTTTGTACTTGGTTACGGTATGATACTTTTCACCCGGTTTTAATAAGGTTGACGGAAATGCTGGTTTGTTTGGTGAATCAGGGAAGTGCTGTGTTTCCAGACAAAGTCCTGTGCGGAGATTGATGGATTTGCCATCACTTGTTTTGATTGTTCCATCTAAAAAATTTCCTGAATAAAATTGTAACCCCGGTTCAGTGGTAAAAACTTCCAGCTTACGACCACTTACAGAATCACTCAACGTTGCAACCAATTCAAGATCGCTTCCTGTACGTGTCAATACAAAGTTGTGATCGTAACCACCTTCAACAGCAGCAATGCGTTCACCAATTTTGTGTGGTTGTAAGAAATCAAACGGAGTTCCTTTTACATCTTTCAACTCACCTGTTGGAATTAATCCTGCATCAACAGGAGTATATTTATCGGCATTGATCTGCAGTTGATGATCAAGAATGGTATTGTTTACATCACCTGTTAAATTGAAATAACTGTGGTTGGTTAAATTCACCACAGTTGCTTTATCTGTTTCTGCAGTATAATCGATCAATAACTCATTCTCATCTGTGAGTGTATAAACAACAGTGATGTTGAGGTTACCGGGATAACCTTCTTCTCCATCTTTGCTTAAATAAGTAAGCGTCAAAGATGCAGTGCTGTCAGCTGGTTTTGCATCCCAAACAACTTTGTCGTATCCTTTGTTTCCACCATGCAAATGATTTGCACCATTGTTGGTTGCAAGTTGATACGTTGTTGTATCGATCTTAAATGTTCCTTTACCAATACGGTTACCATAACGGCCAATGATGGCACCGAAGTAAGGAGGCTTAGCCAAATAACCACTCAGGCTATCAAAACCTAACACGACATTGCTTTTGTTACCGGCTTTATCAGGTGTAACCCATGATGTAACAACGCCACCATACGTTGATATCTTAATCTGCACACCATTTGCATTGGTTAACGTGTACAGGTCAACCGGTTTGCCATCAGCTTCACCCCATGCAACTTTTGTTACTTTTTCATTTGTTGATTCTTCGCTTTTCTTTTCAGCGCCATCGCCACATGATGTGAGTGCAGCAGTTGTAATTGTTGTCATCAATAATAGTTTTTTGAAATTCATATGATCGTTTTATTTTTTTAATGTTGGCCAGCCTTCTTTATCCCAGGCGAGTTCGTTAATTAATAGTTTTGATCGTCCTTTATCCAGCGCATCATATCCATGATAAACAATGTAGTCTTTACCATCAGCATGATAAACCGCATTATGTCCTGCACCAAACCATTCCTTAGCATCGCCTTCGAGTACCAGCGTGCCTCCATTAGAGGTCATAGTTACAGAATTTTTATCAAGATAAGGACCTGTTACCTGTTTACTTCTTCCCACCACTACTTTGTAATTGCTCTTTTCGCCACGACAACAATAATCCCATGAAGCGAACAGGTAGTAGTATTCTCCTTTTTTGAAAATGAACGGCGCTTCAATGGCATTTCCTCCGGTTGTATCAGTTCCATTGCCGTTTGATCTTGCAGCAATAGAAACTAATTGATCCGGTTGAGCAAGCGTTTTTAAATCACTGTTCAGTTTTACCAATTTAAGTCCGCTCCAGAATGAACCGAAGCTGAGCCAGGCCACTTTGTTCTCATCAATAATAAGATTGGGATCAATTGCATTCCAGCGATCTTTCCCGGGAACAGATGCAATCACTTTGCCCAGATCTTCCCATTTATATTCGGGTGATGAGGGATTCAATGTTTTATTGACTGCCACACCAATGCAGGAATTATTTTTTCCAAACGTTGATACAGAATAGTAGAGATAATACCTGCCATTGAAATAGCTGATATCGGGTGCCCACGTGTGACCACGATAACCCGGTACAGCTTCAACAGCCCATTGTGGTGCGGTAGCGAAAACAGGTTTTTCTTTTTTCCAGTTTTGAAGATCGGTTGATGAGTAAACAGAAATACCAAAGCCCGTGCAAAACAGATAATATGTGTTGCCTTCTTTGATCATCACCGGATCATGCACAGATGTTTGACGCATTGGTTTAATGGTGCCAACAGAATCGCCCCTGCCCTGCGCATGAATCATTAATACACTTAACACAAATACTATCGTTGCAAAAAGCTTCATTCTTTTTCTTACGGCAGTTTTATTCTTAATACCGAAAATGAATAAGGAGCTGCCATGTAATCAAACTTTTTATTTTTTATTGCGATGGTTGATTCTTTTGGTGCAACCTGCATGGGTTGATCGAATGAATTCACCTCTGTTAAACTGCTTCCCTGCAACACCGTTAACTTTCCCTGTGCTGCTAACTTCTTCACGCCTTCAACAGATAATATAGTTGCCTGTTCTTTGTTTGATGCATTAACGATCTTGATCACCAGTTCATTTGTTGCTGCATCAATTACTGATGATGCATACAAACTGTCCTGTCCGGCAACAACATCATTGTTGAGTGTAAGCGGAACAACCTTCGAACCTTTATTTAAGGAGAAAAGTTTTTGTACATAGTAAGTAGGCGATCCGTATGAACGGAGATTATCAACCCAGATCATATCAGGCGCCCACTGCCATCCATCGATGTGTGAGAACAATGGCGCATAAGATGCCATGCTTACAACATCTGCATTGCGTTCCAAACCTGTCATGAATGCAGCTTCGCTGATGGCTGCCAGCCATGTGTTGCGTTGTGCACCATTTGTTTTATCAACATGTGATGCATATTCACCTGCAAATACTTTTGAACCTGTTCTTGGGTAATTATCGTAACGTCTTACACTGCTGAAGAACCATTCTGGACTGCGGTAATAATGCTCATCAATCAGATCGGTATTCATCTTACGCAATTCTGTATTCAATAATTCAAAACGATCACCATCAGGTCCTGTACCTGAGCTTGCAACTATTTTAATGTTTGGATATTTGTCCTTGATTGCTTTTTGAAAGATCTTCAACCGCTCAATGTATTGCGGTCCCCAGTTTTCATTACCAACACCAAGAAACTTTAAATTGAATGGAGCTGCATGTCCCATCTCTGCACGTTTCTTACCCCATTTAGTAGTTACATCGCCATTGGCAAATTCAATGAGATCCAATGCATCCTGTACATACGGATCGAGTTGATCTAACGGAACAAGCTCAGCAGAATTAAACTGGCAAGCCATGCCACAGTTGAGAATAGGTAATGCTTCTGCACCTACATCTTCTGACAATTGAAAATATTCGAAGAAACCTAAACCAAATGTTTGAAAATAATCAGGAGCAGGACGATGAGGGAATTCAATATTCCAACGGTTCATGATGAGCTGACGTTCTTCAATTGGCCCGATCGTTTTTTTCCATTGATAACGATTGGAAAGATCAAAGCCTTCCACAATACAACCACCGGGGAAACGGATAAAACCGGGCTTCATATCTGCCAGCAGTTGAATCATATCTGCACGCATACCACCGGGACGTTTCTTCCACGTATCTTCAGGAAACAAAGAGATCATGTCAAGATCTATTGTGCCTGTTCCTTCAAACCAGATTCTGAACTGTCCTTTTTGTGCTGTATCAGTTGATTGAAAACTCTTTGCTAATTTCTTCCATGCATCTCCGGTTGCTGTTGCATCAACAAAGCTGTTGCCGATCAGCTGGTTCTTTGCATTCAGTAATTCAACATGCAGTTTAATATTCCCTGATGTACGATACATCACAGAGAAATCGTAACGCAGATCCTTTTTAATACCCATGCCACGGAAACCTTCATTCGTCATGCTCAGGTTTCCTTTTGCTGCATTGTTTAACTGCACACGCAGGAAACGTGGATTAGGGAGATTTGCTCCCTGCCTGTTCTGTACAGTAACTGCACCTTCAACAAAAGGACGTTGATCTACTTTCCAACCCATCAATGGTTTAAAGAATTCGAATGATCGGTTTTTGATGAGTTCAGCATAAATGCCACCATCTGCACCGAGGTTAATATCTTCAAAAAACACACCCCACATGGTAGGTTGTATATCTGCAGCCGGTTGGTTTGCTTTAATGACCAATGTTTTTTTCTGCTGAGCGAATGAAGTAGCAGAGAGAACGAAGACTGCTGCAATAGCAATGATCATTCTCTTGCTGAATATCTTATTGAATTGATACTGCATCGATAAAAATTATTTAAGGGCAAGAACAACTACTGAAAAAGGAGGCAACTGAACCTGTAAAGTATTACCAGTCAGTTTAGCGCCATTGAAAACAGTTGGTTGAATATTTGTTGGCTGATCAAATGAATTATAATCCTGCAGTTTTTTAGACGTAAGAATTCTGCCTGACACAGATTTGATATTTAATCCACGCACATCAATTGTTACGGTTTGTGATTTAGAAGCATCAATATTTACAAGTGATACATGGGCTGTTCCGTTTTTATCTTTTGAAGCGGATGCAGAAACTGCAGGCAGCTTTTCATTACCCAAAACATAATCATTTGTTTTTAGTTGCAGGGGAAGCATGGTAGCATCCTGGTGAACATTGTACATTTCCATTACATGGTAAGTGGGCGTGAGCAACATCTTCTCCTGGTTTGTAAGGATCACCGCCTGCAACACATTTACTGTTTGTGCCAGGTTAGCCATGCGTACACGATCAGCATGATTATTGAATATATTCAAAGTCATACCTGCAATCATTGCATCTCTTATTGTATTCTGCTGGAATAAAAATCCGGGATTTGTGCCAGGCTCCACCTCGTACCATCCACCCCACTCATCAACAACCAACGCCACACGTTTATTCGGATCATATTTATCCATGATCGTACTATGGCGGGTAACATATTCTTCCATGCGCCAGGCCGATTTCATGGTAGCAAAATATTGTTGTTCAGTAAAATCTCTTGCCGGACCTTTTTGGTTCCAATTAATAACTGCATAATGATGCAATGCAACACCTTCCATCATATTATGTGGAATATCACGCATCAATACTTCTGTCCAGTTATAATCATTCCCGTTTGCGCCCGATGCTACTCTGAATTTATTAGCCTCGTTTTCAAAGTCAGACATATAAGTAGCATACTGACGGTAGATATTTGCATAATACTCGGGCTTCATGTTTCCACCACAACCCCATGCTTCATTGCCAACACCCCAGATATTTACATTCCATCCTTTTTCACGACCATTTTTTACACGCCATGTGGTCATTGGGCTTGTATTGGGTTTACCATTTACATATTGCACCCAATCAGCAAGTTCCTGAACGGTTCCGCTTCCAACATTTCCAGCGAGATAGGGCTCTGCTCCAATCATCTCACACATATTAAGGAAGTCGTGTGTGCCGAAACTGTTATCCTCAGTAACACCACCCCACCAACGATTAACGATTGCCGGACGATTTGCTTTAGGACCAACACCATCTTTCCAATGATAGGTATCAGCAAAACAACCACCGGGCCAGCGAAGATTGGGCACCTTCAGTTTCTTCAATGCGTCCACAATATCATTGCGTACACCATTAGTATTGGGGATCACCTTATTGGTATCTCCAACATAAAAACCTCCGTAAATACAGGTTCCTAAATGCTCAGCAAAGTGACCGTAGATATGTTTACTGATCTTGTCTTTTCCCAAATCGGCGTTGATAACAACAGAATTCTGCGCACTGGTAGTCAGTTGCGTAATGACAAGAGCGAAAACGAATAAAGATTTAATGAAGTTTCCTGGCAGATGAAGCCTGGATGTGCTGCATGGAGCATACTTTCTTTTGCGAATGGCAACAATCATGATAGCAAGTTTTTTGAAAGCCTCCCTGCTGATCAGCAATTTTTCAGCAGTTGGCCGGAAGCCTTTTGGTTTAAAAAATGAAAATAAATACTTTTTTGATAACAATTGTCATTTTTACATTTATTTTTATCCTCATTTCTACTTCCTTAACTTCGAAGCCATGCTGAAGTATCAAAACCAGACCCGCTTGCTTGTTGCAGTTGACTGCATCATTTTTGGATTTGATGGTAATAAACTCAAGATCTTATTGATTAAAAGAGGCCTCGAACCCAAGAAAGACCACTGGAGTTTGATGGGTGGTTTTGTGCAACCCGCAGAAAGTACCGACGAGGCGGCTAACCGTGTATTAAAACAATTGACGGGGCTCGATGGTGTTTACCTGGAACAGTTCTATACCTTTTCAGCAAAAGACAGAGATCCGATCGAACGCACTATTTCCGTAGCTTATTTTGCTTTGATCGATATCCACCAATATGAAAAACAGATCAGTGAAGAATATCATGCTGAATGGTTCCAGCTCGATCAGATACCCGAGCTGATCTTTGATCACTCACAAATGGTAGCAATGGCAAGAGAGAAATTAAGATACAAAGCAGCCTTGCATCCCCTGCTGTTTGAATTGCTGCCCGCAAAATTCACACTGCCACTGTTACAGAGTTTGTTTGAAGATGTGTATGAAACAAATTTTGATAAGGGCAATTTCAGCCGTAAGATCATTTCAACCGGACTTTTGATCAAACAAAAAGACAAGGATAAAACGAATTCAAAAAAAGGCGCCTTCTATTATAAGCTTGATAAAAAGCATTACAAGAAAAATTTCCATTCGGTGTTGAAATTCATTCCCAACCTGAATAATCATCTGGAAGTAGAGAAGTAATCGGCTCTTGGATTACTTCATATAGAATACATCCTTTAACGGCGTGCTCACAGGTGAGTTATCCGGGTTTGTTTCCATGATATCTTTCATATACGCCCACCATTTTTGCATGACCGGGTGACCGGGCAGATCGCTCAACTTTGCTGGGTCTTCGGCTTGAAGCACAGCAAACAAGTCACCTGTTGTTTCATCAAGGAAAATGCTGTAATCGCTGATGCCGGTTTGATGCAGCAACTCTTCAAGATCGGGCCAAAGTTCATCATGACGACGTTTGTATTCTTCTTCCTGGCCTTTGAATATTTTCATGCGTGATGCAATACGTGGCATAACGATAAGTTTAGTGGGTAATTATTTTTTTATGATGTAACGGGTTAATTCACCGGGATGCTGTAAGATCAATTGTTGAATAACAACATCTGCGTTGATCTTTGCACCATCAAGACTGGTATGCGTATGATCACCGTGAAACAGCTTTTTTACTTCTTCCTGGCCCATTTCATCATACTTGTCTGCAATCAGTTTGTTTAGATCAAGAAAGTAAGCACCTTCTTCTTTGGCAACTTGCTCAGCCCATAATGCATAGTTATCTGATGAGCGTGTTACTTTTCCATTCTTCCAGTTATCACGTGGAATCAATGAACAGACAATCGGAATGCCGCCCTTGGCTTTTGTTTCACGCACATACTTACGCATGTACCAACCATAACTATACACTGTTTCATTGATCTTGCGAATAGGGTTATAAATCTCAGAACTATCATTACCAACGCCACGGATTGTTCCTCTTGCACGAGCCGTATCATCTAACGGACTTGCATCGTTATGACCAAACTGCATAATGACATAATCACCTTTCTTTAAATTGGCAAAGATCTTTTCCCAACGGCCTTCTGTGATAAACGTACGACTGCTTCTTCCGCCAATGGCATGGTTCTGTACAGAAATTTTTGTTGTATCAAAGTATCCGGCCATAAAACTACCCCAACCCCACTGACCATTTTTACCGCTTCCATCACCATTACGAACAGTTGAATCGCCAATGATATAAAACACAGGCTTGGTTTGCATTACTGTAAATGATACGATCCCAAGAACAACAACAAGTGTTAACAGCTTACTTAATTTCATACTACAAGTTTATGTGATAGAGTTATTTCTTAAGATAGGTTACCAGCGGCAATTCCTTACTCAGGTTGCGGATACCTTCTACAACTGATGCCGCATTGATCTTTGCACCATCTACATTTGTATGTGTATGATCACCATGAAAAAGTTTTTTAACTTCATCCGGCCCTAACACATCATACTTATCGGCAGTAATTGCATTCAAGTCGATAAAAAAAACGCCTTCACTTTCTGCAACTTCCTTTGCCCATTTACCAAAGTCATTATTTGCACGCTTTACTTTACCATCAACAAACTGGTTGCGTGGAATCATTGAACAGATGATGGGTCTTGCTCCTTTACTTTTTGCTTCTTTGATAAACTTTTTTAAATACCAACCATACGTATGCACGGTTTCAACAGTTCCATCTTTCCATGTCAGTTCAACCGTTTCGTCACCGGTTCCTCTCAGCACACCACGGTAACCTGCACGTGATGTATCAGGCTTGCTGCCTTCATTATGTCCAAACTGCATGATCACATAATCACCTTCAGTAAGTGTTGACATTACTTTATCCCAGCGCTTTTCTTTGATAAAAGTTCTTGTACTTCTTCCGGCCATTGCCTGGTTACTGATGTTGATTTGCGTTGAATCAAAGAACTCAGCAATCATTTCACCCCAGCCGCATTGCGGACGGTTGGTATTACGAACCGTTGAATCGCCAATGATATAGATGGTTGGTTTATTGTTACTGAGAACAATAAAAGAGGTCATCACAGAAAACAATAATAGTAATCGAAGTACATGTGCATTTGCTCTGATCCATTTCATGCGCTGATGATTTTATTTTTTTGTAATGATCGTGATGTTCGGTTTTGGCGGTGTCTTCATTCCTTCGCCCAAAAAATAACTTACATGCGGTGGTTGATTGTAAGCCACATTCTGCCAGGCAATGCTTAAACGATATTGTGGATTGTGCATCAACGTGTACAGTTTTATTTCTGTTGGAATAGCTGTTGAATAAATACGCAACTCTTTGCTATCTGCCGTACGGCAAATAATTTCTTCTCTCCAATCGCCAAACAAATCAGCACTTAAGCATGGATTAGCTTTCGTACCATTGTTACTTACACAACCGAAATCTCTGCCATCAAATAATTTCACCATTGAACTGTTGACATAATCCCATTTGCTGATGTTTACACCATTCAGTATTTCACTCAATGCATCTCCATCCCAATAAATACCCATGTTGCAGGGTGGTGTTTTATCGGCGATCTTATTTCCTTTATTATCAAATAAACCGGTGATCCCTGCACCTGCCACCCAACACTCAAAGCCGGGATAACGTGGATCAATATCCAATGCTAACCCACGACCGGGGCCTTCGCCATCTTCACCTGCTTTCACAGATGCTTTCTTCCAGATCACTTCACCTGTTTTTGCATCACGAAAATTTGCACCTGCATCACCAAATTTTTCCTGTATGCCGAACACTTCCAGACCCGGACGCTCGGGATCCATATCACTCGTATGCAATGCATCTCCATGACCAATACCTGTGCTGTATAATCCTTTTCCATTATCATCAATCGTCATTTGACCATAAATAATTTCATCTTTTCCATCTCCGTCAACATCAGATACATTGATATTATGATTTCCCTGTCCTGCATACTCTTTATTACCCGGTTCGTTGCTGTCAAACACCCAGCGTTTCACTAATTGATTGCCTTTGAGATCCCATGCAGCCAACACCGATCTTGTATAGTAACCTCGACACATCACCAATGATGGATGTTTACCATCTAAGTAAGCAATAGCAGCAATAAAACGATCCATACGGTTGCCATAGCCATCACCCCACATTGTTTTTAGTTCGGCTTCTGTGGGGTTAAGAGAGGTTGGATACCGTGGAGGATCATAACTAACTGTAGAAATAGCTGCACCTGTTTGTCCATTAAACACCGTTAGAAACTCAGGGCCGCTTAAAATATATCCACGTTGATTGCGGAAGTCTTTTGTGCTGTCGCCAATAACATTTCCTTTACCATCAATTGAACCATCGGCCGTTTTCATAGCGATCTCTGCTTTGCCATCGCCATCAAGATCATACACCATGAACTGTGTGTAATGTGCTCCTTCCCGAATATTTTTTCCAAGATTGATCTCCCATAAAAATGTACCATCCATTTTATAACACTGAATAATTGGAGGATCAGTCATACCGGCTTGTGAATTATCTCTTCCTCTTCCTGTCATATGAATAAAGACCTCATACACACCATCACCATCCACATCACCAACACTGGCATCATTCGCTGAATAGCCGGTTGGTGTTCTTAATGGAATAGAAACATATGGTTTTGCATTTGCAGCAAGTGTAAACGATTCGCCTTTTGCTTCTTCTTTTTTGTTGATGATCGCTTTAACCGTATAAACATTTACTGCATTTGTATCAACTGCTTCATCAGTAAACCCGGTTGCCTTCAGCAATGGAGCTTTATTCAGCTTACCGGTTTTACCATTAACGGTCTTGTAAAGATTAAATGAAAGTGATTGATCTTCTGTTCCCAGCAAGCGCCAGCTCACAAATACTTTTCCATTACCTGCCGGCACTGCATGCACACCACGGGTAAGGAATTCCATCTGGTATTGTGCAAACACACACATACTTAAGCAAACGAAAACAGCAGTGAATGATACAAATCTTTTCATAATAAAATGATTATCCTTTTAGACGCTCCTGCTCTTCAATTCCTGTGGGTTCTTTTTTCTTTTCAACAGGTTTTGTTGAAATATCAATGGTTGTGTTGATGAACTTCCAGCCTTTCGTGTATTCCATACTGCCGATTGTTCCGGCAGAAATAAACGAATTGATGAACTGAAAATCTTCCAGCAATGATTTTGGCAAACCATTTATCTCAAATGCCTTTTGTGCATTCGTGATCTTCACATTACGAATGATGAATTTCTTTGCATACGGTGTTCCCTTTTCAGCAGGGGTTACTTTCTGCAACATCGATTTCCAATGTGCAGGTACAGTTTCCATCGTATAACCTTTCGGCAATTCAGAATAACTGTATGCAGGATACCAGTTGAGATTGAACTGGTATGCATTACGCACTGAATCCAAAACAGAATTCACGAAGTAGATATCTTCAATGGTACCACCACGTGTGGTTGCAGACTTGATCCGTAAACCATTATCTGTATTTTTTGCATAGAGATCAGTACAATAAATATGACGGATGCCGCCCGATGTTTCGCTGCCCAACGTAACTAGCCCTGCTCCTCTTCGTGCAATCGATTTTCTGATCACAACATATTCTGTCGGACGGTTTACTCTTAAACCATCCCAATCACGACCGGCTTTTAAACAAAAATTATCATCGTTACAATCGATATCACAATTCTGTATCAACACCCAGCTCGATGAATCCACATCAATGCCATCGGTACTTGGGCCGCTTCCATCTTCATTGTTCCTGATCACAACGCCATCAACCGTCAAATAGGAAGAGTATAATAATTGTACTGTCCAGAAACCGGCGTTCTTAAACGTTAATCCTTTAATGGAAACATCGGATGAATTTTGAACCAATAACGTACGCACACGTTTGGCATCATAATCAACGATCCAGCGTAAGCCTTTTTTATCGTAATCCTTACGCATCTCCCAATATTTATCCCAGCAAAACTTTCCTCTTGCATTTACAATGCCTTCACCGGTGATCGCCACATTCTTTACATTCAATGCATTGATCAACGCAGCAGGCCATTTCATTTCTAATCCTGCAATACGTGTATCCATATCAGGATAGTCATCGAAGTTTTGTGAACCAAGGATCAATACGCCTTTATCAATACGCAAATGCACATTGTTCTTCAAGAAGATGGCACCCGTAACATAGGTGCCTGGTTTAAACGCTACGATACCTCCGCCTTTTGCAGCACATGCATCAATAGCACTTTGAATAGCTTTAGTATTGACCGTTACTGTATCACTTACAGCTCCGTAGCTGTTCACATAATAAATTGTTTTACCGGCTGGAAAACTTCTTGCACCTGTTTTCTTTGTCCACTCCGGGGCAACAACGGTTTGCGCTAGTGTAGTAAGTGTTACACATAAAAAGAGAATTAGAAAACTGCTTTGCTTATTTGTAGTCATGTTATTGTTTAATGATCTTGATAGTTGTTTGTTGTTTCTTAGCCGTCACCTTCACGAAATACACACCTGCCGCTAACCCTGCACCTGTTTCAATTTGATTTACAGCCCAACCTTGTTGCTGCAGTTTCCCATTAACATCATAGATGTGAAAACGAAAGCTTCCGTTTGCTCTGATGAAAAAAGTTTTTACGGAAGGGTTAGGAAATACATCAACAGTTATTGCAGAAACAGTTTGATCGCTCACCGGAGTTGTTATAGCATTCACCAGTTGAATGTTGGGTGTTGGCGCTGCATTCATACCATCTCCCAAATAAAAACCCGGATGCGGCGGTTGATTGTATGCTGCATTTTGCCATGCAATGGCCAAACGATATTGCGGATCGTGCATAAGTGTGTAAATACGATGTGTTGTTTCATTTACAGTTGTATAAATGTTGAGGAATTGATTATCGCCGCTACGCATAATGATCTCTTCCCGCCAATCGCCCAATATATCTGCAGTTAACGCAGGATTTGCTTTTGTTGAATT
Source organism: Lacibacter sp. (assembly GCF_035299325.1). GTDB lineage: Bacteria > Bacteroidota > Bacteroidia > Chitinophagales > Chitinophagaceae > Lacibacter. The sequence goes on along the minus strand of NZ_DATGWT010000025.1, from coordinate 175,601 downwards.
GTTACTTGAAGCTGAACCCAGATTTGCAAGATACAAGGTTAATAAACGATTGAGCCTGTTATTGACATAGTCCCATTTCTCCAGCTTTTCATCATCCAGTATTTCACGAAGCAGATCCCCATCCCACCATATCGCATGGTTGATTGTTGGCCGTGATGGACCGATTGAATCACCTTTCACATTATAGAGATAACCGGTAGAGCCCCAACATTCATACCCTTTGTAACGGGGATCAATATCCGCTGCTAATGCACGGCCAATATCACCGGTTGCATTTACGCCCCACACAGGTGCACCTGTTGCAGCATCAAATAAACGCAAGCCCTTGCCTGCATACTTTGATTGTTCTTCATAACACTGCCATAATTCCAAGCCCGGACGATCTGGATCCATATCACTCATATGCAAGGCATCTCCATGACCTAAACCATTGGAGAAAAAACCGGTGCCATCATAATTAACAGCACTTGATCCATTATACACTTCATCTTTACCATCTCTATTAGCATCACCCACGGTCATCTGGTGATTACCCATACCTGCATACGCACTGTTGCCTGCATTATTACTGTCAAATATCCAGCGTTGTGTTAACTGACCGTTTTTAAAATCCCATGCACTACGCACCAAACGTGTATAATAACCACGACCAAATACCATACTTGGATTAACTCCATCGAAATAAGCAACAGCAGCAATAAAACGATCGACACGGTTTCCATAATTATCTCCCCAGCTGCTTACTGTTCCTCTTGCAGGTGTATAATTTTCAGTATCCATTGCAGCACCTGTTATTCCATTGAACACAGTTAAATACTCCGGTCCGCTCAAAACATAACCATTACTGTTACGATGATCAGCAGTTGCATTACCAATCACCGTACCAACCCCATCTTTTGTACCATCAGCAGTTTTACAGGCAAGTTCTGCTTTACCATCGTTATCAAAATCATACACCAAAAACTGTGTGTAGTGTGCGCCTGCACGTATATTGATGCCAAGATCGATACGCCACAATCTCGTACCATTCATTTTATACGCATCGAGATACACATTTCCTGTATAGCCGGATTGTGAATTGTCTTTTGAATTGGTTGGATCCCATTTTAAAATAATCTCATATTCGCCATCACCATCCAGGTCACCCACACTTGCATCATTTGCAGTGTAAGTATACGCAACTGCATCAGGCGTTGTGCCACCTGCAGGTTGTTGTATCGGGATCTGTTTGTATTGTTGTGCCCATACAGTTGCTTCTACACTGTTACTTTCTTCAAGATCATTTATCACAGCCTTTACCATGTAAGTGCCGTTTGTAGTTGTACTGTGTTTATAATTTGTTGCACCTGTAATGGGCGTTGCATTGATCTTTACTCCGTCACGATAAATATTAAAGGAAGTAGTTGATGGTTCCGTACCCATCAACCGCCAACTGAGAAACACTTCAGAACTGCTCACACGAACTGCAACAGTACCACGGTTTAGTTTTTCCATTTTACGTTGGGCAGGTAGCTGATGCATAATACAGCACCACAAAAAGAAACAAACGAATTTCATTTTGAAATCAGACATAGCAATCATTGGCCACAAATTAGCCATAGATACCCCCTTATCTATCCTGCGGCATCCTGCACAAACGTTTGCGAAAACGATTACTTGATTTTATTACAGATATGCCATGAATAGCCGTTGATTTTCGGGTAATTTCGTGCCTTATTACTGAATTTGACTACTATTTCAACAGCAACCAACCATTACTCAAATCTGCAGATGCGCATTGCCGTATCGGTATTCTTTTTCTGCCAGGGTATTTGCTTTGCCAGTTGGGCAAGCCGCATCCCCGATATTAAAACAACTTTGCATTTATCAGAAGCAGCATTAGGCAGCATTTTATTAGCGTTACCCGCCGGACAATTAACCATGATGCCTTTCAGTGGAAAATTGGTGACACGTTTTGGCAGTAAGTATGTTCTTCGTTTAGCGGCTGTAGGTTATGCGCTTACATTGATCACGATCGGAATTGCAAACACTCCGTGGTTGTTAGCTTTATGTCTGTACGTATTTGGCTTAACAGGTAATCTCTGTAATATTTCGGTGAACACACAAGCTGTGAATGCTGAAGCATTGTATGGACGAACCATTCTTGCATCGTTTCACGGTGTATGGAGTACAGCAGGCTTCATAGGAGCATTGGTTGGTTTGTTGATGATGCGGCTTGAGTTATTGCCTATGTATCACTTCATGATCGTTGCAGCAATGGTGATCACATTAAATATTTTCTTTCAGAAATACCTTATTCTCACGCCTACCAGTCGCACAGCTTCTTCGCTGAAACGATTCCAGATGCCGAAGGGATTGCTATTGCAATTAGGATTGATCGCTTTCTGTTGTTTGAGTGCAGAAGGTTGTATGTTCGACTGGAGTGGTGTTTATTTTAAAGAAGTAGTGAAAGTAAAAGGAGAATTGGTATCGCTGGGTTATGCTTCGTTTATGATCATGATGGCAACAGGACGTTTTACAGGAGATAGGTTGGCTGAACGTTTTGGCCGTACAAAAATGGTACAGATAAGCGGTGTGTTGATCTTTACAGGAATGATGACAGCGGTGTTATTCCCGAACATCGTCATGTCAACCATTGGCTTTTTAATTGTTGGTTTTGGTGTTAGCAGCATTATTCCTTTAGTTTATAGTACTGCAGGTAAAGTAAAAGATGTGGCGAGTGGTATAGCGATTGCTACGGTTTCAGGTGTCGGCTTTCTTGGCTTTTTAATGGGCCCACCATTGATCGGTTATATTGCAGAACTGGCAGGACTTCGTTATTCCTTTGCTGTGATTGCCTTGCTTGGTTTGGCGATCAGTTATATGATCAGTAAGTTAAAACTTACGTAGAGCTTGTCAGAATTTGATCTTATGAAAAGTTTGACTGGCTATTAAAACTCCACTGATCAAAATAACAATCTGTAAAATTCTTGCAACCATCCTCTGGGTACTCACTATTTTCTTTGCTTCACTTTCCAAGACTTTATTTTCGACGACGTAAAGTTGTTTGTAAATGATCATTTGTTCCGATGCAATGAGTAACATCAAAACCCAAATAAAAATCATAAGGGGATACTTGACAATGATTACGGCTGAAAGTATTCCTGCTAAAAATAAAGTTTGTGAAACGAAACGATAGAAATTGCTTTTTTTCATAAGTAAGTTTATTTAGGTAGCAACTCAAACTCCTTTTTGCTGATTTTAAAAATCGTTCCGTGACGTATTCCCTTTGGCATGGCTAATTTATCCGATACATCAGTCCAGTTTTTCAGATCAGTTGATTGTACAGCGCCATACTTATGATCTCTGTATTTATCGAAGTAAACAATCCAGGTATTATTGATCTTTAACGTGGTTGGTCCTTCTGCCCAGTAATTACCGGTGATTGGTGCAGAGGCTTCGCTGTAACCATTGCTGAGTTTTTTGCTGGTTGCTATTTTGATATTCTTCTGCACAGGCTCTCTTGTTTCATCTTTCAAAAACATCACTAACTGCTTTCCATTGGGGACAATCGTCGCATCAATTACATTAAAGCCTTTATCGTACAGCATTTTTGTCTTGCTGAAGGTTTTGAAATCTTTCGTGAGTACATAATACATGCGGTGATTGTAACCATTCTCCACTTTGGGATCAGCTTTGTATTTGCCGGCAATGGTGGTAGCCCAATAGATCATGTATTGTTTCTTCCTGGCATCATAAGTGATCTCCGGTGCCCAGCAGTTGCGTGCAGAATCTTCCTTCATCATCACCGGAATAAAACGTTGTTCACTCCAGTTGATCAGATCTTTACTGCTTGCGTAACCAATACCACGATCGTTCCAGCTAACCGTCCACACCATATGAAACAAACCATCAGCACCACGAATAATGCAGGGATCACGCATCAGTTTATCTTTTGCAACAGTTGGTTTGAGAAATGAACTGTCTTGCTTTAATGCACTCCATGTAAAACCATCAGTACTGTAAGCAAGATGCAAACCATCCTGCCCGTTGTTTTTGAAATAAGCAAACATGTACACCGAATCAGATTGAGCATTTACACTCAACAACTGCATCAAGACAATAACCAATAAACTGCCCCTTTTCATCATTTCATTTATTTAAACATCGCTTTGTAACGAATCATGGCTTCAACGAAATAATAATCAGCATAAGTTAATGGCACATCAATTTCTGTTTGCGCAGGAAAATGTCCTACACTATGTTTCAATAAAAAACCACCATTGGTTCCTGCGGATGCTTTGTATTGTTCGGTTGAAAGATTTTTCAGAATCGTTTCTGCTGTTTTGAAATACTTCACCGATAATTCTTTGTTTACATAGCCGCTTAATTCAAGTAAAGCAGAAGCCATGATCGTTGCTGCAGAAACATCACGCAATGCATTGGGAATATTCGGTGCATTAAAATCCCAGTATGGAATTTTATCAGTTGGCAGATTCGGATGATTTAAAATAAAGTCAGCGATCTTATTCGCCTGTTCAAGATATTGCTTGTCTTTTGTTTCCCTGTAGGTTTCAGTATAACCATACAAGCCCCATGCCTGTCCACGTGCCCACGCACTTTCATCAGCAAAACCCTGTGCTGTTCGTTTTTGCTGAATGGCTCCTGTTTGGGAATTGTAGTTGATCACATGATACGAACTGTTGTCTGCACGAAAATGATTCCTGATGGTTGTATTGGCATGTGTCACAGCAATTTTATAGAAGGAAGAATCACCTGTAACCTGTGTGGCCCAGAACAATAGTTTCAGGTTCATCATATTGTCGATGATTACCAGGTATTCATTGGGCTTACCGTCCCATGATTTGATGCAGCCGGTAACCGGACTGAAACGGGTTGACAATGATTTCGCACTGGTCACTAAAATATCTTTGTAGGCAACTGATGGTTGAATAAGATTTGCATTTCCAAAACTGCAATACATCATAAAACCGAGATCATGTGTACGGGTGTTGAATTGCTCTTTCTTCAATACTTCAAGAATGCGTTTTGCTTCTTTGTAAAGCGTTTCATCTTTTGTTTGTTGATAGAGGAACAGCAAGGTTCCGGGATAAAACCCACTGCACCACCATCCTGAATTACTGAATTCGTATTTATTGGTTGCAGGAAAATAGGTTTTCGGAAATTTATCAGCTGGCAGATTTTGCATCAGCACTTTGTATTGTGCGGCCGCATCGATCATACTCTGATCAATTGTTTTTAATAATGCTTTATCCGGCTGATGTTTGGTTTGTGCATGACACAACATCAGAATAAACAAGCAACAGCTAAATAGATAAAAACGTTTTGCAGACAACATACAGTAATCGTTTAAATGGCAATATAAGACTTAGATCTGTTGATTCGTTGTTTACCGGATCAATGTTACACTCATCAACCCAATCACCACATCATTGGCAATGCTTTTGAGTGTAAAACTTTTTAATTGTTTATGTGGATTCAGTTTTAGATGCAGTACCGTTGCAGCACCACCCTCAATACCAAAATTGGAAAAACCTTTGATGCCCGTGTATCTGTAATTTGGCGGAATCAGCTCTCCTGTTTCTAATAAAACCCGTGTTGGCTTTGCTGCATCAGTAGTGAATGCAAATCCATCCACAAAATAATCTTGCTCAATCGGCCACCAGTTCTCCGGGTTTTTCAATTCAAGAACAGAAGATGTACCATCCGTATAGTTCACAACAACACGCCCGTTCACTATTCTGCTTTGCATCGGATTGGTACTGCCTGCCATCAGGAAATAAGCATGCGCTGCAGTTCCGCTCAAAGGCAATACAACCGAATCAGGATAATTATCCCACATCGATGTAAACACGATATTCTTCTTTTCGGTGGAGGTTGTTTTGAAAGGAATCTTGTTGATCAGTACTTCATTCTTTACCCCAGCTTTTACACGCAGACCACTATCGTTGATGTTGGCAGTGGTTAACGGATAAGCCCAGTTACCGATACCCTGCGTGGGCAATTGCAACGTTGGTACGGCCGGACGAGGCGATAAATATTCATTCTTAAAAATATTCGTCACCGCATCATTGAAATGCGGAGTAAGATCAACGGTTTCAAATTTTGTTTCAGGGCTGATCGTTACTGTTTCAACGAAGGGTTCATCAACGATCAAAGAAAAATTCAATGGTTCAAACCAGCTGAAATCGCCTTGCTTCAATTGCAGGTACAAACTGTTTACACCTGCATTGTTCAGGTTACCTGATACCGAATTTGCTGTACGCACTAAATTCCGCAACACTTCCACCGGCTGATAGGTATTTGTGATGATCGCCTTATTCAGTTTCACCTGCACCAATTCTTTACTATTATAGGCTTGTTGATATGTTGGCTTTTCAAATCCTTCGCCCTTCCATTTAATCACAATCAAATAGGATTTTGCAGGCGCAGCATCAATCTGTAACGATGGCGTACCGATGATACTGTCAGCTATTTTCCATTGCACAGACTTACCATTCACCGTAACCGATTCAACAGATTCCCTGTAAGCCGGAATGATCAATTGCAGCTTCAATTGTTTACTGAATGTTGGCTGCAGGATGTATTCTTCCGTTAAACGGGTACGCTTGAATACAAATTGAATATTGGGTGTGGCTAATGAAGCATTGTTCCATTGTTTCGGCAAACCGGGCTTGATCACCAAACGATCATTCAATGCATCAGGCAACACACCAAATAATCCTTCTACCACTGTTCTGCCGGCCATGCCAATCGGGTCGGCAAAATCCCTGTACAATTCACCCCGTATGGCATCATAAAAACTCAGCTGTTGAATATTACCAGGACTGGCTCCGAGATACATACTTTCCATCAACGAACTTTTCCATAAACGGTAGGCTTCTTCTTTATCACCACCCTGCCAGAACGCCAATGCTGTGTGAAGTAATTCGGGCAATGCCACATTATTCAAGCTCCAGGTATACGGTTGCCAGTTGGTGGTTGATAATGTATAGAGCGACGAATCCTTTAAGCCTTTTGCAACTATGGGAATATGTGGTATGTATTGCTGCACATACTGCAATGATTGATACGCCTGGAACGGATCAGCAATGCCTTCATCAATGGCATGATAGATTGTCCACAACGCAGCCGACTCATGCAACAGTTTATTACCAAGCAAATCCTTGTATTCAGCATACCAACCCTTCTGCTTCATCCACAACTGCTGATTGATCGCATTTAAAATTTTATTCGCTTCCGCTTCATATTGGCTGCCATCAACTCCAACAATCTTTGCGAGCTGAGCAGCCATTTTATTCGAACGATAGTTATACGCTGATGAATGCGTTACTCCTCCACCACTGTATTGCAATGCATCACTTGCCCAGATAGCCGCATACGAATCATACAAACCATCCCCATCTACATCGAAGTTCCGTTTTTCCCAATCAAGATGACGAACAAGTAAGGGCCACATCTGTCGTACATAAGCCGTATCACCTGTCCAGTTAAAATGATTGAGCAACTGATCGATGAAAACGAGGTTCATATCATAATGATGTGCCCGCAGATCACCGCCGGGATTGCGTGAAATGTATCCACTGCTGAACAAGGAGGTACCCAGCTTCTCCTGTTGTCGTCCTAAATGCAAAGCCGTATCGGCAACAACGGGGCCGGTCAATGGTGTTTTCACTTGTGATAAAGCATACCCATTAAAATGTTTTTTTGCACGATCGTGCCAGCCAAACACATCGGCCACGTACGCTCCACGCCATCCATTCAAACGCATACGCCATGCAACCGCACCATGCATAAACGATGGATCTTCCCATACGCCATCGGCTGCAATACCCAATACCCCTCCTAATGTATTAATAAACGGATCAGGTGTAACTACCTTGATGCGATCGGCGATCTTCTTTCTTGCTGCTTCTGCCTCTTGAAATAATTGCGGCAAAGAAGCATAGGTAATAACCTGGTTCTTCTCCGGCTTTTGTACAGCAAAGAAATACGTTTGTTTGTCTTTTAGTTGAAGACTGGCAGTGATTAATGGAGAAGCTGCTGTACTGTCTGATTGCAATAATGCAATGGGCGATTGTTGCTTTGTTGCATCCGCAATTTTCAAAACAGCAGTTAATGGGAATACACCGGTTAGTTCTTTTCCCTTTTCTGCAACAGATGAATTGTTATTGGCATTTGCAGGAAGATGCTGCACTTCATACCGCTCTTCTTCACTCAACGGTTTTGCAAAACCATACAGTAGCTGAAAACTGTTTTGTTTGATCTTGAAAATATTATCCCTGCAATACTCAGGTTTTAAATAAAAGGATGACTCAGGATCGGCACCAATATCACCATCACGTGAAAACTTTTTACCTGTAGCACCACCATACACAGCGATCAACTCTACTGCTGTTGAAATTTTTTCTGTCTGCAGTTGCACAATCATTCCTTCACTTGCATACAAGGCAATTACATGCAGACGGATAACACCCTCACCCAACAACTCATCTTTAATTTCATACAGCATCGAGCCTGCACGATAGATCGCTTTGATCTTTTTACACTCGATTAACCATTTGCTTTTTCCATTGATGACAAATCCAAATTTCAAATTACCTCCCATGCCCGGCATGTACAACGCAAACTCAGGTAAGTCTCCTGCTTCAGCACGAAACGCCGTATTGCCGCCATACAATGCACGGTTGAAACGTCTTGTTCCATTCTCGATTACTATATCAGTTCCTTCAGGACGATAACGAACCTGCCGCTCAATGCCATGCCATAGTTTTTGCGTTTGTTGTGCAACAAGATTGTTCAACAAACCAAAGAGTCCAAACAATACAAACAGTAATCCTTTCATTAAAACATTTTTTTAAGTCCTTCCCACTTCACCTTCCACTCTTTCGGAAAACCAATATTGATCCCTTTATCTGCATCTGCACCGGTACACATCAACGCCACTGCATTCAACACACCACCATTCCCCGGCAGATAAATCGTTAGACGATCATCCTGGAAATTATGCCCGTTAATTAAATAAGTATTCGTTCTTACCGGCATCAGCAACGCATTCACCGCTTCTTCACCCATGTGCAAACGTGCAGCCGTCATCGCCATCAGCGGATAGTCCCAACCCCATGTTTCATTCCAATCCCATTTTTCCAATACGGTGAAATAGGTTTTCTTCATCACAACCGTATCCAAACCATTGGCAGCAGGTATTGTACTGTAAGCACCCAACACGGCCGGATGATCGGTTAAATACTTCGATCCTTTTTCATAACAGTCAGGCGTATTCGCTGCTGCCAGATAAACGCCATCAATCTGCGGCAATGGTGCAAGATTGTTGATGATCTCATCCCATTTCTTTTCTCTTTGCAATCCTGAACGTATACGCCATTGCTGTGCTACTTCCAATGCCCAGCTCCAATACGACAATTCATACGTTGGATTGAACGTAGAAACTGCATCAAAACATTCCTGTGCAGGAATCAATCCTTTACCGAGATTATATTTTTTAGTGGCTGCATTGTAAGATGGAAACGATGCCATGAAATCGGCAGTCGCATACAACAACTCTTTGTATTTATTTAATGTTTTACTTGTTGGGTTATGACGATACATCAACTCCGCCATATAAATAAAATGCGGTTGTTGCCAGATGAGAAATGCACCAACAGACGATGGCGCTTCATCACCATTGTTATCCGTCATCTTTTGCCAACGCAACCCTTCAAAGCCCTGGCGTTTGGCAATGAGCTTTGCTTTTTCAGCGACAGAAAAATACCAGTCTAAACTTTTCTCCATCAGCTCCGGTCGGCCCCATTGTGCAAAATGCACCGCATGCCACCAATGCATTTCCAGGTGTGGTTTGCCATACCAACTGTTATAGGTTAACCCTGTTTCCTGTGGAGGATATGCAGCCGAGCATTGTACTTTGGTGAGGTATTGTGATAAGACCACCCTGCGTTCCAATTCAAATGCACGTTTATCAGCAGTACCGGAGAAATCAACTGCACCACCACTCAACCAGAATTTCTTCCAGTGTTGTTCACTGTTTTCTTTCACCGCTGCAAAGGATGCAGCAAATCCTTTACGATAGGTTGAACTGAATTTTGCAGAAAGTTCAAACTGTGTCGTTCCGTTTTTTGGTTGTATAAGGAAATAATGCGCTGTCTGTTGTTTGATCGATGCACTCCCGTTCCATTTCAGTGAAGTATAATACACGGTTGTATCAAGTACACGTTTGATGGTTGTTTCGGCAGCACTCTGCATCAAAACAGACTTGTGCTGATCATCGTTTTTAAAATTGTCGCCACCATCTTTAAACTGTCCATTCGGGTAAGGAAAACGCAGACGTACTGAAATACGTTTGCTGTTAAGTAACGGCGATTCAATACGAAATGAAACAGCATCGTGTTGTTGATGGGCAGCGGTGGTTACTTTCACCGGCACACCTTCAATCATAAAATTACTTGTGATGATTCCCGTCCAAACATTCAACTCCTGGTTGATTTTTTGAATATCCTTTGCAGTTGCAAGTGTTCCATCTTTCTTCTTTATTTCCAAACCAATATTGCCCAATTGTAAACGATGTGGGTTCACACGGAAATATTCCACTGCCATCTTTACTCTGCCTCCTTCTTTCGGCTGAACGGTATAAGAAATTTTTCTTCCTTCCAGTTCATATACTTTCTGCGCTTCCTCGACTCGCAAATTTTCCGTATTGGGAAAGCTATGCCAGCCCCACACCGATTGTGTACCCAGCGGTACTCCTTTGATATATGCATCCGGAAAACTCTGCATACCTGTTGCATCAACTGTAAAAGCGAAATTGCCATTACCTACCGTGAGCGATGAAAGTGAATCAACTTTTTTCACTTTTACATTGTGGCGTTTCACTACGGCTTCACGGTTGATGGATTGTGATTGAACCACAAAGGCACAAAGACAGAAAGTAACACTAAGAAGAAAGTTTGTTTTAAAATTCATTCGTATTATTTTAATTTACCGCCATCAGGGTTTGCAACCACTGACGGGGTGCCACACTCGTCATTCATTACTCATCACTCATCATTAGAATACATTGTCGATGGTCGGACGACTGTAATTCTCTTTTGTATCAGTTGTTTTCGGCATGCCGAAATAGAAATACAAAGTCCGTTTCTTGTTCCCGTTCACATGATTCAATTCACTCATCGGGCCATACACTCTTGTGTTAGTGGTTAAACCAACCGCCAGCTTTGTACCAATGGGCGGAATACAATCAAGAAACGAAATATTTCCAACAGGTACTTCCGGATGTGGTTTGTTGGCACTGCTCAAAGCATAAAAATCAAAGAGACGCACAAACAAACCGGTGTCAGGTGAAGCAATATAAAATTTCCCTTCCACCGTACTCAGCTCCATCCAGTTCACTTCGCCATAATAACCTTTGAACTCGGGATATACCACCGGTGAATAGCCTGTATGTGTGTTGTTATATAAATTCTGCCACACATTCACAGGTGTTCCTGCAATACGGTTTTTCCATTGGCGAACCGGACCTTTTCCCAACCAACGTGCTGACAATACATAATTCTCCGGGTAGTTAAAACTGATACCGGTGAATGGCTGATCACCTGATGCACTGTATTCATACTCCATCGTTGTCCAGCCGCTTGCATTGATCTTCCAGCGCACATACTTCATATCACCGCTATACAAAAATTCAACAACAGTGTTTGCATCTTCTTTATAGGTTCTGGATGAAATAACAGCTGCTGTGCCTTTCACCAACACCGGCCCGTTATTGAACGACAATACATAATCATTGGCTGTATTTTTTGTGGTAACAAGGTTTCCTGTTTTCTTATCTAACACAACGGTTACATCACCACCGGTGATCGCATACACGGTATCTGTTTCCTTGATGGTAGTTGCATCATTTTTTACTGTTACAAATCCATTCAACTGCAATGCATTGCTTTTGATCTTCGATGTCCACTTATACAACTCATTACCGTAGTTGTCTTTGGCAACAATCACAAGTGCATCATAATTTTTATAGTCAGCAGGAAGAGGAAGTTTCAAGGTTCCTTTTTGGGTGGCAGCAATGTTGGGAGCTGTTGCGGTTCCTTTTTGTTTTACCACGTATCCATCAAAACGGTCGAATGGTTTGCTGAAATCAACCAAGGCCCAATAGAACGTACACTGATTGGTATTGAGAAAATGAAAACGGTTCTCCACTTCTAGTTCACCGTTAAATGAAGCAGGTAATGCATCCGGCAAGTTCAATTGAACAGGTGAAAAAATTTCACGCAAAGCATAGAAACTTCCTTCTTTCTCCCGGTGCGGGCCGAGAATACCATCATTGGCATTCAAACCATTTGCATCAAGTACATTGTTTAGATCAGTCCGCATTACGGCTTCATCGGCCATTACCCAAATAAATACACCGCCACTCTTCTGCGATTTCCAATGCAGGTTCCAGAAATCTTCCATAGCTGCACCACCACCGCCATCATCCTGTGCATGCAACATTTCGGTGGGCATATAGATCAACGAGTCATTCAATATTTTTTGTGTGCTGTAATAATCTTCATAGTGGTTACAATCAATGCCGTTGATGGCATTACCCGGACGATGATGTGCATGAATAACCGTCCGCTTTGAAAAATCATATTTGGCATAATCATCATCCAGTTCTTTATTATGTCCGCCTTCGTTACCGTTGCTCCACAAAACAATGGAAGGATGATTGAGATCACGTAACACCAGTTCCTTTACCAATGGTTCTCCGGCCTTGGTGCTGTATGCCTTTTGCCAACCAGCCAATTCATTCAACACATAAATGCCCAATGAATCGCATAACTGCAGAAAATATTTATCAGGTGGATAATGACTGCAACGCACGGCATTCATGTTCATCTCTTTCAACAGCATTGCATCTTTCAATTCATTTTCTTTCGACAATGATCGTGCAGTCTCAGGCCAGAAGCAATGACGGTTAACGCCTTTAAACTTTACCTGAGTGCCGTTGATATAAATTCCCAGCCCCTGTTTTACTTCAATGGTTCTGAAACCAAACTTCTCACTCAGTTCATATAATTTCTTACCTGCCGCATCCTGTAATACTACAGTTGCCGTGTACAGGTTTGGTGTTTCGGAAGTCCATGCGTTGATATTGTTTACCTGTGTAGCTACAATGACGTTTTCAGCCGATTTTGCAACCGTTGTTTTTGTGGTGACAACCACTTTCTTGTTCTTATCGGTAATGGTTGTAACAACCGTTGCATTTTGTGCAAGACCTTTTGTCCACACCTGCATCGCAAACTTGCCGTCATGTTTTGCATCAATACCCACATAGTCGATGTATTGCTTGGGTGTTGCTTCTAAAAATACCGGGCGAAAAATACCACCGAACACCCAGTAATCAGCCAACCGTTCTGCATTATTTACACTGGCATCGCTGCTCATCTTACTCACCGTTACTTCAAGTGTATTCGCCTTATCAAAATGCAACAATGAGGTTACATCATATTTGAAACGATAGAATGCACCACGATGAATGTCGCCAGCACTCTTCCCGTTGATTTTTACTTCGGTATCCGTCATGCTGCCATCAAACACAATATGGATGTTCTTTCCTTTCCATGATGCAGGTACTTTGAATTGGTACTTGTACATCCCCTTCTCATCATAGAAACGAAAATTCTTTCCGTTGGTTTTGTAATCACGACCATAGTTGTAATTACCAAACCCTTGCTGCTCCCAGCAACTGGGCACCTGTATCTTTTTCCATTCGCCGCTGTTGCGACCGGCTGTGCAATAAAAATCCCATTGCACGGTGTGTGCAGCATCAGTACCGGAGAGGAATTGAATTTGCTTTTGTTGGGCTAAAAGGCAGGTTGTAAGCAGTAAGTTGTAAGTGATAAGTAAACCAACTTTGCAGATCTTGTTCATTGTAGTTTGTTTCAACATGTAGAATTGGGAAAAGCTGTTCAGAAACTGACAGCAGCTGCGGTTGCGCTCTGAAAACAGGTCATAAAAAAACAGGCAGACGGAAAGAAGGAAGCAAATGATCATCACCATACAGCAATCGTTTAAAACAGCATGTAAATTTAACGTACTGGGGAGCTAAGCTATCCTGCGGTGTCCTGCAATGAAATTGTCGGTTTTTACCGGTGCGGGTTCCCCGACCTGTATTTATCCGTTACTTATGTTGGAATTGTTTGTTGTGGTTCGATCAGTAACACCTGAGCATTGGTCAGTGACCTGCGCCATCGAGAGCCAAATAAGAAAACCCATTGTTGTAGGCTCGCCCAAATCATTTGCAATAAAGACTCTTCAAATTGTCAATGTCTTGATCAAATTCTCGTAGAAAGCCACGTTCACCACCGAAATAATCAAGCGTTATTTTCGTTTTTGCTTCGCTGGCATTTTTACAAGCTTCCTCCGGCTTATCGAGTTTACCAAGAATTTTTGCCTTAGTTACAAGTCCTTCAATGCTGTTTGGATATTTTTCTAAAGCATCGCCAATTGAATTTAAAGCCTCTACATACTTTCCCTGCTCATAAAATAAAACTGCTTGATAAACCAACCCTCTCTCGTTTTCAGGGAATCTCTTCAATTGATCAATTTCGTATTGAGCTTTCCCAAAATCTTTGTGTTTTATATACAGCCTTGCAACAGCCACTGAATAGAAGAAGTCATTTGGTTTTCTTGACTGCAAATAACGATAATCGGCTATGGAGCTTTGTAAAGAGTCTAAGTTGTCATAACAGTATGCTCTAAATTTTAAAATATCACAACTATCCAGTGGTTGGTCATTGGGGAATGTAATTGCATTTGGGTTATCGATTTTGAATTGCTGCAAATATTTAAGCGAAAGGCTTAGCGGCTCAATGGCCGATTGGAATTTATTGGCTTGCGCAAACATCATTCCCTTCATAAAAAGCCAATTAGAATTCATTGGGTTTGCTTTAATTGAATCATTAATCATTTTTACAACTTGTTCTTCGTCTGTCTGTGCATAAACAGCTGTTGTCAAGAAGAGGCTTGTAAAAAACAATACGAATTGTCTCATAATGGAGATTCTTATCAATGGCATACAATACAAATATATATGTTGTTTGTCGGCCCGGGGTCTGGCCACAGCCGACCCCGGGATTCCACTACTACAGCACATCTTCAATACGCATGAACTCATCATACCAGCCAACTGATCCTTCATAAATCAAAGTATTTGAATATGCATAGCAGTTACTGCTGCAGGTCTCCCGACCTGTACCTATCCGTTACTTAGTTTGGAATGGTATGTTGTGTTTAGATTAGTAACGTCTGGACACCGGCCAGAGAGGTTAATAACAGCACAATCTCAGCAAGCAGGCTGCTTAGTGCTTCATCAGCTTTGGATCAGCAATCGTCTTATCCTCGTCTAACGGGTTTCGTTTATGCGTCATCAACCCGAACATCATCAGCAGCGCCATTAAAAGAATAACCTGGATAATAAGCGATTGATTAACCAACGGAATAGTATGGGCAGGGTCAATCGACAAAAACAACAAAATGGTAATCAATCCACGTGGCGCCACAAACAATAAGGGCCGCAACGGTAATTTCGATAAACGCAGTTGCACATATCGGAACAACACAATAATCAACACAATGGCCAGGGCCCATACAAACGTATCGGCATTTAACACAGTACTCGTTTCAATTAAGAAACCAAATAACAAAAAGAACGACGCACGTATTACAAAGGCAGCTTCGCTTGTTAATTCACGAAACTTAATCACTTCCCTGTTCAGCTCATCGGGTTGAAGCTTTTCAATCCATCTAAACCGTTTCAGCTCATCAAGGTTGCCGATGGATAAACCGAAAAACAGGATAAAAATCAGGCCCGGCAAATGATACACTTTCGATACCGCATAAATTAAAATGATAATGAGGATGATTGGTATAAACTTAATGTGATGTTCAATTTTGTTCAGCAAAAAAGCAAGGGCAATGGTTGCAATAAACGATACCACGGCAATAATCAGCAACTCCAGCGCAAAATGGCCGAACGAACCGGCACTGACGATTTCGTTGTAAGCAAGAAAATTAAATACAATCACACCCAGTATATCCGATAAACTGCTTTCATAAATAATAAACTCTTTGTGTTGCCCCGAAAGGTTGCGCACACTGGGTATGGCAATGGCACTGCTGATAACACAGAGCGGCATGGCATTCAGCAAACCGTCTTTCAACGAAAAATGACCACTGGCATAAAACGCAAAGGCAAGCAAAAATGCCAGGGCAAGCATCGGCACAAAAGCGCCGAAGAAAGACTTGCGGATGAGCCCCAACTTAGACCGGTTCAGCTCCAGCTCCAGTGAACCCTCCAGCACAATTAAAATTAAACCGATGGTACCCAGTACGGGTAATAACGGCGAAAAATCGGGCAACTGAATATGTAGCCAGGAAGCCAACTGTTTCACCAGCCATCCCGATAACAACAGGAGGATAACTGAGGGCACTTTTGTTTTCGACGATGTAAGATCGAACACATACGCTATAAGCAACAGCAAACAAAGGCTGATGATGATGGTTACAGTCATACCCGAAAATAGAGAAATGTTTTTTGTCGGCCCGGGGTCTGGCCACAGCCGACCCCGGGATTCCACTACTACAGCACATCTTCAATACGCATGAACTCATCATATCAGCAAACTGATCCTTCATAAAACAAAGTACCTGAATGTGCATAGCCTTTTCGTCCGCCCGGGGTCTGGCCTTAGCCGACCCCGGGATTTACACACTACAGCACATCTTCAATACGCATTAACTTATTGGGGTCTGGCCTCAGCCGACCCCGGGATTTATGCACTATAGCACATCTTCAATGCGCATTAACTTATCGTATACACAAACAGCTTCTTCATAAAACAACGCACTTGAATGGGCATAGCTTAAATAATCTTTTGCCAGCATCCATTTACCACTTGTGGGATTATGATGTATATAATCCAGTTTTTGATAGATGAAGTCTTTTGACATACACTTCTTCGCATCAAAACTATCTTCAAATACTTTGTGCAGTTGTCCTTTCTTCTTTTCACTTTCCTTTACACCTGCTGCCAACTGTTGCAACAGTCCGCTTTCGTTTGATGCTTCAAGACGTTTTACAATTTCATATGCGATAAAGCGTTTCCCATTTCCGATTACGGTATTCAACGACTTTTTCATTTCAGGGAAATACAGCATTACATGTGCATGATTGGGCATGATGACATAACCGGTAATACGAATGTTTTGTGTATGCAAGTAATCAAACCATTTATACACCAAGTCGTATGAATCGGTTTGCTGAAACAACAGCAGCCATTGATAACAGGTAAACGTTACAAAATAAATACTGTTTGCTTCCTGCTCATGTTGTGTGCGAACGGCCATGATGTAAGATACAAAAGATGAATTCTAACTCCTGGGGTCGGCCGAGGCCAGACCCCGGGCCGACAAAAAATCTTCTGCTGAACGCATATACTTCTGTCTGTATTGCTTGAAACTTGTGTTAGCGGAAGAGCATAAGGCAAACTTACCTGACATCATAAACCAACACAGGTTTGTAAAAGAATGGCTTAAAGGTTCCTACAGTTTTAAATAAATGCGGTTCCTTTAAGAACTCATAACGGCCTTTTAAAAGGGTGTCCAATCTGGATTGTGTAGTAATTACAACAAGAATATCTTTTGTGCTACCACCGTTGTAGAACATGCCCGCAAGGTCATTTAAGTCAAGCGTTGTGTTCGGTGGTAGCATTACTTTAAAATGTGCTGTGTCTACCCAAGTTACGTTGGTGTAGCTGTCGAACCTTTTGGTATAACCAGCTTTGAATGAGACTGCCTCATGGGCCGTTTTAATTTGATTGGGCAAAGTGCGCCAATCGGATTTATCAAGTAGATATACATCAATCAGCGCTGTATCATTAGATATGTTCCTTACGTAAGCCCAAAAGATCATTGAGCAAGAGGATAATGAAAGTATAGTTATAAGCAGACCTGTAAATAATATGTTTCGCATAGCCTTTCTGTGATTTTCGCTAATGTTCAAGGCTTGCCGAAGTACCGGCCTCCTTTGCCTTGTCGTTAGCATAAAGATATACAGCTTGTTGCTGATTCAAAAGCTGGTAACATATTCTTCAGCTGGCATTTTGGCAAGCCTATGTTAGCAACCCTTCGATTTTTGCTGGTGCAGGTCGCCCGACCTGTGCCTATCCGTTACTTATTTTGGAATAGTATGTTTTGGTTAGATTGTATGCTCACCCAAATCATTTGCAATAAAGGCTCTTACGCCCGCCCGGGGTCTGGCCTTAGCCGACCCCGGGATCACAGTACTACATCACATCGTCAATACTTTACTGGTGCAGGTCTCCCGACCTGTACATATCCGTTACTTGTTTTGAAATAGTATAATGTGGTTAGATTATTAACGCTAGTTCACAGGACAAATGGAATTAACCAGATCTGGTGACTCGTATCCTGGATTTCAAGCCAGGATAATATTTGATTAAAAGAGCAAGTGTTTTAGAACCTGTATTCTTTAGAAAGGGCTTATAAATTGGGTATGGTTTATCGAGCACATAAATAACCCGGCTATCTGATAGCGTAAACTCGAGCATTTCTATTTCCCATCTTGTAGTTCCGTTATTGAATGGAACAATTTTGATAATCGAAGTCACCGCTATTAACTCCCCGCCGAAATAAATACCGTTATCAAGGATGAGAGATTTCACCTTCTTTGTTGCAATCCATATCGAGTCAATAAGCCAAAAAAAGCACGCTATAAGGGTGCAAACAAAAACTAATTCGTTCAAATTAATTTTTGTTACTCCAGCAAGCAGCCATACAATTAAAATGCCTGCAATCATTAGAGGAAGAATGACAACAAAAAGACGTTCAATATAAGTTCCGTTTATGCGCATGTATAATTGCAGCCAACGTTTTGCTGCTTCATTGTATTAATTCTGTTTGCTTCTTCTTCATGTTGTGTGCGAACTGCCATGGTGAAAGATACAAACGATACATTCTAACTGCCGGGGGCGGCTAAGGCCAGACCTCGGCCTGACAGAAAATTAAAACAATAAACTTTATGCTTCAAGTTCTAGCTCAGTTAAATCTTCAACGCCAGCTATTTCACTTAATAGTTGTGCATAACGAATTATATCCACTCTTAAAGATTCTAAACTACTTCGAAATTCATTTTTTGTGGGCATATCAATTTCCTGATCATAATTTAAAGTTTTGTGCCATTTAGTTGCAAACGGCCTAATTATCTGATTCAAAACAACAACTGCAATTTTTGTAAATTCAAAACAATCCGGGCCATTTTTTTTCAAAATCTCTCTTGTTAATGGGAAAATATTGTAAATACTTTGTAAGGCCTGTTTCTCGTCCCCTCCATCTTTCGAAAGTTGCTGAGTTGCAACTCTTGTTAGTAACTCAACATATAATTCCCAAGCAGCTGCTTTGTCAGAATCTGTAAAATTCAATTCAATTTCTAAAAACTTAGCGTTGATTTTCAACTTTTCAAGTTTCCATTTTTTTAGCCAGTTAAGTAAATTCATAGTTAATATAGTTTTGGTGGTTTACCTTTGTTATCTACTACTTTACGAACATAACCCTCCCATTTTCCCAGTATCTGATTCCATTCATTAGATTTTAAATATTTTTCAACATCGCCGTCTAAATTAAATTCAGGCAAATACGTTCCAATTATTCCTTTTTCTAAAACTCCATCTGCTATCACACCTTTTTCTCTAATAATAAGGACAGGTAGTCCAATTTGAAATGCCATTGCTGGTTCAATATGACTGTAAGGACTTGTAATCCATGAATTTTCTAAAAGTATTACATTGTCATCATAATCTGTTTGTGGTTTTATCGCACCTCTTTCAATAAACGTTCTTCTAAAAGCTACTGTGATAATACCGTTGCACTCTAACATTAATCTTCGAATCGCAGTTAAAGGTTCTTCCATGTCATAGTCAGTTACTCCTAAAGTTCTTGCTAAAAATCCTTTTTCATTAAGAATAGACTTAACTTTTTCAATAAACTGATCTTGACGTTTTAAATGCGGTTTAGGATAACTAAGAAAAATCGGAATCTTATAACTCATTATTATCAATATATTTAGTTGTTAATAAATTCGCCTAACATTGAATTATTTTCGAAGGAAGGGTTTTCATCATTTGTTTAAGCCTGTACAAATATTCATATAAAATATATACTGACGTTAAGGTATCAATTCTGCAAAAGAAACATCTGTTCCAAGTTACTGCTGATAGTTACAAACAGGATTTGCTATTTTAACAGCTGGATTGCAAATACTTTTGTTTCGTTTCTTTTTTTCTAGCTACAACTCCTAAAAGGACATTGCGTTTACACCATTTTTTTCTCTTATTCGTTACACAACAGCACATAAAGTTTCTTTTAATTAAATATCAGTAATTTTTGAGACATGTTGCTTCCAAAAGAACTACAGCAAGGGCACAAATATAATTTCACCTGTTTCTTAACCATTGAGCAATAGGAACAACTTTGTTGTTACCATTAACTGACGGATAAACTAAATATGTTCCTTGTGATCTGTAATCTCCTTTAAAATATTGATAGTAATCTATGTTGAAAATGTAAGGGTAGATTTCCAAGTATTCACTGCCGGAAAAATCTGAATAATCCTTTTTAATGGGAAATAATGCGATATGCTCAATATATTTAGCAGCATCACCAAGCCCAAGTTCCCAGTTGCACCATTTGGAATTTATTGCTGATTCTGTTGCAAGTAATACAAACTTGTGGGTTTCTTTAATCTTTTCTTTTATTTTGACAGCAGTTTCGCCTGAAGTTGTTTTAGGCATTCCTTCATCTAGCCAGTCGACATATATATCTACACCAAAAGTTTTCAAAATCGAAATTGCACCTTCAAGATATTCCTTTTCATCGTGCTTATGTGACAAAAATATTTTTGTTTTAAAAAAAGAACTTTCCCTTTTAAAATTCAGTAGACTTTCATTCACAGATGAAAGTGTTTTAACTGATCTTCGCTGATTTTGGAGCTGTGTTTCGGTAATTAAACCCATTTTAATCAAGATTTACGTGAACATCATAGGATTTTTCATCATCCTTTATTTCAATAGATTTCTCAATATAGAACTCATGGTTATTTCCATTCATAAAATCTCCCCACTTTACAGTTTTAATTAATGATGGCTCATCATTTTCATGAATCTGAGACCCATTACATTCTCTTATTTCTTTTTTTAAGATATTAAACATATTGTCACGCAGGATTTTAAACAGTTGTCCTTTGTGATGTGTTATGCTGTTACAATTTGGATTTGATGTATAATACCATTCATAGGTCCCGTTTTCGTCTGGTAAAACAATTCCTAGTACAGCATTCATCTGTTTTGTATATCCGCCTGTTGGGACTGTCCGTAAAGAATATGAAACTTCCCAAGGAATCCATTGTTCTTTTTCAGATTTTACAACTTCCTTCATACCCTTAGAAATCATCACTATCGTAACACTACACTGTCTGATTCTTTGTTTTAATAACGTTTCAATTTTTTCATCAGAGAAGTTTTCTAGACTTTCACCATCTCGTTCACCTAGATTAATGTTACCTGCACCGATTTTCTCTTGCAGTTTGTCTACATAATCTCTCACACGTGTATTTCTAAGATTATTTATCATGCGACCATTAACTTCCTCATAATAGGTGTCATTAATTTTTGCAACTTTTTCATCTTTATACTTGTAGGAAACAAAAACTTTTCTACCCATCGTTTTATAATTTATCAATTAAAAATTTCTGAAATAAAGACATATATCCATAATCCTTTAGGAGCCGTTCATTTTTCATTTCTTCGGGGAGAAAATTGTCGTAAACGATTTTGGTTGCAGCACCTGTACTTGCGATTGGAAGAATTAAAGCTTTTGGAAATTTCTCCCTAAACATTTTATATTCAGTTTCAATACCATCCATGCCTCCAATAAATACAGCTGCGGAAAATTCAAATTCTGATAACATTCTCTCCCGCATATGTAATAAGGATTTATCACGGTCATTACCGACAATATCAGTCAATACCACATTACTAAATTTATTATTATCTGCAGGGAATTTTTTTTCAAATATTCTAGATTGATAAAGTGTAACATGATCTTGAATGTTTAAGCCCAATTTCTCCATTACATAATATATCAGCGGAGTAATAGATGGATGCCCACCCCAAACAATTCGATGATACGGAAGCACTGTTGTAGCAAGTGAAACAACAGCATCTCTTATTGCAATAATATCAGCAGTCTCGATATATTGAGGGTCTCTCTCAGGCAGAGGAATGCTAGCTGATAGAAAAATATTCTTTATTTTGTTGCCAGAAGCCATGATTTAAAGTCTTGTTTCTTTAATGTTAGAATATCTTTTTTGAAGTTGTCATTTAACCAATCGAGATGCTTTAACCATTTATCTCTGATTCTTAAATCATCATAAATCAGCCTAACAGAAGTGCTCATATTAACTTCTAATTCATGTCTGATTTCAGCGGATTGACAACTAGTCGATTGAGGAATTCCAATTGTAGGTATATAAATAATTCTTTTTCCAGAAGGCAGATCTTCAGTAATAAATTTTTCTGGCTGAACCGTTACATTTCGTCCACATTCGACTGCAATATTTCTAAAGTCAGTTATAAGATTATCTTGTCTTGAAGCTAAGTTTCTTGCCCTAACAGACTCAACTTTTTGAATTATTTCCTCAACTGCAATATCAACTAGTTTTGACTTGTCTTTATTGTTGTAGATATTATCAACAAAGTCTGATTCTTTTAAAATTAGTGGGTAGCTTATGTGCGATCCAGAATCTATTTTTTTGATGTCATGATTTGGCCAAACCAGTTGAACTAAACCTATTTTTTTTGTACTCGCTTCTGCAAATTCTTCCTTGCACCAATGACTTTCTAAAAATTTAGGGGTGTTAAGCAAAACTATAACATCACAATCAGTCATTCTATGCCATATTTCATCTTGAAATGGTTCGCCTTTCCCAATAGTATGGGTATCCAAGAACACATCATAATTATAGGATTCAAGAGCTTCATATAATTGGATCGCTACAGAAGTTGATTCATTCCTTCTGTAACTAATAAAAATTTTTCTTGTGCTTCTAAGCAACTCGAATGACTCTAGAATGATATTGGCAATTCTATCTGTTTCACTTTCAATAAATCGAATCCCATTTTGATTAGATAAAATATATGGAATTTCTTTTGCGAAAGCCCCATCATCCGGAATACCAAAATATACGGGTAGAATCATTGTTCCTTCCTTCAATAGTCTTTCTGTAATATCTAAATCTTTATGTTTTCCATCTATATCCCCAAAATAGACTCCAAAAGCAGGTTGATTTCCCAAGTAATCCGAGGAAAAATTTTCAGCCACAACAATTCTCAAAATATTATCTGACAAACCCAAATCTTTTAGTTTTTGAAATAGTTTTGATAGTATTTGAGATTTAGCCCCAACTTCAGAACCGAGTAAAATCAATTGATATTTATACTGCATATTCTATTATTAATTTTTAGCATTCCCCATTTCGTCGATTTCAATGTTTACGGTAGTATTTTTCATTTCCCCGGTTGGGTATTCTGTCTTGCAACTGTCAAATTAACCACTGCCTGTATGAAATGGGCTGCATATTGCTTCGCTCTTTTGAATGCAAAAATTGTCATTACTAAATAGAGTATTCCTAAAATCCACTGTTTATTTAGAAATGAAATTATTGTCGAGATGAAAAAGATTAAGTTTATTGAATTGAATAATTCATTTAAGACATACCAGTATTCAGCTGGAGTATAAATTTTTTCAATTTGCAGTTTGGCACAAGAGGTCCAAAACTCAGCCACACTTTTAAAAGGCTTTTCTGAGCTGTCAGACTTTGTCCATTTTATAACTGCATAAACTACTCTTTGTCTATAAAATAATTGTTGAAGTTTAATTAAAATAAAATATTTCCATTTTGGTATTTGCTTGCCTGATTTTTTGAACTTTTTGTCTGTCCAAACAAAGAATTGAAGTGAGCCATAACTTAACGAACCAATGATGTGCCCCAAAAGGTAGATTGCTGGTATTAATAAAATTGTCACCAGAAAGGAAAATTCTTTTACAAAATCATACTTGTCAAAAAAAATAACAGTTAACCTGAAAAGTTCGGCATGGAAAATAGTCCCCAAACAAATAAGTAGCGTCAAACCAGACAATAGGTAAACAAAAAAGTCTCTAAGTGTAAAATTTGTGGTCATTGGTTATGGAGGCTATAAAATTAGGTTTAACACTATAATTTAGGATACCAAACTATTACAATTCTTTTTTCATTATCTGAGACAAACATTTCTTAACGCTTATAACGGATAAAGCTGTGGTACATTTTTTTCCAATAAATCTCTATAGTATCCCCGCACATCATCTCTCCTCTTCTCCTGCGCAGCAATCAAAATAAAATTGTCCGGGGTAAAGCGTGGATCCGATAGCTATCGGATTTGGGTTAGCTCTGGCTGTTCCGGTGGTTCACGGTAGCTGGTTCACTTGCTGGCGCAGCTGTAAAATACTAAAAAACAATCAACTTGCTTTAAAATCAACAAGAGAGGTAATAGAAATATCCAATGCCTTGGCTATTTCATAAAGTGTATAAAGTGTAGGGTTCACTTTTCCGCTTTCCAATTTTTCAATGGCCTGTCTGTCTTTACCGCAGGCTCTTGCTAAATCTGCTTGTGTAAAACCCCTCTTCGTTCGCTGGTCGATAATTCGTTGTCCGATCTTCTTATTTAAATCTGTTTTTTTCACATCACAATGTGCTGAAAATAATTTTGAAAAATGTCATATTAAAAGTTGACATTTTAAAATATTGTTTTTACGTTTGTCATATTATTTGCTGACTATTAAAAATTGCCAATGCTATACCATCAACTCCCACCGCAATTCAACAATACACCGGTACGCTTAAGTAACAAGGAAGCAAAACTGGCCGGCAACTTCATTCAAAATTTTTTCGGTGCCTACCATCTCCACGAGATCCGTCGCTCACTCGCCGCTCTTACCGAAATAGCCCTTACAACAAACAACACCCATTTCGAAGATGCTAAAGAAAGAGACAGCATCCTCTGGTTCTATTACGAGCTCGAGATATTCATCGAAGCCGTGTGGTTCCATCATCAGTCAACCAGCAAACCAAAAACAAAACCCAAAAAGAAAAGTAAATAACATCTGCGTTAATCAGCGTCCATCAGTGGCTACCCTTAACCCATAACCCTAACCCTTAACCGTCTTATCTATGTCTTACTCCGAACAGGAATTCATCAAACTGCTCTTCCTCCTTTCCGACACACAGCAATGGCTCACACAAATGAGTCATGATCTGTTTGCTCTGTTACCAAACTCAAGCCGTTTAAAACAGAAGTCCTACTATCTCAGCATCACAGCATTTGCCCACATCATTGAACGGCACTACTACCGCATTGAACGGCACCCTGGCACAGGAAAGTTTTGCCTGCCTGTTCACGACATCATTCAACACATCAAAGAAGCAAAGGAAGAAACAACACACCCTGTACACGGCACCTTGAATTATTACCGCACCAAAGACACAGGCACCATCATCGGGCACGAACGTAACGGCAATCCCACTTCCCTCATTACAGTCATCACCTGCCCCGCTGGAAATATTATCACCGCCTTTCCCGGCTCGCCTTAACTGTATTTCATCCGTGTACCTCCGTGCAATCCGTGAGCAACATAACCAACAGTTCCCTCGTATCCTCGGGAAGACAACTCATATCAACAGCAGCATAAAACATCATCACATGAGCACGCTTTCACCCACCCACCGTCAGTACAAACAAATACTCAGTGGCAATCCCTCCAAAAAAGAACTCTGGGAAATCATTCATGATTTTATGCACGTTTATTCTGCCGAAGGAGTCAAGGAAGAACTCTGGCTCCTCACCGTGGGCACCCTCTCCGGCGATCACATGGAGCAGGTAAAAGATGGCATCCGCCGCCACAACCGCCTCTTTTTTTACGAACACAGCATCCTTTTCATCGATGCCGTAAACCAATTATACCGGCAACACGAAAAGAAAAAGAAAAAACGTAAATCAAAATCCTGACGCACAACCGTCTACAGTGCCTCCAATCACAGCCTGGGTTCCCTTCCCCCCCCCAACATCTCAATGCAGCACAGCAATTCCAAACTCCCAATCCCTTTGCCTATTGCCTACTGCCTTCATCCTTCGCTCATCCTTCGCTCCTAAAGGCAGGATACTCCCACTATACTCCCTATATAAAGCCTATATACAGCCTATTTAAAGCGCTCACGACGTATAAATCCGACAGAGTTCAACTCCGGTTCAGGGCCGGCTAAGGCCAGATCCCGGTCAGACGTTAATACAACAGACCAACCTTTTTGTCATTCCGACGAAGGAGGAATCTGTCCATCTCTTGCACTACAGCCCAACAGATCCCTCGTTCCTCGGGATGACAACTATATTGCAACAGCAGTACAGTTATTTGGCAGCGTAGTTCGTACTGAATTCATATTTCCCCGAACCTACTTTCACTACCACATATTCTTTCTCCTTACCCACTACCTGTAGTTCTTTTACTAACGCCAGCGGCTGACCGCTTTCCAACACATCGGTTGCAGCAGCTGCAGGAATATAAATGGTGGCGGTTGTATTGGCCGGAACTAAAGCATGCAGCATCAGTTTACCATTCTCTATTTTCCAGCCACTGCTGAGTGTACCGTATTGTGTTTCGTAGCGGGCAGATGCATGGGTGAACTTTCCACCCACATGCGGTTGTATACGGATCTTCTTATAACCAATACCCTCTTTATCGATATCCAAACCAACCATTACACGATACATCCAGTCGCCGATGGCGCCGTATGCATAATGGTTAAAGGAGTTCATGGTAATGGCCTGGAAATCGCCGTTGGTGCGGATACCATCCCAACGTTCCCAAATAGTAGTAGCGCCTTTTGTTACAGGATACAACCACGATGGATAGGTTTTTTGCAACAACAAGGTATACGCCACATCGCTGTAACCATAACGACTCAACACATGACACAAATAAGGCGTGCCCAAAAATCCGGTGGTTAAATGATTACCGTATTGTTTGATGTTGTTCACCAAACGATCGGCTGCCTGCTGACGTAATTCTTCCGGAAACAGATCGAACTGCAGGGCCAGCACATACGATGTTTGTGTGTTGCTCATGGTGGCACCATTGGGCGTTGTGTATTCTTTTAAGAATGCTGTTTTTATCTTTTGCAGCAATGCTGTGTAGGTTGCCACATCATCGGCCTTGCCTAATTCCTTTGCTGCATTGATGAGCAATTGCGTGGAGTAGGCATAAAAGCATTGTGCTATTAAATATTTATTGGTGATGGCGGCATTACCATCATTATCATCGGCCATGGTGTAAAACAACCAATCGCCAAAGTGATCGCCTTTATTCCAAAGATCGTTAGTGCTTTGGCTTTGCATATAACCCACCCATGCTTTCATACTGTTGTACTGGTTTTCCAAAATGCGTTTATCGCCATATACCAGGTACATTTCCCAAGGGATGATGGTTGACACATCGGCCCAGCCTGCACTGCCACCAGCTCCCCATCCTTCTTCGCCCAATACATTCGGAATAACATGTGGTACACTGCCCGATTTTGTTTGATCGGCTGCCACATCTTTCATCCATTTGGTAAAGAAATTATTGACGCCACGTAAGAAGGTGGCGGTGCGGAAGAAGGCCTGTGCATCACCTGTCCAGCCCATACGTTCATCACGCTGCGGACAATCGGTTGGCACATCTAAAAAGTTTCCTCTTAATCCCCATTCAATATTGTGCTGCAGTTGATTGATGAGTGAATCGGATGAAGTGAAGCTGCCTGTTTGCTGCATATCAGAATACAAAGCAACGGCTGTAAAATTCTGTGGCTGCAATTCTGCTGCAATGCCTTCCACTTTTATATAACGGAAACCAAAGAAGGTGAAATGCGGTTCAACTATTTCTTCGCCGTTTCCTTTTAACACATACACTGCCTGTGCTTTTGCATTACGCAGATTCTCGGTATAAAAATTTCCGTTCTTGTCTAACACTTCTGCATGCGATACTTTGATGGTATCGCCTGCTTTACCTTTTACTTTTAACTGCACCCAGCCCACAAGGTTTTGACCGAAGTCGATCACTTTTTCTTTTTTAGGTGTGGTGATGACTTTTAATGTTGCAAAGGTTTCATGCTTTTTGATGGGCTCGTTATAGGTTGCTACTAAAACATCTTTTGATGCGTTGGATGTTTTTACTGCTGTCCAGTTCTTATCATCATAGCCTGCAACTGTCCAACCCATCTTTTCTTTTGTTGCATCAACCACTTCACCTTGATAAATACCATTGGAGCGGATGGCACCTGTAGATGATTTCCAGCTTGCATCAGAAGCAATGGTTGCTGTTGTTCCATCGGTATAAACGATATCGAGTTGAAGCAACAGTGCAATATCTTTTCCGTAAATATTTCTCCGGTGATCGAAGGAGAAGTTGCCACGATACCAACCATCGCCCAATGTAACAGCAATAGCATTGGCTCCATCTTTCAACAGGTTGGTTACGTCGTATGCCTGGTATTGCAGACGTTTGTTGTAACTCGTCCAGCCGGGTGTGAGATACGCATCTCCTACCCGTTTGCCGTTGATCTGTGCTTCGTACAAACCATGTGCAGTGATGTAGGCGGTTGCTGATTTTATTTTTTTGCCATTGCTGAATTCTTTGCGCATCAATGGTGCTGCAAATTCTTTGTCTTCGGTATAGCCGGGTTCGATCCATTGTGCTTTCCAGTCTGTTGGTTTCAATAAACCCATTTGCCAGGATGCAATTGCACTCCATGCTGATGCTGTTCCTTTGTTATCATATACACGCACCTGCCAGTAATATTTTTTACCCGATTGTAAGGCAGTGCCTTTGTAGGGCACATGAATCGATTGATCGGAATTGATTTTTCCACTCTTCCAGATGCCCTCGCCTTTTACTAATGCTGCGGGTTCTACACCTACTCTTATTTCGTATGCTGATTGCATTACATTCCGTTGATTGGAACTTAACTGCCAGCTGAAATATGGTTGCAACACATCAAGCCCTATTGGGTTTGTTAGGTTTTCTGTTTTGAGGTGATCGACTTTTAGCTGTGCGAATACTGATACGACGAGTAGTTGAAGGAAGAGAAGGAAGCTTATTTTTTTCATGATGATGAGAATGAATTTATCTTAAAATTGTTTTGATTAACGTCTGCCCGGGGTCTGGCGCCAGCCGACCCCGGGATTCAAGTACTACAGCACATCTTCTATGCGCATTAATTTATCATAAATACAAACAGTTCCCTCATAAAACGAAGCACTTGAATGGTTGTAGCTTAAAAAATCGTTTGCCAACACCCATTTACCACTTGTAGGATTATGATGAATATAATCCAGCTTTTGATAAATGAACTCTTTTGACATACACATCTTCGCATCAAAACTATCTTCAAATACTTTGTGCAGTTGTCCTTTTTTCTTTTCACTCACTTTTACACTTGCTGCCAGGCGTTGTAACAATTCACGTTCGTTTGATGCTTCAAGTCGTTTTATAAACTCATATGCAATAAAACGTTTCCCATTCCCGATTACGGTGTTTAGTGACTTTTTCATTTCCGGGAAGTACAACATTACATGAACATGATTTGGCATGATGACATAACCAGCAACACGGATGTTTTGTGTGTACAAATAATCAAACCACTTATAAACCAGATCATATGAATTCGTTTGATGAAACAACGGTAGCCATTGATAACAGGTAAATGTTACAAAATAAATACTGTTTGCTTCCTGTTCATGTTGTGTGCGAACGGCCATAAAGTAAAATACATAAGTTATCTGCTAACTCCCGGGGTCGGCTAAGGCCAGACCCCGGGCTGACGTTTATATTATGAGCATTGTCTTACCCAAGAATTGTTTCGATCTGCTTTAATTCATCTGCACTAAACTGCAGGTTGTTTAAACAGGCAACTGAATCAAGTAACTGTGCACTGCTGCTTGCGCCAATGAGTACCGATGTTACCCGTTCATCTTTTAGCAACCAGGCCAATGCCATTTGTGCCAGAGATTGATTGCGTGTTGTGGCGATATCGTTGAGGGCTCTTACTTTCATCAATACTTCTTCGGTAATCTGTTCCTGTTTTAAAAACACGCCTTTTGTTGCACGTGAACCTTCGGGAATTCCTTTGAGATATTTATTCGTTAATAGTCCCTGTGCCAATGGTGAGAAGGGAATACAACCCACACCGTTTGCTTCAAGCACATCCAGCAATCCATCTTTCTCCACCCATCTTTCGAACATCGAATACTTGGGTTGGTGAATGAGACAAGGCGTGCCCAACTCTTTTAAAATAGAAAATGCTTTTGCTGCATCTTCACTCTTGTAATTGGAAATGCCCACATACAAAGCCTTACCCTGACGAACAATCAAATCCAAAGCAGTCATCGTTTCTTCCAATGGCGTGTTGGGATCGGGACGATGATGATAAAAGATGTCAACGTAATCGAGCTGCATGCGTTTTAAACTCTGGTTTAAACTGGCAACTAAATTTTTCTTACTGCCCCACTCGCCATAAGGGCCGGGCCACATATAATAACCTGCTTTGCTGGAAATGATCAGCTCATCACGATAAGCAGCAAAATCCTGTTTTAAAATTTTTCCGAAATTAATTTCTGCACTGCCGGGAGGCGGGCCATAGTTATTCGCCAGATCGAAATGGGTAATGCCGCAATCAAAAGCTGTATGCAGTGTTTTGCGATACACTGCTTCATCATCCACATCGCCGAAGTTGTGCCATAAGCCTAATGAAAGTGCTGATAACCGGATACCGCTTTTTCCGCAACGGCGGTATTGCATTTGCTGATAACGTTGTTCGTTTGCTGAGTAAGACATGGCTTAATATTATTTCAGCTTGAAAGTTAAGGCTTCATCTCTATCGAATATTAAACAACCCGATTATTTATCATTCACATTCTATTCCGTCAGACGAGGGCGTCTGACGGAGCCACTATCACTTTAATGCCGTTATTGTTACAGGTCCCAGTAAACCCGATGACAATGGTTTCCATTCTGCAGCAGAAAAAATTCCCTTCTTTATATTTTCCGGTTTACGTCCGGGCATATTAATGTTATAGAATATTTTCCAGGGAAGATTATTCTTATCCATATATGTGATACGGTTGGCCATTAAGTTGGCAACAATAATCTCCAGTTTATTATTGGCCTGCATAGCCGATGCAGGAATCACACATTGAAACACCGGGCCGATCACTGTTGCGATTTTTTTGCCGTTGAGCATCACCTCTGCTGTTTCATCTACAGTTCCTAAATCGAGTAACCATGACTTTGCGTTACCTGCAGGTTTTGTAAAGGAGATCGAATACTTCGCTGTACCGGAGAAATTCTTTGCATCATCGCCGCCTAGTTCTGTCCATGATTTTAATACAGTTGTTGTAATAGCAGCAGGAATAGTTGGTCCACCGTCGAGGAAGTTGATCGTCCACTCTCCTTTTATTTCCTGTGGTTGTGCAATGCTTTCTTTGTACGGAAATGCTTCACCTGTTTTCTTTGTTGCATACGATTGTACAATGATTGCTTCGTACGATTGCAATTGCAGCAATACTTCCACAGCACCCTTGCTGTTCCTGCGCCATTTCGCCAATCCCTTTTTATTATTCATTGCATCAAACAATGCAATGGATGCTGCATGGGTATTGAGCTCGATCCATTCTTCAAAAGGTTTGTCTGTTCGGTTGTTGATGAGCCACATGGTTCCTTCACTGTTCTTTCTACGCAATACCGACAATCCTTTTTCGGTATAACTTTCTTTTCTTGCTTTAGCAGTCAACAACAACACATCCAGATCATCACTGATCATGAAGGCACCTTTGCCCACAATTGCTTTTTGCAGGTTATCTGATTTTGAAAATTTTAATTGACTGATGAGCTGCTGAAATCTTTTTCTTCTTGCATCTAACTGGTTAAAGCCGGGTACATCGGTTGGCAGATTTTTGTACACAAGTATTGCTGCTCCCTGTTGTGCAAGTTTTACCAACTGCTGCAATGCTTTTTCAGTGATGAGTTTATTGGCAGGTAATAATATGGTGCGATATACATTGCCGCTGCTGATGATCGTATTACCACGGTTGGTAAACTTTTGCAACTGACGTTCACTAAAGAAATCAAAACTATATCCTTTCTCTACCATCCATTTCGACACATGTTCAAAATCAGTATTCACAAAGTTGCGTTCCATGCCATCGAAATGCTGCAGCATTACATTGCCGGGTTCTGCATAACGATCAACGATCGGGTAATACAGCAGCACATCATTATCAGGTTTACCCTTCTGTAAAAAACTTTGTGTACGTGTGATGTAACTATTCAATGCATGAAAATGGTTCCATTGTGGATTGGTGGGTTGGAAATGCACCGCTGCATAAAACAACCAGCCCGGCCATTTCGCTTCTTTGGGCGAATATTCTGTACCATGATAAAATATATGATTCACACCGCCGAGGAAATACAGATCGATGATCTTCTTCACATCGCCCCAGCTGGATAAGAAATGTTCATTGAGCCAGGTTGCAGACTCAGATGATACCAATTGCTTACCCGATACGTTTGCTGCTGAGGTTGCAAATTTGAAACGGAGAATATCGGTTCCTTCTGTCTCCGGAATATCAACTACGCTATACAGGTCTAATGTATTTGCAGGTGAGCCATGCGATTGGTTACGCAGCATTTTTCCTTTGGTGCCTGCCCATTTTTTCCAGGTCATGGTGAAATGCTCCAGCAACAGTTCATCAATTACCGAACGGTAATCATAGATCACACGACTGTTTTTTTCAGGTGTATCTTTTCCAAACAGTGCTGGTAATTGTGTTTTCAGATCGTAACCCTTCCGCTTTTTAAACTCAGCAAAGAAAGTTGGTGTCCAGTTGCTTTGACCTCTTGCATCGTCCACTTCATACGAATCGTTGAAGAACGAACGCAGGTACGAAATATCATAGCCATTAAACGATGCATCAAACTTTTTGAAATAGTTCGTTGCTGCATTTAATGAAAAGTGATCGATGGCATAACCTTCACCACCGGGGGCTGCACGTTCTACCATCTTGCCATGCAAGCCTTGAAACAATGCATACAAGGTCCAGTTACCGGTTGGAGCTGTCCAGTTTAATTTCCCGTTTGCATCAACCTTTGTTGTAAGATCGATGGTTTCATTCTTATCTGAATAAGCGATCAATGTTTGTAATGGCAACTTGCCGGGATATTGAATTTGGTCCAATGCCAATGCCTGCAGATTCTTGTTTGTCCAGACAGGTTTCAACACCTGGTCGAATGTTGCCGGTTTGTTATTCGCTGTGCGGATAAATCCTTCCTGTTTGTATTCAACAGCTTCGTCTAATTGTTCACCGCCTTTTACTTTAAACGTTTTATAAAAAATAGTTTTGCTGGCATCATCCTCTTTCACCCAGGGTCCGCCAAAAGGCCAACCGGTTCCATTTGCCAGGTCAACACCAAGACCTAACCGTTTTGATTCGTTGAGTGTAAACGAAAACATCTGCATCCATTTTGGTGACAGAAAATCGATGAATTGTTTTTCTGTTCCTTCCACACCGTAGATGGGTGTTAACTCCACACCACCTAAGCCTGCTTGCTGGTATTGTCGTAAGTTCCAGGTAAGATCAGCTTTGTTCACAGCGCTTCCTTCCCACCACCAACGTGTCCATGGTTTGGTGATATTGGTAATTGATGGCCAGTTGATTTGTGCTGTTGCAGCAAAACCATTTATAACGATTGCCGATGCAAGAATTAATTTTCTCAATGTTGTTTGTTTAGGATTCATCTTGTTGTTCTATCAAGCGTACCTACGGCACGCAACTATGATTTATTGTTTTTTTCTACCGATCAGTTGTTCCTACGGGACATGGTGTTGATGATGTAAACTTTGTTACAAAAGTTGCAACGTAACATTAAACCCACCCCTAAATCCCCTCCCAAGAGGGGACTTGCCAACGCACAGCCCTCGCCTATTAACCTCTCCGTAATTACTCATGCTGTTTCCTTCTTCATTCACCACTCACCATTGACTACTCACAACTAAGCTTAAGCTTTGAAGAGCGGGTACACTCATCATTCATTACTCATCACTCATAATTCCACCGCATACACATTCTCAATGCCTTCGAAGTTGGCTCTAAAGATCACCCACTTCCCATCCGGACTGAAATGTACATTGGGCTCCAATCGATAGTTATGATGTTTCATATTCACCAAACGAGTTGAAACGAATTTATCTCCCTCGGGTTTGAATAAATAGATCCACATCCCATCTTTTGCTCTTGCTACTTGTCCTGAGTTTCCACCATCACCACAAAACAAACTATTGTCTTTATTACTGTTGAAATGAATACTCCATTCATCACGTTGTAACTCGTATTTTGTTTTTTGCCCCGTGTTTACATTGTGACCTTCCACATAAAACTTCGTGCTGCGTGGTTGCTGCAGATCGTACCAGATAGTTTGTCCATCAACACTGGGCCATTCATGTCCTGCAATTTCCATATCCATGATGCGTTTGTGGATCTGTGTGATCTTCTTTGTCTTTACATCAATCGTCCAGATACGGTTTACTTTATGCCAGGGGCCTTCATGACAGAACATTAATAAGTTGGGGTCGGTAGTAGAGAACTGTACATGATTGAGCCATGCACTATCGCTATGCACTTTGTCTAATGCTCTTGTCTTTACATTTATTGTGAACAAGGTACGTGGCAGCTTTGCTTCATAAATGATATCGAAGTAACTTGATTTGTTGGGATACTTTTTAAAGAGTTCTTTTTCTTCGTCACTTGATTTGGCTCCACCCAATAATGTGCCATCTGCATTAATGGCTGTAACGGTTCCTTTAAAATCGTCAGGAAAAACAAATACCTGTTTTACTTCTTTTGTTTTTGCATTAACGCAGAAGACAGTGTCTCTTATCTGGTAATAAACAATTCCTTTTTTGTTATCGACGATTTCCCCATTCATCGGCAGGCGATGATATGTTAGTTGTTCACTCTTTAAAGTTTTGAGATCGAGTAAATGAATTTGGCGGTTACCGGATACAACAGTGGAGATTTCCTGTTTACGTACGCTGTCAACATTGTTTTTGTTGCTGCTGTAAAACACCATCGAGTTACCGATGAAAGGATTGTTGTGAAAGTAGAAGCTGAGATTACTTCTGCCTTCCATTCTTGTTAACTTCACTACACGATGTTTGGTGTCTTTATCGATCCATTCGTCGGGCATTTTTTTACCGCCGGTTTCGAGCATTTCCTGTGCATGCAGGGACAATACAGTAGCGAACAGCAGAGCAACCGTTGAGAATAACTTCATTTTTATACAGCTTTTAAACAGCCTATAAAGTAAAGACTTAAAAGCAGGACGGTTGTCCTGTACAATCCTGCTATTTTCCCGCCTGTTTCAGTGCACGGTATCTTTTCCGTATATCGGGGAAAAAGATGAAGTTAAAGTAGAGGAAATTAACGATAATGATAACGTAAGCAACATTGAACGGCAGCTTTGAGCGATACCAAACCATTGTGCACTCCAGCGCAATAATGGTTAGTGCCAGCGTAAACAATTTCGGACTGATGACTTTTCTCATAAGAACCTGGAATAAGTAAGTGCTGCAATATACTTATTCAATTGAATCATGCTTAAAATTCAAACCACAATCTCCCGTTTACTCTACCAGGAACAGGATCATTCTTCTGACTTTGCGGCCCCATTGTGTTTGCCGCCCTGAATTTTGTACCTATTGGTGCAATAGCATTCAGGAATCCAAAATTTCCTTCCGGGAATGGCGGGTTCACATGTGGAATAAATGTGGTGGAGGCCTTTTGTGGTTTCAACATCTGTACAAACAAATCTTCCTTATCTGTGTACACAGTAAACGATGATGATGCTGTTTCGACAGACACCCAATATACATTTCCGTGATAACCTGAAAATTCAGGATAGCTGATTACTTCACCTGTTATTGCTTTATTGTATTTCTTCTGCCATACATTCAGCGGTGCTCCCTTTAAACGATTCTTCCAGACACGGTATGGGCCTGCACCCAACCATTTCATTCCTTTCAGTTTTGATTCATCAACATTGAATGTGATTCCATAAAAATCTGCAGCCACTGATTGCGTGTAACTGTATTCAAGTTTAGCAGGCGAACCACTTGTGAATGTCCATTTCACATTAAGCGAAGCATCACCTGCATATTCAGCTTCCACTACATAAGTATTGCTGCCTTGTTTAGCATGTGTAAACTTTTGCAGTGTTTGCTTTCCGTCTGCGATCACAGGGCCATTACCAAAAGGGATCAGTTGTTGATTTTTTGTAACGGTGGTTAAACAACCTGTTGTTGTATCAAACCGATAACTGATGCCATCGCAAAGAATTGAAATTGTTTTTCCTTCGGTTGATTCTTTTATTGGAGTTGCCGGCTTTTTAGTGGTTGCTAAATTTATATTGGCAATTGATGCCGGTTGTTGAATGGGCCAGGTCCATGTATACAATTCACGACCGTATTGATCTGTTGCAGTAAATGATAATGCATCTGCATTCATCCAGTTGGCAGGAAGTGCTATTTGAAGTGTTCCAGTTTTTCCTGCTGCTAATGCAATGGAAGTTTTACCCGATGTGATAACAGCATGCCCGGTTTTCTTTTCCTTTGCCAATGGAAACTTTATTAGTTGCCAGCTGAATTTGCAGGTGGACAGATTTGTATAATGATAATTGTTTTCAACAGAAAGTTTTCCTGTGAAATTTTTATCCAGCGTTGGCTTTGCAACCTGCACAGGGCTCCATATTTCTTTAATGGTATAATAACTGCCTTCTTTTTCATGATGCGGCCCCACAATCCCATCGGGAGCATGATTGCCATCGGTATCTAAACTATCGTTCAAGTCTTTCCGTACAACAGCTTCATCTGCTAACACCCATAAGAATCCGCCTGCATGCCGTGGATTTTTGCGAAAGAGTTTCCAGTAATCATCCAGACCGGCACCATGTCCACCATCATACAATCCATGGATCATTTCTGTATGTAACAACACATCGCCTTTCTCAGCAGATTTTTCTACATAGCTGTAATCAGGATAATGTTTGGTATCAACATTATTAAAATTGCTCCAGGGATGCAGAACAACCCGTTGTTGCGGATCGTACAATGCATAATCATCATCCAGGTCTGTATTCCATCCGCCTTCGTTACCATTATCCCAAAATAAAATGGAAGGATGATTGACATCTCTTATCACTAATTCCTTCACCAGTTTTTCGCCAACAGGTGTTCCATATTTATTCTGCCAGCCTGTTAATTCATCCAATACAAACAAACCCAATGAATCACACAGATCTAAAAATTCAGGATCGGGTGGATAGTGCGACATACGAACAGCATTCATGTTCATGTCTTTTATCAATTCAATATCCTTCAAATGAATCTTTCGACTTAATGTTCTTCCACTCTCCGGCCAGATGCTGTGACGGTTAACACCCTTCATCATTATCTTAACGCCATTTACATAAATGCCATCTCCTTTTCTTACTTCAACTGTTCTGAAACCAAAACGCTCATGATACACATGTACGACTTTTCCTTTACGACGAATGCTTACTTCCACTTTATACAAGTTTGGAAATTCAGCATTCCATTGTTTGGGATTGGTAAAGCTGTTTGATAACTGAATTTTGTCTGTTGGGTTTGTTACAGTTGCTGAGAACGCTTTTCCGACTGCAACACCTTTCAATGTTTTTACCTGTGCAGTTATTTCATCACCTGTTTTTGCCTGTTCGGCATACACATCCATTGTAAATTTTCCATCGGCTTTTGCATCAATCGCTACACGTTGAATAAAAGAAGCCGGCAGAATTTTTAAATACACCGGGCGATAAATACCACCAAAGACCCAGAAATCACCTTCACGTTCTGCATTGTTCACTGTTTTGTCTGCACTTACTTTACTAACTGTTACTTCCAATAAATTTTCAGCGCCAGGTTTAATAAAATTTGTGATGTTATACTGAAAGCGATAAAATCCTCCCTGGTGTATTGGCCCAACCAATTGCCCGTTTACTTTCACTTCTGCATCGGTCATCACTCCTTCAAATACAATTTCAATCTGTTTATTGGCCCATGCTTTATCTGCTATAAAACGATGTTTGTATAAGCCCTGCTCTGTACTTTTCTTTTTGGCATTGCCTTTTTCATCATGTCCATAATTATATGCACCAAAGTTTTTCAATTCCCAATTTGACGGAACAGGTATGGTTGTCCATTTGCCGCTATTCATTCCGCCTGTACAAAAGAACTCCCAGTTAACAGTGTTGTCTTTGTCTTTACCAGATAGATAATGAATGGCAGTTTGCTGTGCATACAACGCTCCCGCATCTAACAGTAAGCAGCTTATTACAACTACCAGTTGCCAAATTTTTACTCTCATTTATATGTTCTTTTTAACCATTCTTCTGGTACAGCAATAATACAAATGTTCATTGATCTTCCATCGGCCGATAACATAGCTGATTGAATCTGGATCTTTGTTCCATCGGGACTCATCGTTGGATGCGGATGATCCCCTGCTGTTGTTTTATGACCGGTTGATAATAAGATCATTTCGTTTGTATGCCGGTCGATGAGATAAATATTGCGTGCAAAATCATCGCCTACTGCCCAACGTCCATCAGGCGATCCACTCACATGCCACAGACCACTGCCGATTTTTGTTTGTCCGGCAATATAACTTTCCCTGGTGCGTAGATTGACAATAGCCAAACCGGTTGGTTTTTCTCTTGTTCCACTTGGTCCCCATGCAGGATCCTGTCCGGGATTGGCACCGCCCACAGCAGTACCTGTTGTATCAACGCCACCAATCTTACGGTGACCCATAATCGCAATCGCCACTTCATCTTTACTGATCAAGGCTTCATGTGTTACCCATTCGTATTCCGCTTCCGGATAAACCGGACGAAGCCCCGAACCATCACGCATCACCGTCCAGGTACGTTGTGGTGATTTGCCTCCAGTTTCCCAACAGAACACAATTTCACCGGGCATCCATGGATTGGTTTGTATATGACCGATCTGGAACGGAACAGAAACTACATATTTTATTTCACCCGTCTTTACATTCATCGCTGCAATACCATTTGGCCCTGCACCCATGTTGCGTGGCCCGAAATTATCGGCAGGTTTTGTTCCTGCAGGCAAATGTTTTGCTGCTGCATTTTTGCCCACACGGAAATAAGCCCACTCTTCATCGCCATCCAATGCCATATCGCCACCACCTTCCAGTTCAATAGGAATTGTACCGCAGATGCGTTGATATTCATTTGCAGATTTCATCTTTCCTGCTTTACTGTCTGCAAATACTTTTGCCAAATCCACTTCAACAATCTGCAACGGAATCGGATTTCTTCTGCGTGCTGTATCACTTTGTGTTCTTCGTGCAGTATCACGCTGCGGATAACGCATGAAATAAAGCTTCATGCTTTTGCGGGCTACATTCAACATCCCCGTGTAACCACCTTCAGTTACTTGAACAATGTCTCCTGTTTTTTCATGTACGGCCAACGCTTCATTGCGTGCACGATTGCTGCGGAAGATGAGCCATTCGCCATCGCTCGTCCATTGATTATGTGTTTGATAAATTTTTGAATCACCTGCAGGTGTGCTTGTTAAAAACAACAGTTTTGTTCCTGTAACTGGATCAATCACTTCTTTTCGCTCCGATGGAAAACGTTTGCCGATTT
Source organism: Lacibacter sp. (assembly GCF_035299325.1). Classification (GTDB taxonomy): domain Bacteria; phylum Bacteroidota; class Bacteroidia; order Chitinophagales; family Chitinophagaceae; genus Lacibacter. The sequence goes on along the minus strand of NZ_DATGWT010000025.1, from coordinate 135,656 downwards.
GTGCAGATGCACACATCGATAAACTTACTGCTGCAATAATGAAAATCTTTTTCATGTTTTTTATTTTTTACATGGGCTAAAGCCCAAATTGGTTTTTTCACTTGCCCAAGCCTTAATGGTGGGCAAGTGAATGCAATTACCAATCTAATTTCAACAGGCTTACGCCTTGTTGAGGCAATGAAATGTTTATATTCAATACGCCATTCGTTACTTTCAATTTCTTCGACGCTCCCATTGTTTTTAACTGTCCTGCTTTTTCCAGTATCGTTATCTGTTCTTTGGTTGGATTTTGTGGCGAACCCATTTTCTTCCACACTTCATAACTGTTGCTGTGCTCATCATCAATACGATATTCCGTAACGGTTACTGTTGTTGCAGATAGTCCGTTGATGTTTACCGCAACAGGTAATGCTGCATTCTTTACATCATCATCATGATAATTCCAGATCATCACTGTTGCCGAACGTTTATCTTTCGCAGCAAGTCCACCCACATCATTGTACTTTCTTCTTACACTTGAGTCAACCATTGTTTTCAACTCATACATCTGGTTGCCTTGCACCATAACACGTTTCCCTTTCATCATACCAAACATGCGAAACACATTCAGCACCGGTTTATCTACACCGTTTGTTGCAAGATCACGAAAGCCATAGAACCATGGCTGATTCTCAAATTCAAATGCCCAGGTTACTGCACCGAGAAAATTTACGTTGAAGGAATCGGCTAATAAATATTTGCGTGCAAAGGAAGCAGCTGTATAACTGGAAAACATCGTACCGTTACGATAAGCATTCTCAGGATTGGTATGCATACCACAGGCGGCACATCCTTCCGGATCACTTTCGCCGATAATAACCGGCAGATTTTTTAACTGCGGATAAGAAGCAACAAATTTGAAACCTGCATTAATATCTCTTAACTGTGTGCCCATATTCATCTGCACATGACCGTTCACTACTTTGGGCGAACCTTTTGCATGAAACAAAACAGCATCAACTGGTGAGCCGATTTTCTTTGTAACATAATTCGTATCGCTGTAACAATGTTTTACAAATGCATGCAACCATTCCTGCGCACCTTTGCTTGCAGTGCCTGCTATATTGATACCGCCGATCTTTGCTGTTGGTAATGCACGCTTCACTGCATCTGCTGTGTAATCGTATAATTTAAAGAATTCTTCCTTTGTTCCTTTCCAGTAGCCGTTCGGTTCGTTCCACAATTCCCAATACCAGCTCTCCACTTCTTTTTGTCCGTAACGTTCTACACTGTGCTTCACCCATTGAAAAACCAACTCGGCCCATTTGTTATAATCTTTCGGTGGATAAGCCCAACCCGTAATGATTTTGAAATAAGGATCGCCGGGTTTCCAATCGTGTTTATAAGGAACAGGATTGGTTGATAATGCTTCCGGCATAAAACCAATTTGTGCCAATGGTTTCATTCCTCTTTGCACATAGGTATCAAAAATACTGTCAATGATTTTCCAGTTGTAAACGGGATTGCCGTTTGCATCTTCGGTATACGCATTCGTGCTGCCCCATTTCAATGCAGGTTTACCATCGCCTGTTACCAATAAACTATGTGCACGCACATACACCGGAACAGGACTGAGCTTTGAAATCTCTGTGAGCAATTTCTTCCCGTCCTTCATATAAGTATAGTTCGGCTCATCATACCCAAACCATGCCCACACAGGTTTCATGTCGCCTGTTTCTTTTTTCAGATCAACGTTGATGGTTGCTGTTTGCGCAAGAGCTTTGGAAAATAAAAAAAGTATAAGCAACAATCGTTTCATATGTTTTATTTTAATTGTTCTTAATTCCCATCCGGTTTCGTACTCGTCATAAACGAACTCATGGGCCAATAGAAACTTTCAAATGTTGCAGGTATTGCCGGATCGTAAGCAGAAATATCTGTACGCAGCAACTGAGCTAACGGCAAATTCTGGTCCTGAATACTTTTTACAATACACTTCGCCAGCTCGTATGCACCATAGGTGCTGAAATGTGTATTGTCTTCCAGCTTGGTGGTTTGGCCGGGAAACGTATTAGCAGGGAAATGTACAAATGCTTTGATCGATTTAGTGGGTCCCCATGCTTCGTATAATACTTTACTCATCGCATTCAGATCAACTACTACTACATTTTCTTCCTTAGCAGTCTGCCGAACAGCATCCGGATATTCCAATAGTGTATTGATGATCTTTCCGTCTTTATCAAAATTGCGTCGATGCATGGAAGTAACCAACACCGGTATACCGCCTTTCTTTTTTACTTCAGCAATATAGCGTTGTAAATTTTTCTTGTAGGAAGTGAATGGTCCAATGCCCGGTCCTTTTTGCTTCATATCGTTATGTCCAAACTCAATGAACAGATAATCGCCGGGCTTCATCAGGCTCAAAATTTTATCCAATCGTCTTGCACTTAAAAACGAATTCAGTGCTTCCCCACTCTCTGCATAATTCGCCACAGCTACTTTGCCGGGCGCAAAGAAACGTGGAATCATTTGTCCCCAAGCCGCCCAGGGTTCACGGCTTTGATCTACTACAGTTGAGTTGCCTGCAAGGAAGATCGTTGTTGCTGTTTTGTTGGGTGTAATTTCAATCGCACACACTTTCGGCAACGAATCGTTGAACTCGATAGTAAGAAAATTATCCCAGTGCAGGTATTCGTATTCTCTTGGCTTCAGCTTTACTGCTTTTACAATATTTCCTTTTGCATCACGTATCAAACTGTCTCGCACATTTACGGTAAATGTCTCTGTAACAAATTTGCCTTTTGCAGTGCGGATATTTTCTAAGAACAAACGACGGCATTCTGCACGCACTGTTGTAGCAGAAGTTGCTTTCTTATCGCCGAGAATAATTTTTACATCATAATTCCCATCGGGCAGGTTCACTGAAAAATAAAAAGGCTTGGTGGATGTGATATAATCATCATTCACCGATTTACCGCCACGGTCAACAGCTGATACGTCCGAACCATTGGTAAAACCAAATCCCTTTTCGTTCGCAAATTTCGATTCGGATGTAACAGCCGTATAACCTTTCTTCACTCTACCGTTACCAAAATCGAACTTATATGTTTGTGCTTTTGAACATACACTCAGCAATAATGCAGCAACTAAAACAACAGAAGACTTCATAGTTTATTTTTTCGACAGCTGCAGCGAACTGTCGTTGATCTCAAATTTGAATTGATTGAGTAATTGATACATTTCAGCTCCTGCTAAAATTACCGGGCCATAACCATGTGCCGCAAACACGTTCACCGGACGGTAATAATAAAATGCAGGATCAAAAGCCATCCCCGTACCAACACAGGTTCCTTCTACTTGTCCCTGCTTATTTACTTTTGTCGATACTGCATTCCATGCAAGGATAGCTGTTGGCGCATACGTCATGGCATCAATCCAGCCTTTATTAATGGCATGTGTAATGCAGTAAGCATAAATAGCCGTTGCAGATGTTTCCAGATATGAATCACTTCTATCCAACAACTGATGCCAGAAGCCCGTGCCATCCTGGTATTGCATCAAACCATTTACATGTGCTTTAAACTGTTGCAACACAAATGTTCTGCCGGAATGTGTTTCAGGTAATGCATCCAGTACTTCACTCATCGTCATCAAGGCCCATCCATTTGCTCTTGCCCAGCGAAACTCCGGATGATGTTCCATACTTTCTACCCAGCCATGCATGTATACACCTTTCTCTTTATTGAACATGCGTTTGGTATAAAGCTGCAACTGGTTTACGGCATCATCATAATATTTTGTTTCGCCTGTGAGTTTGCCCATGAAGGCCATGGTGGGCACACCCATATACAGATCATCCAACCACAAGGTGTTTGCCTGCGGACGCATACGTGCAAGTGTACCATCTTTCAAACGGTATTCTTTATTGATGACATAATTCGATAAATGATCGATAATGGGACGGAGATTATTACTCAACCCGCTATTCTGTGCTTTGATCATGGATGCGCAAACTGCACCACCATCATCCAATGCATGTGGATTGATCGGCTGCGATAGCAATCCTTTTTTACGGATGTACTCCCACGTGAATTTATTCTGAATAACAGGTATCCATTTCGCCAGGAAATCATATCTGGTCTTTACATACTCCGCATACTTTTTATCACCGGTTGTTTCTGCTGCCCGTTGAAAAGCAGAATACGTTACTCCCCACTCATAACTGGTTAAACGGAAATCGCCTTGCTTTAACACCGTGTTTGTATCCAATGCATTTACATCGGTTACAGCAGCACCGGTTTTTTTATTCATCATTTCTGCAGGCGTAACGGCATTGAGATAGTTATAGACTCTATCCACGATCGCCTTTACACTTTCTTTCGAAGGTGCGCCATATGGCGTTGGATAATTCACTTTCATAGCGTGTAACGGCGTGGTTACATCGTTTTGTTTTGGCTTAGGTTTAACCTGTGCGTTGGCTGCTGTTACTGTAAGCAAAGCTGCACTTACAATTATTCTTTTCATGGCAATTTGGTTTCTGTTTATATCGCTAAATATATCATCTCTTTACGGAAAGTAATCAGGCTTTCGACTTAATCGATTTCGTAATTAACTGTAAAAACTAACTTAAACGAAAAAGACAGGTATTTTACCTCCTGCCCTTTTCTATCGATTGCTTGCTGAAAACCAGTTTACCATTTGAATGGCAGATAATAATCTTTCGCCATCAGTTTTGCTCTTGCGGTTGAAGCTGCACCTGATGACAGACCTGATTTAATGAGTTTATTGTATACTTTATTTGCAATAAAAGAAGGATCGTCTCTGCGCAATGTAACACGCAACAGATCTGGCCAACGTGTGCCTTCAAATGCATTCTCCAATGCAATCTCCTTCATTAAACCAGTTTCGATGGTATTAAGACTGTCGCCAACGGGCACCGGTATATCTGTAACAAGCGCCCTGTTGCGAATACCTATGTTACGATACCAATCTGCACGGAAATATGGCACAGAGTTATTACTGTTTCTTCCATCAAAGTTGAAGGGATAAGGTTCGTTTAATGTGTTGTGATAGTTTGTTACATCAGTAATACCTGTGGGTGGAGGGAAAGCTCTTTCGAAACCATTATTTAACAACGCCCACGCAAGTCTGTGTTTTCCTGAACGATTTGCAGCTTCCGCAAAGCGCATGTGCAAATGTGTTTGGCGATACAGAAACCATTTGCCATTCTTCTGCAATGGATTAAGTGCAGTACCTGTTGCCCAATTGATATAATTATAGAGATACTTCATTGCTACCGGCTGTCCGCCAATATTCATTGTACTCAATAACTTTCTTGCATCATAAGGAATTGAGCCGCCTTGTGCAGTACGCTGCGTTTCTCCATCCCAAAGATCATATACTTCCTGCGACGGACGAACGAGATACTGTCCACCTACAGGAGAAAACAATTTGATCAGTGTATTCTCCGGCTTGAATTTGTTATCGAAAGGCAAAGCCCATATCCACTCTCTACGGAAACCATCTGAGGTCCATGCACTTTCAAACATAATTCTCCATCCATCACTATAATTTAATGAAGAAGCATCGCCTGCTCTTGCATAACTGATATAATGGTTGAAGCCACCGGCCCATCCTAATTTATATTGCGAATAATAGTTTTCGCCCTGGGTACCAACGGTTGCAAATTCCATTACCTGCCGGTAATTAGTAGCTGCTTTTACATAGTCGTTCTTCCACAGATAAAGATCACCCAATAAACAACGCTTGTTGATGTAGAATTTTTCTGTTGGATACCCATCTACTGAAATATTCAGATTGGTACCTGCCGGATACACATCTTTAAATGGAAGTGCTTCTGTAAAATTCACAAGGCTATCGAGCAAAACATTAAATGGAAGACGGGGAAAATTGCCTGCATTCTTTACTTCATCCACATTTTTTAAAGTACTGGTTACATACGGCACCTGGCCAAAATGTATACCAAGCTGGAGATAAATAAACGAACGTAACGCACCAACATCAGAATAACGTTGGTTAAACTGATCTTCCGTCATTCTCTTTTCAGCAACCATCACTTTAAAATTCTCCAGCACATCATTACAATTCAGGATCAGTTCATAAAAAGGTTTGGGGCTTGCATACGGGTTATTCTCAGTAACACTGTGTGTGCTTAACTGGCGAAGGCTTTCATTTGAATTAACCGTTACATCAAGCAGATCAGCACGCAATTCATTCAATACAACATATTGCTCAGCCAGCCCCATGAACTTTCCATAAATACCCACTACTGCCGCATCTGCATCGTACACGTTCTGGTAAGCATTGCTTTCATCGAGCTGTTCTTCCGGCTTTATATCAAACAATTTTTTACAACCAACTAAACTCAACAACATGGTTGCAAACAAAACAGATTTTATCAACTTTATTTTCTTCATAACTGAAGTAAGATTTAAGATTCACATTTTTTAAACAACAAACATTCCTTCTTACAAACCGATCCGTGCACCAAGGGTTATAGTTCTGTATAATGGATCAAGGCCTGTGTCAATACCTTGTGCAAACAAGCTTGGTGATGCACTGAATTCAGGGTCGTAACCTGTATATCTTGTAAGTGTAAACAGGTTGGTTCCGCTGAGGTATACAGATGCATTCTTAATGAATTTATCTTTGAACGGAATAGCGTAAGTAACAGAAGCACTGCGCAAACGGATATATGAACCATCTTCGATCCAGCGTGTGCTGAAACGGTTGTTACCCATCGGGTCGCCATAAGTTGCCTTAGGCATATCTGTTCTTTGTCCTTCTGCTCTCCATCTGTTTACAACACTGGTCAATTGATTTTCTACCCCGCTTGCAGATTCAAGTTTGTAACGCAGGTAGTTGAAAATTTCATTCCCTTGTGAGAATGTAAATAACGCATCTAATGAAAAACGACCATATTCAAGTCTTGTGCTCAAACTTCCAAAAAAATCAGGGGTTGGAATACCAATGATGCCTCTATCCTTTTCATCAATGATATTGTCATTGTTTACATCAAAGAAACGAACATCACCCGCTCTGAAATTTGTATAGGAACCGTCAGCATTTTTCTTCTTTAATCCTGAGTTTGCTGCATCTTGTTCAGTGCTGAAAACACCCTTTGCGATGTAACCATAAAAGAGAGTTGACTGGAGCGAGTTTTGCGTAAGGATGGTTGCGCCAGAGTATTCAGTTGTCATTTGTCCTCCGGGAATCGATACAACCCTGTTTGTATTTTTTGCAATCATCAACCCTGCATCCCACTTCCATTTATTGTGATTAACAAGTCTTGCATTCACAGCAAATTCAATACCGCTGTTTTTCATGCTGCCACTGTTGGTCAGTACTTTTTCAAAACCGGTTGCAGCTGCCAGTGGTTCGTACACCAGCATATTTTCGGTTTTGTTATGATATACGTCAACACTTGCGTTTATGCGTTCGTTCCAGAAAGCAAGGTCAACACCCACGTTTAATTTCTTGTTTGTTTCCCATTGGATAGCAGGATTTGGAATACCATTACGTACAAGCCCCTGCATACCAAGAAGGTTTTGAGAAGAATAGGTTTGACGGCCAGTGTAATTACCAATATCATCGTTACCGGCAATGCTGTAGGTAAGACGTAGCTTCAGGAGATCAAGTGTAGTATTTGCCATGAACTCTTCAGACGAAAGCAACCATGCAGCTCCAATTGATGGCATAACAGCATATCTGTTGCCGCCAATGTTTATACCATTCTTCACCTGCGATCCAAATCTTGAAGAACCATCCATAGCTGCATTAAAGCTGAAGAACAAACGATCTCTGTATCCATAATCTACATTGAAGTAAGTGTTCATCCAGTTCCACTCGCCAATACCACCACCGGTTTGACGTAACGCATTAATACCATTTTGTACACTGATCAACTCGTCAGTTGCAGAATTATAGCCAAGCGTGTAATCCTGCTGTGCTTTATTGTGCTGGTAACGCAATCCTAATCTTGAAGAAAAGCTATGGCGCAGGTTATAGGTTTTCTTAAACTCAATTCTTGAATCAGAGAATACGGAGAACAGGCGTTTTACCTGGGTACCAAGCCGGCTATCGGCAACAAAGTTGTTTAATGTATCGTTGGCTACCCCTTTGCGTGGCACAAAAATGTTTTCACGCACTTTATCGAACACGAGGCCAAAGAGTGTTGATGCAGACCATGATTTATTAAAATCGTAACTGAATTTATAAGAGCCCATAAACCTGTAATGCCTGTTGTATGCCTGCATATTGCTGATCAATGCAGAAGGATTACTGACGCCTAATATATCGGTATCTTCCAGGTTGGGAGAAAGCACCCCTTTTTCATTTACTTCGTTCGGTCCAAGGAATGGGGCTTTTATTAAAGCCGTGTACAATGCTCCCGTTTTTTCAACTACACCCTGGTATTTTAAATTTGTTTGATTGTAGTTAAACGCCAGGTTTGCTTCGCCTGTAAATTTCTTTGAAAAATTAAACTTGGCATTGAAGCGTGTATTATAGCGTGTAAGATCTGTATTTGTAATTACACCTGCATTTTTGCTGAAGCCAACACTTAAAGCATAAGTTGCAATATTATCACCACCGGTTACTTTCAGGTAATAATTCTGATTAACACTATTTCTGAAAACATTACGCTGCCAGTTGGTATTGTTGTGATAACGGTAGTAAGATGCATTTGATGCTGTATCATCATTCATGTAGGGCATTGCAGCAATATCAGCAGATGACATTCCTTTGCTTTGCAGCATTTCACTTAAATAGATCCTGTAGTTATTGGCATTCATTACCGGCATAAGATCCGGAGCCTGGTTATAGCTGGTGTACACACCAAAGTCGATGGCTGTTGCTTCTTCTTTTGCCCTTGATGTAGTAATGATAATAGCGCCGTTTGCACCTTTTACTCCATAAATGGAAGACGCATCTTTTACAACAGTGTAATTGTCGATATCCTGAATATTTATCAGCGCAAGAGGGTTTGTGTAATTGTTGGCAATTATGCTTGAACCGTAATCATTGATGTCATACACAATCCCATCCACCACCACCAAAGGCGAATTGCTGCTGTAGAGTGAATTAAATCCTCTTAAGAAAAGATTGGCTCCAATACCCGGAGTGCCCGAGCGTCTGATCACATTCAATCCGCTCACCTTGCCTTGCAAAGCAGCATCTGTAATTTCAAACGGACGACTCCACTCGCTGTTTGCATCGTAACCAACAGCGGCCGCCGTTAAATTACGTTTCATGATCTTCCCAAAAGGAAGTGTTACTTCATCCTGAAAAGTTGATGCCGGCTGGCTCAACAGCGCAACAGTAATTGATTTACTTCCTTTTAATGATACCTGCTTTTTTGCAAATCCATCAGCCATAATTTCGACATCAGCAGTATACGCCGGCACATTTAATGTGAAAGCACCAGCCTCGTCTGTAATAGCTGCGGAAAAATCTTTTACTGCAACACGCACACCACTGAGTGGTTTCTTTGTTGCGGCATCTGTAACAATACCGGTTAAGGGCAGTTTTACTTTTGCCTTGGTTGTATCCGTCTTTGCAGTTTGAATTTGTTGGGCAGCCAATTCCTGTATGCAAACAATCCCACCGCTCAGCAATACAGTTAAAAGCAGTTTATGTAAGTTAGTTTTTGTCATTACGAATATCTTTTTTTGTTCCTTATATTATAAACTGGGTACGAGTTTTATATAATTACATACAATAGGATTGGTTCCGTTGGCAACCAAATAAACATTGAATAAAGGCGCATACTGGCTCATCGTAAACTCGCCAATGTATATTTCGTTGTAATTTCCGGCAACAACATTAGTTAAAGGAAAGGTTGCTGAAGCAGTTGTTCCGATTGCAAGTTTCTGTGTAAATGTTGCTGTCTGAAAATCGTTTAATGCCATCCAATACGCTTTGTATTTTATAGAAGGCACTTCTTTCAGCTCGTAACGGATATTGAAAGCAGAAACGCCATGACCTATCACAAGAACATCACGAAAATCGAGCCCCGTAAGTGTATTAATACGATCACGGAAATAAGTATTGCCTCTCCTGTCATGACTGGTAGATGTATAATTTTCACCCTCGATCAGGATTGTTTTCATTTTAGACGCAGGTTGCACATCCATTTTATTCATGATATAAATAATACCATTGCTTGTTTTAATTGTTTTAACAATCGCTGCTCTGTCGACCGGTAACTGTGTACCAAATTCCGACACAACCACACTTGGTATTGAAGATGGCTGATACACTGTATCAACTGCAAAATCCTTCACAACATTCCAGCTTGTAACAAGTGTATTACTATCTGCGTTATTTGTAACAGCGTAGTAAGGTTTAAACTTTGTTACCTCGGCATCCCATGCTGCATCTGTGAGTACGAACAGTGTGTACTGTTTCTGTTCGTTTTTGAGATCATGCACCCGGTTCCAGAAAAGATTGGTGAATACAGAATCTGTTCCTGCCTGATAAACAGGTTCCCCTGTTGTTGGATTAACTCCAATTACAACAGCATTACTTGTATCAAACACATTTCTGAAAAGCGACAGCATGAATGCTTTCTGCTTCAAGGGCACATCTGCATTCGTTGAAAGTACTTCCCAGCAATTATCAATCGCCGGAAGAAATTTATCAACCACCTGTAATAAACCGTTTGCTGCATATTTATCTGCATTCTTTATCACAGCATCGCCTATTTGTGTGCCCTGCAGGTTATTGTATTTATTGTTCAACATACTGATCCTCGTAAGTACAGGAACATCAGCAGTGCGGTAAAGCTGCCCGGCAATATGGTTGCCAACAAACAGTTTCAGCTTTGCAGCATTATTAACGATCGCAGGATCCAAAGAAGTCAATGCACTGTTGACCGGAGCATATACTGTGTAATTTTTCGAAGAACCCAATACTTTATCATACCCTGTTTGTACAAGATATTGTGTAAATGTGCTCAGGTCAGGATTGGCACTTATCAATTCAAATAATGTGATCTTTAAAGATTCATCTGTTATGGCATTGTGGTCTTCTTTTACTTTACTGCATCCATAAAGCAGCATCAATCCAAACGCAACCAGTAACAAATTTTTATACCTGCTCTTCATTTATTATTATTTTATTTTAATCAGCGAATCGTTTTGTATGATCATTATTGATAAACCTTTGTTCCATCCGGTCTGAATCTTGGTAATATCTGATCCTGATCGATCGGGATAAAGTGGATCATATCGAGGTTGTTGTTGTTTTGTGTACCTGACAACGGCGTAATTCTGATCGTTTGTTGTTGTGTTGTTGTAAACTCAATTACACCAACCTGTCTTGCAGCCTGTCTGTTGCCATTTGCTGCATTTTCAATATAGCGCTTCCAGCCTATTGCTTCCAGCTCAGCATCAGTTCCCGTAGGTCTTGCTTCAGTAAAGTTCATCGTCCGTTGCATCACTACGCCATTTACAGAAACCTGGCAAAGCATGTTAGAACTTGATGACTGCTTTTGCCAGGCATAACAGATCCATACTTTATATTTTCCTTTAACGATAGGCGGCGTTCTCATTTCCCACCAGATAGGCCGGGCAGGCAAGCCCATTGGTAACATGTTTGCATCATTATTAACGCAATAGTTCGTAACACTGCTTGAAGATGAATAGATGTAAGACAAAGTGTTTGTTCCTGCCAATGAACCCCAACCCCAATAATGATCTTTTATGGGATTATCTGCTTCAGTTGGACGGGCAAAATTGTAATTCGCTTTTTTGTAGTAAGCCGGTAATTTCTTGATCTCTTCAAAAGAAGAAACGTCCCAATAAAGTGCTGAAGGTGCTCTGTACTTCACCTGGAAATGTGCTGCTGCATCGTGCCAAACACCATTTGTTGCAGCCAGGTCACTTTTATTCCTGTTTAACGTAATCCCTTTCTCCACTACACCGTTGAATTCATCTTCATTCAACACCACCTGTTGATCGATCAGTTTTACACTGAGCACTTCCTGTGGTTGCAATGTGAAATGTGTTGGAGTTGAAATAATATCTCCTAAAAACTTAAGACCTTGTGAAATATGATAAGCTACATAAATATGTAGGCTGTCGTTTGCATTGGCAGGATTGCCTGTTTTGGAATACCTTGTTTTTAACGCTGCATAACTGTTTATACCACTGTCAGCCAAAGCCTGGTTACTTTCTGCAAAAACAGTCAGCCACCGTTTTGATGTATCACTGTCAACTGTATTTAGTTTTGTAAAGAATCCTGTTTCTTTTAATGCTTCTACGAAAATGGAATAATTGGCATTTTCTTCCAGCTGCCTGGCAATTGTTTTAACAGCCGGTTTCAATACATTGTTAATTACATGTATGATACCATTACCAACTCTAACATTCGATTTGAGAACGATTGCCTGTCTGTTGATCAGATAACTTGATACACCTTCTGAGTTTGCAACAGCCGTAACAAGGTATTGTCCATACATGGTAATAACCGGCAACTTCCCATCAGTAAACGAACTTGTGTAAATAGTATCCTCCAGCAAATGCAGCCTTACCATATCCTTCAACGTATTAAGATCTGCCGCATCAACTGATGCAGCGCCAATACTGGTGAGATAAGTTTTTACACCACTGTTTGTTGGTGCAAAGCATGTATATGCTCCGTAAGCATTCAGGAACGCTGCATTACCTGTTCTGTCGAGTATCTGGCGGAACAGCGAAAATGAATCGAGGTTTTTGTCGAGATAACCTACGATGTTTACGTCATCCGTTGTTGCTTCTTCAATTTTCAGTTTGCGACAACCTGGTGCAGAAAACATCATTGCTGTCACAACGATCAAACCTATGGCAAGAACAATATTTCTTTTCATAAAACAGGTTTCAATTATTTATAAAATGGATTTTGTACTAATTGTTTATTTGTTTGTATCTCGTAGAGATAGATCGGCAGGTAGTGGCTGTTGACATCTTTAAATTTCGCCTGGGCCGATTGCTGAATATTAGAAGGAGCACTAATGGCCACCATACTCAATAAAATACCAAGACGTTGATAGTTGTTGCGTTTTGCATTACGCAGCACATCATACCAGCGCTTACCTTCAAAACAAAATTCTCTCGCCCGTTCTTCAATAATAAAATCCTGGATCAGGTTCTTATCATTTGCTGCAGGCATCAGGTCGGTTGCATCAAGTGCATTTGCCCTTGTACGGATCTGGTAAACAATATCCAAAGCTTCCTGTCCCATGCCAAGCTCATTTAATGCTTCAGCTTTCATCATCAAAATATCTGCATAGCGATAGAAGAACCAGTGGGCGTAACTCTGATCAAGCGTACGTAAACCCGTTGCTGATGCTCCAACATATTTCCACACGGTGGATGTTGCTGCTCTTACTGAGCCGCCATCACCACGTATGTCGTAATTTTTATCATCAGTAAAATCAACTGTAAACACCCTGTCCATAAGATCAGGTACTGCTGTCCACCTTCTTACACTTATGCTTGAAGAAAAAATCGGGAAATAAGGATTAAGTCGTTGCTGGCTGAACTGTAGTTCAAATATTCCTTCATTCGAATTACCATTGTAGTAAAGTGTATTGAACCAATCTTCGTTGTACTCAACCACAGGACCATTTCTTGTAGCACCTTTGATCAAACCAAATTTACCTGAGTTAATGATCTTATCACATGCAGCTACACTTTCTGTATATTTCTCCATCCACAAATACACATCTGCAAGAATTGCATTAACTGTATAAACTGTTACTCTTCCTTTATCAGAAGCAACATTGCCATAAGTAGTTACTGCTTTTACTTCCGCCAGTTTAAGATCTGTAACGATCTGGGCGAATATATCTGCCTTGGGAGATTTAGGAATAGGCGTAATATTTTCATCACTCAACGTTGCATCAAGTTTCAACGGCACGTCACCAAATGTTCTTACAAGGTAGAAATACATCAATGCCCTGATGGTTAATGCCTCGCTCAGGTATTGATCAAGTTGTGCCTGTGTAAATGTGTTATCATTCGCAAGCACTTCCGGAGCCTTTTCAATTACCGTATTGCAAAAATTAATGGTGCGGTAAAAAGGTCGCCAGTTTGCATTTACATTCGTGGGTTGAATATTTACATTGATGAGTGCAATATCATCTGCACTTGAAGCAGTTGCATTGGCAACATGATCGGCCCTTCCTTCACCCCAAACAAAGAGCAACTCTGCCATTGAAGGAACATAGTTTATATTCCCATATGATCCGGTTGAATACTCCATCATTGAGGAGTAAATACCAATAACAGACGCCTGCACCTGTTCTTTTGTTTTCCAGAACTCTTCCTTCACAATTCCATCCTGCGGTTTTAAGGCCAGCCATTTTTTGCAGCCTGTAAAACTTAAGGCGATAACAAAAAGCAGTAAATAAGATAGTATGATATTCTTTTTCATGTTATTATTAATTAGAAGCCTGCAACAATTCCGAGTGTAATGTTTTTTGCCGGTGGCGTCATTGAATTATCATAAGAAACCCTGAATGGATCTGAACCACGCATTGATACTTCAGGATCCTGACCTAAATAGTTGGTGAATGTGAACAGGTTTTCAGCAGTTATATAAAAACTTGCCGATTTCATGCCCATTTTCTTTAACCATTTCTTATCGAAATTGTAACGTGCAGTAATTGTTCTGAAACGGATATAAGATGCATCTTCCACATAACGATCGCTGCCCAACCAGTTATAACCACCAGCAATTAATGCACGTGGCATATCAGTTACATCGCCTTCTTTTTTCCAACGGCTAAGTACAGCTGTACTTTGGTTATCGAAGTTGTACATATTGGTTGTACTCATCTTTGTACCATTGATAACATCGTATCCCCAACGGAAACTGAAGAAAGAAGTGATCCGCAGATTTTTCCATGTAATGGAAGGACCAAAACCACCTGAGAGTTTAGGATTACTGTTACCGAGATAAACGACATCCATATAATTGATGTTACCATCGTTATTGATGTCTTCATACATCGCATCACCGGGCTGGAAAATATAATCTGTTTGCGGATAGTTGAACCGCATATAGATCGTTTGTCCGTTTGGTCCGATGATCGGGTTGCCTTTTGCATCAGATGCAATGGTTGATGATTTGTCTTTGTAAACACCTTTGTATCTGTAACCATAAAACGAACCAAATGGATTGTTGATCTGTAAGAGGCGGAGATACTCACCGTTCTTGGTTACATCACCACGTTGGTTTGGATAGAACTCAGATATTTCACGAATCACATTCTGGTTTGCTGAAATATTGAAATCAAAACCAATGGTCAGGTCTTTTGTTTTGTAAGGTTGTGTCCAAACAGCAACCTCCCACCCTTGGTTATCCATGGTGCCCACATTCATGAACAATGAGTTGAAACCAGTATAAGAAGCGATCTGTAAACCATCGAAGAACAGATCTTTTGTTCTGTTGCGGTATATTTCACCATCCATACGCACACGGCCCTTAAACAAACTGAAGTTGTAACCAATGTTTGTACCATGCAGGTTCTGCCAACGCAGGTTCTTTAATTCCATACGTGAAGGATAAATACCTGCCTGGTCGAGATATGCATAATCGTAGGTAGTGTAGGTGTTGTAAAACAGGTAATCATAACGGGGAGCTTCACCCGAAATACCATAACTCGCTCTAAAGCTGATGTCATCGATCTTTTCAACATCCTTCAGGAAATTCTCTCCTGAAATTCTCCAACGGAATGATAAAGAAGGGAACACTCCATACCTGTAATTAGGACCAAAACGTGAGTTACCATCGCCACGAACTGTAGCGTTAAACAGGTACTTATCCATAAAGCTGTATTGTGCACCAATTAATGCACCAATGGAACGTGTTTGCGACTGACCCGATACAGCTCTGAGTTCATTATTCTGCGTTCTTGAAGAAATAGAAGGATCAACCAACAACGATGAAGCTGTGTTTGACGACATTACTTCCTGAAACACGGCCGTGTAATCGTTGGTAAGTACATTCATGTAGGCCTGTAAACTATGTTTATCGCTTTTAAACTGTGGCGTATAAACCAAACTTGTTTTTGTTCCAACACTGAATGCATCAATATCTCCATCATATGCACGGTTTACAACTGTTTCCGTATTAGGACGTCCGGTTGCAATTTGCGGAAGGAAGCTGTTGTTCTTTGTGTTATTAATATCAAACTGTACATCGAATGTAGCTTTCAATACTTTTTTCACAATATCATAATCAACCTGGAAACGTGGAATTACCCTGTCGCCCAGCACAGAATATTTTGCCTTATCGGCCATTGCAACCGGATTATAAATACGGCTGTACTGGCCCTGTGTATTTGCAGCAGGTGAAAAATAGTTAGTAGTAAGATTACCCATCGCATCATATTCAAACACACTCATGTTTGGCATTTTAATATATGCCATACCACGGATAGAGGCTTCGCCGCTTGCAGAGTTTGAACCGAGATAGTTTCTTGACTGGTTTGAATGTGTGAATGAAAAGCTGGTAAAGAATTTGATTTTTTCAGATACTGTATAATCAAGGTTGATACGTGTGCTGATACGTTGTAACGCTGTACCAATAGTAATACCCTTCTGATCGAAATAACCAACAGATGCAAAGTATTTTGCTTTTTCACCACCACCTGTTAAGCTTACTGTATGATCCTGGAGATAACCTGTTCTTGAAACGGCATCGATCCAGTTAGTGTTGTTGCTGTAGTTGTGATACCAGTAAGGATCATTCGGATCGTAGTTAAATTCACGGTTAACGGTTGTGTTAAGCGAAGTACCGATCCTGTTCATGAATGCTTCAGGAATGAGAGTTGAATACTGATCACCATTCAGCAATGGAATAGGTTTTGGCACTAACGATACTGAACCTTTAAATGTGTAGTTGATTGAAGGTTTGCCGATGCTGCCACGTTTTGTTGTGATCACCAATACACCGTTCGCAGCTTTTGCGCCCCAGATAGCTGTTGCAGCTGCATCTTTTAACACTGTAATATCTTTAATATCAGCAGGCGAAATATTCAATAACTGGGCATAACCCTGTTCATCGGCAGTACCAAAATTGAAATCGCTTGGTATTTCTGTTTCGTATGGCATACCATCTAAAACGATCATTGGTATACCGGTAGAGTTGATGGATGATACACCACGAATGCGGATATTCATAGCAGCTCCTGGATCACCACTTGATGCGGTAATATCAACACCACTTAAACGGCCTTGCAATGCCTGATCGATACTCGGTGCCTGCATTTCTTCCAGTTCCTTCCCACTGATTTTTGATACAGCTGTTGTAAGATTTTTTTCGGGGATATTCACCATGCCATTTGAAGTTGAAGGCCGGCCAATGATCACCACCTCTCCCAGGTCACCCTGTGAATCTTCCAATGAAAGATTAAGCGTGGTTCTACCATTCAAACGTTGAGTAATTGTTTTGTAACCGATGTAGGAAAGAGATATTCTGTTCTTTGGGTTTACATTCTTCAACACAAAATTTCCTTCAATATCTGTTTGCGTACCCTTTACAATACGGTTATCAGCATCCATTTCAGAAACCGATACACCTTGCAATGGTTTGTTTTCTTTGTCTGTAATCTTTCCTCTTACAATATCCTGCGCCACTGCTGCCAGGCTGAGGATAGTAAGAAATGCTGCAAAGGAAAAGACCAGGATAATTTTATTCCGCATACGTTGCATTGTTTGGGTCATTGGTTTAATTATAACGCAGGTAGTTATTAATAAGATGAATGGTGCACCTGTTGCTCAATTGATTGCTGGATGCTAATATGACATTCGCAGAGCGACTCATCATATCATTCAATATAATTGAGTTGGGTGTTGAATTATTCACGAAAATGGATGACGGATCACCATTCGAAAATTTGAAAATTGTTTCAAAAGTTCCGCTCTCCTCTCCGTCCGTTGCAATATTTTTCTTATTAAGAATGTGGTAATAGATAAAGTTGGATACTTTCTCTTTGTCGGCCGGCAGTGTTGGATTAAACAGCGGCACTTTATTCGGCGCAGTTCCTGTACCCGGTAAATAACCTGCATTAACTGCTGCTAATATGGCTGCATTATCCGGTATAAAAAATGTGTAGAACGAACCTGATGCAACCTGGAGGATATCGCCTGATGAAGCAGTATAAATTGACGAATTTCTTAAGTATTGCCAGAACGAATTGTATGGAGAAGATACAGGCGTACCCAATGCTTCAATGTGTTTTCCGATTGTCTTTTCACTGAATTCGAGTATTCTGTCCAGGTAGTAAACAGTTCCGTTTTTAGCTGTTTTCTTATCTATCACATTGGCTTTAATACCGGCATCACTGTTACCGGCTCCGGCAACCTGATTGCTGCCAAACTTGATAAACTCACCGGAATAAGATTGTGCAACACCATCTTGCGTAATGGATGTAATGTCTCTGCCGGGTATAACATGCATATTCAATATACGCTGCAAACGCACCAATGCAGACAATCCAACTATATCAGCAGCACCACCCGGTGGCGTGTAACGCCATTGCTCATTCACATTGTTACTTACTGTAGCATCAGCTTTGTAACCGGCAGCATTCAGTGCGGCATTACTCACCAGGAACAATGTATACTTCTGATTAATATTTGAAATCTGGAATTTCAGATCAAGATTCAGCAAGCCTGTCATCATTGAATATGCAGGATTGAGATAAGCCTTGCCATAAACACTGCTGAACACATTTGCATCCTGCACTTTGTTTGTACCATAGAAAATACCGTTACTTAAGACCTTTTTATCTGTGATATCCGTCTGCGCATTAAACCTTGCTTCTTCGCCAACAGAATTAAATGTGCTTGCAAATTTCGAAGGCCATACGGCAGTACGCCACATATGCGCATTCATGAAATCGTAAATGATATTAACCGGCAGCGATTCAACAGTTGGATAATGTTCTAAAAGAACTGTGTTGATATAATTGAGAAGAGCTGCATTCTCAGGAACGAACATTGTATAGGTATCTGATTGCGCATCGTTATCCTGCAACTTCAGAAAGTTCTCATTATTTGGAGAAAAGGCGATGTTGGGAACAAACACTTTGGTATAAATATCAGTAGACGTTCCGTAGATATTCTTGTAGTTCTGTGTTACAGTTTGATTTAACACGTAAGCCACCAGAAACCTGTCCATCAGTTTTTTAAACTCACTATACTTTGGATTACTGCCAATGTATTGATCGATGCTTGGTAAGGAAGTGATCACCCTGTCAACAACATGGATGATTCCGTTTTCAGCAGCAATATCTTTTTCAACCACTTTCGCCTCAGCAACATTAAAACCAGTGTAAGTTGATGTAGGATAGAAATAATTATAGTCTGTTGCAGTTAAGGTTTTACCGGTCATAAAACCTGTTTCGAAAATCGGGATATGCTTGTTGTTATTATCAGCATCAACATAAAAGAATGTACCTGTGTTGTTACGGTTTGATGCGATCGCTTTAATATTTTGACCTGTAAGGTTTACTGCATCATACACACCGGTATAATTTGCCGTGCGGCGTTTGAATGCTGCGTTCTCTACCCATCCAAGATTGCTTTGGAAATCAGAAATGCGTTCCTGTTTAAACGCATTGTACACCAGGCAGTAGGTCACAATTTTCCTGGCAGAAGCAGAATCAATTGCATCAACACTGGCAATACTGTTTTGGGTCAGATATACATTAACAGCAGAATCGTGTGGAGCAAAAAGTGTCCAGTAACCTGCGGTTGAAAGCGTTTGCTTATACCCGGCTTTGTCAATCAACTTCAGGAACTGACCAAATTTTCCTTTGGCCTGTAATTGCTGATAAATGGGTTGATCCAATGTATCAGGACGCTCATAAAATTTGTCGAATTTTTTCTGGCAGGCAAAGAGCAAAGTCATCGTCACCAAAAAAAAGAATACCTGTTTTAGTTTCTTGTACATGTTACTACAGATCATTTCTTATTTCGTTTGATAAATACAGAATTTCGAACTTGATATAGAAGGGAAAATCGATTGTTTGCAAAAAAAACTGAAGAGCACTGTAAAAAAGGGAACTGGTGCCTGGAATGGCAGTGTACAGCAGCAAGTTTAACAGCAGAGGTCATACAGCAGCAATCTTTGTTTAGCAATCAACGCTTTGTTATCGACATCGATCAGCAATCGATGTTATTGTTAACGATACTAAATTAGTATAGTGGAAATACGTAACTGTCATGTGCCATCCTGAAAAGCTGCAGCTTTTACGCAATCGTTGCCGTGCACACAATGCATAAAAAAGGCTGCACATCAGGCAGCCTCTTTATTACAATTAAATAGTATTTGATCAATATCCAGGATTCTGATAAGCAGCCATATCAGCCGCTGTCATTGGTTTACCGTTAACAGTTTGCGCCAACATCTGAAGCAAAGGGATTGGGCGAAGCTTATGGAACTGGGCGAATGAAGGGCTTACATCTGCATTGTACAATTTCGTTCTTTCAAAAAGTGTTTCGGTACGTACCAGATCCTCCCAACGATAAAATTCACCACATAATTCACGGGTTCTTTCATTAAGTATAAAATGAATGAACCTTGCTGCGGTAGATGTAACGGTTGCAGGATACAGTTCGCTGGCAGCATTGGTGGTAAACAGATCTGTGGTTGCCAGGTTGCTGGCTGTTGTATTTGCCAGCGTGTTAGGGCCGCCCATGTACTGCCAAATTTGTGGACTGCGTGTTTCATTGGCTTTATAGGCAGCACGGGTTCTTAATATATTCACATAAACAAGAGCATTTGCATAGTCACTCTTGCGACCATACGCTTCTGCAAGCATCAGGTAAGTATCGGCCAGTCTTGCAAATGTGCCGTTACGTATACCTCTTGCTTCATTATTAGTGGTTGTGAGGCGGATCGGATCGGCAAATTTTAAGAGCGTGAGGTATTTGTTACCGGTATAATCAGAAGAGATGGCCCCTCCTGCAGTTGTTTGCTTATATCTTGCAAAAACAGAATAGTAACGCATTCCTGAAATAGTTGAAGTAAGCAGCGGCATATTGATGGGATTTACAATATAAAGTGCTGCGGTATCACCAATACCTACACGGGGTTTACCCACAAGGCTCGGATCAGGTGCATTGGCGGCGGTAAATACAGGAAGATTCGCATTAGATGCCACGTTCCGGTGGAATACTGTTTGAAAACTTTTGAAGAACCTTGAATCATTGATCTTATCGTAAATATCAATTGTATAATCAGTTGGACGTAATCTTCTGAACGGGCGGCCATTAAAGAAATCTCTTGCCATACCGGGGATACCTGCATCATAAGCTGAAGGGTAAAACAAATGGGTCTGGTTGTTTAAACCTGCAAGATTGAGGTTAGAGCTAAATTGAGCTGCGTAGATAATTTCATTACTTGCGTTATTGGCATCAATTTTCGCCTTGCTTCCTGTTGGCACTGAACCGTTCTGTCCCGGCAATGGAATAGCGCCATCCGGATATGCAGAGTTAAACAGATTACCATAGTCTGCTTCCAACGCATGGCCACTGTTGGTAATTACATCATTTGCATAATATATCACACTGTCCATATCGGTTGGTTTTTGGCCACGGGCTTCTGTTACAGCACTTCCCCGGGTGAGATAAGCTTTGGCCAAAAAATGATAAGCCATCGCTCGTGTGGCACGGCCACGGTCAGCGCCGGTATAACGCCAGGGTAATCCCGGGCCCGCAGCTTTGAAATCAGCAATAATCTGACTATACACATCTGCTACCGAAGCACGTGGAAATTCATATTGTGGTTCCTTTGGTACCGAAGTAATCAATGGCACGCCTCCCAGTTGAGTTAAAAGCTGGAAATAATACAACGCACGCAGAGCTTTTAATTCAGCAATACGCAAATCTTTTTGTGCCTGCGTTCCAAGTACACGTGAAGAAGCATCATTAAATGCAGCGATCATTTCAATACCTTGATTACACCTGCGGATGCCTGAATAGTTATTGGTCCATAAACCATTTACAAAAGCGTCATTAGAATTCAGGTTGGCATCATAATCGTTATAGCGGACGTTATTAAACTGATCTCCTTCACGAAATTCATCTGTGCCAAAATTATGCATGCCATAAGACTGTTCACCGGTAAAACGCCATTGTAATGGTGTGTAAGCCGATTTTACCAGGTCTTCCAGTCCAACATCTGTTTTGTAATAATCTTCTGTAAGTGTAGTAACCAGTTCTTCTTTTATAAATTTTTTACAGGATGAAACGGCTAACATACTTGTAAGTGCCAGTGCTACACCTGTTATTTTAAAATGCTTATACATAATAAATGTTTTTTTGCTTGAACAATATTGTTATAAATCCAATCTTACACCAACTACATAACTCTTATAACTGTAAGAGTTGGGCCCTACTTGGTTGGTAGTGCTGCCGGGAAACTCACGGTATGGAACCGTTTCAGGATCGTAGTCTGAATGTTTGTGAATGAGAATTGGGTTTACTGCGCTTGCATATATTGAAAAGCCGGTCATGTGTAATTTATCTGTGATATTTTTTGGCACTCGATAAGTAAGCGTAATGTTTTTAAACCTTGCAAAGGTTGCCTTACGGTATGTAAGCGCTTCCCAGTTAAGTGGGATATCACTTGTTTGAGTTGGCTGTTGATAATCATTGCTGGGGTTGGTTGGTGTCCAGTAGTTCACTTTGTTTGATTGGTAACGACCAACAAGTCCCGGACGTGGCACACGGTACAAACCACCTACACGGAAATAAACGAGGAAATTCAGTTCGAAATTTTTATAGGTGAACGTGTTTCCGATACTTGCAATGAAATCTGGATTATGAGAACCTAAGATGATTCTGTCTGCTGGACTGAAAGCAGAGTCTTTATTGGCATCAACTATCTTGATGCGGCCGGGTTGATAGTTCACATTGTTACGACCATTCTTAGGCCAGTAGTATGTAGCGAGTATACCTTTACCGGGGATTGTATCTTCATACTGGAAGATGCCATCTTTCTGGAAGCCCCAATAAACCTGCAGTGGCTGATCTAATATCCAGAGGTTTGCATAGTTGCTGTTTTTACTTCCATCAATATTAACGATCTTTTCTTTGTTGGCAGTAAACATAAAGTCAGTACTCCATTTGAAATCCTTCTTATCAACATTCATTGTGCTGAGGCCTATCTCTATACCTTTATTGTTTACTTCACCCAGGTTGAAGAACACAAAGTCAACACCATTTGCAGCAGGGATTGAACGACGCTGCAACTGATCAGTTGTTTTTGAGTTATACCAATCGATGGTACCCATGATCCTGTTCTGCCACAAACCGAATTCCAGACCTATGTTTGTTGTAGTAGTTTTCTCCCACGTAAGATCCGGTGTCTGGAAGGTTGTTGGAGCTGCACCAATGGCAGCAACACCATTACCCCAATTGTAATTTGTAAAGCCAAGCGGACCTGCTGTTTGATAAGGATCAATAGAAGCATTACCCACTCTTCCAATGCCGGCACGTAGTTTGGCTTTGGTAACTATACTTTGCTTTGCGAAGAATCCTTCATTATCTATTTGCCATGCAACTGAAACTGCCGGGAACCATGCTCCTTTATTTCCTTCGGCCAGCACAGATGAGTTATCGTAACGATTGCTTACTGTAAGCAAGTATTTGTTTTGAAAACCATATTCCAGACGTCCCATGTAAGATTGATACTGTGTTGCAGAGAATGTACCTGAACCTGTAACTGTTGCATCTGTGTTCCGCTGCAATGAATACCATTTTTGCGATTCAAAAATCAGGTTATTCGCAGACATGGTTAAGGAAGAAGACCGGTTGAGGCTTTGTAATTCCTGCAAAAGGGTTACGTTAATTGAGTGGTCTGATTTGATTCTGGTTGAATACGTAAGAATATTATCATACACCCATGAAGAAGCCTGGTTGGTAGTTTGAGAAGCATTTGCCGGGCTGCCAAGACGTATTGAAGATTGAGCTCCATTAAATGTTCCCCGTATAGAGTTACGGCTATCTAAGCCAAACATGGTGCGATACTTTAACCCTTTTAGCAACGTAACTTCTGCAAATACATTTCCGAAAATGCGGTTTGCTTTGGTCTCATCAAAAACCGTATTCCGATCATTTACAGCGTTTATAATTTGTTGATCCCTGTTGGGAAACAATATCCAGTTACCGGCTGTATCATAAGGCACAGTCATCGGTATCATACCTGAAGCATTCGCATACGAACTCGTACTTGTATTTGTAAGGGCGTGAATGTAATTGATAGTTGTTCCAAAATTCAGAAACTTAACAGGTTTAAATTCCACAGAATTGCCAATAGAATAACGTGTATAATCCTGTGCATATTCAATACCTTTTTGTTTGAAGTATCCTGCGTTGAAAGATGCTTTGAATTTTTCACTTCCGCCTGTTACAGAAATACTGTGGTTATCTGTACGTCCCTGGCGCAGCCCTACTTCATTCAACCAGTCGAAACTTCTGATCTTTGATGGATCATACATATCAACGCTGTCCACTTGAGAAAGACCAAGATTCTGCATCACTGCTCTTTCTTCCGCTGTGGCTAGTCGTTTCTTGGCTATGTAAATATTGTTTGCAGGATCATATGCCAACCAGGTATAAGCATCCTTGATAGAATTCCATTGTGTTTCACTGCCAAACCTGTTTCTGAACAATGCCACATCAGCCAAAGCTGTTGGGTAATAATATAAAGGATTGGTTCCTGATGCTGTACCGATATTACGGGTGTATTGTCTGTCAGCAAAAAAAGCCTGTCTCCAGGAATCGGCAAGTTCTACAGAGTTAAAAATGGGTAGTGGACGAATAATAGTTTCTATTGCAGTGCTTCCCTGATAGCTCACTGAAATTTTTCCTGTTTTACCTTTTCGTGTGGTGATCTGTATAACACCATTTGCTCCACGTACACCATAAACCGCAGTAGCCGATGCATCTTTCAACACGTCGATCGATTCAATATCTGCAGGATTCATATCATCAATCGTGTAACTAACCGGAAATCCGTCTACAACATATAACGGTTCATTACTTGCACTAAGCGAACGGTTACCACGAATACGGATTGAACTTCCTGCACCGGGCCGAAAACTACTTGGTGTTGAAAGAACACCCGGCAAACGTCCCTGCATAGCCTGTGTAATATTTGTTGTTTGCACAGAGCGTAACTTATCTCCGGATATAGAAGATGTTGCACCTGTTACTTCAACTTTTCTGCGTGTACCATAACCAACCACAACTACATCCTGCAGATTTGAAGCACCGGCTGCAAGCGTTACGTTTATTGTTGATTGGTTGTTGAGGGCTATTTCCTGATCGGTGTAGCCTACCGAAGAAAAGATCAGAATAGATCTGCCTGATGGCACACTTAACTCAAAGCTACCGTCTGTACCGGTAGTTGTTCCTACTGTTGTTCCTTTTACCAAAACACTTGCACCTGACACAGGTTTATTGGCATCATCGGTCACTTTACCCGATACCTTAAAAGAGTTTTGAGAAAAAGAAGTTGAAACAAATAGAAACGACAGCAATAGAAGCACGCAGGAGCGTACCCATTTTTTTTCTTTCATATAGCAGCAGTTATAAAGGTTTAAGGTTACTAAAGTAGACGAATTCCTAAGCGACCCTATCCTGCACCATCCTGCATTTATTAGTTTTTTTACGCAATCGTTCCCGAAGCTTTTTAATGACTTACCATGTTAGTCACAAAAAACAAATGATGCCAATTTGAACGAATTGCCAATCCTTACGGGAATATCTACACATCAATAAAGAATAAACAATCTTGAACCTGCAGCAACAGCTCTTTAAAAAACAATTCAGGATGCGGCAGGATGCTGTACATTTTATAATGGAGTAATATTGAACCTTAATTAATTAACATTGCTGCTATGCTAAAAAGAATCAGTTATCTGCTGCTGTTTTGTGCCGTAACCCTAACGACTTCGGCCCAGAAAATTCCGACAAAGAAAAAAATTCTGAAGACACTCCGGCTCACCAACCAGTATTTCATGAACAAGTGGTCCGATGCAGGCAAATCAATTTTTACCAATATCGAACGTCCCAGCAATATCTGGACACGTGCTGTTTATTATGAAGGTTTGATGGCTTTATACAGCATCGATAAACAAAAAGCATATTACGATTACGCATTGCAATGGGGCGAGAAACACAAATGGGGTTTGCGTGGCGGAATTAAAACACGTAATGCCGATAACCAATGTTGCGGACAAACCTATATCGACATGTACCTGATCGATAACAAACAACATCCTGAACGTGTAAAAGATATTAAAGCATCCATCGACTCGATGATGGTTACAAAAAAAGTGGATGACTGGAATTGGATCGATGCATTACAAATGGCGATGCCGGTATTTGTAAAACTCGGCAACCTGTATAACGATACAAATTATTTCAACCGCATGTATGAAATGTATGCGTTTACTAAATACAAACACGGTGGTAACGGGTTATACAACCAGGCAGAGAAACTTTGGTGGAGAGATAAAGATTTTGTGCCACCTTATAAAGAACCCAATGGTGATGACTGTTACTGGAGCCGTGGTAATGGCTGGGTTGTTGCAGCTTTAGCAAAAACGTTAGAGGCTTTGCCAAAAACTGATCCGCATTACAACGAATACTTGCAGGACTTTAAGGATATGTGCGCTGCCTTGCTGCCATTGCAACGTGCAGATGGTTACTGGAATGTAAGTTTAAATGATCCCAATAATTTTGGTGGCAAAGAAGTTTCCGGCACATCATTATTCATCTATGGTTTCGCATGGGGCATTAACAACGGCATCCTCGATAAAAAAACATACAAATCATCAATTGCAAAAGCCTGGAATGCAATGTGCAAAGAGGCTGTACATCCAGATGGTAAATTGGGCTATGTTCAAGGCACAGGTAAAGAACCTAAAGATGGTCAACCTGTTTCTTATACAAGTACACCCGATTTTGAAGACTATGGCTTAGGCTGTTTCTTGCTGGCGGGAACAGAAATAAGCAAATTAAAATAACAAATAACACATGAAAAGATTGCTGCTGTTTACTGTTCTTTTGTCAGCAAGTGTAAATTCATTTTCACAACGAACGAAATATAATTTCAACCCTGCATGGAAAGTATTTAAAAGAGATGATTCATTAGCGATCAATCTGTCTTATGATGATTCAAAATGGAAACAAGTAACTCTCCCCTATGCCTGGAACGAAGATGAAGCGTTTAAAAATGATATCGTGGATCTTTCAACAGGCATAGCATGGTACAGGAA
This sequence comes from Lacibacter sp., assembly GCF_035299325.1. GTDB lineage: Bacteria > Bacteroidota > Bacteroidia > Chitinophagales > Chitinophagaceae > Lacibacter. The sequence goes on along the minus strand of NZ_DATGWT010000025.1, from coordinate 108,373 downwards.
GAAATTCAAACTTCCCGCAACAGCAAAAGGACAAAAAGTATTTATTGAATTTGAAGGTGTACGACAGGCCGCTGCCATTTATGTAAATGGTCAATATGTTGGCTTGCATGAAAATGGTGTAACAGCTTTTGGTTACGACATCAGTAAGCTGTTGAAGTTTGGTAACGAAGAAAATATAATTGCAGTACGTACCGACAACAGTTGGGAATACCGTGAAAAAGCAACCAATACAAAGTACCAATGGATCGATAAGAATTTCAATGCCAACTATGGCGGTCTTAGTAAAAATGTATTCCTGCATGTTACCGGAAACGTATATCAAACATTGCCACTATATAATAATCTTGGCACCACAGGTACTTACATCTACGCCAAGTACTTTGATATTAAGAACAGGAAAGCAACTATTGTTGCATCATCAGAAGTAAAGAATGAATCCGGTAAGGAGCAAACTGTATCGTATGCTGTGACAGTAAAAGACATGAATGGACTTTTGGTGAAAACATTTTCATCTGCTCCGGTTATCATTCAGCCAAATGAAACAAAAACAATCAGTGCTTCTGCCTTAGCCTCCAATCTTAATTTCTGGAGCTGGGGTTATGGTTATTTGTATGATGTGGAAACAAGTTTGAAGATCAATAACAAAGTGGTTGATGTTATTGTTACAAAAACAGGATTCCGTAAAACAGCATTTAAAGATGGCATGATTTATCTCAATGACCGTGTGATACAGGTGCATGGTTATGCACAACGCACATCAAACGAATGGCCTGCCATTGGTATGAGTGTGCCTGCATGGTTGAGCGATTACAGTAATAAACTGATGGTGGAGAGTAACGGCAATCTTGTACGCTGGATGCACATCACTCCCTGGAAACAAGATGTAGAAAGTTGCGATCGTGTTGGATTGATGCAGGCAATGCCGGCAGGTGATGCCGAAAGAGATGTAACAGGTACACGTTGGGAACAACGCAAAACTGTTATGCGTGATGCCATTATTTACAATCGTAACAATCCAAGTATTATATTTTACGAATGTGGCAACGAAAGCATCAGTGAACAACACATGATCGAAATGAAAGCCATTCGTGATGAATACGATCCGTTTGGTGGCCGTGCCATCGGTAGCAGGGAAATGCTCGACAGCAAAACTGCTGAGTATGGCGGCGAAATGTTATACGTCAATAAAAGTGCAAACATTCCTGTATGGGCAATGGAGTATTCCAGGGATGAAGGTTTGCGTAAGTACTGGGATGATTATTCACCACCTTATCACAAAGACGGAGATGGCCCTTTGCATAAAGGTGAACCTGCAAAAATTTATAACCGAAACATGGAATCGCATGCGTTGGAAAATATTGCACGCTGGTATGATTTCTGGAAAGAACGTCCCGGCACAGGTAAACGTGTTAGTTCCGGTGGCGTGAACATTGTGTTCTCCGAAACAAACACCCATCACCGAGGAGCAGAAAATTACAGAAGAAGCGGTGAAGTAGATGCATTACGTATCATCAAAGAAAATTTCTATGCGCATCAGGTAATGTGGGATGGTTGGGTTGATGTAGAAAAACCACGCATTCACATTATTGGCCATTGGAATTATAGTGACACAACCGTGAAGGACATGTTTGTGATCTCATCTGCCGACAAAGTGGAACTGTTTGTCAATGGCAAATCGTTAGGCATTGGTGTACAGAGCAACCGTTTCCAGTTTACATTCAAACAAGTTCGTTGGCAAACCGGAACCATTAAAGCAGTTGGCTACGATGTAAATGGCAAGCAACTCTGCAGCACACAAAAAACAACGTCCGGCAAGCCTGTTGCAATTCGTTTAAAGTCGATCACTCATCCAAAAGGTGTACAGGCCAATGGTCATGATCTTGCGTTAGTGGAAGTAGAAGTAGTTGATGCATCCGGTCAGCGTTGCCCTATTGCTATGAACATGATCTACTTTAATCTGGAAGGTGAAGCAGAATGGAGAGGCGGTATGGCACAAGGAAAAGATAACTATATACTTGCCCAACAACTTCCTGTTGAAAACGGCGTGAACCGTGTACTCATCCGTTCTACAACAAAAGCCGGACGAATAAAATTAAGTGCAACTGCTGACGGATTAAAACCTGCTTTACTTCAATTGCAATCAACAGCGGTAACAGCAAACAATGGCCTCAGTACACAATTGCCATCATTCGGATTAAAAAGTAACCTTCAACGTGGCCCCACTCCTTCCATTCCATCGTTTGTGCAAAAAAGGAATGCATTAACCATTGTAAAAGCAACAGCAGGATCAAAAAGCGATAGCGCTTTCGCAAGTTTTGATGACAACGAATTAACTGATTGGTACAACGATGGTAATCTTTCAACTGCATGGATCGAATACGAACTCCAACAACCTGCAACCATCAGTGAGGTAACGTTGAAACTTAATAATTTCCGATCACGCAGTTATCCCATACGCATTTCAGTTGACGGGCAGGAAGTGTTTAACGGCAATACTGCAACGAGCCTTGGCTATTGCACCATTCTGTGCAAACGATTGACCGGTAAGAAGGTGAAAATTGAATTGGTAAAATCGGCTAACTTAACCGGCGAAACTTCCACAGAGGTATCGGGTAAGAAGCTGGATGATGGCGTAACACGCAATGATGCAAACAGCAAGGGAAGGTTGAGTATAATTGAAGTTGAAATTTATGAGCCGGTGAAATAAAGTGCCGGCCCAATTTGTAACAGATCATTTAGAAATAGCCGGTTATTTTTATGAACCCGGCTATTCTTTTAATTATGCACTACTATCGACTGCTTACCATATTTCTTTTTTTCTGTTGTGCCTTATGCACAGCACAAAAAATACAATACAGCAAGAGTGGGTTAAAAACACCCGGCGGTGGTGACATGCGATTAATTGCTGATGTCAATGGCTTTCATCATCTCATTCATTTCAGCAATATCAAAAAACCAGTCATTCATATTTTCAATGAACAGCTGCAATTGAATGCTACACGGGAAGTGAATATTAAAATTGCAGAAAATTCAAATCTCATGCTTCTCAAAATGAAGGAGTATTATGTGTTGTATGTTCATACCCCACGGCCATCGCAACATCAGCTTTTAAAGATATATGGCAATGGAGCTATCAGTGATATTTCCTACCTCGTAAATGATCCTGCTGATTCATCATGGAATAAGAGCAAAGCCACTTTCCAGTTGTTTAATATTGATAACAGTTTCTTCTTGGTTTCCCACACTTACTTCAATAACATCAAAAAAATTAAAAGCACTATTGTAAAACTAGAACCAGAACGAAAAGCCGAAGTTGTAACAAAGCTGATGTTTCCTTACAATCTGCGTACTGATCAGTTAAGAGAGGTAACATTGGTTAACAATAATCTGTTTGTTGTAAAAACATCACAGGATGAAGCCGGATCAAGTATACTAACTCTCTTAAAGATCAACTGTGCATCAGGCAATATTTTGTCGAAGCAATATGAAAGCGGAAAATATCTTTATGCCTCTCCAACAATTCGCTACAACGGTACAGATTCCAGTACGTTTATTTACTCAATGCTGCGAACTCCTCCCGGCTACAGAGGTGTAAGGCCGGGCGTTTTTATGACACAGTTAGACAATTCATTGAATGAAATGGCACCAATAAGCATTCTGCCAGATATTTTCAAAGACAATACTGCATCCAGTTTTATTGTTGAAAAAAGTAAAACCAACGGCTGGCTTCATTTTTCAGCTGCCCCAACTAACAGAAAAACGGGAGTTAGAGTAACCAAAGACATTTACTCTAACATTGATCCTGATTTCATGTATACTCAGACCTACGATTATTCTTATTACACTTCAGCACCAACAGCTGTGCGGATGACATTACTAAATAGTAAACTGGAAAAAGAAAAAGACAGTGTGGTAAAAAACAATGGGAGCTACTATAAAATTCATCCCGGCCCTTATGCCCAGTTTGTGATGCACAACACATCTTACCTGTTGCTGGTGCAGGAACTTGTTGCTAAAAAAAGAGGGTTGCTTTTAGTTTATCCAAATGAAGATGGCCATTTCAACACACTTCCCCTTCGTGTGTATGATCAATTCAACTTTATGCTGTCGCTGCTGCAAACTGTCGGTGACAACTATTTTATCGTTCCTTTTACCAATAAAACCGAAATGGGTTTGATGAAAGTTTCATTAAACAACTAACTTCGACAGTTCCTAAACGTCAGACAACTAAAATGAAAACTATTTTCTCGATTCTCCTCTCCATTTACCTGTTAAACAGCTTCTCAACATTTGCACAACAACCAAATATCATTTTCATTTTTGCAGATGACCTGGGTTATGGCGAGATCGGCTGTTATGGCCAGCAGAAAATTGAAACGCCCAATCTTGATGTGCTTGCAGCGAAAGGAAAAAAGTTTACTTCGTTTTATTCAGGCACATCCGTTTGCGCTCCATCACGTGCCTCGTTAATGACAGGATTGCACACAGGCCACACTCCTATCCGTGGCAATAAGCAATTTGCACCCGAAGGTCAAACACCTTTGCCTGAATCAACCAAAACCTTTGCTAACTATTTACAGCAAAATGGATACGCAACAGCAACATTTGGTAAATGGGGAATGGGATTCAACCAGAACAGTGGTGATCCGAATAAGAAAGGATTTGATTTGTTCTATGGCTATAACGATCAGGCCCTGGCGCATGATTTTTATCCACCCTATCTCTGGAACAATCACAACAAAGTTGATCTCTCCATTAACAAAACATACGATTCAATTTATTCTGCTGCACTAATACATCAGCAGGCGGTGCAATACATCAAAGAGCAAGGCAACAAACCTTTCTTCATGTATCTCTCTTACACATTGCCTCATGGAGATGTGATTGGCCCACATGACAGTTTGTATAATTACTACAAACAAAAGTTCAATGAACAACCGTTGACTGGTAATGCATTAAGAACAAGAGCGCATAATATGAAGCCTGAACCATATCCGCATGCACAATTTGCAGCAATGGTTGGCCGCCTGGATCAGTATGTTGGTGAAATTGTAAAAGCCATCAAAGAAAAAGGATTGGCTGAAAATACACTCATCATTTTCAGCAGCGATAACGGTCCACATAAAGAAAATGGTGGTGATCCTGAATTCTTCAACAGCAACGGTATTTATCGTGGTATCAAACGTGATCTGTATGAGGGCGGTATGCGTGTACCATTCATTGCGTACTGGCCAACTAAAATAAAACCGGCAGTGGTTACACAACCTGCTGCGTTATGGGATATGTATCCCACTTTTTTAGAACTGGCAAAGGTTCCTGTAGAAGAAAAGATCGACGGCATTTCAATTGTTCCATTGCTTATTTATAATAAAGGCAGACAAAAACTACATGAACATTTCTATTGGGAGTTTCATGAAAACGATGGGCGGCAAGCCGTACGTTGGGGAAAATGGAAAGGCGTTCGTTTGGGTGTAAGTAAAAATGAAAATGCGCCGATTGAATTGTATAATCTCAACAATGATCCATCAGAACAAAAAAATGTAGCTGGCAAATTTCCAGAAGTAGTTAAGATAATTGAGCAGCTGATGAAACAGGAACATGTGTTTCATCCAGACTGGCCATTACTGTCTTCAGAAATGAAAAAATAAGATTTATAAATTGGCAGAATAGATATTACTCTGCCAATTTATAAATTCCAAATGAAGAAAGTGTAGGATTTAACCTAGATGACAAGATGCGAAGTCTTACCTCTTTTGCTGTAACAGGTTTAAATTTCAGTAATCGTTTATAACCGATCGTACTGCCTTCTGCAAGCTGTTTCCATTCCTCACCATCTTTATATTCAAAGACAAACTTTTCTACCCGCTGCCCAATGCTGATGTTTTCCTGCAGACTCAATACATCAAATGTTTTTGCAGTTGATAATGTAAACGTAATGGTAGTGCTTGTATCCTTTCCTTTAGTTGTAAAATAAGTTGTGTACGATTGATCGATTAATGCATTTGTATTGATGCCGTTGCTGCATTTAATTGTTGCGCCTTTTGCGAGGTTATTCGCAAATGTTTTTTTGAGTAATGCGGAAAAGCCTTCCAGACTTTTCACATCACTTGCAGATAACAATCCTTCTTTGTTTGGCGGAATATTCAACAGCAACACACTATTGTAACCAACCGAACTGAAATAAATATCAAGCAATCGTTGCGGCGATTTTACTTTATCATCTTCTTTTGCATGATAAAACCAACCCGGCCTGATAGACACATCCGTTTCAGCAGGATACCAGATCAATCCTTTTGCATCTTTTATTTTTTCCCTGCTGCCGAGGTCCTTCTGCATCTTATCACCCTTCGGTGCAAAGGCTACATCTTTCTGCGAACCATCGGCAATCTTCTCCATCATATTTTCATCTGCAGGTATTACGCTCCACTCTTCTTCCCGACCCATACCACCTTCTGTACCAACCCAACGAACATCGGGCCCCATAATAGCAATCGTTGCAGTTGGTTGAAGCTTCCTGATCACTGAATACCAGCGATTAAAATCATACACTTGTTTTTTACCGTTAGGGCCTTCTCCATTTGCTCCATCAAACCATACTTCATCCACCCGGCCATATTGTGTAAGTAACTCTGTTAACTGGTTTGTAAAAAAATCGTTGTACTCATCCGTTCCGTACATCGGTGCATTCCGATCCCACGGTGACAGATAAACGCCAAAGCCAACTCCAAATTTTTTACAGGCTGCTGCAACTTCTTTCATCACATCGCCTTTGCCGTTTTTCCACGGACTGTTTTTCACCGAATGTTCCGTGTACTTGCTGGGCCACAAACAAAAACCATCATGATGTTTGGCTGTAATAATCACCTGTTTAAAGCCAGCTGCTTTTACCGTTCTAATCCACTGCTCTGCATCAAACAATACAGGATTAAAAATAGACGGACTTTCTGTTCCATCTCCCCACTCTTTATCCGTATAAGTATTCACACCAAAATGAAAGAACGCTGTCAACTCCAGTTGCTGCCAACGTAACTGCCTTGCACTTGGTGTTACGTTTGCTGCTTTCGCAACGATCTCCTTTTCGGTATCACTTGGTTTTATGACTACGTAATTTTTACTGCCTGTTTGCGCAGTACAAACTTGTGCGGCAACAATAGCAGCAACAGCCAACGGATACTTTATTGATTGATGAAATTTCATGCGTTTTTATTTAACCGGCACGATCCAGTAAGTATAACGATGATCGGCAAACGGAATACGGTATTGCTGCATCGGCATCGAACCCCAACTGTCGATACCCTGCAAACCGGTTTGCTGCAGATCAACATGCATATAAATTTTATCTCTTACCTGCAGTTCACCTGAATGATATTGTTTTTTCTCGGTCTCCGGATCCAGATCATCCAGGGTATAAGGTAATGCAGAAAAATTCAGCAGACTATCTGCATAAACAAACTCTACTCCTTTACCGGCTTTGTTCGTCATCTTCACCCAACGCACATCGGCTTTGTTACCACTCTCCTGCGGACGTGCATAGGAGAAATATTGATTGCTCACCGTTTGCTTGTACAAACCGATTAACGAAGCCGATTTGCGATCCCAATAATTTTCCCATGGGCCACGGCCATAAAAACTTATCTGATCAAATTCCTTTTTCAACTGCAGATCATTACCTACACGCAGCAATAACGGATATTTTCCTTTTACTGCATCAATGCTGCTGGTTACTTTTATTTTACCATCTGCATAAACAGTAAACTGCTGTTCACTTATTGCATCACCATTCACCACTTCTTTTTTAAAGAGAATAGTATAAGAACCATCTGTTTGTTTTGTTACCGTAGCAACAATTAACTTGCCCTGCTCGTATGCATTACGCCACATACGAAGGTTGCGGTTAAAGCCAGCACCAATATCATTATCGGTTGGTGCACGCCAGTACGATGGCTGCGGGCCTTGCTCCACAACGGTTGTTCCGTTTACAACATACGAACCCATAGTGCCATTCTTCAAATCAAAATTCACCGTAAAGCCTTTACCGGAAATGGTACAACTTGTTTCGGTTTGTTTCACCTGCAGGTTTCCTTTTCCGGTGATCATATCCTGTATAACCGTTCCGGGATTCAAAGCAAACTGTTCGTAAGCGATTTCATATCCCTTCTCCAAAAACGGCTCCGCTTCTTTCAATGTATAATGCACATTGATAAAATATTCTTTTGCTTCTTTTTGCTTTGATTTGATTGGCAGTGTTACCGTTGTTGATTGCTGTGCTGCAATTGACAATTGATTAATGATTCCTTTTTCAATCTGCTTACCATCTTCCATCAGCTCCCAACTCAACTGCACATTATCCAGGTTGCGGAAGAAGTAAGAATTACGAATCGTCAGTTCATTGTTGTGCAGCGTTGATTTAATGAACTGATGCACTTTTTTAATTTCAACAGCCATGGGTGTTAATCCACGATAAGCGGTTACCACACCTTTCACACAAAAATTATTGTCGGTGAAATGTTGCGGCACGGGTCCTTCCAATGGGAAGTCGCCACCATAAGCCATAATACGTTTGCCATTCTTCACTGTATCAATTGACTGATCGATCCACTCCCAGATAAAACCGCCCTGCAGGTTGGGATTGTTTTCAATCGCATCCCAATACTCCTTAAAGTTACCGAGACTGTTACCCATGATGTGTGCATACTCACTCATGATGAGCAAACGGCTTGGGTTGCGACCTGCATAACGCTTCAGCCAATTCGGATCAGGATACTGCGGAACGATCATATCGGTATTGTAATCATTCTCTGCACGTTCGTATTGCACGGGACGGATATCATTCTTCTTTAACCAATCGTAGGCTTCATAAAAATTCACACCATTCCCTGCCTCATTACCCAACGACCATGTTACAACCGATGCATGATTCTTGTCACGCTCATACATACGGTAGATACGTTCAAGGTGCGGTATCCGCCATTGTTTATCGTTACCCAAAGTGTAAGCCAAGTCATAGTAACGGCCATGCGATTCGATGTTCGCCTCATCCACTACATACAAACCAAATTCATCACACAGCTCCATCCAGTAAGGATCGGGCGGATAATGCGAATGACGAACTGCATTCACGTTCAGCTTCTTCATCATCTCCATATCCTTGTGCATGTCTTCTTTGTTAAGCGTATGCCCTTGGGTTGCATTATGTTCATGACGGTTCACACCTTTCAGAAATACACGTTTACCGTTCACTAAAAAATTATTGTTGATGATCTCGATGGAACGGAAACCCACACGCTGAGGAGTCACTTCTACCACGTTTCCCTGTCTATCTTTTAACGTAATGTATAAAGTGTAGAGATAAGGCAATTCAGCCGACCATTGTTTTACATTGCTGATTTTTTCTTCGAAAGTAACAGTGCTTTTGTAATTACCCAGCACCGTTTGTATGCCTGAAGTTGATTTTTTTAGGATGCTGTAACCGGCTGCATCTACCAGTTCAATATCCACAGCAAATGTATCAGGCTTACTGTGGTTGGTGCGCTGATCGATATGATAGTTGTTTACTTCAGCTTTTATACTCAACAATCCATTGGTATAATTATCAGTAAGCGTGCTCATCACTTTAAAATCACGCACATCGAGCTTTGGTGTAGAGTAGAGATACACATCACGTTCAATACCGGAGATGCGCCACATATCCTGGCACTCCAAATAACTGCCATCGCTCCAACGATACACCTGTAAGGCAATCAGATTTTCACCCGGCTTTACATATTTCGTAATATCAAACTCAGCTGCGAGTTTACTGTCTTCGCTGTACCCAACCTTCACACCATTCACCCAAATAAAAAATGCAGACTTCACTGCACCGAGATGAATGAACACTTGTCGGCCGTTCCATCTTTCGGGTATGTTTATTTTTTTACGATACGAACCAACAGGATTGTTATCCACCGGAATATCAAACGGCGGTGTCATACGTGCACCTGTCCTGGTGCTTCCTGCAAACTCATACGGTTGATTTACATAAATGGGTAAACCATAACCATTCACTTCCCAGTTGGCAGGCACTTTAAAATTATTCCATGCTGCATCGTTGAAATCTGTTTTATAAAAATCAAGCGGACGTTTGCGTGGATCCTGCACCCAATTGAACTTCCAGTTACCATTCAGCGAAAGAAAATAAGCCGACTGTTCTTTGTTGCGGCCTTGTGCCAATGTACGGTTTTCAAATGCAAAAGCCGATGCACGCATCGGCATCCGGTTTATTGAAACAACATCGGCGGTTTGTAATTCTGTGGGGAGTTCCTGTGCAATAGAAATGCTGGTAAATACTAAAAGTATCAGGGAAGAAAAAACAAGTTTCATGGTTCAAATTACTCTCTTATTACTGCACGGTACTGTGCAATCGATTGAGCGATTTATATTCTTGCTGTAGAACAGATGATCAATACTCTACTTTGTAATCTTTTTTGAGCACATCACCATTCCATGCTTTTTTGCTTGTCCAGCTAGCAGCAGGATCTGTCCAGAATTTATTTTCTGCCGGAAGACCCAATGTTAAAAAACCAAGTGTGGTTAAATACAAACTACCTGTTGAAGTGTATTGATCAGCCACCATTGGTTGATGTCCGTTGAAACCTAAAACCAGCCAACCATTGGCATCGAAGTTCTGGTTGCCATCAAACATCTTATGCATTACCGCAGTTAATCCGCAGCGAACCTGTGCAGGTGAAACATGTGCAGGTAGTTTTTCCATTAATGCAGTTTGTGCCAATGCCTGGAACGCAGCTGTGCGATAAGTAATGGAACGGCCAAATGCAGGATAAGTTCCATCCGGTGCAATCACACGTTCAAGAAATTCACCGTAACGGATCATGCGTTGCAAAGCAAGATCATATTCCTGCTGCTGTGCCATTTTCTTTTCAACCAATATGCCCAACAGATCAACCAACATAGGATGAATAACAAAAGAGTTGTAATAATCCATGCTGAATTTTTCACCATCGCCATACCATCCATCACCAGCATACCATTCTTTCATTTTACGAATAGAAAAATCAATACGTGCAGGATCGTGCTGCTCTCCTATTTTCAGTAGAAACCCTTCTGTAAGCCCTGCAAACAATAACCAGTTGTTATAAGCTCCTTTTCTTGTGCGTAATGATTTAAATTCTTCAATGAAACGTTTCTTTGTTGTTTCATCGAGCGGCTCCCACAATGCTTTCGGTGCACGGATGAATGCGTGCGCTAAAAAAGCTGCATCAACAATCGGCTGAGCTTCTGTTCTGAAGTTGAGATAATCCGGGTGGTTTGGATCAACAGCATTGGCTAATCCTTTCAACAGTTCACTACGCATCTGTTTCCGCATCTTTCCTTCTTCAGTTTCATCATCAGGCAATGCTAACCAAGGCGCAAGCCCGGCCATTGTACGGCCAACAGCTTCTAAATAAGTAACCTTCTTTACAGGTAAGTAATAATTAGGCCCTTGTTCCAATGGTAAATTTTGCTTTAGTGTTCCTTCAGCAAGATTATGTACAACGGGATAAGCGATCTTATATAATGTATTTGCCCAAAACAACCTGTCTTGCTGACCAGTTACAATCGCAGGTTGCAGCTGTTCTTTTTTCTTTATCTTTTGTGCGAATGCTTTATGTGTAGATATAACTGATAAAACTAAAATTGCTAAAAGCGTGAAACTTTTTTTCATGAAAATCAATTGAGCGTAAAATAGAAGATGACTTGAAATTACAGAACTTAGCCTTTCTGAGCTGTAAAGAGTTTCTTTCCTTTCATCAACAGATCGTAACGTTGTAATGCTTCAAGAAAATAATAATCAGCATACACCAGCGGCACATTAATTTCTGTGTTGTGAGGAATACTACCTACAGATTGCATCAACAGAAAATTGCCATTGTTTCCTATTGGCGCCCTGTAAGCCGGACTTGACAATGAATGCAGCATTTTAACTGCAAAATTCCGGTATTGCTTCCCTTTTGAACTGCTGTAGGTACTCAACTCCATTAAAGCAGACGCCACAATTGCTGCTGCTGATGCATCACGGTAAAGTTGTTTCACATTATTTGCGTGAGAACGAACACCGGGCGTATAGCCTTGTTGATTTGCATTAAAATCCCAATAAGGAATTTTATCGGCGGGAAGGTTTTTGTGATGCATAAAAAAATCTGCCAGACCTTCTGCTGTTTTTAAGAAGCGTGGATCTTTCGTTTCACGATAAACCATAGTGAAACCATAAATAGCCCAAGCCTGTCCTCTCGACCATGTTGAATTATCTGCATAGCCTTGTGCGGTTTCTCTTCCTGCCACTTTACCGGTAATGGTATCGTAACACACAACATGATAAGAGGAATAATCTTTTCTTATCTGGTTCTTCATGGTATTTTCTGCATGTGTAACTGCAATATGACGGAAAGATGTATCGCCTGTTTCCTTTGATGCAAAGAAGAGCAATTCAAGATTCATCATATTGTCAATGATCACCGGGAAGTTGTATGTTTTATTTCCGTGCCATGACCTGAATATGTTCCATGATTTAATACATCCTGTCACAGGATTGAAACGTGTACTGAGAGAACGTGCCGACTGAACAAGTATATTTTTATATGCTTCATTACCTGTAAGCCTGTAAGCATTGCCATAGCTGCAATACATCATAAACCCGAGATCATGATGTTGGGTAAACGTCTTGAGAGGTTCGAGGCGTTCTGTCCATTGCACTGCAGCCGTTTTCAAATCTGCATTTTTACTGTATTCAAATGCATACCATAAACTGCCTGGAAAAAACCCTGGTGTCCAGTCGTACATATTTGTTGTAACCAGTTTCCCTGTTTTATTAATGGTACGGGGAAAAGCAAGTTTATTGTTTTCCGTTGCCGTGAGCATATTCTTCAGCTGCTTACCTGCATATGTAAAATTTTCTTTTACAAAAACCGTCTCCTTTTTATCGCTACGGAATGCGAATGCAGCTAAAGAAATAAAGCCAAGAACTACAATTGATTGTTTCATTAAATATTATTTGCTGTTAATAGATTCATTTTTTGCGATCACAAATTTGTATCGCCCTTTTAACTGTTGTTTTTTAGCTGTTAAGCTTAATCTGTAAATTTCATTGCCCCAAACTTTTGATAAACGCTGATCTGTTTGAGGAATGGTTTCAACAGCTGCATCAAACTGTGCTGCATTATATTCCAGCTTAACAGACTTGCCTTCTTTTTCAAGCAACACAACACCTGCTTTTGAAAGGTCAGGTTTTGCCCATGTAAGAAAGTTGACTTGGTTTGCTGCTTTCAGTTCAGTTAACTCAAATGCATCATCAATGATTAACTGAGTTGCCAATAGTGTATAACTACGCACCCATTTTTTTACAGAAGCTTCTTTATTATATGCATCGCTGATGTCAGCACTGAATAAACTCTTGTTTGCATCAAACGAAACATCTTTTGCTTTATACTGTGCACCAAACTGCTGCGGATTGCCATTGATCATAGGCAGATTGTGATAGTTACTCTGCATTGTCCAGATGGTATAACGTTCGCTGCTGAAAGTTTGTCTGCTGTATGTTCCTACCCCTGCATCAATCAACATCGGCACTTCATTTACATACAATGAAAATGTACCAACGTCATTATGATTATGACTTTCGTTGTTAAAGCCTGCTTTACCTGCAAAGAAGAAACCTTCTTTGTTTTTCATGTAGCAAAATTGTGTTTGCGGATACCAGGTGTAGTTTGCTGTTGGCAAAGCTGGTTTTTCCCGGAGCAATTCGTTGTATGATGCAAGGTTTTCAATACTGCGGAAGAAATCCCTTCCTGCATTGACCTCAACTTTACCCTTATTTGCATTTACAAGATAAGCAGCAAATGCCTGCATCTCTTCACTGCTCACTGCTTTACCATATCGGTAGATCACACCGGCATCACCACCTCCTTTTGCAGAAGCGTCAGCAAAATTCACGACCCAACCATTGCCAACATAACTGCGGGCAATGTATTCACCCATGCTTTTGATCATGGGCTCATTAAAGATGCTGAGCTTGCCATTGCTTGCATTACTCAGCAGTTGAAGATAATCGTATAGTTTACCGGCAGCATGTCCCCAATACGATGGACCTTCTTCACATGCGCCATCGGACTGTACATAGTTAATGAAATGATCTACACTTTGCATGGTGCGATACACTGCAGCTGAAAGTTTTGTTTCATCCTCTTCCAACAAAAGAAAACAAGTGAGCACATTTGAATTACACCAGGGATTCCAGTTGTTTACCAACACTCCGGGTTTGTAATTGAATGCCTGCCACCAGTAGTCACTACGCTGCATGTATGGATCAAGAATACGTTTCTGAATATTTGCACGAAGTCTTGATGAAATAACAGGGTTTATTTTATCAAATTCAGCATGCAAAAAATACCATGTCCATGATAAGAACGAACCCATATCGGCAGAAGTAAGATCAATGATCTCTTCACGATAATCGGGTAACGAACGTCTTGATTTTTGTGCACCTAAATGTGCCGACAAAACCCATGATGACATATCGCAGGTTTGCCACACACCATTAATAATTTGGTTCATGAAACGTCCCTTCCCTTCTGCCAACTCTGCAAATACCAAGCGACTTAATGCAGTGTTGTTTGCATTAAACGGGTTTTCCATTGCCACACGACTGCCACTGCGATCATACTCTAAATAATCAGACGCTGTAACCACTTTCCATGTATAGTTAAGATAGGATTCACCTTCTTTAATTAATTCATCTTTCAATGATCCGGTAAATGCATCCCAGCCATTCCTGTTTACATAAGCAGGATACCTGATCCATGCTGTTTTTGAAACAAGACTTGCTTTCACCTGGTCAACTGTTGCTTTCTTCTGTAACAGGTTACGTGTTTCGTACGCACTTACTGTAAACGCATGAAAGAACAACACAACAAGAATAAATACACGAAGCATAAACAATCGTTTTAATTATTGAAGACTATAAGTTTATACTGAGCAAGGTTTGATTGTATCATGTACAGTATATTTTTTATCAGCACAACCTGTTGATGTAAATACAAAAGCCAACATGATTTAAAAGGCACCCGTTCAAATAAACAGGTGCCGTGCGTGTTATATAAACGAAAACTGCTGCTGTTTAAAAATTCTATATGATAAGATTTCGATTACCAGTTAGGGTTTTGTGTTAATGTGTTATTGCTTAATCCTATCTGTGCAGTTGGTACGGGCCACAAATAATCTTTAGCCGGATCAAATTTTCTTTTATCTGCTGCCTGGTACAGAACATAACCATTCTGCGTTGTGGGAGCAGTAGCTCCACCATAGTTTACACCTGTGCTGAAATATTTGCGTCCCAATACTACTTTCGGCAACTCTGTTTCAGCTGTTTTCCAACGTAACAAATCCCAGTAGCGAAATCCTTCAAAAGCCAGTTCAACTGAACGCTCTCTGCGTATTTCAGTTTGCATATTTAATCCATTGGCAGTAACAAATGCGTTGGTCAACAAGGGTAGTTTTGTAATATCATTATTCGTAGCCCTGTTACGCAGAAGGTTAACAGAAATATTCAGATCGGCATCAGAAATACTATTGTTCAATTCATACACAGCTTCTGCATAGTTTAACAGTACTTCGCCGTAACGTATAGCAATAAAGTCCAAGAAAATATTTGGTGATGCTAAAAAGTCTGCCTGGCCTGTCCAGTATTTTTGTTGATGATAGTGATATGTATTGCCGTAGGTAGGATTACCACCGGCGATAGAAGCAAATGGATCACCTGCTTTGAATGATGTCAATACAAAGCGGGGATCCCTGTTCCGGAAATCTGTGAGCAGACTTGTTTCCTTACCATTTGAATCAAGAGAGGATTTGCCTGCAGGTAAACCATCAGCATAAAGCGCCAGCAAATGAAATGTTCTCGATGCGGAATTTCCACCATCTGTAAGGTGCGTACGCATGTATGACTGCGAGGCAATAACATTGCTAATATCCTTACCATAAATTCTTACGAGAATATTTTCTTTGTTATTTGTGTAACCTTCGCCCGGGTACCTGAACAGGTTTTGATAACTCAGTGCACCATCTTTTGTATAAAGATTGTGTTTTCCCTCGTTCATGACAAGCAAAGCCGCATCACGTGCTATAGTAAAATGCCTTGCCGGATCTTTTGTTCCTGTAAATTCCGGCGCACCATGAAACTTGTGCCATGAACCTTCATATAATGCCACACGTGATTTAAAAGCGAGAGCTGCACTCCTTGTAATACGTCCATACTCTCTTCCCGGCTGACCTGCTGAAGCGGTGCTACCCGGTAGTTTATCTGCCTGCGGACAAACACTTGCAGCAAAATCAAGATCAGCATAAATAGAATCTACAACTGCTTTCCGGTCTGTACGGGGAGTATATAAAGCCGGGTCAGAACTACCATTAATGGTTTTGCCGATGTAAGGCACCGATCCATAAGTTCTTACCAAACGAAAATAAGCCAGAGCCCTGAAGAAACGTGCCTGTCCGATACAATTGCTTTTCATAGGTCCATCCGGAATACCGGCGGCTTTTTCAATTACATTATTGGCCGCTCTAATGAAAGTATATAAACTATTCCACTGGCCATCGGTGGCAGGGACAGGACGGCTTCCGTCACTCACAGTATTAAGATTATAAGCACCAGCAGAGCTTAGGTTGATTGCCAGGTCGCTATAACGATCTTCCAGGGGCATATCGAAATCAGGGATACTTGTATATAAATAGTTTGTGCCCACAATTAAATCGCTGGAGTCTTTCCAAAAAACAGGGTCTGTAATGACTGTCCTTGTATTAATATCCAACTGCTTTGTACACCCGGTTGTAATAAGCGCAACCGTTGCAACAACTATACATATTTTAAAAGAGATTTTATTTAAACGCATTTCTTGAACATTGTAATAATGAATAATAGTGATTCCATTTCCCCAAAGGCTAAAAGCTGATGTTTAAGCCCATTGCATAGCTTCTCCAGATCGGATAACCAAATGAAACTCTATCTGTATTCTCCGGATCGTAATAATTAAACCACATACCAGTCAACTCCCAAAGATCCTGTCCGGAAAAATAGAGTTTAATGTCACCCAATCCTTTTACGTTATGCATGGCCTTGCTGAATGTATAACCCACTTGCAGGTTTTTCAACCGTATGTAACTGGCATCCTGCACCCAATGAGATGAAACCTGGTCGTTTATCCTGTCACTAAAACGTATAGCCGGGAATTTGGCATTTAAATTATCGGGCCTCCAGTAATCCTGGTGAATTGCCCAAGGCATTCTCCACCCGTCATATAACCCGATACTGGCAGTAGGTTCAATTAAAATATTTCTTTTGCCAACACCGTTGAAGAGAAAGGACAAGTCAAAGCCCTTCCAGTTAACGCCGGCACTTACACCAAAAACATAACGGGGATTTGTATTACCGAGATAAACCAGGTCGCCATGATTGGCCGCAGTGCCTATACCCTGGTTAATGAAACCGTCTTTATTCATGTCAAGCAATTTGATATCGCCTACACCTGTATTTGTGGTTCTGCGGGGCGACCCTTGAACTTCTTCAGGAGTATCAAAATATCCATCAGCTTTGTAACCAAATATTGAGTTGGTTGACATGCCTAAAATTGTACTGTTTATGCCCGCAGAGTAAGTATTGGCTCCATCATAGCGAACAACTTTATTGACATCATCGCTGAGGTTGGCTGAAACAAAATACCCTCCGTTTCTGAATTTATCGCTCCAGTTAACCGTAACACCCCAGCCTTTTACCTGGATAGCGGCAAGGTTGGCGCTGTTTGGCGTTACTCCCAACAATGCAGGAAGATTTTGTGCAACAAATACGTTGTCATTTTCTTTTATAAAATAATCAAAGTGCACACGTAACCTTCTTTTCAGCACTTCGATGTCAAACCCGAAGTTGGTTGTTTCTATGATCTCCCATTGCTTGCCTTCTGAGGCCAGTTCTGCTTGTCGCAAAAATGCCGTACGAGAATCATTGAATGGATAAAAACCTCTTGCCAACACACTCTGGAAATCATAGTTGCTGGCATTAGGGTTGGCGGTTTGTGCACCACCGGCCGTTCCGTAAGAAACAGCTAATTTAAATTCATTGATCCAGGGCAATGTTTGTTTAAACCACGCTTCCTGCGATGCACGCCAAAATGCGTTGAGTGCATAGAATGTCTGAAACTTATTACCCGGAGCTAAACGTGAACTACCATCATGACGAAGCACTCCTTCAAAGTAATATTTACTCGCATAATTGTATGATAACCGTCCGAAATAAGACAGCCATCTGTTTTCTTGTATGTTATCTGCTACATTCGTCACATCAGCTGTAGCAAGGGTTGTATAGTTTAAAGTTTCGAAATTATTCAACAACAAAGCCCTTTGAATAGCCTGCATCCAGTCGTACGTATATGTTTTATACTCTGTGCCGCCTAACAAATGGAAACTGTGGTCGCCCAATTTATAATCGTAATCGGCTGTTGCAAAAATGTTCTGACTGATGGTATAAGGCCTGGTTTTATTATACGAGTTCACCTGGTTAATGGCGGTGCCGGGAATTGGAACTTTATTTGAGTCAATTGAGAAACGTGCGACTGTTTTATTAAACACTTCTCTTGCAGAGAAAACCATACCCGGACTATACACCACTTTTAAATCAAGTCCTTTTACAATTTGTTTAGCATTAAGGCTAAGCACGCCATTCATGTTATACCTGTCCTCCTGATCATAACCTCCATCTTTCAAAATGGGATAAGCAGTGGATATTGTACCAATGAAAGCATATTTGCTGTCGTTTGTGCCCGGTGTGAAAATGGGGTTACGGGCAGCACGGATCGAATAAATATTATAGATCAAACCTTCACCGGTAACACCTACTGATGGAGCCAGGATATTTTCCTTAACAAAAGACAAGCGTGTATCAATAGAAAATATCTTAGATAACTTGGTATTATAATTCAGCCTTGCATTGAACCTGCTGTAGCTGTCAGGCCCAAATTTGAACACTCCCTGTTGACCCAGGTATCCTACAGAAAACAGGTAAGTGGATTTATCTCCGCCACCCGAAGCACTAAGATTGATATTGCGTTGTATACTTTGTTTACGCATTAAAATATCAACCATGTTATTATTGTAATAGTAGTCCCATGCTTTAGTATTTGTATTCCATACATCTTCAACAGTTGGATCATCAAACCATTCCAGTTGCTGATCAGTAAAGTCTTTATTCTGGTTAGCAAATACCCGGGCTGCGTTTATCAGTTCGCCCTGCCTGCGTGAGCTCAACAATTCCGGGCGTGCAAACGGAGTACGGGTAGTATACATCGTCGTCAGTTCAAAACGGGTTTTTTGACTCATCTTGCCGGCTTTCGTGGTCACCAAAATCACACCTCCACCTGCTTTTGCACCGTAAATGGATGCCGAGGCTGCATCTTCCAAAACAGATATTGTTTCAATATCATTAGGGTTTAATGAAGCAAGATCTCCTTCAACTCCATCAATAATTACTAAAGGAGAATTATTAACCCCCAAGGAAGTAATACCTCTTATTCTAGCTGTCAGTCCTTCACGACCAGGCTGGCCATTGGTACGGGTGATGACAAGCCCGGGAGTAGTTCCCTGCAAGGCATCCAAAGTATTTGTAACCGGCCTGTTATTCAGTAATTTTTGATCTACTGTTAATATACCACCACCAATATCACGTTTGGTCTTGGTGCCGTAACCTACCACCACCACATCAGTTAATTCAGTAGCCCTTGTTTTTAGTTGAACATTAATGTTGTTTTCGGTTCCAACAGTAACCTCACTTGATTCAAAAGTTACAGCCGTAATGATCAGTACATCTCCGGATGCAGCAGTAATGGTAAAGTTGCCGGCCTCATTGGTAGTTGTACCGGTGTTTTGCTTTTTAATGCTGACAGATGCACCGGAAACGGGTTTCCCGTTTTCATCTTTTACTGTACCTGTTATTGTTTTTGACTGTGCAAAAACGATGAATGGAAGGAATAAGAGAGCGCCTAACCCGCATAGCAATTTAGTGCCGGGAGGCAATGAAAGATTTTTAAGCAATCGCATGAGCAGAAGTTTTTATGTAAATAATCAAGGGATGTGCTGTTAGAATTTTAAACACTTAAGGTTGTAATAATTCTTAGCATCACATTTCTACATGCAATATTTGTTGCGGTAGAAAAAAGATGGGGTGACAAACCTAAAAGAATAGGGTGAATTTCATAAACGAAAAAACAATCCGTTGGTTTTCAATGACAAATCAAAACGAAGGAAGGAAGCTGTTGTGGGGTTTCATCCAAATATCTTTACTTTTAAACCTGTTGATTTAAACGATATGTGCCAGGTTTCCTATTCACTCCGCTGCTTATTCAATAAAGTTTGTTTTGCGTTGCTGTTATTAATGACACTACAGGGCAACGCACAAACGATGTCCTTTAATCATATTACCATTGAAAACGGTCTTTCAAGTAATTCCGTTTTAGCGATTACCCAGGATAGTACGGGTTTTTTATGGTTTGGAACAAGAATGGGCGTTAACCGATATGATGGCACACGGTTTAAAAACTACGTACATAATGCAAAAGACAGTAATACGCTTTCGAATAATGATGTGATCTCACTTTTCTGTGATTCCCGCAAAACGCTTTGGGCAGGTACTTATTTCGGACTTAACCGTTATAACGAAGAAAAAGATGTTTTCGAGCGAGTTAACTTCAGCAGCGGCTTCATTACTATTAACTGCATTTATGAAGATAAAAAAGGGACGCTCTGGATCGGTAGTTCCAACGGACTGTATGCTTTTGCCAACCGGCAACCCGAAAAACTAAAAGTATATAAATCAGGGAAAACAAATTCAATAGCAGGAAATAATGTGCGTGCTGTGTTTGAAGATCATAACGGGCACTTATGGGTAGGCAGCAACAACGGACTTACCCGTATGATTCCGCAAAAGGATGGTTATCGCTTCGAAAGCTTTACATACGAACCTTCCAATCCCCGCTCGTTAAGTGCTGTTCATATAACAACAATAACGGAAGATGCAAAACAGCAATTATGGATCGGCACACATAACAGTGGTATTAATTTATTTGATCCATCTACCGGATCGTTTACCCGTTTTGGAAAAACAGGCAACAGCACTTCAGGTCTTATTAATAATAATATCCGAATTATTGCATCAACACGCAAGGGCTTGTTATGGGTAGGTACCCAGGAGGGTTTAAGTATTATTGACCCGGTCACAAAAAATATTCAATCATATCAAAACGATCCCGGCAATAAAAAAAGCCTGAGTCAGAATTCCATTTACAGTTTGTATGAAGATGCAAATGGTTCTGTATGGGTAGGTACTTATTTTGGCGGCGCCAACTCAACCTATCCTTACAGTACAAATTTTTCGGTTTTACAAAATCATGCCACACGCTCAAGTCTTAGTAATAATGTGGTGAGCAGTATCGTAGAAGATGGCCGACAAAATTTATGGATAGGTACAGAAGGTGGAGGATTAAATTATTATAACCGCACTACTAACCAATTTACAGTTTATAAAAATAAGCTTGGTGATGCGGGCAGTCTTGGCTCAAACCTGGTAAAAGTTGTGATGATTGATAAAGAACAAAACGTCTGGTGTGGCACACATGGTGGCGGGTTGAATGTGCTCGACCCAAAACAAAGTAAATTCAAACGTTACCTGTACAAAGAAAATGATGCCACCACACTCAGCTCTGAAGTTTTTTCGCTGATGGAAGATGATATCGGCAGACTTTGGGTGGGGTCTAACTTGGGTTTGAAGTTGTTTAGTAAAAAAGGAATTGAACTTACACCACTTTCGTTCAGCACAATTACTGGTTTTGTAAATGGTATTCCGGCCAGGACATTCTATAAAGATGCAGAAGGTGCTGTATGGATCGGCGGAGTACCCGGCTTATATGTGGTGAATGGGAACAGCATGAAAGAATTGAACACCGACTTACATGTGAATAATATCACACAGGATAAAAAAGGAAACATCTGGTTAGCATTAAGCTATGGGGGTATTGCCATGTACAACAGCAGTAACGGCCAATTTATACGCTATACAGAAAAAGATGGATTGCCGAATAATAATATCATCAGCTTGCTTGAAGATGAGAATGGTTTCTTTTGGTTAAGTACGGATAATGGATTGATCAAATACAATCCGACTTTAAAAACGGCCCAAACTTATACTGTAAGCGATGGACTTGCAGGTAATGAGTTTAACTACAATTCCTATCTTAAAGACAGTCGTGGTGAGTTTTTCTTTGGAGGCTATCATGGCATTAGCAGCTTCTTCCCTTCTGCAATTGAAACAAACAGTTATGTTGCGCCTGTTGTGTTTACAGGTTTGCGGTTGTTCAATAACACTGTTGCAATTAATGGTGAAGACGGATTGCTTGATCGCAACATCAATCAAATGAAGCGTATTGTATTTACGCACAAACAAAATGTATTTACCATTGAGTTTGCTTTGCTGAACTTTATTAAAAGCAACAAAAATCAATACGCTTACAAACTGGAAGGCTTTGATAAAAACTGGAACAAAGTAACAACTGCATCTGCCACATACACCAATCTCCCCTCAGGTTCTTATACCTTCCTGGTAAAAGCTGCTAACAATGACGGCGTGTGGAGCCAGCCTGCTTCAATTGATTTAAAAATACTTCCACCTTTTTGGCTTACATGGTGGGCCTATTGTATTTATGTTCTTGTTTTTGTGGCCATTTTATTTTTAGTAGTTCGCTTCTTCTTCCTGCGTGAGTTATTAAAGAAGGAAGATGAATTGCACCAGGTAAAACTGAATTTCTTTACCAATGTATCGCATGAGATCCGTACGCATCTTACGTTGATTATGGCACCGGTTGATAAACTGCTCGACACAAAACAAAACGATGGGTTTATTCAACAGCAATTAACCCAGGTAAAAACCAATGCCAACCGTTTATTAAAACTGGTAAGTGAGCTGATGGATTTCCGCAAAGCAGAAACCAATCATCTGAACCTGCACATTGAACGGCACAACCTCATCCCCTTCCTTCAGGATATTTACAGCAGCTTCCAGGAAACATCAGCGGCAAAGCACATTCATCTTTCCTTTATTCATGATGCAGAAGATATTCCTGTATATTTTGATAAAGAGCAACTGGAGAAAGTGTTCTTTAACCTGCTTGCCAATGCATTTAAGTTTACACAGGAAGGCGGGCGCATTTCATTAATGGTTGAACAGCACGATAACAAAGTGAATATTACAGTCACAGATAACGGTCGTGGTATTGCGCCTGAATATTTAGATAAATTATTTACCAATTTTTTCCAGGTGGCAGATCATGGCCTGCAAAACACCGGTTATGGAATTGGCTTGGCTTTGTCGAAAAATATAGTGGAGCTGCATAAAGGAACGATCAGCGTTGAGAGCGAACAATCGTTGAACGGTAAGGAAAGTAGAACTGTTTTCACGGTTACATTGTTCCAAGGCAACCGTCACTTTGAAACAACTAATCTTTCAGAGACTAATCCTGTTATTAATACAACAGTGATTGAAGCTGTACCTGTTGAGGCAGCCCATCAGCCAATCACGACAGCAGAAACAACGAAGGAAATGCAATTCAGTATTTTAATTACAGAAGACAATCCGGAATTACGCAGCCTTATGAAGGAAACATTCATTGATCAATACAATGTCATAGCCTGTGAAGATGGGTTGCAAGGATGGAACACTGCTGTTGAACTAATACCTGATCTCATCATCAGCGATGTAATGATGCCCGAGATGGATGGGTTTACACTTTGTACCAAATTAAAAACCGATGAGCGTACCAGCCATATACCTGTAATCTTACTTACTGCTAAAAGTTCAGAGAACGACCAGGTAAGTGGATTGGAAACCGGTGCTGATATTTATATCACCAAGCCTTTCAATACAAAGATCCTTGAACTGAATGTTCGCAATCTACTGGCTGCACGTGAAAAATTGCGGCAGAAATTCAGTCAACAGATCATTGCAGCACCTGAAGCAACAACAACACCAGAAACAGCTGCTGATACATTTGTAAATACTGTTGACAAGGAATTTCTAACCCGTGTAATGCAGTTAGTGGATGAACACATAGACGATCCTGACTTTGGCGTAGAAAAACTGGCAAGAAAAGTAGGCATGAGCCCTCCTATCCTTTACAAGAAAATCAAAGCTGTATCAAACATGTCGGTCAATGAATTTGTAAAATCGCTGCGCTTGAAAAAAGCTGCACAATTACTGGAGCAAACGGACATGACCGTTTATGAAGTTGCATACAATGTTGGCTACAACGATCGTAAATATTTCAGCAGGGAATTTAAAAAGCAATTTGGTAAAACGCCGAGTGAATACGCAGGAATTGATAAACATGAATAGCATTTAATTATTACAACCTATGTGTTGAAACTTTTCAATAAAAAAGTCCCCCGTTGTGCGGGGGACTTTTATGCTGCTTCAAAATTGTTCTGTTTCTTTGTCCGTTCTCTTAAGGTACAGAAGCCAGCTTGGTTTGGTTTGGTTCATAGGGCCAGGATTCAAAAACAGGCCTTCAATTGGATTTAAAGTGGCATTCGCCATTTGGTTTTTCGGTATCGGATTACTGTTGGTAGTGCAAGGATACTCCAGTTAAATTGTCTTTTGAACAATTACAGCGGCTTTGTTTTAAAAATTCATGCTAACCTAAGTTATAGCTAAGTGGTACTACCTATTTGAGGTATTTTTTCGCTGCATCAGCCTCCAACTTTATTCATTCACATCGTTGTGAACAACTTTTTTTAGAAATGTTTGACAGTTTTTGCAATTTAAAATCCAGATTTACAGCGTTAGATTACCGAAACCCATGTAATGGAACAAACAAAAGAAATAACTGCCCTGCTCCACCTCATTGATGATCCTGATGATGAAGTGTACTCACAAGTGAGTGAAAAAATCATTTCACTAGGTAAGGAAATCATCCCCAACCTTGAACATTTATGGGAAACAACGGCAGATGAATATACCCAGGAGCGTATAGAAATGCTCATCCACAGTCTTCATTTCCGTGATCTGCAAATGGATCTGAAGGCTTGGGCGAATGATAAGGAACACGATCTGTTTACGGGTGCTTTGCTCATAAGCCGTTACCAATATCCTGATCTTAATTTGCTTACTTACTACCAGGAGCTGGAGAAAATGCGGAGGAATGTGTGGCTTGAACTCAATAGTTTTCTTACATCGCTGGAGAAAGTGAATGTGCTCAACAATATCCTTTTCAACTATTATAAGATCAAAGGAACAGAGATCAATTACAGTCACCCTGATGATTTTCTTGTACATAAATTGGTTGAAGGAAAAAAGGGTAATGCAATACCTATCGGAATTTTGCTTCTTTCAATGGCAGGATTGCTTGATATTAATCTGTACATGATCAATATTCCCCGCCAGTTTATCCTTGCTTATTTTGATGATGATCCGGAGAATAATACCGGTGTTGAATTTCCACCTGAGCATATCCAGTTTTACATGGATGGAGCTTCAGGACAAATATTTTCGCACAAGGATGTTGAAACCTACTTCAAACGCATAAGCGTACCACCTACTGCTTCTTATTTCAAACCACTTGACAACAAACGCATCATACAACGTATGCTGGAAGAATATGCAAAGTGTTTTGATAATGAAAAGAATGCTTACAAGAAAAACGATCTTCTTTCACTTGCTGCGCAATTAAACGAATCGGATGAGTGAATTGATTACATGGGCATATTTTGAAAAAGTTGAAATTTGTGCAGGCACCGTCATTGATGTAACTGATTTCCCTAATGCAAGAAAACCCGCTTATCAATTGACCATTGATTTTGGCGAACATGGTCTTAAACGTTCATCGGCGCAAATTACCCATCACTACAGCAAAGACGAGTTGAAGGGGAAACAGATTGTTGCAGTCATTAATTTCCCCGTAAAACAAATTGCTAATTTCTTCAGCGAGTGTTTGGTATTAGGAGTGTATGATGAAAACAAAGAAGTCATTTTACTGACGCCAGATAAGAAAGTTCAAAACGGAGGAAGAATTGGCTGAAGCATCAATTCATACAGTTTATTACAAGTCACCGATAGGCACTATTTTATTAGAAATTGAAGATGAGCAATTGACTGTTGTTTCATTTCGTGATGATGTTGCACTTGCCGAAACAGGTTCAACAACATCTTTCATCCTGAAATCAGCCATTCAACAATTAGATGAATATTTTGCAGGCACCAGAAAACAATTTGAACTGCCACTTCATCCGGTGGGCACGGCTTTTCAACAAAAAGTCTGGGATCAACTGATCAAAATACCATACGCCGAAACGGTTACTTATCTGCACATGGCCAAACGTTTGGGGAATATAAAAAGCATTCGTGCTGCAGCCTCGGCCAATGGAAAGAACCCGATCGGTATTATCATACCCTGCCATCGAGTAGTTGGCGCCGATGGTAAATTAACCGGTTATGCAGGTGGCCTACATCGCAAGCAATGGTTACTGGAACATGAAGCTAAAATGGCTGGCAAGTCTTCTTCCCTTTTCTAATTACTTCAAATCTGTACTTGTAAACGACAATGGTAACAGCATTGCTGCATCGGGTATGATATAAACCTTACCATGCATGCCACCCAATATTAACCGGGTTGGTTGTTTGGTTTTTTCCTTAAACTCCTGCAATGCCTGACGGCAAATGCCACAGGGAGAAATGGGATGATTGCTTTCTCCATTGTTGTTGAAATAGCTGATCGCAATTGACTCAATAGGAATTTTAGGATAGAGCGAGGAAATAGAAGCCAATACAACTCGCTCAGCACAAAGACCGGCAGGGAAAGAAGCGTTCTCCTGGTTACTACCGGCAACGATCTCACCGTTATTCAGTTTGGCGACAGCCCCTACCTGGAAACGGGAATAAGGCGCATACGCATGTTGAGTTACTTCTCTTGCTTCATCAAGCAGCCATTTATCTTCCTCTGTGAGGTCGTCTATTGAATCGTATACCTCATACTCGAAATGATACTCGTGTTTATTCATGTTCACTTATTTATGACCGAAGTTCCATCCGGCATTTTACCCTTATCAGAAACTTTGGCAACAACCGTTCAGAAAAGGTAAAAGACAAAAAATCCCCCGAACATGTCGGAGGATCCATCATAAAAGCTCGGTATCAAATATAAGGTTTTATTTAATTGAACGGAAAATCCTCTTCCATCGTGGACCGCCATCCCAACTAAAGAAAATGAGCGATGCTTTACCTACCACATGATCTTCCGGCACAAAGCCCCAATAACGACTGTCGAGGGAATTGTGGCGGTTATCACCCATCAACCAGTAGTAACTCATTTTAAAGGTATAGCTGGTAGCCGGCTGGCCGTTGAGGATGAACTTGCCGTCTTTCATTTCAAAATCATTATGCTCATATGTGCGGATGACACGTTCGTAGCGGCTGTAAATATCAGGCGTAAGCTGAATGGTTGCTCCTTTTTTAGGGATATATAATGGTCCGAAGTTGTCGAGTGTCCATTTGCAATAAGTAGTATCATTTGGGAACACATCGCCGCCCATTGTTGGTCCGTTAGCTGAATAAGTTGAAACAAATGGCGCAATCGAATCTACGTAAGGCAACTTGCGGAAAATATCTAACTGTTCCTGTGTGAGAAATATCTCATATACATTATTACCTAAACCCGGAGCCTGTGATACTTCACGCAAACTTTCCCTGATGCCAAATTCTTCTTCAAGCATGGCATAATCAAGTGGCTGTCCTTTTGTTCTCAGGTAATAGTTCGTTTGAACACCTTTTGGAATATCATTCACTTTGCCATTGATGTACACCACTCCGTTTTTTATTTCAAGTGTATCTCCTGCAACAGCAACGGCACGCTTGATAAAGTTCTCACGCTTATCTACAGGACGGGTGATGATGATATCGCCATAATCATTCCAGATACGGTTTCTGTCGCCACCGGCCATTTGAATCGCATCGTAATAAGTTACTTTCGATCCGAAATTTACTTCGTCGTTAATAACGGTGTCGCCTACCGGCAAGTTAAACACCACCACATCATTCCGCTTTACAGGTTTTGCAAACCAACGGCGATAATCAAGCTTGATCCATTCGAGATATGATTTGGTTTTGATACCCGGAAATGTATGATGCACCAAAGGAAAAGCCAATGGCGTGTTTGGAACACGTGTACCGTAAGCAGTCTTACTTACAAATAAAAAGTCGTTCACCAGTAACGAACGTTCCATAGATGGCGTTGGAATCACATAGGCTTCAAACACAAACATTCTAATTAAACCGGCAGCAACGATAGCAAAGATGGCTGCATCAACCCATTCACGGATGGTAGATTTTTTATGTTTATGAACAGATTCTGCACCCAGGTATTTATCTGTACTGTTATAACCGATATAACTGAAATACAGAATTGGTACAAGTGCAGTTAAAGCATGTTGCCAGAACGCAAATTTTCCAAAGGTTTTTACAAAATCAATTAATATAGCAATGGTGATGAACCAGCCAACAATGGGAATAAACTGAAGGTAGAACCAGTAGCGTTTCATCCCTGCCAGCTCAACCATGATCCATACGTTGTAAAAAGGCACAAATGCTTTCCACCCTTCAACGCCGGCTTTTTTAAACATGCCATACAAACCAACAGCAGGTAACAGAACCAGGAAAAGGTTGATGTAAAAAATCCAAAGAAACTCGTTTAAAGACATGCTCTCTTTTTTTAATGCTCACAAAAGTAAGGGTTTCGGTTTTGCAGCCCGAACCTACCCTCAAATATTCTGTATCTGTTAACTCCGTTTTAGTTCATCAGAAATAATACGGCTGATCTCCTCTGCTTTGTTATACACCATAAAATGCCCGCCTTTGTCAATCACATAGTCAGCCTTCACGTACCTGATGGGGAACAGCTTATCGGCATTTCCATGAATATGTAGGCAATTGGCAGGAATTGTTACATTGTTCCAATTCACAATTTGATGAATGGCCCACTTGAGATACACTTTATTAACGGTTTCACGGAAATGATTGGCCAGTTTCTTCTCCGGCTTTGTATGTGTACCAAGGAAATAATTTTCGATTGGATATAGCAAAGGATGAGGTTGCGGCTTGATGAGTTGATGAAGTTTTAACTTCCCCGAAGTACGCATCCACCAAGGTTCTTCATTTCGAGTTTTAACAGATGAGATTAGGATGAGTTTTTTTACATTGATCAGCTTGGTTAATTCAACGGCCAGCATACCGCCAAATGATAAACCAATAATGACAGGCTCAGGTTCTGTAATGAAACTGCTCATTCGTTTGGCATAATCAGCAAAGGATTCATTTGGCTCTGGATCGATCCATTTGATAAAATGAAGTTCATAACCCGGCAATTGAAGCCGGGAGAATGCCCGTTCATCGGCTCCCAAACCGCTGATGCAATAAATTGATTGGCTCATGCCCTTGGGATCACAAAATTGTAGACATCTTCTTCGGTTATCACTTTGCCGGAGAGAATAACAAGACGTTCCATCACGTTCCTGAACTCACGTATATTACCACTCCAGTTATGTTTCTGCAATGCTTCAACAGCTTTTTTGTCGATTGCTTTTTTCGCTTGTCCGTAATCGTCAGCAACCTGTTGCAGAAAATGATCGGCCAGTAACGGAATATCTTCTCTCCGTTCGTTCAATGAAGGAACATGAATAATGATAACACTTAAACGATGGTAAAGATCAAGACGGAAATTTTTCGCTTCCACTTCTTTCAACAGATCTTTATTTGTTGCGGCGATGACACGCACATCAACTGTAATATCTTTTTCACCACCCACACGGGTGATCTTACTTTCCTGCAATGCACGCAACACTTTCGCTTGTGCAGTTAAACTCATATCACCGATCTCATCCAGAAACAGTGTTCCGCCATTTGCCTGTTCAAACTTGCCGATGCGTTGTTTAATGGCTGAGGTAAACGATCCTTTCTCATGACCAAACAATTCACTTTCGATCAATTCGCCTGGAATAGCTGCGCAATTCACTTCAACAATTGGCCCGTTGGCCCTGTTGCTTTTTTCATGCATCCATCTTGCCACTAATTCTTTACCTGAACCATTTTCACCGGTAATCAGCACACGTGCATCTGTAGGTGCAACTTTTTCAATCGTGTCTTTTATTTTTTTCAAGGCACTGCTTTCGCCGATCATCTCCTGCACCTTACTCACCTTGCGTTTCAGCACCTTGGTTTCCGTTACAAGCGTTTGCTTATCCATTGCATTGCGGATGGTAATTAGTAACCTGTTAAGATCCGGTGGCTTGGCTACATAATCAAATGCTCCTTTTTTCACCGCTTCTACAGCTGTCTCTATAGTACCATGACCAGAGATCATAATGATCGGCACATCCGGATTGATCTCTTTCGCTTTTTCTAAAAATTCAAGACCATCTACTTTCGGCATCTTGATATCGCACAAAACAACATCGTATGTTTTTTCTCTTATTTTTTTTAACCCTTCATCACCATTCTCTGCATCGTCAATTTTATAACCTTCATAAGAAAGAATTTCACCTAATGTTTTCCTGATTGCTTTCTCATCGTCGATAATTAATATGTGACTCATACGGTTTAACAGGTTCTTTTATGGAATTTTTTTTGAATTGCTTCAAAGCTAACCAAAAACCATGCAAGTATGTATGCAGCTGCTTTTTTCTTTCTTACTGCCGGATTTGCGCTGGCAGTACCTTTTGATTCACATAATTTAGTTAACAAACACAGTTACCCAAACCAAATCAACGACATTCCGTTGCCTGAAGGTTATGAGCGATTGCAATTACAGGAAAGCAGCTTCGGCTATTTTCTACGCCAGCAAGCATTAAAAAAAGATAAAACAGTTTATCTCTACAATGGCCAACCCAAATACAATCAATCTGCTCAATATGCAGTGTTGAATATATCTGTAGGAAACAAAGACCTGCAACAATGTGCCGATGCAGTAATGCGGCTACGTGCTGAGTACCTCAGGCAGCAACAGAAACCAATTTGCTTTGCTGATAACGCAGGTAAGAAATATTGCTGGGAACAATACAAACATCGGGGCTGGCAAGGTTACCTTGAAACGGTATTTGGCATGTGTGGTACCATTTCACTAGAAAAAGAATTAAAACCAAAAGACTGGAAGAATTTAGCTGTTGGTGATGTGCTCATAAAAGGCGGTTCCCCCGGCCATGCTGTGATTGTGATGGACGTTGCCCGGCACAAATCCACGGACAAAATTATCTTCCTACTGGCCCAAAGTTACATGCCGGCACAGGATATTCATGTACTTCATAATTTGAATGATAAGAAGCTAAGTCCATGGTATCGAGAACCTTCAGGTGACAAACTGGCTACGCCTGAATGGACATTCTACGCTACCCAACTACGTAGCTGGCGTTGAAACCGCTTCGGTAATTACCGAAAGAAAATACAGGTTTTCTCCGATTGTTTTTGAATGGGATGATGTTTACTTTTGATACGTACCAAAACCAATCCCTATGAAGTTAAGTTCAATCTCTACGCAGCCGGCCTGGAAGATCGCTGTTAAAATTTCAGCTTTGGGCCTTTCGCTTGTATGTATCACTTACGGCTTTGTTTGGTTGCTGTTAAGCACCCTGCGTCTGTTCGTTGAAGGACTGATGCCGTAAAGTATTTGGCTTCCACAAATTGTAACTCTGCAATGCGGCTGACTCCCCTTTGCTTATAAAAAAAGAAAGCCGGATAGAAATCCAGCTTCGTTTAAAATCCAATATCCTATGAAAAACCGTGGCAAATATGCTGCAATTCTTTCGAATAAAAAATTATACAGACATTTATTTGTCTGCTAATGCAAAAAGCCGATCAAATTGACCGGCTTTAAAGCATTATTTCTAGTTTTTTATTTCTTCATGTACATCACTTCTTTCACAAGCTTCACTGTACGAGGCACATCTGGAAGATAACCGCCCACTAAAGTTGGTGCATAGTGCATTGGAGCATCAACACTGGTAATACGACGGATAGGCGCATCAAGATAGTCAAATCCTTCTTTCTGAATACGATACGCTATTTCAGATGAAATTGAAGCGAAAGGCCATTGTTCTTCCACAATCACTAAACGATTTGTCTTCTTCACGCTTTCAAGAATAGTAAACCAATCCAACGGACGAATCGTACGCAAATCGATCACTTCGGCTTCAATGCCTTCTTTAGCCAGTTCTTCAGCAGCGCCAAGCGCCACTTTCATCATCTTATTGTAAGAGACAATTGTTACATCACGACCAGGACGCTTAATATCAGCTTTGCCGATCTCAATAATATATTCACCCTCCGGTACGTCGCCTTTATCGCCATACATCACTTCACTTTCCATAAATACAACGGGATCGTTATCACGGATAGCCGCTTTCAACAATCCTTTTGAATCGTATGCTGTAAAAGGCGATACTACTTTTAAACCCGGGATGTTGGCATAATAGCTTTCAAATGCAGTAGAGTGTTGTGCACCCAGCTGACCTGCCGAACCATTTGGTCCACGGAAAACGATGGGGCAACCAACCTGTCCGCCACTCATGGCAAGCATTTTTGAAGCCGTATTCAGGATTTGATCCAATGCCAGTACAGCAAAGTTCCAGGTCATAAACTCAACGATGGGGCGCAAACCATTTTGTGCAGCACCTACTGCAATAGCAGCAAATCCAAGTTCAGAAATGGGTGTATCAATTACACGCTTTTCACCAAACTCATCGAGCATACCCTGGCTTACTTTGTAGGCACCGTTGTATTCGGCAACTTCTTCACCCAGCAAAAACACTTTCTCGTCTCTGCGCATTTCCTCTTGCATGGCTTCACGCAATGCTTCACGCATGGCAATTGTTCTCATTGAAATAGCTTTGTTTTTAAAGTGGGGCAAATTTATTGATAGAAGGCCAAACACCCAAAACTGATTCAGCCAATAATTAGCATATGGTTATTTGCAAATTCTCACCTTACTTTATATTTCTTAAAAATTATTTTGATTGAAAACGATTCTTGTATTTGGCGCAGGTAAATCTGCAACAGTTTTAATTGATTATCTGAAAACAACTGTTAGCGAAAAGAACTGGAAACTGATTGTGGCAGATGCCAATGCAGAACAGGCCAAAACAAAATTGGGCGACGCTCCCAACACCGAAGCGATTGAAGTAAATGTAACAGATGCTGATGAACGCCGTATGCTCATCGAATCATCTGATCTTGTGATCTCCCTTCTGCCTCCTTTTTTGCATATTCATGTGGTGAAAGATTGTGTTGCTGTTGGTCGAAACCTGCTTAATGCATCTTATGTGGATGATGCCATCAGAAACCTCGAGGCGGAAATACGAAGCAAAGAATTATTGTTTTTATGTGAAATGGGGCTCGACCCCGGTATTGATCACATGAGTGCCATGCAGTTGTTTGATGAGATAAGAGAAAGAGGCGGGAACATTACATCGTTTAAATCGCACTGCGGAGGTTTGGTTGCACCGGAAAGTGATGACAATCCCTGGCACTATAAAATAAGCTGGAACCCTCGCAACATTGTAATGGCCGGCCATGCCGGTGCTGCTTATAAAGAGAACGGCCAACTTGTACAGAGGACATACAACGAAGTGTTTGAAAACTGCCAGGAAATTGTTGTTGATGAGTTGCCGGCTTTTGCATGGTATCCCAACCGGGACTCAATAAGTTATATGCCCTTATATGGATTAGAAAATACCAGCACATTTATCCGCACAACTTTACGCTATGCTGATTTCTGTAAAGGCTGGGATGTTATTGTTGATCTTGATCTCACGAATGAACAGGATCAAGCATTGATAAGTAAAAGCAAAACATATCGTGAATGGCTGAGTGCAAAGTTGCAGCAAATTGAAGGCAGAGAATTAAGCCTGCGTATGTATCTTGAATTGTATGTGAAAGAAGCTGATCATGACATTATCCTTGAACAGTTTACATTTCTTGAACTGTATGGTAATGATACCTTACCGGCAAATGCGAAGTGCAGTGCAGATATCCTTCAATCAAAGGTTGAACAAAAACTTGCTTTACAACCAAGTGATAAAGACATGATCGTAATGTTGCATGAGATAGCTTATGAACTGAATGGTGAAACAAAAACAATCAACAGCAGTTTAGTCGTTAAAGGTGAAGACAGCTTGCGTACCGCCATGGCAAAAACAGTAGGTTTGCCATTGGGCATTGCTGCAAAACTTATACTTGAAGAAAAAATAAAACTGAAAGGCCTGCATATTCCAACCTGCAAAGAAATTTATATACCCGTGCTGGAAGAATTAAAACAACAAGGCATTGTGTTTAAAGAAAAGAGAAACTAAGTGGTTTTATCAAGTGCATCCCGTTCAACATCCAGAAGTTCATATTCCTTATTTGCAAGAATCAGTTTGCGGGATTTATAAACTTGTATCCAGTACAGAACAAAACAAACAAGCCAAATTAAGGGTACCACTATTCTTAACTCTTCG
Organism: Lacibacter sp.; assembly: GCF_035299325.1. Taxonomy (GTDB): domain Bacteria; phylum Bacteroidota; class Bacteroidia; order Chitinophagales; family Chitinophagaceae; genus Lacibacter. The sequence goes on along the minus strand of NZ_DATGWT010000025.1, from coordinate 73,780 downwards.
ACGGGAATGAGCGATGCAAAATTTAAAATCAGGGATGAAATACCTATCGCACGTGTAGGATATAATTCATTAGTTGGAATGCCCAGACGTTGAAACTCCGCAGCGAATGAAGCAGATAAACGATTTACTACTACAAAAGCCCAATAGACATTAAACAGAGGTATCAACTGGAACCATATATCATTTGGTGCCAACTTCCTGCTGTTTTGTGAAATAGCCTCAAGTGCTAAATATTGCCCATACAGGAACATGATAAAAATGGCTAACAGAAGTGCTATTTTCAAAAAAGGCAGATCAAAAAAGCTAAAGCGATAAACATCAAGCATATGAACAATCAAAAAAAATCGACGTATGGTTATTTCACATCTACCAAAAAACTTCCAAGATCAACCACATCTCCCTCTCCCATCCTGAACTGCTGCAGGTCTTCAATGCTCAGTTCTTCTAATACTTTGGTGGTGTAAACGGGTTTGCCATTTTTCATGATCATAAAATAAAAATCGGGCCTGGCCTCATTAAACGCTGCATCGTTTACAAACGCATCATGTGCAAAAGCAATGCGTATGTGGCCATCAGCATCCAAACGGCTTTCCCCTAAGAAATCATCATCAGCAATATCACGATCATATAGTCTTACGGTAAAATCATCGCCATGTAAAGGAGCATCATCTCCCTTCTCTATAAATCGGGCGGTAACTACAAGATCCGGCTCTTTGTTAAGTGTAAAATCGCTCATAGTGCATTTTTGTTTGGGTAAACAATGTGGTGAAATACAGTATTTTTACACGGTTACATAACGCATGCCGCATGAAAGCGCCACATCATAAATATACTTTCTTTTTACAATTGCTCCTTTGCTTTTTTCTTATTTCTGCAAACAACGGCTGTAATAGAAAACAAGCGATGGCATCATCATCAAATGAAGAAAAAAAAGTAAGTGAAAGCCCCCGGCTACTTTACCTGACTATCGAATCCACTATTGATTCTGTTACAGGCAACCCAAACATAAAGATCATTCAGCAACAACTTGTAAATGGAGAATTAAAAGGAGATGCTGATCCAACATCAAAACACGGCGACTGGCAAATTTCTCTGCTCGACAGTAAAGGAAAACGTATAGATTCGCTCATTATCGAAGATCCACATATTCGGGATATGGAGTATGTAAATGAGAAAGGTGAGTTTGCAATACGAAAAATTCAGTATATCAGAACTGAAGTGCCGTTCAGGTTCAACTACTCTTCAGCTGTAAAGGAAATTGAAGTAATAGAGATAACGGGAGATTTGAAGAATAAACCGCTCTTTCGTTCAGTACTGATTTTATAATTTTTATCTGAAAAGCAACGTCTGTCCTGTCGATCGAATCAATTCTGTGTGACCAATTACCAAACAAACTGAGCACATGAAAAGTTTTACAAACCTTATAATCTTCCTCTTCCTCTCTTCAACTGCAACAGCACAGGTATTTACGGTTGATACCATCAGTAAAACCGGTCCATTAGAAAAACGTATCAATCTTGTTTATCTCGCCGATGGTTATACTGCCGGCGAGCAAGCCAAATTCATAAACGATGTCATCAGCATCAACGACAAACTCTTCAACACAGTTCCTATAAAAGAATACAAGAACTATTTTAATGTATTTGCGATCAGGGTTATTTCGATTGAAAGCGGCGTGAAACACCCAATCACCGCAAGCGATTGCCCATCTGCTGCCACACATCCTCAATCAAATCCCAATAATTATTTTGGAACAACTTTCGATGCAGGTAACATTCATCGTTTAGTTGTGCCATCGAGCTATGCCAATATCAATTCTGTACTTGCCACCAATTTCCCATTATATGATCATGCATTCATTGTGGCAAACACTAGTTTCTATGGTGGCTCCGGCGGAACCGTCGCAACAAGTACTACAAATACCAACGCAGCCGAAATTATGATCCATGAAATAGGTCATTCGTTTGCCAGACTGGCTGATGAATATTGGGCAGGCCCACAATACGCACTTGAAAAACCAAACATGACTGCACAAAGCAGCCCGGCTTTGGTAAAATGGAAAAATTGGACCGGCGCACCCGGCATTGGTGTTCATCAGCATACCGGTGGAACCGGCTGGTATAAACCTACAACCGGTGGCACTTGCAAAATGGAGGCGCTGGGTGCTGTCTTTTGCAGTGTATGTAAAGAAACATTTGTTGAACGGATACATGAACTATCCTCACCTCTTGATAGTTATTCACCTTCAAATGCAACAACATTCAACGTTTACAGTACAGTTGGTTTTAAGTTGAACCTGCTGCAGCCTGTTCCCAACACATTAAAAGTTCGTTGGTTGGTTAATACGGAGGAGAAAGCATTGAACACCGATACATTTACTTTACTGCAAGGCAGTTTGGTAAATGGAAATTACACTTTGCTTGCTAGTGTTGCAGATACAACGCAACTATCACGTGCCGATAATCATTTAACCATTCACACAACAAACATCAGTTGGCAAGTAAGTATGATAACTGGTGTGCAGGAACCTGATGTATTCAGAGCCAGTTTAAAAATATTCCCGAACCCTTTCAGCGAAAGCCTGATGTTGCAATACAAATTGGAACGAAGGTCAGCAGTGAGTGTGCAATTGATCTCCATGAATGGAACCAGCACACACCTGATCCAGGAAAAAAATCAACCCGCCGGCTCTTATTCAATTCCTTTCACACTAAATAAATATCAACTGGCTGAAGGTGTTTATACAATTGTGTTCAAGATCAATGGAGCAACCATTGCAAAAGAATTGATCAAACTGCAATAAAAAAGCACAAAGAAAAATCTCTGTGCTTAAAATATTTATTGAATAGCCCCCTCATACTTCGGGATGACTACTTAATTGAACATCTTAATCATCCAGTTTCAACACTGCTAAGAAAGCTTCCTGCGGCACTTCCACGTTACCGATCTGGCGCATACGTTTCTTACCTTCTTTCTGCTTTTCCAAGAGCTTACGTTTACGGCTGATATCACCACCATAACATTTCGCAGTTACATCTTTACGCATGGCACTGATGGTTTCACGGGCAACAACCTTTGCTCCAATAGCTGCCTGTATAGCGATCTGGAATTGCTGACGTGGAACTAATTCCTTCAACTTTTCACAAAGCTTGCGACCAAATTCCTGTGCACGACTACGATGGATCAATGCACTCAAAGCATCCACTTTATCGCCATTCAACAGCACATCCATTTTAATGATATCTGCATCACGATAACCAATGGGATGATAATCGAACGATGCATAACCACGGGTTTGCGATTTCAGCTTATCATAAAAATCAAATACTATCTCTGTCAACGGCATTTCAAACATCAGTTCAACACGTGTTGGTGTGAGGTAGCTTTGATTGATCAGGATTCCACGCTTACCTAAACAAAGCGTCATGATGTTACCAATGTAATCGGGCTTGGTAATGATCTGTGCTTTAATAAAAGGTTCTTCAATCCTGTCCATAGCCGTTGGTTCCGGCATTTGTGTAGGGTTATTCACCTGTATCTTTTCGCCCCGAGTGGTATACGCAATAAAACTTACGTTGGGTACAGTGGTGATTACTGTTTGATTGTACTCACGTTCTAAACGCTCCTGGATAATTTCCATGTGCAGTAAACCAAGGAAGCCGCAACGGAAACCAAAGCCAAGCGCTTGTGATGTTTCCAATTCAAACGTTAATGAAGCATCGTTCAACTGGAGTTTATCCATGCAATCACGTAACTCTTCAAAATCTTCTGTAACAACGGGGAATATCCCGGCAAACACCATTGGCTTTACTTCCTGGAAACCTTGAATAGGTTCCTGCGTAGGATTTGATGCAAGTGTAATAGTATCACCCACTTTCACCTCTTTGGCATTTTTTACACCGGTAATAATATAACCAACATCACCGCAGGTGACTTCTTTCTTTTCTGTCATCTTCAATTTCAGGATACCGATCTCGCTGGCTTCGTATTCCTGACCGGTACTTACAAACTTCACCTTATCACCTTTTCTGATCTTTCCGTTGCGAATACGATAGTAAACAATTACACCACGAAAACTATTAAACACGCTATCAAAGATCAACGCCTGTAATGGCTCATCGGGCTTACCAACCGGAGGCGGAATACGCTCAACAATGGCTTCCAGTATTTCTTCAATACCAATTCCTGCACGGCCACTGGCCAACAAAATTTCTTCAGGTTTACAACCGATCAATTCTACGATCTGGTCTTTTACTTCCTCAATCATCGCCCCGTCCATATCAATTTTGTTGATCACGGGAATGATCTCAAGGTTATTATCGATTGCTAAGTATAAATTCGAAATGGTTTGTGCCTGGATACCCTGTGCCGCATCAACCAGCAACAAAGCACCTTCGCAGGCAGCCAGTGCACGGCTCACTTCATAGCTGAAGTCAACGTGACCGGGAGTATCGATCAGGTTCAGGATATACTCCTGACCATCTTTGTGTTTGTAATTTATCTGGATGGCGTGGCTCTTGATGGTGATACCTTTTTCACGTTCCAGGTCCATATCGTCCAAAACCTGGTCCATCATATCACGGTCGCTGATGGTGCCGGTGGTTTGTAATAAACGATCCGCCAGGGTACTTTTTCCGTGGTCAATATGCGCAATGATGCAAAAATTTCTGATATTCTTCATTCAAATCTCCTTCATTTTCAAGGCGGCAAAGATAGGTGAAAAGAGCGAGTGGAAAGTAGTGTGTTTGAGGTGGGGATAAAGTGAAGAAAGGCAATGATAAGGTTGAGTTTTAAACCCTTTTAGACCAACACAATTGATAGAAGACAAATTTGTTCCGGAATGATCACGAAGCAGGTGAAAAAAGTCTGTTAACCTGAATAACAGAATAGCGGATTTTTTTTATCTTCCTGCTAAACTTGCCATAAATGGATACTGCCCAATTACCAAATGTATTGCTGCAAATAACTACCCTTAAACAACAAGGCCTGAGCAACGAGGAAATTCTTCAACGTTTATTGGAAACCGGGTTACCTGGTGAGGCGGCACAGCAATACGTCAATGAATGGAAAAAACTCCGCATTGAAAAGAAACGCAATGCAGCTTTTGTGTACTGTGGTATTGGCGTGTTCCTGTTAACAACGGGATTTCTTTTCACTGTATTCCTGTTCAGCAATAACAGCAATTTCAATTTTGCTTTATACGGTCTCACCATCATAGGGCTTGTATTGGTGTTTAAAGGGCTCATTGACTTGATGAGTTAAGACCTTTAGAAATCATACGTAAAACTCAACACGCTCCAGCCATTACGATAGTTGCCATCGCCAAACATAAACAACTGCTCAATGTGGTTGTATTCTTTTCCCACAAGCTGCTGTGGTATTGAAGCAAAGAAACTTTCGCTCTCAAACATTCCATTGGCGATAACGCAATGATCGCCATTACAGGTCCATGATTTTGCGGCAACTGCATTCAATCCTTTGTAATAGATCTTCTCAACGGTGAGATCGATCCATTTAGCACCAACATTATACAAACCAAGAAACGTATCTTCCGGACGAATACCCATTACTGCGATCACACCATTCCCTCCATCTTTCATAAATACACGGGGCACCCAGTTTACATCTTTAACAGCAGAAGGAGCCGCATAAACTAATCCCGTTTTGCTATTAGCAGGTTTGTTTATCTTTTTTACATACATCGAACGGTGACTGTTCATCAGTTTCTTTGTATACAACCTGATCTCCATTGTTGCAGCTCCGTTTGTTAATGAATCAAGCGAAATAATAAATTTCCCGGTCTCTTTCTTCATGTTCTTTTGAACACGCTGTCCATTTACATTCCACCAGATATAAGCTGAATCTGTATTATCATCTGTGAGATATGCATTATCCAATTGAATAACAAGATCTGCAGGGGCTGGTGAAGGCACCGGCACAACAGGTGTTTTTTTACAGGCAACAAAAAGCAGCAACGTAATTGATGTAATGAATAAGGTTAATTTGTATGTCATGGCTATCTGTGTGACTCCACATATGGAAGAAACGTTGCAAAAGTAGTTTGCATATCCTCCCTTTACTATCGCATAAACATGTGAGATTACAAAAGATTGTATATGTAAACGGTGAATTTAATCAGTTAATGCTTCTTATCTTCCATCCTTCTAAAAAAATCAAATCAGCATGAGAAGTTTTTTAATTATTACCTCCCTTTCCCTGTTCACATTTGCAACAGCACAAAAGAAACTGACTGTTACCAAAGATGATCAGTTCAAAACACAGGCATCAACGTCTATTCAATCGAATTACGATCAGTATAAAACTATGGCGTTCCAGATATGGGATTATGCCGAAGTTGGTTATAAAGAAGTAAAAAGCAGTGCACTCTTACAACAAACATTAAAAGACAATGGCTTTAATGTTGAAGCCGGTGTGGCAGGTATACCAACAGCATTTGTTGCTACGTACGGCAGTGGCAGCCCGGTGATTGCTATTCTTGCAGAGTTTGATGCATTGCCCGGCTTATCACAAACCAATGCGCCGGAAAAAATCAGTGCCGGTAAAGATGCAGGACATGCATGTGGTCATCATTTATTTGGTGTTGCTTCTGTTGCATCGGGTATTGCTATTAAGAAATTAATTGAAGAGAAAAAGTTCACCGGCACCATTAAGGTATTCGGCTGCCCTGCAGAAGAAGGCGGCAGCGGCAAAGTGTATTTAGTGAGAGCAGGATTATTTAAAGATGTGGATGTGGCTATTCATTGGCACCCCGGAAATGAAAATGGCGTAACCATGACAAGTGCCTTGGCAAACATGAGTGCCAAGTTTCGTTTTCGTGGCATTTCTGCACATGCAGCAGCATCGCCTGAACGTGGCCGCTCTGCATTGGATGGTGTTGAAGCTATGAATAATATGGTGAACATGATGCGTGAACATATTCCGCAGGAAACACGTATTCATTATGTAATTACTAATGGTGGTAAAGCGCCCAACGTAATTCCTGATTTTGCAGAAGTATATTACTATGTGCGTCACCCAAAGAGAGACCAGGTGCAAAGCATTTTTAATCGTGTAGTAAACACAGCTAATGGAGCAGCAATTGGCACCGATACCAAAATGGAATTTGAAATGATCGGTGGCACACATGACCTGTTACTCAACAGAACATTGGCCGAAGTGATGCAGAAAAATTTAGAAAAAACAGGTGGCGTGCAATACACAGCTGCAGAAGTTGATTTCGGGAATAAACTCCAGGCGACTTTTGGATTCCCCGCTCCTCCTGTTGCAAATGCAGGTATAATAAAACCATTGAAAATTGAAATGGACGCAGGCGGTGGCAGTACCGATGTGGGCGATGTAAGTTATGCAGTACCAACTGTTGGACTGCGTTCAGCTACATGGGTATCAGGAACTGCAGCACATAGCTGGCAGGCTGTTGCATGTGGCGGTACGGAGATCGGTACGAAGGGAATGATGGTATCTGCAAAAACTATGGCCTTAACTGCGATTGATCTGTTTCTTCATCCGGAGTTGATTGAAAAAGCAAAAGTAGAATTCAAACAACAGGTTGGTACTTATCAATACAAAGCATTATTGGGCGATCGTAAACCAGCTTTGAATTACAGGGATTAAAAGATATACATCTACTTAAGTATGCCATACTTCTTATACTTTCTTAATGAAAGAAACAAGTAGATAAGTCTGGCATACTTATCTGCACATTCATTTATCTTGCGGCACTTTAGCTAATTGCATTCGCATGTTTACATTTACCGATTCGAGTCTTGAGGCGCTCTCTGTACATTATATCGACCAGGAAGGACAAATTGTTTTAACGGAAGAAGGTTTTCCTTTAGCTGACATAGATCTTCGTGACCTGCTCAGCCGATTCTTTTTAACTGCATTTAAAGAAGAGCAGCAATACCAGTTTGTACACGAAACCGATTTGAAGTACAATGAAATGTATGCGTATTGCAAAGCAGTATTTCAAAAGCCTGACAGTCTGCATGAGCAATCAGTAGCTATGGCGAAACATCTTGCTGCCGCAAGTACTCATCCCGGGATCAAACCCGGTGAATTATTTACTGCTTATTTTAGAAACTTAAGTTTTGACAGTAAAACAGTTGATGGCATTGTACTCATCAAAGCAGAAAACAAGAAAGATTTCCTGTTGGTTGATCTGATGCGTGATCAACTGGATATTCAATCAAAAAAAGGACTTGATCCAAACAAAGCAGACAAAGCCTGTGTTATTCTCAATACTGAAGCAGAAGATGGTTATCGACTGTTTTTGATTGATCACACCAACAAAGGCAACGAAGCTATTTATTGGAAAGAAGATTTTTTAGGTGTGAAAGAATGCGCTGATAGTTTTGCATTCACGAAAAACTTTTTATCTGTTGCCAAAGAATTTATTGTAAACAATATGCCTGCTTCTTTTGAAACATCCAAGGCTGATCAGGCGGGAATGTTGAATAAATCGGTCGCTTATTTTAAAGAAAATGAGAATTTCAATATCAGTAATTTCCAGGAAGCAGTATTCCGTGAACCCGAATTGATTGAATCATTTCAGCAGTTCGGCTCATCATATCTGCATGAACATAATTTGGAAATTGCAGATTCATTTGCTATCTCCCCTTCTGCGGTAAAAAAACAGGCGAGGGTGTTTAAAAGTGTCATTAAACTTGATCGTAACTTTCATATTTATATTCATGGTAACCGTGAATTAATTGAACAGGGTTATGATGAAGTAACGGGCCGCAGGTTTTACAAAATATACTTCGACCAGGAAATGTAAATTGAATCGTATTTAAAACAGCACATATGATTGCAAAAGCCACAAACGAAGATATCCCTCAAATTGTTGAACTGCTCAATAGTGCATACCGTGGAGAAAGTTCCAAAAAAGGCTGGACAACAGAAGCTGATCTGATTGCCGGTGAACGGCGTACGGATTTTGCTAACGTAAAACAAGTCATGGATCAACAGGGCAGCATTATTCTCAAATACACCAATGAAGAAGGAAATATCATTGGCACGGTGAATCTTCAGCAACACGATCGGGGTGTTTATCTCGGAATGTTTGCCGTCTCGCCCAACCTGCAAGGCGGCGGCATTGGCAAACAACTACTTAAGGCAGCCGACGAACATGCAAAAACGGTTGGCTCAAAGAAAATCTATATGTCGGTGATATCAGTTCGAAAAGAATTGATCGACTGGTACAAACGCCATGGTTATGCTGAAACTGGCGAGCGAAAACCTTTCGTGGAAGATGATCTTACAGGTAAACATTTGCAAAAGCTCGAATTTCTGATTCTGGAAAAAAATATTTAAGTGGATTCACTTATTTTCGTGGAAACTTACAACTTATGGATTTGCATCAACAATTTGAACAGGCTGTAGCCGACAGTAAAGAACTCAGCGAAAAGCCAAGTAACGATACACTGCTTCAACTCTATTCACTTTACAAACAGGCAAGTGAGGGCGATGTAAATGTTGAAGCGCCATCTAATCCATTTGATTTTGTGGCCAAAGCGAAGTACGAAGCATGGGATGCATTGAAAGGCAAAAGCAAAGAAGCCGCCATGCAGGAGTACATTGAACTTGTTTCAAAACTGAAATCCTGATTTAATTTTTCACAAGCAGATCCTGGTACCAATCCAGTAACTGTTTACCGATAATATGTTCATTAAACTGATTAGCTGCTGTTGCAGCTATTTCTGTTTTATTGTACTTCATTTTCTGTTGCAGGAAATCTTCTAATGAATTTTCGAGTGCATTTGTATCACCGGGAGCAATTAAAACACCATTCGATGAATTTACCAGCTCGGCTATTCCGCCAACATCCGATGAAATAACGGGTAAGCCACAACATAATGCTTCATTGATCACACAAGGAAGGTTTTCATAGTTACTGAAATGCACCAATGCATCTGCTGAACGCATACATTCTGCAACAGCATTATAAGGTAAAGTTCCTTTCCAGTTTACATGATCAGAAATACCAAGTTGCTTTGCCAGTTCAATATTCTCTTTAAGCTTAGGGCCAACAAACCACATTTCCCAATGAGTATTGTTTTCTTTCAGCGCTGCCAATGCATGTAAAATCCCCTTAACGTTTTTCAATTCATGCATCATTGACACATGAATAAACCGGGGATATTTATTTTTATTCTCAAGCGGATGAAAAACATTTGAGTCAACAACGTTGCGGATAAGTTTTGTTTGCTTGATATTGAACAAAGAGCTTAAACGTTTCAGCAACCAATCTGATACTGAACTTACTGCAGCCGCTTTTTCAAATGATTGTTTTGTCACAAACCTGAAATAGCGGTTACGAGTGAAATAATTCTCCGGGATATGTTCAAAGTAAGCGGAGCTATGTTCGGTAACAACAAATGGAATGTTATGTTCTTTTTCCATTTGAACGGCAATTGAGCCTGCTTTAACAGGCACATGAAGGTGAATCAGATCAGGCTTTCCGTTTTTGCTGATGTAATCAGCCATAAGTTTTTTATACAGCGATTGATATTGCTTATTGAAGAGAAGCTTTCGTAAAAAGCTGATTGTTGTTTTTGGCAAAGGCAAAAAGTAAACAGAAGAACGTAACTGGCCTTCCTGCTTTTCTTCCGTCCGAAAATTTGTTTCTTTTTTAAAAAAGTTGAAATTCTGTACTACATGTATTACATCAACCTGGATGTATAACGACAAAGCTTTTGCCTGACGTTCAATAAAATCACCATCGTAAGGATCTACGCTGTGCGGATACCAACTGCAAAGCCAGAGTACTTTCATGAAACATCTGTTTTGCGTGAAGATATTTTTTCCATCAGCAACTTATAAAAAAGCTGCCCATCTTTTTTACGGAAGAAAAGAAAATCGGCAAAGCGGCTTTTGTATTCTTTGCGATGCATCAGTAAAATAAAGCTCATGTAACAGACATAACCAACACTGCTCACCATAGCTGCACCGGTAATACCAAAGCGTGGAATCACAAGCATATCGCCAACAACAATAATCGTGAGAGCTACCAGATTCCCTTTAAAATTCACACTCAATACCTTTTTCCCACTATAATATGCAGCCAATAAATGAATAACTGAATAAGAAAGAATGGCCGGCACCAGCAATACAAAAGGCAGGTACATGTTATTAAATGTTTCACCAAAAACCAAAGGAAACAACCAATAGCCAGATGCAATCAATCCCAAACAGGCGATACAGTATGACAAAATCAACCCACGGGAGAGCAATTGCATTTTTTCATTCATCTCTTCTCTCCTACCCGATGCGGTCATTGGAAAAACCACCGATGCAAGTATAGATGGAATTATAAAGAACAGTTGCGCAAGTTTGCATGCCTGTATATAATTTCCCAGATCAGCATCAGTACAATATTTGTTCACAAACCAATAATCGATCCTGTACATTAAAAAAGTCATGGAGTTTGTTACAACAGCGATAAATGCAAACGATAAAAAAGGTTTGATCAGCTGTGCGGGGATTCGTTTCAAATCACTCAACCTGAAATAACGAAATAAGAAAGCAACCATCAACAAAAAACCCTGCATAAAAAATCCAAGAAAGTAAAGTTGTACATAGTTTTCATTACTCATGAAACTTTTTACCCACTCATTATTCGGCACGAGTATGACCAGCAGAATATTAACTATTACCAGTAACAGATTAGGCAGTACAAAATCCATCTTTGCATAAAACAAAGCAACAAAAAAAGTAATGAGTAGATTGCCTGTAAGAAACACAGTGGCTGAAAAATGAAATCCAGCCAATTGCAATATCCCTTCTTTTGGCACCCCCATCGATCGAATGATGAACCAACCCGGCAACATGATCAGTATGGTCCATGCAACAGAAATAGCAGCAAGTTGTGTTTCGTTCATTTTTTGTTGCGAGAGATAATAGCCCATCGGCGCCTCCAGGCAAAGACTGATAATGATGAGCGTAAAAGCGAGCAGGTTAATTATGTAATAAATCTGACCACTGCCGTCCGATTGAAAATGTCTTGCCACAAGGATATTGAGCAACATCACCGAAACAAAGTAAAACCCACGCCATAAAATACTCTTGGAAAGTGCTGTTGCAAGTTTCATACTCAGGATAGTCAGTTTCAAATATAGAGCGAATAGGTTGTACAAAAAACAATATTTGCCATATCAGTAACGGCTAATATCTCTACAAAGCTTCATTTCTGTAGTTTTACAGATATTTGAATATGGCATCATCCCGAAGCCGGCGTAACAGCCTCGCAAAAGAAAATAAAGAAACCGGGCTTAGCGTAAACAGTAAGCAAAGCGGTGGTCGTTTTTTTCAAAAAGACGGTCGCCCCAATATACGTTTCCGTGGCATCTCGTATCTGCAACGGTTTAGTGTGTTTCAATACATGTTAAAGATCCCGTCCTGGAAATTTATTTCACTGGTTGCAGTTGCCTATGTTGTGGTAAACCTATTCTTTGCCTTCGTTTATTTTATGGTGGGCGTGCATCACCTGGGCGGTATGGAAGAAATAACAGTGATGGGCAAATTCTGGGAAGCTTTTTTCTTTAGCACGCAAACACTGTCAACTGTTGGCTATGGGCATGTCTTCCCTGATTCGTTAACTTCTAATACAATTGCCGCTGTTGAATCTTTTACCGGTATTTTGATGCTTGCATTAGCAACGGGTTTGATCTATGGTCGATTTTCGCAACCAAAGGCATACATCAAATACAGCAACATTGCTTTGTTTTCTCCTTTTAAAGATGGCTATGCGTTGATGTTTCGATTTGCACCTTTTAAACAACACTTTTTAACTGATGTTGAAGTAAAGGTTACCTGTGTTATGAAATACACAGAGAATGAAACAGAACGGAAAAACACTTTTTACAGTCTTGATCTTGAATTAGCGAAAGCCAATACATTAACAAGCAACTGGACGATTGTACATATGATAAATGAAAAAAGCCCGCTTTATCAGCTAACAAGAAATGAAATTGAGGAAGCAGAAACAGAAATTCTTGTTTTTGTAAAAGGTTACGATGAAGAGTATGCAAACACTGTTGTTAGCCGTACATCATATGTACCGAATGAATTTATTTACGGTGCAAAGTTTAATATGATGTACGAGCCCAGCGAAGACAGCAGCACAACAATACTGCATATGGATAAGCTGGATAGTTATCACGAAGAAAAATTACCTGTAAGCATTTAAGATGAAGACAGAAATTGGCATTGATCTAACAACAGCAGCTGAACATTTAACGAAAGGCGATTTGGTTGCCATACCTACCGAAACTGTGTATGGACTTGCTGCCAATGCACTAAATGAAGATGCAGTTTTGAAAATTTATGCAGCCAAGAACAGACCACAGTTCAATCCGCTAATCATGCATGTAGCCTCATTTGAACAGGCCAGGAAATATATTAAAGACATTCCGATTGAAGCAGAACAATTGGCCGCAGCATTCTGGCCAGGACCATTAACAATGCTGTTCAATAAGCAGGAAGCAGTTCCTGATCTTGTAACTGCAGGAAGTAAACGGGTAGCTATACGTGTTCCAAATCATACATTGACATTACAGTTGCTTTCTCAACTTGATTTTCCTGTTGCGGCTCCAAGTGCCAATCCATCGGGTTATGTTAGTCCAACCACAGCACAACATGTATATGAAGGATTGCATGATAAGATTCCTTATATACTTGATGGCGGTGCATGCGGCGTAGGTGTTGAATCAACTATTGTTGGATGGAATGAAGAAGGCGAAATTGAATTGTATCGATTAGGAGGAATTGCTGTTGAACAGATAGAAGCTGTGATCGGCAAAAAAATAAAGCATCACAAAAAGGTTACTGACAATCCGAATACACCCGGGCAATTGAAAAGTCATTATGCAACACATACTCCGTTGTATTTAGGAAAGATCGATGAGCTGTTGTCAACATTTGCAGGAAAGAAAATCATTCTGATCAACTTCAAAAATCATCATCCCGATATCCCCAAAGAGCAACAGTTCATTTTATCTGCAAGCGGAAGTACAGATGAAGCTGCTAAAAACCTATTCCGTATGTTGCGAGAAGTTGACAGTATGAATGCTGATGTTATTCTTGCAGAACTGTTACCTGAGGAAGGTTTGGGTAGAGCAGTAAACGATCGATTGGAACGGGCTCAATACAGTATGAAAGGTAAATGAATGATGAGTAATCAGTGGTGAGTAGCATCCGATTGTATCAATGCTCAATCTGACTTGCTTCTATCCAGTTCAACCAACTCATTATTCATCACTCATCATTCATCTTTCTTCACCTGCTCATCAGCAATCAAACTATCCTCATCCCAACCTAGATCTTTTACGAGGTGGAGTTGCTTGGTATCCGCTTTAATGATTTCTTCCAGTTCTTCAATGTATTCTCTTGCCTGGTTAATATATTCTTTTTCATTATCCCTGAGCTTCGAAAGATCTTTCAACTTCTGTTCATCGTAGCGGAAGAATGTTCGTGCAGCACGTTGTGCAGTGTAAGCTCTGTGACCAAGAATCTTCATCGCATCCACACCCATGCGGAGTGAGGTATCGATCGTTTCACGATAAATATGAAGGATACCTGCATTCATCTGATCGTACGTATCCTCTCTTGTGCTGCTGCGCACCAGCATTTGCAGATCAGGAAAATGTTTCTTAATGGTTTCGATCATCTGTAACCGTTTCTCCGGATCATCAACAGCAATAATGATCATCTTTGCTTCAGCAGCTCCGGCAGCCAACAGAATATCGTAACGGCTTGCATCACCATAATATACTTTAAAGCCCATCTTGCGTAGAAACTCCACACGGTTACTGTCGATATCCAATACCGTTGTCTTTACACCATGTGCTCTAAGAAAACGTCCGATTGTATTCCCGAAATGACCAAAGCCTGCAATGATCACAGGATTTTTTTCATTTACAGCATCTGCTTCTTTTTCTGTTTTGTTTGATGACAGTCGCTTATCAATAAATGGCAACACAATTTTTTCATTGAGAAAAAAAGCAATAGGTGTTAATGCCATACTGATCGCCACCACAGCCATCAAAACCTCAACATAACCTCTTTCAACAATACCTTCAGTCAACGAAAAACTCAACAACACAAATGCAAACTCTCCCACCTGTGATAAAGAAGAGGAGAAAATAATATTCTGATCGACACGTAACTTGAAAATCTTACCCAATACTAATAACACAACAGCTTTCACAAACATCAATGCTAATACTAATCCAAAGATCAATAACGGTTGATTCATTATCAATTCAAAATTGATGGATGCCCCAACTGCAATAAAAAACAAACCAAGTAACAATCCTTTGAATGGTTCAATATCACTTTCCAACTCGTGCTTGTATTCACTGTTTGCCAGAACAACACCTGAAAGAAATGTTCCCAATGCAGGGCTCAATCCTACCGAAGACATTAACACAGCTATACCAACCACCAATAACAAAGCTGTTGCAGTAAACATTTCACGCAACTGTGTTGCTGCTACTAAACGGAAAATGGGTGGAATCAAATAACGTCCACCAATGATGATAAAACCAATGGCACCTGATACAATCAGGGCTCGCATCCATCCACTTTGGCTTTCTATCCAACCTTCTGCTTCATTTACACTAACATCAGCAGGCGTTAATCCGGCAATAGCAAGTAACGGGAAGAACGCAAGCATGGGGATCACAGCAATATCCTGAAACAGTAATACTGCAAATGCACTTCGTCCCGCTGTTGTACGATTGATCCCTTTCTCAGCAAGTGTTTGCAACACCAATGCCGTTGAACTGAGTGCCAACGCCATTCCGATCGCCAACGACGATTGCCATGGAAGTTTCAAAAAATATGCAATAGCTGATATAATGATGGATGTTATAAGCACCTGTAATCCGCCCAAACCAAGAATAGCTTTTCGTAATTTCCATAGCAATGCCGGTTCCAGTTCAAGACCAATCAGGAATAACATCATCACTACACCAAACTCTGCTGAATGCATCAGGTCTTGCCCTTCGGTGCCAATGAACTGCAAAACAGTAGGCCCAATTAAAATACCGGCCAATAAATACCCGAGCACCGAACCGAGTCCCAACCGTTTGGCAAGCGGCACCATTACCACAGCAGCAGCCAAATACACCATCGCCTGGAAAAGAATTGAATTATTGTCCATCGGTTATGATTGTATTGCGTTAGGAATAGGAACAAGATCGTTCATGTAAATACAACTCTCTATCTCCGGTTTACTGATGCGATCCTGCACAAGTGCCAGTAACATCTGTTCATACTGCAAGGCGTGAAGATCCATATCGGTCTCGGGTAAACGATGTGTACCATGTATCACAAACGGTGGCAGGTATTCAACATCACACAAATAAGCTGTTTGTTGAAAAGGCAGCATGTAATCTGCCAATGAATATTTATTTCTTCCTTCTTCAGTATAAGAATTTTTAGAACCGCCGGTTGATATAGCATGCATGAACTTTTTGCCGGCAAGTGCACGACCTCCTGTACCATATGCCCAGCCATGTTCCAACACAAGATCCTGCCATTGTTTGATAATAGCGGGAGAACTATACCAATAAAATGGGTGTTGAAAGATCACCACATCATGCTGCAGCAGCAAGCGTTGCTCATAAGGCACATCAATATCAAAATCGGGATAGCGTTCATACAGATCATGAAAACGTATATCAGCCGATCTTGGAATGTGCTCAACAAGTCGTTTATGCACTCTTGACTTTTCCATTGCAGGATGTGCAAAGAGGATGAGAACTTTTGCCATAAGCAACGGTGTTTTATAATGATCAATCCATTACTCCCAGAATTTTACAGGATAATCAGAACAGGCTTTACTTTCAAGTGGCTGCAAATTCCTGCCCAATTCATCTAACTGCTCAGGTTGTATCTGTTCTTCAATAAACGGAAACAGATCACGCTCTTCAAAACGGATATGTTTTTCAAGTAGGGTATAAAAATCGGTGATGAGCGTTACGCTTGAGTCGCCATTTCTTATCGCATCAACTACACGGCGTATCTGGTGATGCTCTGTTTTCATCTGCTCATATTTTTCCATGAGCGAGGGAATCTGCAACACATGCGGATGCAGATATACTTCCTCTTTAATGAAATGATTTCGCAATTCCCCATTCCATACGGATATAATAAAATCATCCATCACAGTTGGATCAGCCTGCTTCCCCACCCCCTTTTTCAAGAGCAATGCAGCCATTAATCCATTATGATGTTGATGCGAAAGCGGCTGCAGCTGTTCTTCACGCTTCATGCCTCATTTATTTTAGTGATTGAATGATCTGTACAAATTCATCTGCTTTTAATGATGCACCACCTACAAGTCCGCCATCTACATCGGGCTGTCCAAAAATTTCTTTTGCGTTAGAGCCTTTCACACTACCACCATATAAAATCGAAATTTCGTTTGCAACATCTGTACCGTACTGAGCAGCTAATACACTACGCAAATGCGCATGCATTTCCTGGGCTTGTTCGGCCGTTGCTGTTTTGCCTGTGCCAATTGCCCAAATGGGTTCATATGCGATGATGACCTTTTTCAGTTCATCGGCACTTAAATGAAATAAACTTTCTTTTAATTGATTACCTACATATTCATTTTGTGTACCTGCTTCACGAATATCCAAAGCTTCACCACAACAGAAGATTGGCGTAATACCTGCGGCTAAAGCAGTATTTACTTTTTCTGCAAGCATTTCATTGCTTTCATTAAAGTATTCACGACGTTCGCTATGACCTAATACCACATAACCAACATTGATCGACTTCAACATTTCAACTGAAGTTTCACCTGTATATGCACCTGAAGTTTTTGTGTAAGCGTTCTGAGCTGCCACGCCTGTGTTGATCTTTCCTTTCAATTTATCTACCACCATTGTCAGATATGGAAACGGAACAGCAAAGACTGCACGTTGATCTTTTCCTAATGTAAATGGAGTGTGAATGATGCCATTAATTAATTCCTCAGCCTGTTGATACGTTAAATTCATTTTCCAGTTTGCTGCGGCTACTTGCTGTCTCATAATCTTGTTGTTTTTTATTCGTAGTTTATGTTTGTCGGGTGTAAATATATTCCAGTATCTGCTTATCGTTGTTAGTTAATGATTGTTGTTTCATCTGCATCCAGTTTTCAATATCATGCAGTGCTTTTTCTAAGATGTATTTTTCACCTGTATGAATATTCCAGGTAAAGTCGGCAATAAATTTAGGCGATAATCCTGCAGTAAGAATATTACTGCAAATGCCACTCACCATTCCAGTGGTGAGCGATGCGTTGATAGATACTTTTGAATAATCGCCCAACATCACGCCGCATTTTGTTCCTGCACTGATCCATTGATGTAATAACGGATTCCAGAATTTCACTTCGCCAGCTGTGTTTTTTACATTTGAACAGGAAGCACCGGCGCCAATATTACACCATGAACCAATCACAGCATCACCTATATAACCATCATGCGCTTTATTTGAATAATCGAAGAAGATCGAATTTTTAATTTCACCTCCAACAGTACATTTTTTCCCAACTGTTGTGGCTCCATAAATTTTACTGCCCATTTTCACAACAGCATTCTCCAGCGCAACAAAAGGGCCTCGGATCATACTACCTTCCATCAGCAAAGCATTTTTACCAATGTAGATCGGCCCTGTCGATGCATTGAGCGTGCAATATTCAACCTCAGCTCCTTCTTCAATGAAAATCTGTTCAGGATTGATCAATTGATTGGTGGATGAGATTGGCGCAGAAAGTTTTTTTGAACGGACCAATTCACTATCTGTGCGTATCAGTTGATCGTTTGAAGTAACGAGGTCATACGGATAATGAAAGAAGCGAACAGCAACACTCAGCTCCACTTCTTTGCAATGCTTTATTTGTTCTGTTGTTACCGGGAAGGCCAACCTGCTTCTTGTACGAATTGCTATTTGGTTATTATTCCTCAGTAAAACACTTTCGGCTGCTAATGCCTTTATTTCATGCAAAAGTTCAGTTGAAAAAACAACTGATGCATTGATGTATAGAAAATCGTCGCCCTCAATTGGAGAAAATGGGTAGGCATCTGTTAGATAATCTTCTGTAAGTGTAAATACGTCCTGCTGTAATACAAATGCCCAACGTTCTTTTGCTGTGAAGATGCCACAACGAAATGCAGACAAAGGCCTTGTAACCGAAAAAGGATAAAAAGTAGCTCTGGCTGTATCAAACAAAATGATCTGCATCTGCTGGTTTTAATTGGCCCGTTGTAAAAATACAGGAATCATTTTAATGATGGTTCTAAACGAAAACTGCCCCTTTGAAGGGGCAGTTGAAGACAATATTTATCAGTAGTAATTATTATTGTGGCAGCAGTACCTGGTTTATTTTAAAGAAGTTACCATTAACTGCAGGGCGATCAATACCTGCAGCAGTTGGAATAGCAGCCGCTGCACTGGGGTTACCAACGCCTTTAACACTTAATGCCGACCCAAAACCACTTGTAATGGTAGATGAAATTGCAATACCAGGATGAGCTGCTATTGACCCATTAACAAAAGTTTGATAATTAGTTGCTGTACTTGAGAAATTAACTGAAAAGGCTCGCTGTGCCATTATATGATATGCCACCACACCCCTAATTAATGCGGTAGTCACATTATTTGTTGACAAAAATGCCGGCCCTGCAGCTACGGCTCCATTGGCTTGCGCATCAGCAGTAGCAGCACTCCCTGTTAATGCAAATACCTGTTGATAAACGAGGAAGTAAATCAGCGCTTGAAATGCCGCATTATTAGGTGCAAAAACAGTAAAGTTTGCGCCAGGTGCAATTGTTGGATTACCTAAGTAATATTGAAAACTTGGAGCAGCTGTTGTGGCCAATCCTGAATCGGCTCTAACAAGTGCTGCTTCAAAATAATCAAGATCGGGATCGTTCTTAATTGTATCAAGTAACAATTTAGAAGGAGGTGCAATAATAGCTGCTACCTGATGAATAACTCCGTTTGCAACAGGAATATCGGCAGCTGTTACCGGAATATTATTTGCCCACGCAGCAGACCCTCTACGGGATGGGAAAATACTGAAACGAGCTAAAGGACTCGTATTTGGTGGAGGGAAAATTAAGCCGGTAGGCATTTGTACATTAGGAAACGTTGTAGGAATAGCTGCTGAAGTAATTTTCTGCCCCGGAATAAGATGATAATTTAAAATAGCTGTAAGCTGTGCCACCGGTATTTGATCTATTGCAGCAGTTGTGCCAAAACCTGAAAGAGCAAAGGCGGCATCGTTTGGAGCAAAAACAGTAAAAACAGAATTCTTATTTGTTAAGGCAGTTAATAAACCAGCTTTGTTCAGCGAATATTTCAACAACGAAAAACTGGCATTAGTATTTACGATCTCTCCAATGCTTTGTCCCGTTGGTGTTGGGAATGTATTTGGTACTGGTGCTGAAATATCTTTGTTACACGAAGACAGTAACAGCAAGGCAACCAGTGAGTAGCTTACAATCTTTTTCATATGTGAAGTCAGTTTCATGAATAATTAAATAATGTTCGATAAGTGAATTAGAATATGTTGTAAGAATAACTCACATAGTATAATCCACCTATTGAAGGGTTACCCGGTGCGTGATAGTAATATTGATTCAACAGGTTATTTGCGCCTAACTTAAATAGTGATTTTGTCTTTGGTATCTTATAACTAACCTGTGCATCCAATGTCTGAATAGCAGGTACTTCACCTGTTGCAAAATCACCTTCAAAGAAATAAGCATCCTGCCAGCGGTAAGCAATATTAAAACCAATATTCTTGCGCTTTCCTAACATGCTGTTTCCTAAGATCACATTTGCACGGTATTTAGGTGAGTTAAAAAAGGCAACATAACCTGCAGGAACATCCTGTAACACATCGGATGAACCGTTTACTGTGATCACAAAATTACCCGGAAGCTTATACTCGAGCCCTAAACCATAACCGTAAGTTTTTACGATTGCTTCTGTATTAACAGGTACAGAATACACCTGTCTTGTTGAAGCGGAGGCCAAACCTCCAATGTTCCCGGTTTTTGATTGCACAACTAAAGCACGTGCAAGAAAATTTTCATATTGTCCATAATAACCATAAACATCAATCAGCAGTTTATTATCTGCAACTACGCCTTTATAACCAAGTTCATAAGAGGTAACATTTTCCGGCTTCAAATCCTTGTAATCATACACCTTTGGAGCGTTGGCCTGTACACTTTCTAAAGTGTAAATAGGATTGGAGTTAAACTTGTAATAATCTCTTAACTCTTGTACACCGCCAATCAAAAGCACATCTCCACCTACCCTCAGGTTGATCCATTGCTGTTGTGTACTGGGAAAACGATACGCTGTTTGATAAGACAAGCGGATGCTGTTGTTTTTATTTAATTTAAGAAGTGCCGTTGCTCTTGGAGTAAATCGTCCGTCAAAATTTTCGTTTTTGTCGTAACGGCCGGATACTGTCAGGTTCAAACGATCATCAAACAACTTTTTACTGGCCTGCACATAACCGCCAAACTGGTTAATCGGTATCGGAGCTGCAGAATCGGCAAACAAAGTGCCTTCTGAATCTAAAACAAATCTGCGGAAATCTCCTCCAACCAGGATATCAACAACACCACCTGTTAAATGCGAGAAATTATATTGCCCTTCTGCAACATACAGATCTGATTTTTCAATGAACAAACCACCTCCCTTAGAGATAGGAACGGAACGCACCTGGTCGAAGATCTGTTTAAATTGTGTACTTCCTGGTTTTGGTGCGCCTGCATCAGCAAATGCACGGGCATTGTTGTGGGCATCAATATCAGTGAGCCCGCTTAACTTACCGGCAAGATATGTCTGACCATATTCACCATACCATTGTGTAGATGGTTTAATACGCTCATTAGCTAAACGGGTTGTAACCGTTGCATTGTATGATTCACCGGCATCTTCCTGAGTAGCCCATCCACGAACAAACCAATTCTTTGCGTTTAATTCTAATTTATACTGCTTTATGATAAAGTTTTTAAATGAGTAGCGGTCGCTTCCGGTATAAACCGAGTTCCCTGACCCGATATATCCCATTGCTATCGCTTCAATATCGTCGGTTATTTTATAATGAAACGCCCCGCCTAATTTAAAATTCACTGTATTCGGGTCAACCAGATCCCGTTCAGCATAGCCTGTGCGGGAAACATTTATAGGACTGCCGGAAAGAGAATTCATATAAGGTACCAGGAATGGAGCCTGCGCTCCAATAGCTGTAAATACTTGACGCAGGTCTATCGTTGTTTCATCGCCATACATATTTATGCCGTCATAATTCGGGTCGGTGCTGCGTGTGCCCGGAACAATTTTCCCGGTTGTGCCTAAACGTTGATAGTTGCGTTGATCAGCAGCCAGCCAGTCTTTTGCCTGCACAAATTCAGAAGTAATTTTAAAAGCTGCCCGTTCGCCAATTTTTTCAGCCCATCTGATATTCCAGTTAAAATAAGGGGAAATTTCCTGACGGTATTTCCGGTCGGCATGCATAATGCCTTGTTTAACCTGGAAAGAAAAACCCTGGTATTTAAAGGGACTTTTACTGTTTATAAGTAAAGTTCCGTTCATACCACCCGGACCATATAATGCCGATGAAGCTCCCGGGAGTAATTCCATATTATCCACGTCAAGTTCTGAGAGTCCAATGATACTTCCAACAGAAAAGTTAAGACCAGGAGCCTGATTATCCATGCCATCAGTAATCTGATTGAAACGTGTGTTTCCACTTCCGTTAAAACCTCTTGTTGTAGGAGTTTTAAAAGTAAGTGATGATGTAAGCATATCCACCCCTTTCAGATTTTGAACCACTTCATAGTATGTTGAAGCTGGTGAGTTACGGATATTAGCCGCACTTACTTGCTCAATTGTTACCGGTGATTCAATTTTACGGATTGCTACCCTCGTTGCTGAAACAACAATTTCCTCACCCAACGAAGAAGCAGTGGCAAGTGTAACATTAACAGCCTGAGAAGCAGAACTGACTGTTACTTCCTTGCTTTCGAAACCAATCGAAGAAATAATAAGTGTTACAGGTAGCGAAGGAACTGTGATGCTGAATTCCCCTTTATCATTTGTATAAACGCCGGCGGATGATCCTTTCACTGTTACTGAAACAGCTGGCAAAGATTCTCCGTTGCTGGTGCCTTTCACACTTCCTTTTATGGTTACAGATTGAGCAAAAGAAGAAATGGAAATAAGGCAGGACGTTAACAGCAGTAATAAAACTGGCAGTTTTTTTCGCATGGTCAAGTCGTTTTTGGTTAAGTAATTAGCAAAATACTGATTGTTAGTATTATTCAGAAATTTACTTTTTAACCCTTTTGGGAACGTTTATTTTGAATTTTAGTTTAAAACTTGGCAAACATGTTTGCCCGTTTTACTTTAGCGCATGAATTCATTTCAATTTCCCAATCAAACAAACTATTACAAAGGCAAGGTCAGAGATGTGTACAGTATTGGCAGCAACTGGCTGGTAATGATTGCCAGTAATCGGATTTCAGCTTTCGATGTGATCCTTCCCCGTCCTATTCCATATAAAGGACAGGTATTAAACCAGATTGCTGCTTATATGCTCAATGCTACAAAAGATATTTGTCCCAACTGGCTGGTAAATGTGCCGGCGCCCAATGTAAGCGTTGGTAAGCGTTGTGCTCCGTTTAAGATTGAAATGGTTGTAAGAGGCAACCTTGTTGGTCATGCATGGCGAACCTATGCATCGGGCAAAAGAGAACTTTGTGGCGCGGCTATGCCCGATGGATTGAAAGAAAATGATTTCTTCCCCACCCCCATTATTACTCCTTCCACCAAAGCAGATGCAGGGCATGATGAGGATATTTCGCCTGCAGAAATTATTGCGCAGGGCATTTGTTCAGAAGCTGAATGGAATCAATTAAGCAGTTATGCATTGCAGTTATTTGCACGTGGAAAAGAGATTGCGGCAAAGCAAGGATTGATACTGGTTGACACCAAATACGAATTTGGAAAAATAGGTGAAACAATTTACCTGATGGATGAAATACATACACCTGATTCATCCCGTTATTTTTATGCCGATGGTTTTGAAGAACGTCAGCAAAACGGCGAACGTCAGAAACAATTAAGCAAAGAGTTTGTGCGAGAATGGCTCATTGAAAATAATTTCATGGGCAAAGAAGGACAAACTGTTCCGGAAATGAGTGATGAATGGATCAACACCATCAGCAAACGTTACATTGAACTTTACGAAAAAGTGATTGGACAAGCTTTTGTGCCGGAAGAATTGAGCGATGAGGAAACGCAATCACGTATTGTAAATGCTCTCAGGGAGCTTGCATAAAATAATTGTTGTTGTCTGAAAAGTTGCAGTAGATTTTTATCAAAATAGAATCGGGATGATAAAGAGCCTCTTGGAAATTCTTTATCTTTCATAAAACTTTTCTGCATGAGTCCTGATTCTATTTTCCAACTATGTAGCACCATGGCATTAGTTGCCTGGTTAATTCTGCTGATCGCAAGCCCCTTCTGGCCTTCAGTTGATAAACTATTGATCGGTGTGGTCATCACATTGTTTGCCATTGTATATGCATGGCTCATCGCCCTAAGTTTCAATCCCGGTGATGTAGAAAAATTCAACACGCTTGATGGTGTCATGCAATTGTTTACCGATAAAACTGCTGTTACTGCCGGATGGGTCCACTATCTTGCTTTTGATCTGATGACGGGTATCTGGATCAAGAAGAATGCGCAGAAACACGGCATTAATCATTGGATACTCATCCCCTGCCTGTTCTTTACATTTATGTTGGGTCCGGTTGGCTTATTACTGTATCTCATCATTCGTCTGGCTTATACCAAACAATACTTCGCTGATAACTATTGATCATATGAATTACTTCATCACTGAATTAAAAAGAAGAAATCAAACTTTGTATTTCTTTAGTTTGATTTGTTTGCTTGGTGCTCTTGTATGTATTGCAATGGTTTTTCTAAATGATACTGTTGTGCTTGGCATTAATGCATGGTACAAACCCATGAAGTTTTTTCTTTCAACTGTTTTCTTCAGTTGCACTATGGGATGGTTCATGTATTATCTCAACAGGCCATTGCATACCATGCTCTATAGCTGGACACTGATTAGCACACTTACATTTGAATTGCTGTATATCACGCTACGTGCATCACAAGGACAATTATCACACTTTAATATTTCTTCAGCCTTCAACGGGCTTATGTTTAGTTTAATGGGCATCGCAATCACTATCATCACTTTGTGGACTGCTTATGTTGCCTTTCTTTTTTGGAAAAGATCTTTCCCGGAATTACCAACAGCATATTTATGGGGCATCCGCTTCGGGCTTCTGCTCTTTGTTATTTTTGCATTTTCAGGCGGTATGATGGCTGCACGACTCAGCCATACCGTTGGCAGCGCAATGGAAACAACGCAAGGTTTACCGGTATTGAACTGGAGTCGTGAATCTGGCGATCTTCGTATTGCACACTTCTTTGGAATGCATGCGCTGCAACTATTACCTTTACTTGGCTTTTACGTAACACGCACAAAACAACAGATCATTGGTTTAAGTTTGATTTACGCCGCTGCGGTAACAGCTCTTTTGTTCCAGGCATTGAATGCCTTACCTTTAGTGCCAATGAAATAATGAAAATTGAGCATTCTCAAAGCTGTTACTTATTCTAAAATTATGATCATGTACAAACTGTTGCTGCTACTTTGTTTATTATTCACAGTACCTGTTTCTGCTCAACAATATCATTTGCTCGTTGGCACTTACACCGATGCGGGCAGCGATGGACTTTATACCTATAAGTTTAATGCACAAACAGGTGATGCAATCGCCCAGAGTTCGGTGAAAACTTCAAACCCATCTTATCTCGCCGTTTCACCCGATAACAAATTTGTATACGCTGTGAATTCAGATAATGAAGGCATGGTGAGTGCATTTCAATTCAATAAACAGGATGGTTCATTGAAATTTCTAAACAAGGTTACGAGTGCCGGAGCCGGCCCATGCTATGTGAGCATCAACAGAAAAGGAAATATCGTTGTTGCAGGAAATTACAGCGGTGGAAATTTAGCTGTAATGGAAGTAAGACAAGATGGGCAACTAAATCAACCCAAACAAATCATTCAGTTAAAGGGCAGCGGCGTTAACCGAAGCAGACAAGAGAAAGCACATGTACATGCAACAGTTTTTTCTCCCGACTATCGGTTTCTATTTGTGCCCGATCTTGGAACAGATAAAGTGATGATCTATAAAGTAGCTGCTGGTAGCGGTGCATTGCAACCGGCCGAACAACCTTTTGCTGAAGTAAATGCAGGTGCTGGCCCCCGTCATATCGAATTTCATCCAAAACTCGGCTTTGCTTATCTGATTGAAGAACTTACAGGCACCATCACAGTGTTCAAATACAATGAAGGAAAGTTAACACTGGTTCAAAATACATCGTCGCACCCCATCAGCTACCAGGGTGCTTATGGTTCAGCTGATATTCATGTATCGCCTGATGGAAATTTTCTTTATGCCAGTAACCGTGGCGATGCAAACTCCATTGCCATTTTCAGGATCGATCAGGATAATGGCATGATACAGCCGGTAGGTTTTCAACCATCGCTTGGTATTCATCCACGCAACTTTAATTTCGACCCGACAGGAAATTTTTTATTAGTGGCCAACCGTGATACAGATGAGATCGTGATCTTTAAGATCGATAAGCAAACAGGTTTACTCGAAGATACCAAGAAGCGTATCAAAGTATCGAAACCCGTTTGTATTAAATGGATCGTTACTAAATAGCATATACAATGAAAAAGATTTATCCCGAATCAATGCCTACGCCAAAGGGCTACTACTCTCCTGCTATTGTGCACAATGGCACTGTGTATGTAAGTGGACAATTAGCCATCAATGAAAAAGGTGAACCGCAAATTGGAAGCATTGAAGATGAAGTGCGACAGTGCATGAAGAATATTGAAATCATTTTGAAAGCAAGCGGCAGCAGTTTACACCATATCCTGAAGGTAAATGTGTTTATTGCCGATATCAGCAACTGGCCAAAATTCAACCAGGTGTTTGCTGAAATCATGGGCGATCATAAACCTGCACGTATTGTTGTGCCCTGCAACCAACTCAACTATGGTTGCTGCATTGAAATAGATTGTATTGCCGCTACAGCAGATTAATTAACATGAGTATTACCAAAGAACAAATTGAACAGGCACTCGAACGTATTAAACCGTTCATTCATAAAACGCCTGTACTTACCTGCAACACGATCAATGAACTTGCCGGTGCTGAAGTATTTTTCAAGTGTGAGAATTTTCAAAAGATCGGTGCTTTTAAAATCCGTGGAGGGATGAACGCTGTGCTTACGTTGCCAAAAGAAAAAGCTGCGAACGGTATTGCCACACACTCATCGGGCAATCATGCACAGGCCATTGCTTATGCTGCCAGACAAGTGGGCACAAAGGCATACATCGTAATGCCCAACAATTCTCCCGGCGTAAAAGTAAATGCAGTGAAAGGATATGGTGCTGAAGTTACTTTTTGCGAACCCAATCAACAGGCACGTGAAGAAACACTGCAAGCCATTGTTGACAGAACTGGTGCAGAGTTCATCCATCCGTACAATGATGAACGTGTTATTACAGGACAGGCAACTTGTGCCAAAGAATTACTGGAAGAAATCACTTCGCTTGATTTTTTGTTGGCACCTGTCGGTGGCGGTGGTTTATTAAGCGGCACATTATTAAGCGCTCATTATTTTTCACCAACAACAAAAGTTTATGCAGGTGAACCGGAAGGTGCTGCCGATGCAGTGTTATCGTTAAAAAGCGGAAAGATTGAAGCAGCTCCTTACATCAATACTATTGCTGATGGTTTATTAACCAAACTCGGTGATAAAACATTTCCCATTATTCAACAATTTGTTACGGATATACTCACCGTAACTGATGAAGAAATCATTTCAACACTTCGCTTAGTGTACGAACGCATGAAGATCATTGTTGAACCAAGCTGCGTGGTACCATTAGCAGCTTTACTAAAGAATAAAGAATTGTTTGCCGGCAAACGTGCAGGCATTATTCTCTCAGGAGGAAATGTTGATCTGAAAAAGTTTTGTGAGTGGTTTAGTTGATCATAACTCTTACATTAAATCATGATTTTTACTTCGGTAGTGGTGCACCAACTGCAATATCGCAACGATGGCCGGGTTGACCATGCGGCGGATTTTTTCCGGCAGCTGTTGTAGTAACCGGTGTTGTTGGCGGCGGCATCACAACTGTTTGTTGCTGCGGTGGCGTTGCAGTTGTTGGCGCAGGTGCACTGTTTAGTGGTGCTCCTACCTGTATATCGCAACGATGACCCGGTTGGCCATGTGCAGGATTTAATCCGGCAGTGCTCGTTGCAGCAGGCGATGTTTGTTGTGGTTTTGCAGGTTGTATGGTTACAGGTGGCGGGGTTGTTGTTGCAGGTGCTGTTGTACTTCCTTCTTCAAGCCCATTACCACAGGCAGTCAACAAAGAAAGAAGGATCAAAGCTGGCAAACATTTATACAGATTCATACAATGATTATTTCGATACAAGGTATGAAAAACTACCGTCAGTTCCTATTCGTACTTTAGACTGACGGTAACCCCTTCATCAGCTTTGCGCAGCACTTGTTTGATTTCCTGCAGTTGTGGGTTGTCCTTTGCCTGTTTCTATAAGGTTGCGCAAGCTGCCAGTGATGTAACCACTCCAAGCATCTGAACAAACGTCGAAACAATCCAGCGACGGCATCAAACCAACATGGGTAAAGTGCAGCTTCGTTTTATCATTCTGGTCCGCAATTTCAAACATGATTGTTGTACCGATCCATTCTGTGTTATTGCTTTTCATCCAATGCTTCCATGAATCAATTACCCGCCAAACAATCTTGCGGTAAGGAATCAATTCCATAATCCGCATGCTGATGAATGTCTCACCAAATCGAACGGTGAACACATCATCTTTTTTATTTGCCCTTCCCTCAAAATCGGTTGACCACCAACCGCAAATATCAGTCACCGCAATGAATGTTTCTTCTGATGTTTTACCTACTGTTATACTGGTACTGTAATCCTGTGAGTTCATGTTGTTAATATTTTAAATGATGAAAGATTTATTTGGTTTTTTTTCTACCCTTTTGCTGCACTGAGTTTCTTTTCATTTTCAGTTTGTGGTTTATCTTTTCCGTTTGGTTGTCCTTTACCTGTTGTAATGAGGTTGTGCAAACTTTTGGTTACATAAGTGGTCCACGCATCACGGCATACTTCAAAACATTCATACTCCGGAACCAAACCAAGATGAGTAAAACGTAATTCCGTTTTGCCATCCATCTCATTTATATCGAAGATGATTTTTGTACCCGTCCATTCGCTTTTATCTTTTGTGAACTTGAAATAATTTTCCTGTACCAACCAAACTACTTTCTTGTTTGGAACAAGCTCTATGATCTGCATTTTGCAGCGGTGTACTTCTTCGTAATGATAATCAAACACAGCATTCAGTTTGTCTGTGCTGCCTTCAATTTCTTCTGACCACCAGCCACGAACATTGTTAACTGCATTAAATACCTGTTCAGGCGTTTGATCAACCACGATGGTTGTTGTGAAATCTGTTGTTGTCATTGTTGTATTTTTTTGATGAATAAGATGTTTTTGCTGACGATCATTTTTGCATGCACCAAATATGATCAAGAGAAGAAGAAGTACCGTTGTTTTTCGCATTGTTGGTTTGGCTTTGATCGTTCATTACAAAGGTATTATCACAGGTTAAGTTGGCCGGGGTGGCAAATGGACTTTTTAGCGGGTTGATTTGGACAGGCTATCTTTCTATCTTTGATAAAAGTATTTCCATGAAACATATCACCATACTTGTTCCCGATGGACAAACCAATTTAAGCAGTGTTGCCTGCATTGTTGGTTCATATGAAATGTTTACCAGGGCCAACGGCTATTGGTCGCAAACTGCAGCAGGAAAGAAAAACGGAACAAAAGAATTATACAAAATAGAATTAGCAGGTGTTTCAAAGAAAGCAGAATTTGATAATGGATTACTTACAGTGTCAACTCATGTAAATATTTCTGCCATCAGCAAAACCAACCTTATCATTATTCCGTCCTTGGTTCGTGAGTATGAAACTGCCATTAAAGGAAACAAACTGTTGATCGAATGGATCGAACAACAATACAACGCAGGCGCTGAAATTGCAAGTATGTGCACAGGTACATTTATGCTTGCTTCAGCAGGTTTACTCGATGGGAAAAACTGCTCCACACATTGGTCGGCTGCAGATACATTCAGAACATTGTTCCCCAATGTAAATCTTCAACCCGATCAACTGATTACCGATGAATATGGCATTTATACCAATGGCGGTGCTTATTCATTCCTCAACCTGTTGCTTTACCTCGTAGAAAAATATTACGACAGGCAAACGGCCATTTTCTGTTCTAAAATATTTCAAATTGAAATGGACAGGCAAAGCCAATCGGCATTTACCATTTTTACCGGACAGAAATCGCATGGCGATGAAATGGTGAAAGAAGCACAGGCTTATATTGAAAACAACCTGCACGAGAAAATATCGGTTGAACAGTTATCATCTATCTTTTCTGTTGGCCGCAGAAACTTCGACAGAAGATTTATTAAAGCAACCGGCAACACACCTGTTGAATATTCGCAACGGGTAAAAATTGAATCGGCAAAGAAAGCATTTGAAACAAGCCGCAAAACAATTAATGAAGTAATGTATGAAGTTGGTTATAACGATGTAAAAGCATTTCGTGAAGTGTTTCGAAAGATCACAGGCATTTCGCCATTGGAATACAGGAACAGGTATAACAAAGAAGCAATGGTTTAATGGAAACCATGTTTCAATTATGAACTTTTTGCAACAATCACCACCGATCCCGCCAGCCAATCGTGAATGGCTCTTCTTTTTTCGTTGGTTAACATGGTGAGCAACTCCAATGCCATCCAGCAAAGAAAACTGTAGTCGATAAAATTGCGGTAATCCATAATGATGATGTCAAGATCACCTGTCTTTGCAACCAAGATGAGGAAATACAGCAAGCCAATGAGCTGAATAACCAAATACAACGAATCCCGCAGGAAGGATTGTTTGAGTGTAAGCAATTTTGCTTCACTCACGTCGAGCACCTTTATACGCAATACCCATTTACCAATTGTTCTTCCGAATTTATAATGAAAGTAAATGCTGTACATGTAATACAGAGACGCATTAAAGGCCGTCCATGCAAAAATGATCCACACATTATCTGTTTGGTTCAATATCCAGAGATCCAGCATCAGCAGTGGCGTAAAAATAATGCCATCAATAATTGATGCTCCCAAACGCCTGAAACCGGTATGATACTTTACATCGCTCATACCCGAAAGTAAGAAAAGCTAACTGATAAACTTAGCTCGATCATTGCACGTAACATTTCGTTCACGAACTTTCCTGTGGCCGTCCAAAATATAACAAATATCCATCCGCATCTTTTACTTCAAATCCACGTAAACCATCATCGTTATTGCTTAGTGGTTGAAAGAACTCAACATTGCGTAACAAAAATTCGGCCGCAAGCGCATCCGGATCGGGCACATGCAGGTAAGCATCCCAGCGGGCAATTCCTTGTTTGATATCTCTTGTGTAGTTAGGAACAGGATCAACGCCCACATCCTTCATCATGATCATTGCACCTCCCCGCTGCACAATACCAAAGAAAATATCATCATCACCCGGGCCTTGAAAAGTAATGTCGAAACCAAGAATGTCCCGGTAAAATTTCAGTGCAGCAGGAACATTCCTTACAATAAAGAACGGAGCAATACCGGCAATTTCTGTTTTGTTCATGTAAGTTCTTTTGAATGGTTACATTAAAGACTGTTACCAAATTCCTTCAGAAACTTTGTTGAAATTATTAAATAAAGCTGACAGGAAAAATGACGATGGCATTAAAGTCAGTTCCTGCTTCGTACCACTTTCAGTTCAATGGAAACAAGCACACACACAACAATGATCTCCACTAAAAAGTATGTGATACCCAACATTGTAACACTTGAATAATTATAAACTACCAGACCGAGCGTTACACAACAATAAAGCAGGTTAGCAATAATAATTGCTTTTAGAAACTGTTGCCAGTTTGCTTTTACAAGGAAAAAGCAACCGAGTGAATAAACGCAGAAGCATGCTGCAATACCAGAAAGCAATGTCAGGACTCCTTCAGGTAATCCAACGTATTCATTGAATGTTCGCAAAATTGCAAACAAAAGAAATGCTGTAATAAAAGCTCCTATTCCATCTACAAGAAAAAGAGTCTTTGGATTTTTCGTTAATTGCCTGATGACTTTAATCATTTAAGAGTATACTAAGGCATTTTAGAATATTCCGCAGTAAGGTCTATTTGTTTCCAGCTATGGTCAAAAAAATCAAAAATTTGTTTCTTTAATTGTACCACCAAAACGCCATTTGCCTTTACAATGAGACTATTAATTACGCCAAGTTGGTTGGTATAATCCGGATTCGAACTTGCAATCTCTACGGTCCTATCGTTGTTAAATTTATAAGTGTAAATAAGAAACTCATTGTTGTACTCAACTAAATATGGAGTGTTATTGCTAAAATAATCGATAATCTGGTGAGGGAAATTAAAGGAAATCAGCTTGCTGGCATTTAACTGATCAGGAAGGGGGCGCACTTCCAGGTAATTGTTTTGTTGTTGGAAATCATGAAATGAAACCAGCTCACCATTATGTGTTTTATGCGGATCAGATATTTCGGCGTATATATTTGCCGTTTTAATTCGATCGTTATTTAAGTCAACAGGAACAGAGGATGTGATCTTTGTTACTTTATAAAAGCCCGGAAAGGATTTTTCGAACGAAGAAGTATATGTTTTTCTGCATGCAAGCAAAAGAAAAACAAATGAGACAAAAGTTAAGAGCTTAGGCATATTGTTAAAGGTTATACCCACAAATGTAGGGAAAGGTTTATTATCTCATTAGACTAGTACAGGCAATTCAGTCTATCTTCATTTGGTGAGATTCAATTCAATAAACACAGTCCTCACATTCTCATCGGTTTACACATACCACTTGAGAGCTAATGCCGAATTATCGTTATTGATTACAGCTTCAAATTTCAATTTATCCGCCTCTATTTATAAATCGCTATTGATCAATGAACCATTCACGATGCCGCTATAGTCTTTTGATTTATAGTACTACATTTTTCTGTTCAGCTGAATTATCCAAGGATATTATTTTAATGGTTTCACTTTTGTCATTTCCCATTATTACGTCAACCTTATGCAACATGCAGGTTACATCAAGAATAAATTCATAACTGGCGGTACCGATCAATGCAGATCTATTCTTCTTTGTAAGAATCATTCCTTCGGTTTTCCTAATTCCGATAAGGCGTTTGAAATGACTGGTTTCGATTTTCATCATCTCTATCGTTTTCTAATAAATTTTACTTCGTTAATGCTCCTGCAATAAAACCTTTGTCAAGCTCAAATACAGCACCAACAGAGCCAACAATACATTCGCCACGTTTCAGATTATTCCATTCACGTATTTGATATACCGGCTCAATACCTGTGCAATGTGCACCCATAAAATAACGCATGCAGGTTTTCTTCAATTCATTTGCTGTCCATTTTATTTGCTCATCATTGTTTTCCAGCAAATGAAAGCCACCTATTGCAGCCAGTAATGGTTGCTGCAAATAATCTTGAATATGTGTTATTGTATTGATCATACCTGAATGTCCGCACCCTGAAATTAATACCAGGCCTTTTTCTGTGCGTATTACCAGCGACATGTCTTCCGGAACAATATCTTCAACAATATTACCCAACTCATCTTTCTTTCGTATTACGTTTCCGCCCAAACCATAATTTTTTTCGGGGTATTTCCGTGGCACCTGCCCGGTAAGAAAAATACCGGGATGGATTTCTGTAAAACGTTCATACATCTGTACAACACCTCCGGTCTGTATGTACTGCAGCGAGTCAGTTTTACGACTGCTGAACTCCTGTCCACTTGACGAAATGCGTGTATCAAACAATCCTTTGCAGGCATGCGTAACTGACAATGCCTTTGGATTACTTGCTTTCATAGCCGTGCGCAAAGGAATCCAACCGGCAGTATGATCGCCATGGCCATGACTCAAGATAAGTTCAGGAACATCAGAGAGATCAATTTTCAGATCTTTACTGTTCTCAAGCACAGTTTTTTCTCTGCCACCTGCATCAAACAAAATTTTTACAGAGTCTGCTTCTATTAATGCGGCAAACCCCCACTCGCCTACACCCTTCTGCGCAAGCATGGTACTGAGTATGGTGATCTTTAATTTTTTGACAGTTGTTGTTCCGGGTTTAACCTGTGCTATTAATTGACATGTGCAAACAACAAAAGGAATCAGCAGTAATTTTTTCATGATGACTTTTTTTTCGAAAAGGAATATAGTCTGAATTGTTCCATTTTTAAAATAAGCCTGGATGGTTGTCGTTCTTCAACAGGATTATTTTTCATCCATTGCAATTTCGGTTAATCCTCTATTGCTTCAATACCTTGTTGTTTCAATTTTTCCAAATGATCTTTCATTGCTTTTACCTGCTCAGGCGCATGCCCTTGCCAACGAATAACTTCACCAACAACCTTAAACGGATGTTTCGAGCGGTAAGACATCGTTGGGTTACCGGGAAATTTCTTATCCGTTAAATTAGGATCATCTTCTATTGAGCCTGTTGGTTCTACCAGATAGATCCGTTCAGGTGCATCACCTTCTGCAAGCTCTGCACCCCACACTGCTGCATCAAGTGTAGCTGTGCAGTAAATATATTTTGCTTCTTTCTTTTGCCCGTAGTTGGAATTGACACCGGTTTCAATAAAGTCGCCGGCATGGAGATCAGCTTTTGTTCCGTGAAAAAAGGTTTGTGCAAAAGCGTTTGCAGCCACTTTTTGGTTATTGGTATTGTTGTTTTCCAAGATGATTGTTTTTATTGAACAATTGGCTTGTTGGCATGGTTTAATTCTTGCTTTTTAGCAAGGTAGCCAAATAAGGTAAAATTCGCTATTGTTGATGTTGTAAAACTTCCGCTCTATGTAGCGTTGCTTCGAAAAGAATTCTAAGTTATGATCTTTTGAAATTTGTATTTTCTTTCTACCCGGATATTGGCATTTCTTCTTTCTAGAACCTTGTTATTTGGATTTTGGGTTTTGGTTTCTGAACGTTGTTTTTAGTGAACCTTAAAGTTCCATTTAGAATTATCACTGGTAAAATCAAATTCTGCAAGTGTTGGTGTACTGTCTCCCGAAGATACCAGCGCTAACTTCTTTCCTGAATTAGGAACGATCTTAGGCATTATTCTGTAACTGCCATCAGTCAACTGATCGATACGCCATAACTGTTCCGGGGCGCCGGTAAATGCAGGCACTGTTATTACTTCTGCATCAGTAGTTGCTGCTAATGTTCGGTCAGTCCCTGCCAATACAATTTTATAATAAGGTCCGCCTAAATACCCTGTTGTATCAGGAGCATCTGTAATGGTCCATTTCTGATGAGGACGGGACATATAATCACCTATTCGCAGATTAATATTTCCTGTGGGCCAGTTCTTCATTACATCGGCCAGTACTTGTGGCGCAACGGGTTTTATTGGTTCGTTGTTGGGCTGGCCAAATCCCCGAGGTCCACCCGGCATTCTTGTAAAATCAACTGCCAGCTCTAACGCATATCCTCTCCTTACTGATTCAATTTCATAAGTACCTTCTTTAAACTTCTCACCTGCAACAGGCCATCCGTCTTTCCAAATCACCGGAAGTATTCCTAACACACTCCGGCCGCCCTGCTCCAGATCAGCTTCATAATGCAATGACATTTTTTCAACTCCTTTTTCAAGAATCATGTGACCGAAATGACCCGGGCCTATTAATCCTCCACGGGTAGCAACAACCATTTTGCCACCACCTTCCAGCATACTTCTTCCCACGTTATCGAGGTAAGGACCTGTTATTTGTTTTGATCGGCCTACCACTACATTATAGGTTGAGTTGGCACCATCGCAACAACTGCCATGCGTGGCAAGCAGGTAATACCAACCGTCACGATATACTAAAGTGGAAGCTTCACATACAATGGCTACATCCACAGGTTTATTTCCTTCTTTGAGTTTGCCGGTTTTAGGATCCAATTCAATAAGACGGGTGTACCCAAAATAAGTACCGTATGTCAACCAAAGTCGTCCGGTGGTAGGGTCTAACATAACCCCCGGATCGATGGCATCATTTTCTTCATAACCATCGGAAGTAGCAACCACAATGGGTTCTGAATATTTAAAGTCGGGTGATGTTGGGTCCAGTGTTTTATTCCACATGGTAAGAATGGCGCCTTTATGATTGCTAGAGCCACCTGTTGCTCCATATATTACAAGATAACGGTCTCCAATTTTTATAGCATCGGGAGCTGCGCCACCTCCTGGACGTACAGCACCGCCATACCATGTCCAGCCGTCTGTTGATATTAATCCGCCACCGCCGGTGCCAAATGTGTAATACTTTCCTTCGCATTCAACAATGGTTGATGGATCATGGATAAATGGTTTTCCTACCTGTGCAGATGCTGTTTGTGTGAATACTGCTAATAATGCAGTTATAATTATTTTCATTCGTTTCATGATAATGATTTCAGAATAATTGATAGCTTGAACTGACTTCAAATATTATTGGTAACTGATTGCGAAGTTTTTTATCGGCGCTCCTTTTTCATCCAAAAAGCGAACACAAAAGTTAGCCATACCCGGGCCGTTTATCACTGCACCACGTATAATGTTCTTTCCTTTTTTAAGTGTTAAACGGGAAGAAGTAACATTATCAACAATCATATCCCTGTCGCCGGAAAGCATAAGCGCTTCCTGGCCATTCAACCACCACATGCTTCCGGAATTACATCCTGCTGTCATCCTTACATTTTTCATTTCTTCCGGGCTATCGATAACGGTAACAAGCCATACAAGTATGCCGTATGTGGGCTTGTTTAGGGCATAAGTAAAATGATATAAATTAAAGTTGAAGGCTTTGCTTTCCAACGCATGCCATTTCAGTTCCTGGCTTCCAACTTTTACCATTTCGCCATTTTTAGGAACTGCATTGTAGTCGTTGGAAAAATTATCAGTTGAAAAAGTTGTTCTGAGATAATTGTCGGTGAATATATTATTCCGGACAATGTCTTTCTTCACAGGTTCAAGCACCCACCAACGTTGAATGAATCCTTTGGCATTGGGTGCTTTTTTGGCGGCCGAGGCGACGACAAAATGCTTGGTAAGAGTGTGAGTAGTATCGCCTTTTATGGGTATGGGAGGTAATGATGGTCTTGGTGGCTGACCCGGAGCCTGAGCAAAAACGTTTATGGGAGCCAGCTGTAATACTGTTAAAACGACAAAAGCAATAGCCGCCAATGAGGATTTGTGTTTTTTGTTCATAGCAGATTTCTTATGAATTGATTGTTGTTTCTGAATTTGAGGATATCAAACAAACCTACAAAACGACCGCTAACTTTATGTACAACAACGACCGCCGAATTATAATATACAATCTTGTTTTGGGATTTTGTTTATTGGGTTTTGTTCTTAGCCCTTGTGCCTTGTTCCTTGGGTTTTTGGATTTTCCTTCTTGTTCCTTGTCCCTTGTGCTTTGTACCTTGTTTTTTACATTTTGTTTTTCAAAAAACTGTATCTTCACCAAGTCTCTAAATATACCGGCAAGCAACTGCCTCACAGATTTTGTTCCAATGTTGCCGGTGAGTGCTCAGTTTCAGCATCAGTATTACATGTTAGTTTAGTCAGGTTATCAGTTTAGCATCGTTAGCGTCAGTATTGTATTTATCAGTTCACACTTTTAAACAATTGTACGATGAAGCTTTCTGAATTTATCTTGTTAGGCGAAGTGGAAAAGCAGCACACGGTTTTGCACCGGGGCGTTCTTGTTGCAAAACGTACAGAGGAAACCAGCCTCGTATTTCTATTTCATCTCGGTGGTTATTATGTAGAAACATGGTGCAGTCTTGCAAACAGGTCGGTTACCGAATACCGTGTGTTTGATGGCACTGCCCCGCTGGAACCTTATTTAAAAGAAATTTCACTCCAGCATTTATTAAATTAACAAATGCTGCAGGTTAGGTTGTAAAACGCTTAGCCTGCGGCAGTTAGTTTTTTATTGAAGCATGTTTTTGATGCAGTTGTGTTACTGCATGCAGTCCAAAATATGCATGCTGTTGAAAGATTTACTGGTTGCTATGAAAAGAACCCCTATATTTGCATCGTTAATTTGAGTCTCGCATCAGTATAGTTAATTAGTCTGCTTAGTAATCTGCATCTTAGTTAGTTTTTTACTTCTTGTGCCTCAAGCATTTTCAATTTTAATTTTTCAAGAACATGAACATTTATGTTTCAAACTTGAGCTTCAACGTACAAGATGAAGACTTAAGAGAATTTTTCACTCCTTACGGAGAAGTAACTTCAGCAAAAATCATTAACGACAGAGAAAGCGGCCGCTCACGTGGTTTCGGTTTCGTTGAAATGAGTGATGATGCTGCTTCTAAGAAAGCAATCGCTGAACTCGATGGCGCAACTGTTGAAGGTCGTGCTATTAAAGTAGTGGAAGCTAAGCCTAAAGAAGATCGTCCTGCTCGCAGCGGTGGTGGTTACAACAATGGCAACAGCTACAATAAGAACAGATATTAATTTTAATATATTGCCTTATTAAACAAAGCCTCACAATTGTGAGGCTTTGTTGTTTTTGGTATGTTTCTGAAT
The DNA here is from genome assembly GCF_035299325.1 of Lacibacter sp. Taxonomy (GTDB): domain Bacteria; phylum Bacteroidota; class Bacteroidia; order Chitinophagales; family Chitinophagaceae; genus Lacibacter. The sequence goes on along the minus strand of NZ_DATGWT010000025.1, from coordinate 34,866 downwards.
AATTCGTTGGGAGGGTGTAGCAAAAAACGAAAACATGTTTTACCTTTTAATATCAGTTTATTAAAACCAAAACATATGCGCCAGTTTCTCATCTTCAGTTTACTGCTTTTTACAGCGGGCATTTCAGCCACTGCACAAACATCTGCCAAAACAGATCAGTTTCTTGCTTCTTCGTTCGACAGTATTCTCAACAAAGAATTTAAAGCCGGTGAACCGGGTGCCACAGCCATTGTGGTGCGCAAAGGCCAGGTGATCTACAAAAAAGCCATTGGTATGGCCGACGTGGAATTGAATGTGCCTTTGCAAACAGATATGATCTTCCGCATTGGTTCAATTACCAAACAGTTTACTGCAGTTGCCATTCTGCAACTTGCTGAGCAGGGAAAACTTTCGTTACAGGATGATATAAAAAAATACATTCCTGAATTACCGTTTAAAGAAACCATTACGGTTGAACAATTACTGAATCACACAAGTGGCATTGTCAGCTACACGAATAAATCTGATTTCCCTGCAAAGATGCGCACGGATATGAAGCCGATGGAGATCATACATCTTACATCAAAAGATACACTTGAGTTTAAACCGGGTACAAAATGGAATTACAATAACACCGGTTATATTATACTGGGTTATATTATTGAAAAGCTGAGCGGCAAAACCTATGAAGAGTATGTGCAGCAAAATTTATTTGCACCTGCAGGTATGAGTAATTCATATTACGGCAGCGAATCGAAGATCATTAAAAACAGATCCAAAGGTTATGAAAAGGAAAAAGATGCTTTTCAAAATTCTGACTACATCAGTATGACGCTGCCGTATGCAGCCGGCTCACTCCTATCAACAGTTGAAGATCTCTGGAAATGGAACAAAGCATTGCACAGCTATAAACTCATCAAGAAAGAATGGCTCGATAAAGCCACCACTCCATACATTTTGCCTAACGGGAAATCAACAAGATATGGTTATGGCTTATCCATAAACCTTGTGCAGGGCAGCAAAGCCATTGAACATGGTGGTGGTATTCCCGGTTTTTTAACTGATGCTATTTACCTACCTGCTGAAGATGTGTTTGTGGCCGTTTTTAGTAATTGCGATTGTAAGTCGCCGGATAATATTACTTATAAAATGGCTGCACTTGCAATTGGTAAGCCGCTCAATTTTAATGCGATCCCCGTTTCAGAAACAGATGCAAAAGCATACGAAGCTGTTTATGTAAATGAAGAAGGTGAAGAACGTGTTATCCGTTATGCAAACGGGAAGCTCAGTTCGAAACGTGGCGGTGGCACACAGTTCGTGATCGAGAAATTTGCGAAGGATAAATTCTTTTTCGAGAATTCTGTTTCAATCATTGAATTTACACGTGACAAAAGCGGCGCAGTAGAATCATTGATCTTTAAAAGTAACACCGAAGAAAGTACCTGGAAGAAAAGCAGCAAGCCCTTACCTTCAGCTGTTACGTTCATAACAGTTGATGCATCAGTGCTGGCAGGTTATGTGGGCAATTATACATTGGCACCTGGTTTTATACTCACGGTTACGCATGAAGGCAGCCAGTTGTTTGCACAGGCAACAGGACAGCAGAGATTTGAACTGCAAGCCATCAGCAAAACAATGTTCCAGACAAAGGGTGTTGATGCTAAGATCGAGTTCAAGCAAAATGCGGAAGGAAAAACTGAATCGTTGGTATTATACCAGGGAGGAAGAGAGATGCCGGCGAAGAAAGAATAAACAGCAGATCTATACAAATGAGACGGGCAAAAGAAAATCTTTTGCCCGTTTTTTTATGCTTATAGCTGCTTCAAACATTCGAGTAACAACAAATTGTTTGTGTCTTAATCAACAGAGTTTAGAAACCGGGCTGCAGCGACGCAGAGCCGGAATTGTAGCCATGCGGGAAAAGTAAACACTGATTAGAACGGGTTGCTCCATTTGGCATCTGTATATACATTTGTTCCGGTGAGTGTTCGCAAGAACGCCATCGTTGCATTTACTTCCGCTGCGGTAAGATGCAGTTGCTGTCCGAATCCATTGGGGCGTAATTTCGGATCGAGACGATTATTACCCGGCGCCAGATTAATTGTTCCGTAATGACCAATCACAGCCTGCAATGTGGTAATTCCGCCGGTATGCATCATTGGGCCGTTGGGCTCACCATTTCTGTTTACCAGATCACGTAAAGATGGAGCACGTGTATTGTTGATATCGATCCCGTTGCCATTCAACACACCAATTATTCCATTGTTACCACTGTTGGGTGCAATATCAAATTCCGGTGCTGCATGGCAGCCCTGGCAACCTAATCCACCGGTAATGCGGTTACCTGTTGCATCAAACACAGGCGGAGTAAGAAACAATGCTTTCCCGTCATTTTCCTGGGCAGTAAAATTGGGAAACGGTTGATTGTCGTTATTCACCAATGCACGGCCTGCATCATATTTACTGTCGAACGACTGAATACTGCGAATAAATTGTGACAGGCATTCCTGTATCCTCGCTTCGGTGATTGTTTCGGTTCCGTAGGCAATTGTAAAGAGTTCTTTGTAATAACCGATAGCCTGCAGCTTACTGAGGAGATTACTGAAAGCTGGTCTTCCGTTTTGCCCGCTGAAACCCATTTCTGCATGATCCTTTATTGGCTGTGTAGTTTGTGCCTCCAGTGTAAGCGCACGCTCATCCCAAAAGAATTTTGTTTCCACCGCAAATCTTGAATTGATCAAACGCATGGAATGCCGGCCGGTTAAACCACCTGCAACTCCCCTGCTTGCAAGTGCTGTATCGCTGAACGCAAAACTCTGTTTATGGCAACTGCCGCAATTGATAGAATTATCGATGCTGAGATTATTATCGTAAAACAATACCCGACCAACTGTAGCCTTGCTGTTGCTGATGGCATTAGCGCCTGCATTATCTTTTGTAATATAGGCAGGCTTGGTTTGATTTGCATAATTGGCAAGATTAGAAGGATCGATCCTGTTACCAAATGCGGCTTTAATTGCTTCGTAAGTAACAGCGGCAATCGTTTCTTTTTTTGAACATTCTGTAAAAATGAAAATAGAAACAACAAGCAGGGAAATTACTTTTGCTTTCAGATACATGGTTTGGTTTTTGGGTTGGGGGTGAGACAGGCTTTTGCCTGATTCGTTTAATGAAGATCGAATATTTTTTGATGCAGAGCGATTGTGTGCAGCGATTGAGCGGTAGTATTTAACAGGATGTTTTCATAAAAAGGGAAGGAAACGGCAATACCCCAAAAGCACATAGCAGCTGCCAACATCATCAAACCCTCAACGTTTTGCTGCTGCTATTGCCTCTTTAAAAGCATCCGTTATAGAAGCAGCATCACGGTAAAGAATTGTTTCGTTAACGGTAAACTGTGTTTGATTCTTTTCGTTGGGAGGCGCAATCCGGATCTTGTATTGTTTATCCAGCAACTCCTGTACTTTTTTGCCATCTACTTCTTTACTGAATTCAACCGGGTAAATATTGGTACCTCCATCGAGAGTAGATATGTTGATGAGTTTTGTTTTATTCAAATCAGTAAAGAGCGTGGTTGCCTGTTTAATTGATTCCTGTAAACGTGTTTCAATTCCTTCTAACCTGTGTAACGCCATTGCAGCGCTTGTCCAGTTGCCAAACATATTACCGCCATGTATCTTCATGAGATGCGGCATTTGATCGATCACTGTTTTCTCGCCGCAGAGAATTGCACCACCGGCAGCGCCAAGATATTTGTAGAGTGAAATATAAACCGTATCAAAATATGAAGCGTACTTTTTAATTGAAACACCCGACCATGCCGATGCCATAAAAATTCTGGCACCATCCAGATGTAATTTTATTTGTTTACTTCTGCAATACGCACTGATCTTTTTAATTTCTTCCAGCGGCACCATACAACCGTTCATCCTACGCACAGGATTTTCAATCGATACAGCACCAATACCACTGGAGAATACCTCCTCTCCTTTTAATCCGTCTACTGCCTTTTCCAGATCAGCTGCTGTAAAATATGTTTTGCCTTTTGCCAATGGCATCAATCTTTTTTGAAATACAGATTGTGCCGCATCTGCTTCATCTCTGTACACATGACTTTCATCCTGCACAAACACCTTGGTATTATTTCCACTTAACACTGCAATGGCAAATTGATTTGCCATTGTACCCGTTGGCATGTAAATCGCTTTTTCTTTACCGGTAATTTCTGTAAACTTTTTCTCCAGTGCTGTTACAGCACCGCCCTGTCCATAAAAATCACGTTTGATCGTTTCTCCACTATTGATCTTTTGTAATTCATTAATATACATGGAAGGAGTAAAATCTTCTCCGTCGTAAAAAAATTTGATGATGGGCTCATCTGCCGGCGATTCAGTTTTGTTAGTTGAGGCTGTTGCAATTGCGGGTACAAAAGCAGGAAGTATTGCAACACCGGATGCTTTCAGAAAATTTCTTCTGTTAACAGATGACATAGAAAATGATTTGGTAGTACAAATTACAACGAATAAATTAAGTTGTCTGCTCTTGTGTTCAATTCGCTTTCAACAAAATGCAAAGCGTCCACTTTATCTAAAAAACGCTCGTCTTTCATTCCTGTGCGATTAAAGAAAACCACGCTGCCAATATTATGTTCAGGATACATCCTGATCTCACAATAGTAACCACCACCACCGCCTGCATGTGCAAAATATGTTCGTCCGTTGAGTTCACCTTTGAACCATGAAATACACATCCCGGTTTTATGTCCGTTGTTCAACTTGTATTCCTGGAATAACAATTTATTGTATGGGCTTGATATAAGTTGACAATCACATTTCAATAATGCCTGAACATATTTTACAAAAGCTGAAGGCTTTCCAATTAAACCTCCATAGGCCGCACCATTTACATAAAAAGGTTTAAAGGGTTTCCAATTACCAACAGCTTTTCCCATGTATTTGCGCTTATTTAAAAACAAACCAAGTATAAGGTTTGTAAAACTAAACCGCTTATGATAGCCTTTGGCCGGCTTACTGAGAACAGTTGTTTCAAACCCTAACTCGCTGCTGTCTATTGGTAATTTGTCAATTATAAATTCATTGACGTAATCTTCATAACTTTTACCAGTAACCTTTTCAATGATTTGTCCGAGAAAAATATATCCAAGATTTGAATAGGCAAACCGCTCTCCCGGCTTTGATTTTGGTTTTTTGTTTTTCCCAGTAATGCTTTTGAAAAAAGCAGCGGCATTAAAGGAACGGTGTTCATTAGCAAGATGTATCCAGCTTAATGGAATTGGATTTGGAATACCTGCTGTGTGGTTCAGCAAATGCCTGATTGTAACAGCATGACCGTATGGAAAATCGGGCAGATAATCAACAACACAATCGCACAGGTCTAATATTTTTCTTTCAGCCAATTGCAGTATGGCTAAAGCTGTAAAAGTTTTTGTAACAGAGTATGCGTTATATGAGTGGTCAGCAGTTATCGGAATTTTCTTCTCAACATCTGCTGATCCATAACGAAACTCCTCCAGTATATCATCTTTTGTAAAAAGATAGTACTGAACAGATGGAGTTTTACCAGCAATTACCTCACGCTCTAATAGCTGTTGTATTTCCGGCATAACAATCATTAAAATTTCAATGGATGAAACGCATGTCTCTAATCTCAGAAACCAGGATGCAATTATTCAATAGCAAAGAAAACAAACTGAAGCAACCATTTCAATCACATAAAAATGTGAAAATATTGACTTGTCACTTATGTGAAAGCCAAATTGAGTTGGCTTTTCTGGGCATATATGTATTCTGCCGTTCCTGCTCAGTTAACCAAAAGTGAAGTATTGCCAAAATGCAAATAATTTATTTGTAGTTGAACCGTATCGTCAGCCACTTATTTCAGTTCTGTAAATCCGTTTAAGCATGTAAAACAATTCCGGATGATTGGCTTGCAATAATTCCGGCTGTTCAAAAAAGTATTCAGAGATCACTGCAAAAAACTCAGCAGTGTTGGTAGACCCATACAAATCAATATCTGATCCGTATGTTTTCATTTGCTGAATGGTTGATTCCATCAGGTTCTTCCATTGACCGGTGTACTTGCGTTCTAAAATAATTTCTGGTACGCCATCCACAGTTCCATCCATTTTATCAACCAGGTGCACAAATTCATGGATGGCGGTGTTGCGTGCATCGTTGTTGTTGATGAAGCCTTGTCGTAGTTGCCATTTGGTGATTACCATAACATTCTGCAAAGCACCCGTGCCCACCATGCCGGCAATATTCCTGTCGTCGCCATGTTGATCGAAATCGTTATTAAATGCACCGGGATATAACAACACTTCATGCAGGTTAATGTACTGCCAATCTTGAATTGCATAAACAGGAATAATGGCACCGGCAGCAATTAATATCTTATCAAGATCTTCTACCTCTGCATTTACGCCGGTAATTTTTACTGCCGCTATGAATTGTTCAATTCGCTTTTCAAATGCCACTTTTCCCTCGTCATCAAGTTGACGGTAAAACTTTACATAATCATTCAACAGTTCTTTGTAATTATCCGGCAATTTGCTGTGCAGCTTTGCTCGCCTCATGCGAAATGCAATGAGAATGATGAGCACGATCAGCAACAGAACAGTTATGATCTGGAATACGAGTACCATGTAATGAAGATAAAACTTATTCTCTGCAGATGTTAATTGAAAAGGCAACTCCTACTCCACCTTCAAATCCTTCAGCCTTGATTTTGCTTTGTTGAACACATTGCGGCCTTTGTCAATACCACTGCGCAAACGCTTTTGTTCTTCTTCAGGAAGGTGAATAAAATCATGACATTCTTTGCTGCAGGTGCCTTCCATTTTTTGGTTGCATTCATCGCATTGAATGAATAAAAGATGACAGGCATCGTTCACACAATTCACATGTGTATCGGCTGGTTTACCGCATTGATGACAGCAGGAAATAATTTCTTCTGTTACACGTTCACCTAAACGTTGATCGAATACAAAATTCTTTCCGTGGAATTTATTATCAAGCCCCTTTTCTTTTACCTGGTTCACATAATTGATAATACCCCCTTCAAGATGAAACACATTCTTAAAGCCTTTGTGCAGCATATAAGCACTTGCTTTTTCGCAACGGATACCACCGGTGCAATACATGATGATGTTCTTGTCTTTATCCGCATTCATCATATCTGCAGCCATGGGTAATTGTTCACGAAAGGTATCGCTTGGTATTTCAATGGCTTTTTCAAAATGCCCCACTTCAAATTCATAATGATTACGCATATCGATCACTACCGTATTGGGATCGCTGGTGAGTTGGTTGAACTGTTCCGCATTTACATACTTGCCTTTGTTGGCCATATCAAACGCAGGATCATCAATACCATCAGCCACAATTTTGTTACGCACTTTAATATCAAGTACATAAAAACTTTTACCATCATCGTCCACGGCTACATTCAAACGTAATCCATTGAGTGGTTCAATAGCGTAGAGGTAAGTACGGAATTCATCCATATTTCCGGTTGGCAAACTGATCTGTGCGTTAATGCCTTCGTGAGCTAAATAGATTCGACCCAAAACGCCAAGAGCAGTAAAATCTTTGTACAACTGGTCACGAAAAGCTTTTGGCTCTTCAATTTTAAAATAACAATAAAAAGAAATAGTGGTGCGTGGTGTAGGATCGTTAATGATACGCTCCTTAAGCTCCTTGCGGGAGATACGGTTGTGTAGAACGGCCATTGTGTTTTGAATTTGAACCAGGATGACATTGATGTAATGACACTCCTGATAATTAATAATCAATTGGACAGTTGCAGGCTGAACCAAATTCTGGCGCAAAGATAATCGGACAAAGGACAAGAACCAAAACCAAGAAGGAAAAAGGCACAAGGGAAAGGAACAAGAACCCAATATCCAAAGTCCAAGGAAAAGGCTGAGGAACTTTTCCAACTTAGAACGCAGAACGAAAGAACTTTGAATTAAACTATTGATTTTCTGAACCGGTATTCAAACTTAATCATTCCCTCCACCACCTAAAATATTGAACGTAGTTCCAAAACGTATTTCGGTGCGTGGCCTGAGTCCCTGTGTGTAACCGGTTATAACATCCACACTAAAGAATCGGAAGATGTTTTCAAAACCAACATGCCATTCTGCATAGGTTTGAAGAGGCAACCAAACAACTGATGCACCGGTTACCAAGTGCCAGTTGAGTTTCTTGATACCGGGAATTTTGTTGGTGATAAATCCATTGAAATGATGCTCTGTAAAAACTGCCGTGTAAAACTTATCGGCATTGCTGAATTGATAATATTGCGGCAGTTGAAACGTAGTTAAAAAATCTGTTGACAGTAACAAACGGTTTCCCGGAAAATGTTTCATATCCTGGATATACAATTTGTTGCTGTTTGTAAACCCGCCTGTTTGCACACGATAATTAAAACGGCCTGCCAATTTCAAATTCAGATTATCACGCATAGCAACCTGCCATTTATCATAGTCAACATCACTGCCCAGGAAATCAGCAATTCCTTTTGTGTACTGCACACTGAACGTTGGCCACTTGCTGCCAATATTTATCGTTCGATCGGGAAACTCAATATACTTTGCACCCGGCTGGAAGTTAACACCAAGCGTGAGTATAGTTGCCTGGTGTGCTGTAAAACTTTGCGTTTGTAATTCAATGGGGTAATTAGGACGGTATGGACGGGTGCTTCTTGGCTTCCATGAATAATCGGTTGTATTTTCAAGCGGATGCCGGTCCTGGTATTGCAGGTTGGCCGTTACCGTTAGTCCATTCCCAATACCTTTGGAGAAATTGATGCGGCCATAATTCGCCAGGTACAACTTCATGAAATTATTCTTGTACAACAATGTTGAGAATGTATTTGATAAGGGAAGGATCGGCTCATCATTATTCAACTGAAATGCACGTTTACCCCCACTGATGCTTACGGAAGAAAAGAAACGTGAGCCGAAGTTATAGCGTACAGTTCCCCATGCATAAAATTGCTTTGTGTTAAAACCGTAACGCACATTGGGTGTGATGTTGAGGTTACGCCGATCAGTATACTCTTTGCGGATAGTAACAGGCACATCTAACACAAATCCTTCGACCGTATTAAAACTCGATGCCTGTAACAAGGAAGGAAAATTGTAACTGAGTTGTTTACTTTGTCTGTTGATGGTTTTGCCGGTGATTAAAATATTGCTCACCTTAATTTTATTACTGACCTTGTTCAACGAATCGAGATAAGCAGGGTTTTCACGCAATTGCTCAAGACTGTCTTTCTTTACATAATCAACTTGTTCTTCTTTTGTCAACGCAAGCGGACGTATGCTGTCCCAATACTCGATCGGTTTTTTATTACTCCCCTTTTCGTATTTAAGAATGGTGTTATCAAAATAGTTTTTGCTGAACACAGGTTCTGTATTAAAGTTGCGATAAACATTGGCAAAACTCCCATATGCATCAAAGCCAAAAAACTTTACAGCAGGATATAATATCTGGCTTTGCACTACCCAATGTTGCACAGCAATTTTTTGATAGAGTTGTTCAATACGTAATGTATCAGCAAAATTCATCTGGCTTTGTTTGGTGAGCATCAGCTCTAGGCTGTGTATGCGCCATTCATCTTCCACAATATTGATGTAACCGGTAAAGCATGGCTCGTATCCACGTTTAGCAATAACTTTTATCTTGTTGATAAGTTGCCCATCTTCACTGAATGCTCCTTCATATTTGTACTTATAGAAATACAACGCATTCTCTGCAATCGGTGAAATAAATCCTCTTGGGTTGAGCGAATTGCTGATCTGTACATTGTTATCATAAAACGAAAAGAAACGTGCTCCTGCAAAACCAAAACCATCACGCTGGCCGCTCACTCTTGTGCTAAGTACGTCCACCTTAACTTTATCTGGTTCATCTACCGAAAGTTTCGAAACCGTTTCTGAGAGATAAAGCATTTTGCGTTTGCTGGTATCACCATCTTCAAAATCTACTTTCTGCCCCATAAAGGTTTTAGGAAAATCACGCAAACTCATGGTGCCTTTGCTGTACACTTCACACTCGTAACTTTTAATTTCAGTGAGATGCTCCTTTCGCTTTTGAATTGCTTTACGGATGATGGCATAGGCCGGATCTTCTGCACCTGCTTTTACTACCACTTCGCTAAGGCTTACAGATTGTTCTTTCAAAACAAAATCCAATTGCACTTCATCTTCTTTGATGCTGATTGTTTTTTCCTGCCGCTCAAACCCGACATGCCGGCAAATGATGGTGTAAGTACCTGCAGGCAATTGCAAAAAATAAACACCTTCACTGTTTGCAGAAGCTGCATCTTTTGATCCTTTCACTGTAATGGATGAATAAGGAAGCGGTTCGCCGTTTTGATTGGTAACAGTTCCGGTAACCTTTGCCGCCCATAATGAAACGGAACTGCAAACACTAAAAAGAAAGAGAAATAAGGAGCGCATGTTGCACGAAAATACTTCTGCTGCTGTTAGCAAAAAACTAATTCTTGTAGCGGTGTGAATTATGTAAAAAAGTAATGATAATGTGTAACGGTCAGCAGGTTTATTTTCCTATTGACTTTATCAATTCAATGCCTGTCAGCACTACTTATTGAACGGTACCTGGTTTACTTTGCCGAAGGTAAGAGCCGCTCAATGCTGCAAAGCCCCCAACCAATCCTGCCACCAAACCTGTAACGCTCATTATGAGCGCATGCGAATGTGATTTGAACAACAGTTCAGCGATCTTCATTGAGAGAATATGCTGGTTGCCCATATCGATGTACAAGGCAAGAATGATCCACATAAAAAACAACGAAAGAAAGCCAGCCAGAAATGCTTTAAACGGTTTCTGCGGAATTACAACAGCAACAACAAATGAAGCAATAGCAATACTCCACCAGGGTAAATAAAATCCGGCAGCGTAACTTAATAAAGCTGTAAGTATAAAGGCAACTAAAAGTTTCATGTTCGATATTATTTCTAGCCGTCAGACGATGGCGCCAGACGGCTGTGTTACGAATTATGCTTTTTTAAACGTCATTGTCCATTTCACTTTTTCATCCTTCTCCTCTCCTTTCTTCATCACCCAAGCTTTGTAATACTGACCGGCAGCCCATTTATCAATAAACTGATCGTAATACTTACTGCCAGGGTTTCCACTTTGACCGCCGGGATAAACAACATATGCTTCCGTTTCATTGGTGAGATGTACAACCATGCGCCAGCTGGGGCCATGACTGTGTTGCGTTGCATTGATGATGTGTTTACCACCACCTGTCTGCAAACCCTTTCTTGCAAAAGGCATTACTGCATCTTTTAGAATATGATAAACCGTTGTGTTTTTATGCACCGCCCAATCCAGTTTGTTTTCTTTTTCCATTTGCAACAATTCAGCAGTTGCCTTTTTTAAGGATGATGCAAACACCTGGAATATTGTTTCAGTTCCCGGAGTAGTGATGTCATCAATGAATGAAAACAAGGAATCTCTTGTTAATGCATCAGCTAAAGTGTTTTCAAAAGGCCATACACTTATAACCGAATCCTGCTGTGTTAATTCATCATACCACACACTCCGCTCAAGACTATCGTACCAAACCTGGAAAACAGTGGCAGCTTTTGAATTGGCATTGTTCTGCAGATCCCATGTTTTGATCATAGTGAAAAAACGTTTTTCATCTGCACCAAGATCAGCTTCGTTAGTATATTTCATCATCAGCTTTGTTACCACTTCGGCCAATGGATTATAATTTACATTTTGTAAACGTTGCATATCCTGCGGCGTAATATTGCTCATGCTGGTTAAACGACGGTTGATCTCCACACCACGATATACATCATAACCACCCGGAATAAAATAAGGATAAGTTCCATCAACCGGCCGCTGATTGGCACTGCTTACAAAACCACGCTCCGGATTTACCTGGTGCGGATTTTCAGCAATAGGTATAATTCCCTGCCACATATAACTGCTGTCTTCACCCGGCATTACATACAAGCCTTGCCTGTTCCAACGCAACGGGAAATGTCCCTGCTGCCAAATAGCAATATCTCCACGCTTGCTGGCGAAGATCATGTTCTGAGCGGGCACGGTAAAGTACTTAATGGCATTGTAATAATCTTCGTAATTCTTTGCACGGTCGAGGTAATGCCACATCAACAATTCGTTACTTGGATCGTGAGCAATCCAACGTGTAGCAATTGCTTTCTTATTTGTGAGAGGGGTTGAAAAATTTTCATCATAAGTAACGGGGCCAAACACTGTATAGGCAACCGTATCAAATACTGAAGGCTTTCCTTTTATTTTTATTTCTTCCACACGTTGCGGTGCGGTTTGCCATTCGTTATTGAACCAATATTGTTTCTTGGTTTCATCTTTAAATTTGATCTCGTAAAAATCACGCACATCTCTTCCGGCATTGGTAAAACCGAAAGCAATGCTGTCGTTAAAACCAATCACCACACCCGGAATACCGGGGAACGATACACCGTAAGCATTCATATTTTTTGTGGTGATCTGCATCTCATACCAGATAGCAGGCAAGCTTAATTCAAGATGTGGATCGTTACAAAGAATAGGTGCGCCACTTTTTGTTTTTGTTCCACTCACCGCCCAGTTGTTGCTGCCATTATCTTTTGATGGCTGATCAACCATTGCCACTTTCAATGCTGAATCTTTTTTCAGCAAGTATAACGAATCAACACTTGCAGGAGCTACAGCAGTTGCGGCAGGCGGATCAAACACTGTTCCTTTTGGAACAATCGGATCTAATGAATCCTGTAATTGCGGAAAAAGAATTTCGATCTGATCGTCACTGAATACTTTTCGCAAAGCTGTTAATGGAAGATCATCAACCGAGAAAGCAAGCGTCTTGGTCATTTGTTTGATGAAGAGTGCTGTCTTGAGATTATTCCATTTCTCAGGTTGATAGCCAAGTATTTTATATTCGATCGGCATGGCGCTTTCAGAGAGCGATTCAATGTAAGCATTCACACCTTTTGTATAATTGTCAACTGAGAGTTTGGTGAATTCGTTTGCCTCCATCTCCTTCAACATATTTTCCGCTGCAAATACCATCCCGATGCGGCGTTGCTCTTTATCAAAATTCACAGCACGCTCACCAATCACTTCACTGATACGTCCTGCGGCGGCATGTGTTGAAAATTCCATTTGCCACAAACGGAATTTCGCATGCAGATAGCCCTGTATAAAATAAGCATCGGCATCGTTCTCTGCCACCACATGCGGCACCAACCGTTCATCGAAATAAACATTTGCAGTGCCAATGAGTTGCGGAAAGCTGAGTTCTTCTGTAAAACTTTGTGTTGCATTTTCAGCATTCTGCCAAAAACCGTGTTGCGGACTTAAAAATTTTCCGAGTGCCGGTGCAGGGCCTATTCTTGTGTTAAGCACAATCACCAGACTAACGGTTACGGCTGTGGCAAGCAGGAATGGAATTAATCGCATAGTCAGTGGGGGTATAAAAACGAAAATTAGCTAAAAAAAGCATGTACACAACAGCTAGTTGATAACAATAAGGATTAATTGTTAATTATAAAACCAACATCAGGAGAATTCATGATAAAATAATAATCGACCGTTTCGTAGAATCATCTCAGCCGGCAGTTGCATGATTGCTTAACAAAAAGATGTTGGATATACCCGCTTTGGGGTATTGTTCATATTAAAAATAATCGCTCACTTTGATGCAGCAATCAGCTAACCAATACACCTTTCATTTTTAATCGTGGTCTGTTGCAGACCTATGATAAACATCTCTTCATTCGCAGGTTTTTTAAAGTAAGTAAGCTCTCTTCCTGAAGAGAGCTTTATTTTTACATTATGGAGAAAGAAACAATTGATGTAAAAAATATACTTGGCCTGCAATTACCCAGCGATCCACGATGGGTTGATCTTACAGCCATTTCATTGGAAGATATTTTAACCGACCATGCTTATTGCGAACAAAAAGCTGCCACCACCTGCATCACACTTATTCAACGTTACAGCCAATATGAATTACTCATAACCGAGCTGGCTCCTATTGTAACCGAAGAATGGGGACATTTCCGTGCCGTACTTGCGGAGCTGCATAAACGTGGATTAAAACTCGGCCGTCAACGAAAAGATATTTATGTAAATGAGTTGTTGACCTTTCAGAAAAAAGGCGGACATGTGGATGATCGTTTCCTTGATGAATTATTAACGATGGCGTTGATTGAAGCCCGCAGCTGCGAACGCTTTAAACGCCTGAGCGAAGGATTGAACGATGCTTATCTCCGCAAATTCTACCGCAAATTCATGGAAAGCGAAGCGGGGCATTATACCTTGTTTATTACTATGGCCGAACATTATCTTCCTAAAAAGAAAGTGCGTGACCGCTGGAAAGAATGGCTGGCGTTTGAGAAAGAGTTAATGCAACGAATGGAGATACGGGGCGACAGGATTCATTGATCCGTCTGACGCCCTCGTCTGACGGATTAGCAATGATTTTTTTATTCCGTCTGACCTTCGGTACCGACGAAATAAAAAAAGGGTAACATGTTCATGTTACCCCGGGTATGGGAAGAGTTCACTAGCATAGGGTTTTATATGATTAGAAACGGCCACGCTTACGGTCTCTGCGATCTTCCTTACGGTCACGTACGTCTTCTTTGCGATCTTTTACATCTTCACGACGATCACGTACATCCTCTTTACGGTCTCTTACATCTTCACGACGGTCACGAACATCTTCTATAAGATCTCTGCGGCCACCGTTATGTTTCGCATCCCGTACATCTTCTCTGCGATCACGAATGTCTTCTCTGCGGTCTTTTACATCTTCACGTCGGTCACGCACATCTTCCTTGCGGTCACGAACGTCTTCACGACGGTCAACACGGTTTTCTTTTCGGTCAAGCTTGCGCCTGGTTTGTGCAGCTGATTCATTAATTGAAAGAATAAAGGCTGCCATTGCAACTACGGATAAAATGATAAGCTTCTTCATGTGGTGATTTTTAAGTTTTTTATTTTGTTTTCAGATACGTATTTACAGACCGCAGACCGTAAAGAAGGTTTAATTGAACGCTTGGAAAATTTTAAAATCATCATACATTCACCGCTCATTAACATATCATCCAATGCTCGACAGAAGAAAATTTATACAGTTGACCGGACTCTCAACTGCCTTATTATCAAGCCAAAGCTGTTTGGGTGCCGATTCGCAGTTCGAAGGGCCTGTGGTGCTTAGTACATGGTCTCCAAATATGAAAGCCAATAAAGCAGCATGGGAAGTATTAAGTAAAGGCGGGCGTGCCCTCGATGCGGTAGAAGCCGGCGTTATGATCCCTGAAGCCGACCCAACTGATACAAGTGTGGGTTATGGCGGACTGCCCGATCGTGATGGCCGAGTAACGGTTGATGCCTGCGTAATGGACGAAAAAGGACAATGCGGCTCTGTAATGGGGCTCGAAGATATTTTGCACCCGGTTAAAGTGGCAAGGCTGGTAATGGAACAAACACCTCATGTGCAATTTGTAGGTGAAGGTGCTTTGCAATTTGCCTTAAGTAAAGGTTTTGAACGAATGAACCTGCTTACACCGGAAGCAGAAAAAGCATGGAAAGAGTGGTTGAAAACTTCCAAGTATGATCCCATGCGTACCATGAAAGATCTTGAAGAAAAAATTGAACGGGAGAAAAACAATGACGAAGCCATGTTATACAACTGGCCTTCGGAAGTATTGAACCACGATACCATTGGTATGATTGCCATTGATGCAAAAGGAAACCTGAGCGGTGCCTGCAGCACAAGCGGCATGGCGTTTAAAATGCGAGGCCGTGTGGGTGATTCCCCCATTATTGGTGCAGGTCTGTTTGTTGATAACGAAGTAGGCGCCGCCACCTGCACAGGTATTGGTGAGGAAATTGTAAAAGTATGTGGCGCACATACTATTGTTGAAATGATGCGGCACGGTGCAAGTCCTGAAGAAGCCTGCAAAGAAGCAGTGCGACGTATTGTAAAAAACAATGGCGACAAAGCAAAAAATGTGCAGGGTGGATTTATTGCCATTAATAAGAAAGGTGAGTTTGGAGGTTTTTCGGTGATGAAAAAATTCTCTATGGCTGTTCGTAATAACAAAATGGAACAAGCACTTGATGTAAAAAGTTGGTTTTAATAAAAGTTTAAAGTTTTACGTTCAAGGTTTAGTGTTCATTAAATTTTGAGCTTAGTACCAATCCTCAACTTGTCAGCATGGCAACGTAAAACATGAAACATTCAACATTAAACGATGTATAAACTCGAAGTAATTGCCTTCAGCATTGAATCATGTTCACTTATTCAACAGGCAGGTGCACATCGTATTGAATTATGCGATAACCCCGGCGAAGGCGGCACTACACCCTCCTATGGATTTATTAAGAAAGCAAGAGAACTTGCATCAATTGAATTATATACGATGATCCGTCCACGTGGTGGAGATTTTCTTTATTCTGCTGACGAATTTGATGCAATGAAAGAAGATATTAAATATTGTAAACAGCTCGGATGCGATGGCGTAGTGTTTGGTTTATTAAATGCAGATGGAACTGTTGACAAAGCCCGTACTTCCGCATTAGTTGATCTTGCCTACCCTATGGGTGTAACCTTTCACCGTGCATTTGATCGTGTGCGTGATGCATTGGAAGCATTGGATACCTTAATCGATATTGGTTGCGAACGTGTGCTCACATCGGGTTTAATGCCAAACGTTACGGGAGGTAAACATTTACTGAAACAATTGGTTGCAGCAGCCGATGAACGCATCATTATTATGCCCGGCAGTGGTGTGCGTCATAACAATCTAGCAGAGCTTGCACAGTTTACGGGTGCAGTAGAGTTTCATACATCAGCACGTACAAACGTTGCCACAGGCATGCAATACATCAATGAACAAATGAATGAAGCATTAACTTCGGTTACTGTTGACAGTAATGAAGTAATCGCCTGCTTAGCCGAACTACACAAACTGAAAGAAACCTCTTAACTCTTTGCTCTTAACCCTTTTAACTTTTCTACTTTTTTACTTTTCCCCCTCTTTAATCTCTTAGCTCAGCACTTGAATCTCCGTGAAGAAATACTGGCCAAACATTCCAAAGAACAAACCAACAAGATCATTGATTGGATCGGCAGTTCACAAAAACGATTTGATGAACTGGTGAAATTATTTCTTACCGATGAATATCGTGTGGTGCAACGGGCAGCATGGCCCATTGGATCTATTGCCGAAACACAACCACAGTTGCTGAAGAAACATTTACCGGTGTTTGTTTCACTGTTACGAAAGCCCGGTTTGCATAATGCAGTGCGTAGAAATATTACAAGACTGCTCCAATACATTACCATACCTGAAGCATTGAAAGGCGATGTAATGGATGCTTGTTTTTCGTTCATCTGCGATGTACAAGAGAAAGCAGCGGTAAAAGCATTCTCCTTAACCATACTTGAACAGCTGGCAAAAGAATACCCGGAGATATTACCCGAGATCATAACTGTTATTGAAGAACGATGGGATTTTGAAACAGCAGCGTTTCATGCAAGGGCGAGAAAAATTATAGCTACAAGTTTAAAAAAGAAAACGCCGGGTCGGTTACAGTAAGCTCGAAAATTGCAAGCTACATCTTAACCTTTTTGTTTCGCAATGTACTCCGGTAGTTTCTTCTTATAGTTTTCTACATTCCAGGTAAGTCCCCAGTTCGAAAGATAGCTTTGAAGTGGTTCAAGCCCAACTTCTGCCCTCCGCTTATCAACATTGTCTGGATCCGCTAATGGTAAGACATAATATTCACCCGTTTCCTGATCACGACCTACCTGACTGCCATAAATCTGCATGTTACCTTTGCGTAAGGCAACCCTGTCTTCCAGCAATGCTAAACTGGCCGCTTTTGCGTTTCCTTTTTTTACAGCAACCCGCATCATTGGTAAATATTTTTCCTGGGTCTCAATTTCTGCGTGCTGAATGACAAGAAACAGCGTTTGGTTTCCCTGATGACCGATCACATCTGGTCCAAGCCAGCCCCGCTCATCAAGAATCTTTTTTACATTTTGCTGATTGAGCGAATCTTTTTCGTGAATGATTTTCCAAAGCGATTTCATTTCTTCCGATTCCCAACCATATTTTTCTTCAATCGCTGCTAATTGTTGACGATATTTTTGATCTTCCTCATATATCGAGTCAAGAAGTGCAACAAGTGGTTTATCGAGATGGGCTTCGGCCTTTTCTTTATTCGCTTTCACAAGTTCAATTAACTTATTCCATCGTTCGTCTGTGTGCAACACCGAAAGATCATTGTCGGTTTTAAGGTGGGACAGGTTGCTGTATTGACCGTTTTGTGCTATTTGAAATAACTGAGCAAAAGCAGAGTCAGGCAGATTAGCTAAAGCCCAGGAACACGCAGCGTTGTAACGATCGCTTACACTTTCAATACCTCCCTCCACAGTAAACGCCTCTGAATACATCTGGGCCGATTTCAGATATTGCTTTGACGTATAAAGACTCCAGGCTTCTTTTACCAATTGAACATATTTTTCAGAAACCTGTGCTTTTGATTGTGTGTATAAAAACACGAGCATAAATAATACAAATAGTACATTTTTCATCTGTAATATTTTTTTGATAGCATGAAAACGCAAACAGTTAGTTTGATCATTAGCAAAACAAACTGCTGCTTTACTTCAAAAATAAAACAATTAGAAACAGGCTTCAATACACACCTGACACCACCTGTCCTTACCGGGTATTCTAAAATAGTTTTCAGATTTCAACAGTGATTTTTTTCAACAACAATCCTTTTCCTCCAGCCATTACTTTTACAATTACCCCATTGTTCACTAACAGCTCTGCAATAATTAAACTAGGAGAAGCCGGATGCATAAACAATCCCTGTTCAATCATGAATCGTTCTTTTTTTATACCAAGTACATCATGCAAATAGCAGGCAAGAGGTCCCGCTGCCATTCCTGTTCCAGACTCTTCCATTATTCCATAACGTGGAGCAAACATTCTCGTGGTTGCGTCTCTGGCAGGTTCGTTTGTTTCGGTAGAAAAAACATAGTAACCAATTAAATCGAACTCCTCGCTTAGTTGATGAATAAGATCAAAGTCAGGGGTAATCTTTTCCAAAACACTTTGGTCTGCAACCGGAATAAGTGCAAAAGAATTACCTGTATTTACAATAGTTAAAGCTGCATTACCGGGTATATCTTTTGCAGCTAATCCCAATGACTGCACCAGTTGCTGCTTCCGGTCGTCGATTGAAATATAGGTAGGTGCTTTCTGCTCCATATAAGCAAGATCACCCTGTATAAGAATATCTCTTATTCCATCTATGGTTTCCTTCGATGAAAAATTACGTTTAATAAAACCGGATTGAGACAGATAGGAAAACGTTGCAATGGTAGCATGACCGCAATGTGCAATTTGCCTGGTTGGTGTAAAAAAATCAAGTTTAAAATCTGCTGTTCTTGATGCCGATACAAAAGCTGTTTCGGACAAACCAACTTTTGATGCAATTGCTGATTTTTGTTCATTAGAAAGATCATCTGCATTGAGCACCACCCCAGCCGGGTTGCCTCCTTCTCCGTTGTGTACAAAAGCACTTAGAATGTGGACGTCTATTTTTCGAACTTGTTCCATTTGAAAATGTAATTCAGGTTGTTAATAAGATTGACAACCCATAGACGCAGCACCCGGAAAAAAGACGCAGGTTTACAGCAGGCCGCTTGTATACCCTGCTAATTCACCTTTTCCGTTCATTTGTACATTTTTGCAGCCCCGGATCAGGTTTTTTAGTTTTTCTCTGCCCCGCTGCACCCTGGTTTTTGCACCCGAATACGACAGGTTAAGTTTTTCTGCCAATCCTATTTGCGAATAGTCTTGATGATAAGCAAGCAGCAATACCTGCTTATATTTTTTGGGGAGTTTCTGTATCTTTTGATTGACACAATTACTCAGTCGTTGATAAAGCGGCTCTTCCGTTTCTTCTTCAGCTAATTCGCAATAAGACATGCCTGGCAATGCTTTATGCCGCCGGTAATAATCAGCTACGGTGTTGCGTGTTATTTGATATACCCAGGATGTAAGTTTTGAATGATTGGAAAGTGTATGGATATTCAACTGAATTTTCACAAATACGTCTTGCAGAATATCTTCGCTGGTACTCATATCTTTCACCTTACTGAAAATAAATTTTCGCAGTTCTTCGTGTAAGTCAACCCAAACTTGTTCAATCAGCTTGCTCATAAAAAATTAAATCAGCATCATGTAAATTAATTATTACAACGATCATGTTGATGGTTGTACAAAAATAATAAAATGATGACAGGTCCTTCTTTCGCAGATTGCCGGAGAGTGCAGCGCCTGAATTCCTGCTAACCTGTATGCTCCCTGAAAAGGATATTGAGTTGAGATGATGTTGATTTGCCAGGTTATAAAATTTATGCGACAGTATTCATGTTCGGAAACAATATATTAGTATTTGCATTTTTACACAACCGGGAATCAACACAAAAACTGTTAGTAAAACGCTGTGCAGATAATAATCACCAACTGGTTTTTTTGAAATAGATTTTTGGATTATCCGGCAAATCATAACGAATGCCCAGGAGTGTTTCACTGCCAATTGTTTCAACCGACCAGTAACAGGTGAGTGCACCGTTAAAATCAATTGCAGTAAGTGTACGCTCTGTATTGATTTTACCCGGGCATTGCTGGTAAAACTTACGTTCGCTGCCACCTGTAAATTGCATCAATAGTTTGCCGGCAACAGGATAATTAGCACTGCCTTTGTAAAGTGACAGTACCTGTGGATTACAACCACTTTGAGCATTGGTTGGAAACGAAACGCTGTAAGCGTTTACTTTTCCGTTTGCAAAAAACTCGAGTGCACCGGTAGTAAGTGATGCATCAACAATTGTTGTACCCTCGTAACTCGCAAAGTTGGCCATTGCAAACTCACCTCTTACCCATTGACCAACAAGTTCAGGCGGGCAACTGTTTTTATCATTTCCTCTATCTTGTTTTTTACAGCCTGCAAGCAACAATAAGAATACAGAAAACAAAAGAATATTTTTCATACGATTTACGTTTGCAAGGTTGACTTACGTTAAATCAGAATCGTTGCACCACACATACAAACGGTGAAATTCAATGGATCAATGGCGAGCTGATATAAAAACACGATTAATCAGCAAACTTTTTTTGCCGTAACGGTGTTTTCTGTCCGCCCGGAGGTTTACGCAGCGAATATCAGGACTTATAAATTTTTACTTTAGAAGTTCTCTATATCTGCGTTTTGCCACTATTTGTTTTAAAACAATTTGCTGCATTGAAATTAGCGACAGATGTTAACAGCTAAAGAACTCCAACTGTCACCACCCAATCGTAGATCTTTTTCCTGGTGTTTTCCGAATAGAATCTTGTCACCCGCTCGCCTTTATAACACTTGGGTGCAAGTTTAAAGGAGTGTGTTTCGCCTGCTGCTTTATACGTTTCTATAACAGGGGGCCTGCCGTCCGGAAAGATCTGTTGAAGTTCCTGCATACACCAATCAATATTTACCAGCTCGTCGTTTTCAGCAAATAACAACAGTAACGGTTTACGGATTGTCAGCAAATACGGCTGTGGTTCAAATCGTTTGATAAGTTTCAGTTGTTTGAGGTTGCCTCTATTTCCAAATACTGAACTGAAAAAAAGAATACGTTTGGTTTTGGTTACAGCCTTTTGGTAAGCTTTACTCTCGCCGAAACCTTTGTTACAGATATATTTACTTTGATAGTCGTTTACAAGTTGCTTCTTTACACTAAATACAGGACCAGCCATACTGATACCTCCTGCAAACACATCAGGATAATTTGCCAATGCCAGCTGCACTATCCAACCACCCTGGCTATGCCCTACCACAAACAACTTCTCTTTATTTGTAAACTTTAATTCTTTCACTGCCAGTGCAACATTTTTTGCATCCAATGCCCGTTGCTCAAATGTAGTTTCATACCACTTGCCTTCTGATGCGCCAACACCACGCTTATCAAAATAAACAACGGCAAAACCGTTCTGCAAAAACGATTGTTCAAAAAAGAATGCTGCAAAGTCCTTATAGTTTGTTTTGTGCGATGAATTTCCGGCTGAACCCACCAGGAAAATAATGACGGGAACTTCTTTTACTGCAGTTGCTTTTTTCAGCAACACTACATCAAGTTTATACCCCTCACTTACCACATCAAGCTTCAGTGTATCTGTTTCAGCTGCAAACGCTTTAACGATCGTAACCTGTAAAACCACCAGCAGAAAGAATGTTGCACGAAGCATATGAATTGTTTTTTTGCGGATCGAAGATGATGAAAATATTTTACCTGAAAGATTCTATGCCTTGGTTAGTTTACTCACAAAAACTTATTTCAAACTTGTTTCTCATCGTGAAAAAAAATGAAGACGAAGATTGAACAAATGACATTTATATATCTTAGCTTCCGGGGGGGCGGTTGCACCAGGCCCCTAACGACGACGGAAAAACCGACATTATACTACAACCTCCCAAAATAATATTTTACAAATTGCTGTTTTATTGCCGTAACTTTTAATGTGCTATGAAAA
Source organism: Lacibacter sp. (assembly GCF_035299325.1). GTDB lineage: Bacteria > Bacteroidota > Bacteroidia > Chitinophagales > Chitinophagaceae > Lacibacter. The sequence goes on along the minus strand of NZ_DATGWT010000025.1, from coordinate 12,248 downwards.
CATCTGGCCGGCTTGAATACAAAACCAAATCCACAAAATGGAACCCGAACAGATACATAGTGCCGATCGTGTACCCGAAGCTACAATCCAAGACTGCAGCCCGCAGCAAGCTCATAATCCGTTCACTGAATCTTTGCAACATGAACCGGCACTGAAAAAAGCTACGATGGCTGGCAATACAACTGATGCGGGTTTTATTCAGTCGCTCATTCCCGATCTTATTCAACAGGCAATTATTGTCACCGATCTTGAAGGCATCATCATTTACTGGAACAGTTATGCAGCTGCATTATACGGCTGGAGCCGTGATGAAGTGATGGGTAAAAATGTAATGATGCTCATCCCCACCGATCTGTCCTTTACTGAAGGCATGACGATTATGGAACAGTTAAAACGTGGGCAATCGTGGGCCGGGCAATACAGTGTAAAACATAAAAACGGGCAACAGTTTCTTGCACAGGTACACGACTCCCCTTTTTACGACAGGCAGGGACAAATAGCCGGCATCATTGGTGTAAGCAGAGATATTACTGAAGAACTGAAAACAAAAGAATTCATCCGCCTGCAAACAAATCTGCTCGACAATGTTGAGCAGGCTGTACTGGCGGCAGACCTGGAAGGCAATATTTTCTACAGCAACCGTTTTGCAGAAAACCTATATGGATGGAGTAAAGCCGACCTGAAGCAAAAATCCATTACGCAATTGCTGTCTGATGGAGAAAGCAAGCGATCCATCAATGAGCTGGCTGCCTTGTTGCAACAAAAACAGGGTTTTGCAGAAGAGCTGAAAATAAAAACGCAGCAAGGCCTTTTGTATGATATATACAATGTGTATTCATCAATAAAAGACGATGAAGGTAATCCTTCAGGTATTATTACCGTATCGATTGATATTACCCGTGAAATGAATGTACGTCGTGAAAAAGAATTTGAGCACTATAATCAGCAGGCACTCATCAATGCCACCAACGATCTTATCTGGAGTGTAGATACCAACTATTCATTGGTAACCGCTAATCAATCGTTTATTGAACGGATGCGTGAGTACACCAACGTGAAAGTAAAAACAGGCGAATACTTATTGAAAGAAACGGTTTTCCCGCCCGATCATCTTGCCTTCTGGAAAAAAATGTACGATCGTGGTCTTAGCGGTGAGCGCTTTAGTTTTGAATTGCATGTACCTGCCATGATGGGAGTAGCCGATCGTTGGTCGGAAACCACCATCAATCCTATTTTAAATACAGCAAAACAGGTAATTGGTATTGCGTGTTATGGCAGAGATATTACTTATGCCAAACGGGCTCAGAAAGCAATTGACGAAAGCCAGGAACGGTTTCGTATTATGTTTGAACAGGCACCGCTTGGTATTGCATTGATCGATTCGTACAACGGTAATATTTTAAATGTAAACGAAAAGTTTGCATCCATTGCCGGCAGAACAACTGATGAACTGAAAACGATCGACTGGATGTCGATTACACACCCCGATGATGTGGAGGCCGATCTGGAAAATATGCGCCTGTTGAACAGGAAAGAAATTCCGGGCTTTACCATGCAGAAGCGGTATATAAAACCCGATGGTTCCTTTGTATGGATTCAAATGTCGATTGTACCTATTGAACATAAGGAACAGGAGAACCCAAGGCATTTGTGTATGATCGAAGACATTACACAAATGAAAGAGAACCTGCAGAAAGTAGAGTTGAGCAATGAGCGTTTTAACCTGGTAGCAAAAGCTACTAACGATATGGTGTGGGATTGGGATATTGTAAACAACACGGTTTACCGTAACGAAGAGCAGTTTTGCCGTATGTTGAAATTTCCGGCATACTTGAAAGATGGTACAGGCGATTTCTGGTTCAGCCGTATTCATCCCGAAGATTTACCACGCTTACAAAGCTTACTGGAAAAAGTACAGGCAGATACAACACAACATGTTTTTGAAATTGAATTCCGTTTTTTAAATGGCGAAGACAGGTACATTCATTTGTCTGACAGAGGTTATATTCTGCGTAACAAAGAAGGCATTCCCATTCGTATCATAGGATCTACACAGGATATTACACGGCAAAAAGAGATTAACAGCGAGCTTGAAAAATTATCAAGGATTGCACGTGAAACTCAAAACGGTGTTGTTATTACCGATAAAAACCAACGTATAGAATGGGTAAACGAAGCGTTTGAACGCATCAGCGGTTATACATTAGAAGAAGTAAAAGGCAGAAAACCCGGTGATTTTTTGCAGGGAAAAGATACCGATACTGCACAGCTGGCCTATATGCGTTCGCAATTACGCAAGCGTATAAATTTTGAAACGGATCTGATCAATTATAACAAAAGCGGTGAAGCTTACTGGACACATTTGCAGGTACAGCCCATCTTTGATGAACAGGGAAATCTGCAGCAATACTTTTCAATTCAAACCGACATTACCACACAGAAAAAAGCCGACGAAGCTTTAATACGTTCAGAAGAACAGTATCGGTATCTGTTTGATAACAACCCCGCCCCTATTTTTATCTGGAATGTGGATGATTTCAGTTTTGCAGAAGTAAATGAAACATTTCTGGATGTATATGGCTATTCACGTTCGGAACTGGAGGTAATCACCATTAAAGATATCCGCCCGAAGGAAGAAGTACCAACCATTATTGCATTTGCAAAAAAAGTGCGGGAAACAGAACAACTGCATGTAATCCGTTTATGGAAACATAAAACAAAAGATGGCAGGCTTATTTACATGCAGGTCTCATCGCAAAAAATAATCTACAAAAACCGTATTGCCATACTTGCCATTGCCATTGATGTTACGGAGAAAAAAATGCTGGAACTGAAACTGGAAGAAGAACGCAGGCAAAAAGAAAAAGAAATTACCAACGCTGTTATTACTGCACAGGAAAACGAAAAAGAATACATTGGTCGTGAACTGCACGATAATGTAAACCAGATACTGGCTTCAGCAAGATTATATTTTGGCGTTTCGAAAAGAACAATGTCGCCGGAAACAATACAGCAAGCCGATGAGTTAATAGGCAAAGCCATTCAGGAAATACGTTTACTCTGTCATTCATTAATACCGCCGAGCTTCGATATAACCAATTTAAGTGACAGTATTGAACAGGTGGTATCACACATCGAAAACGAAACCGGTATCCGTTTTATTAAACAATATCACAGCACCGATTATACCAACCTGCCACAGGTAGTTCAGCTAACCATTTACCGCACGGTACAGGAGCAACTGAATAATATTTTAAAATATGCCAAAGCAAAAAATGTAATGATACAAACCACAAGGCAGGGCAATGAATTAACCTTGTTAATAGAAGACGATGGCATTGGGTTTGATACTACACTTAAAAAAAGAGGTGTTGGTTTTCTCAATATTCAAACAAGGGCCGCCATTTGTAACGGAACAATGCAGGTAACAAGTACGCCGGGCAACGGATGCTCACTGAAGTTGCAGTTTGTTTTATAATACCGCTGCCCTGATTCCTGTTCTCACGAACCTTTTTTTAAACTTTTTCTTTTACTTCTCAGCCATATCTCCTGAAAGGGAGATTGCGTTTAAATGATTTTTACGTTGTGCCCCCGGGGTCGTCATAACCCTCAATACGTCGTAGTCATATCTTCATCAACACAAATAATATAATCAGCTTTGTACCGGTGTTCGGCCAATAGTTTGGTAATGTTTTTCTGCGATACCGTTGTTACGGTTGCAATTTTCAGATCGGCACGTGACTGTTTCAGATACCAAACTATTCCGTCGTAATTGGAAGAGGCTTTGCCATCATGTTTATCGGAATGATAACTTCCGTTATAATGGATAAACAGTTTGCCGGGAACAAAATAACTGAGAATAAAGTAAGCCATGGTTGCATCTTTCGATGCCTGCGCCCGTACCATGTTCATTGAACCATGACCCGCCATCATCCTCATCATGTTTTCATAACCTGCCAGTGTAGAATCAAAAGCAATGGGCAAAGGAGCCATCCATTTTTTGGCGGCATCAGGCAATGTATCCAATGTTGCAAACCCGCCTTTTGAAATCATAGATGCATACCGGCGTGGAATATTGGTAGCGACAAATGCCAGACTATTTGCTTTTGCAAAATTAACAAGCGGTGCATAATCGGTTTTATAATTGGGCCAGAGCCGGGCCGATGAATCGAGCCCTTTGGCTGTTATTTTTCCCTGCAGGTATTGATCGAGTGCTGCCTGGTTATCCTGTTCAAACATTTCGGCACCCAGTACAAGGTTGCGTTTTTGTTTTGCATCGGTTGTAATTTCCAGTTGCAACCAATGACTGATGGGATTATTATGATACTCGCCGATCAATACAATATCCTGCCTGGTCAACTGTTTCAACATGGCAGCATAACTTACTTTCTTTCCTTTTGCATTGTACAACACATAAGCGGGCTTTTGCTGTGCATACAACACTGAACTGATCACAAGCATAAAAGCTGTAAAAAATAGTTTTTGCATACAGCAATTTATAGAATTAAAACATCACCGGCTTTACCGTTTTCAACAATGCTCATCTTTTCGGCTGCTGATTCCCCGATACATTCGTGGCCGTATCAATCTGCATCAAGTGATCCGATGAGGCGGAGCACTTGCGCCGGAGGGGTGTGAATTTACTTCCAATAACAGTTTATTAGTTCTTATTTGTGATTTGAGCAGCCTTGTTTACTTTCTCAATAATGCATCACAACCATTAGGCTCAATTGTAAATGAACAACTGCTGATCTTCCAGCCAAGGTCTGTTTTAATAAAGGTAAAAAGATCAACACCGCAATGAGAAAATTTCCCACTTACACTGAGTGTATATGGCACCCATGCCATAGCAATTTGCTGATGAACTTTTATTTCATAACTCAGCTTTCTTTCCTTTACAATTGCAGAAGGGTTTATTAAATTTTTTACTCTATCAGCATTAAACCAGTTTCTGTAAATTATTGAATCATTTCTTACCCGTACTGACCAGCCTTGTGCTTCCGGCATAAAAAGATTTCTGTATAATGCCGTATCCTGTTTTTCAAGTGACTGAAAAAACAACTCTACTTTTTTGAGTATAGCCTTCTCTTCCTGCTCAAGAGTTGATTGTGCTTTTCCGCATAGACTGATAGCGACAAAAAACAATAAGAATATTTTTTTCATTTGTGTTTATTCTTGAAATTAATAATCATTTTGATAGTAGTAATCATTTCACCAGGCCTTGGTTCGTGTCTTCACGAACCACTAAACAACTTTATTCCTGTTCGTGAAGATACAAACCCGGGCAGTGGCTCAAAATAAAATACCTGCAGATGTTGCAGGAAATAAGTAGATTCAACCTACCCATTCTCCACGCCAAAACAACCAGCCATGCTCAACGTGTATCGCAACACAGCCATTTTTATTTTCCTTATTTTAATCGGCATTCAGTGGGGATTTTATCAATCCTACACCAGCCAGTTTCCAACGTTTAAAAATGCAACTCCACTCATACATATTCACGGGGCGTTGCTCATGACATGGATGCTGTTGCTCATTGCACAGCCTTTACTCATCCAATCGGGCCGGGCAACCCTGCACCGTACTATCGGAAAACTATCCTGGGTGTTGGGGCCGCTCATTATCATTTCGCTCTTCCTCATTGGCCGTGGAGGTTATACAAGAGGGCTTGAAGTAAACGAGCCCGTTGAGAACATGCGAAGTTTTATCGTGCTCGATATGCGGGGCTTTTTATCCTTTGCCATTTTCTGGGCACTGGCCATGATTACCCGCAAAACACCCGACTCCCATATGCGGTATATGATTGCCACCGGCATTCTGGCCATCGGGCCAGGCGTAGGACGTGGACTGAGTGCTAGTTTTGGACTATCCGTTTGGGATGCGTTAGCCATTACAGATTTGCTCGACCTGTTAATCGTGGGCATTCTTTTGGGTGTTGATGTGTATAGAAAGAACAACTACAAACCATTCCTCACAGTTTTCATTGTATTACTGGTTGGCTCAGTGCTCTGGCAATTAAGGGAAACTGCATTCTGGCAAACCTTTGCTACTTATTATGCAAAACTGTTTTATTAATAACACTGCCTGATTGACAACAATGGCTTTTGAAAGAGCCATTGCATTTTGAAGAACTCGTGGTTACAGTACTCAGCAACCTTCCCTGTGGAAAACCTTGCTGAGAAAAAATGGCGTGGATACCTGGAAGATACAATTAGCTATTCCGTTATCCAATGAAAACCGTTTTTTATCAATCTGAAGTCTTTTAGTTCAACCGATCGTCTTTTTGCAGTAATGAAAACGGAATCGTTTTTAATTTTCCCTCTCAGCAATAGCGTTGTTGAATCAATCAACTGAAACTGAAACCGGCTTTTTATTTCTCTTGCTGCCAAAATTGAATCCAGCTTTATGTATGTACTTTCCTGTAAACCCAGCTCATTGTAAATTTCCTGCTCTTTTAACGTTAAGTTGGTTCTGTCTCTGTACACTAACATTTCTTTTTCAGCAACTGATAAATCCATGTACGCTACGCTGTCGCCTTTCAGGCGAATCCTCTCCCGTGCACCTCCCATTACAATCTGGTTCCAGCGTAATGGGTTTTCAGTTGATAAGGTATCCTTATTCATAACAAATGTGTCAACATCATAAATTCCGGAAAGTCCGGATTTGATTTTGCTTATTTCTCTGCTGTCCATTCGATGCTTATATCCAATATAGTCCTTCACCGAAAAAATGATAAAGTATCCTATCAATAAAAGTTTTAATACCGATTTTGAAATATTCATCCACCGCCTTTTAAACACCGGAGCTTGTATCACCGGAAGTGAAGTTGTTTGATTGGTAAAGAAAAATTTAAACAACCTGTTTAAATGCGGAATCAGCAGCGAAAAAGTCATTACAAATAAAGCTGTGGGGTACATTTTGGCATGAACATCATAACTGAAATTTACCGCCATCACATTGGCAAGAGCAACCAACGTAAGGATTGCTCCAAAAGTCATTGTTCTGCGGAACAGCAGGAGTAATGCAGCACTTTCAGCAATGCCCATAAAAATATTGTAGCCATAAGAATACCCGAAAAAAGCCCAGGCTAAACTCATGGGCGACAAATTCCCAACAGGCTCTGACAATGTATAAAAACCAAGGTCAGGAAATTGCATTTTAAAAAATTTCTCGAGTGCAAAAATGAATAATGTAAATGCGAGGTAATAACGGATAATGGCAGTGAGCCAATAATAAAGCGTTGTATAGTTTGTACGTTTTCTGTCTAATACACTCCAGATAATTGTTCCCGACAGTGCAACCATTGCCATTATGAAATAAAGCAAATAGATGTATGTCCGGTCGTTATGCTGTCCGTCATAAGGAGATAAGATCGTACTCTTAACATGGAAGATGTGTGTTCCTGTCCATGTAACGATTGCATCTAAAAATACAGCGAGTCCTTTCTCGTAGTAGAAATAAGACAACACAGGATTAACAGACCAATCGAGTAAAATAATAAACAGAATGAAAAAAATAAAGGCGAAACGAAATGCAATCTTTTTATAACTATTCCAGTGTAAAGTTTCAGTAGATAAATTTTGCATATCAAATGACTTTGGTTTTTGGTATCACCTGTTATTGCGTACGTCACTTTCCTCCCGGGGTCTTACGCAGAGCTCACCTACCCGACAGAAAAAAAGGCTGTTCTATTGAATACGCTTATACATAAAGTCGGCTTTTTTCTCCCAGGCAACATTATCTACAGATGCTTCTTCAACAAAATGAAGATCTTTTTCAACAGGCTTAATGGTAACCCGCCATTTTGTGGTTTTCTCCGGTAGTATTCGTTGCCCCTCAAAAATAAAACGGTCTGTTACCCATTTGCCCCGAAGCGTTCGGGAGTTTCCCGAAGGATACAAACCATAATAAACATAGGTTTTCTCCAGTGGTGAAAAAGATAAATAACTAACTGAACTGTCGATCCCGTTTTTTTCTTTTGAAGCGGAGACACATTGAATATGGTTTCCTTGTATTCTGTTACAAACTTCCAGGTAAGTAGCCTCGCTGCCTTCAACCGTCCAGCGACCAATAAAAACAGCAAGTCTTTCCTGTTCGGGAAGCAATGGCTTCTCCTGGGAATACGCATTTACAAAAACAAAAAAATTAAACAGGAATATGCACAAAAATTTCATACGTTTTTATTTGAAAGATCAGTAGAAGGAAATATAGAAGCCAACACTTCTTTTATTGCTTCTCAGCAATGAGTTCTTTAAGGACATTGCGTTCAGATGTTTTTCTCATTGCCTGTATTCCGCAACGTCTCCGGCGGGAAGCGATGCTGAGAAAAAGGTTTAATGTACGCACAAAAACTACCTTGAGCTAAAATATGAAAAGGAATGAAAAAAGTAGTAGCGAATTTTCGCTATTGATTTCTTGCCGCTATTGGTATGCTAAGGAAAAACTCAATTAGTCATTTTCGTGTACACGTTAACAGTAACCGCCCTACCCTCAGGAAAAAAATGAATCGGAATCTCGGAAGTATCTTGTTTTATGATAACAGTATAAGGTTTGTCTTTAGACCAGCTATTGCTCCACCTGTTTGAGTTTTGCCTGGATACATATTGCATTCCATCTCTTAACCCTGCACGGTAGGCAGGCCCGTTTATATCAACGCCTTGAATTATTTTTTCCTTAGCTGATCTTTGCTCATCAAAACCGGAATAAAATAAATTGATTTCCCGGTTAACTAAAGTATAACCTGGAAACGCAGTTTCATACAGTGGTATGGCATTCCCATTAATGATATAATCCTGGATATCTTTTTCAAAATCCAAGGCGTATTGCCGGCCATATTGAAACAGATCAGAATCGTTCAACATATGTTGGGCTGATTTCGCTTTCTCAAAAAGAAACAACATCATTTCCTTCAAATCAGAACCCTTGCGCTTAAGTTCATAATCCCATTTCAGAGCAATCAGTGCTCCCCGATAATAACTTAGTTTCTTTTGAGCAGCCCCGTATTGATTTTTAACTGCTAATTCAACAATATCAGCATATGAATGAACCGCACTTGGATTATTCTTTATACTCACGATGTCGGCATTAAACGTTTCAACAAATTCATCAGGAGTTAATAAATCCATTTCATATAAAAATACCCTGGAGAAATATTCTGTAAATCCTTCCGAAAACCACTCCCGCTGAAATTCATATTGACCTTTTGCTGTTTTCAGATTCATCTTGTTGGGTAGCCAATTGTGAAAATATTCGTGAGAAACCAGTTGATTTAAATCCCGGTGGCGGGTGTTACTGTCAATAAAACAATAAAACATGTGTGGTATTGAAGCTCCTGCAAGTAAGCCCGACCTAGGAAGAATAGTGATATGATAAAAAGATGAATCCTCATCAGTTAAAAAACTATTCTGCTTGGTAATAATCGATTTGAAGGACTGTAACACCTGGCTTTTATCAAACTTATAATCACCTTGTATAAAGAGGGAGAACTTCTTTCCGTTCAACTGAAAATAATGTTTATCCTGCGTTGCATCACTGCCTCCAAAACCAGCGGAGATTATTTCTTCAAAGCTGCATGTGAGCAGGATGTCGTTTGTGTTTTCTGCCAATGATGAGTAAAACACCCAGTCAGATTTGTCAGATTTCAGTTGAATATGATAGGTATTTTTTTGCTCAATTAGATTTGTGGGCAGTATCCATTGGCAACCCGCCAGGTAAAAGTAGTGAGGAGAAACATTCGGGGCGTAAGCATATTTATCGAGTTCTTTAGCGTCATACTTAATGGTATATTCAATATGAACTTCATGGCGCTTGTCAGGAATAATTTCACGGCTGGCAGCTTCCTTTTTTAATACCTGTGTTCCATTTACTCCCTTAAAATTAATCACCCATTGATGAAGATCAGGGGTTCCATAATAATCAGATGGCAGATGCAGGATATGTGTAGAGTCAGCTGTATAGTTTAAAGATACATCTAAGTACAAGCCTTCCGCTGATGGCCTTGCCTTTAACACATAATGATAAGTATTGTTTTGCGCATGCAGCTGATTTACTGTTATCAATTGACTGAACGACAGCAAGGCGATGATGAGATAAATATTCATGATAGTTTATATCCCGCCAAAACTAGTTTTCATTCACCTGCGGCAAAGCAACAGCATGTATAAAATGGCATTAATCATGTACGAAATGGGGTAAATAAGTGATGAGGGATAAGTACCGTTAACCATCGCTGGAGCTGGTGATCTATATTGTCCACCCGGTCTGTCACGTAGCATAGATCAGGTGTATTTTTCACAATCCATGTTCTGTGCATGTTTATTTTTCTTTGGCAATTCCGTAAGTTCCGGTATGAGGGTCTTTGAATAATGCTAAATGGGGTGGATAATAAGTGAGTACTCCTAATAATACTCCTATTGAAATAAATGCAGCAACGCTTATTCTGTTAACCAGTATGGAAAATGGATGCAACCTGAAAATTGTATAAGCAACATACTGGCATAAAATAACAGCAAGGATATAAGAAAAAATATCTATCAGGAAAATATCTTTGTGTGCAATAAAAGTATATCCATAGAATTGCAGGATAATTGTCATTTCTAAAACAAGAACACCTATTGTTTTAGCAGGGTAGTAATTATTCACACGACGGCTTACAAAAAAATGCTCCACAATAGAAAAAAGCACAACCGACCAATATCCCAATTTTAAATGCTCCCAAACACTTTCATTAACCGGAACAAATAATCCAATTAGTTTTGATTCATTTGTCCAGGAAAATAAGTAGTGCAACACAAATCCCAAAACAGTTAGTGTAATAATACCAACTAATCTCCATCGTTTTAAACTGGGCATTGAGTATTGGCTTGGTTTAAAATTGCACATGATGTCCATGGCTTTGCGACGTGGCGATATTCAGTGTTACTCCAGCTCGGTTCTGTCGCTGATCAAAGTTATGAAGATGAAAATGTATTCGATAGCTGGGCGATATTCGACCGATTGATAGGTCGCTGAGCAGCGTTGTATCGATGAGGATATATTCGTATAGCCGCCATCACGCCAATCCCCATGTCAGGCGCATCAGTCGTGTCTACGCATTCGCCAACTACCTGAGCAAACTTCTTCCAGCGTCAGTTCTGAGGTATGGCCTACTTCCCTCACAATCTCCCATTTACCCAAGAAGTTATTCGTCTCTTTATCGAAGTGCCCTTCATATATAACCGAGTGCCCCGGTACGCCTTCTTCAATACTTGTATTTCCAAACTCGTCAATAATAAAACTCCTGGAATATTGTTTTGTAAAACTCATCAAGTCTCCATCGATGAATCCATGAACTTCGGAAACTTCTCCATCAACTCCGAGCCCCTCCCAATCAATTATTCGTCCGCTGAATTTTCCGTCGTTATAGTCTTCGATGAAAAGCCGAAATTCGGCTTCCTGACCTTCGATAATTGTTCCGTATTCAGGCCCGTATTGAAAAAAACCTTGCCATTGTCCGAGAGAAAGTAAATTGCTCATTCGAATATCTGTTGTTAAACCGTATGTCGATTGGTGATTCAAAATCGTAACGTTCGAATTTCAGTTCTGGCCCTAAAATTTCTAGGTAACATTGCGACTAACGGGCAGGGCTTTATGCAGGTTGGGAATTAGTATTCCGTCTGCCGATGACCGCTGCTGATTGAAAATATATTGTTGAATTTAAGAACTAAAGTTGAAAGTATTTTGTCCCGCCCGAACCACAGCCTGGATTTGCAATTGGTTGAAGTTTGCTAGTCATGTCCAACTTGCATAAAACGCAATGTTGCCTGTAGTATTTCTACTTCCGTTCAATTTTTACCAAGCCTTGTCTTGTGGCTAAATATAAAACTCCATTATTATCAAAAGCCATTGTAGAAATATATGAGGTTGGGATTTCCGAATTGTCAGAGTGATAATTTTCCCAACTATTCTTCAAGTCGTATCTAACAAGTCCGGCTCTGTCTGTGGAAATCCACAATACTTTTTCTTTTTTGTCGTAAAGCACGCAGTTCGTATGATTAAAAGGCATACCTGAATTTGAGGTAGTAAATTGTTTCCAAGTACCGTCTGAATATCTTATCGCAATACCTTCGTTGGAAAATCCACTCAAATTGACCCCCTGCTACCGGCTTAAACTGACCCCCACTGGCCATAGTAATGTGACCCCTTTCGGCCATTGCAAACTGACCCCCTGAAGTTAATAAAAAGATTAGTTGTTTTTGTAGCATAAAAAC